>CAVWBK010000003.1:0-79426 GCA_963753245.1 uncultured Solirubrobacterales bacterium
TGCCGCCTCGGTGTCCGGCGGCAACCGCAACTACAGGCAGGCCCGCCTTCGCGGCTTGCTCGACAAAACGGGCGTCGCCGCTCAAAACGGCACCGCCAAGCTGCACTGCGAGTGCCGCGTAGAGCGCGTCGTATGCGGTCAGTGAGTGAGCTATCGCGAGCGAGAGCGCGGCTCCGACGAGCTGCCCGTCCAAAGGATGGCACTCGAGGTCATCGAGTATCGAGAGCTGATTGATCGCGCTCATTGCCTCCTCGCGACCCAACTCGCCCCGGCCTACTCGCTTCCAGAGCGCATTTGCGCACTCGATCAGCAGCAGGTCCGGAGCATGGAGGTCATCGCCCGCTTCATCGGAGCGAACCAGCGCCGCCCGCGCTGCCGTCGAGAGCGGCTCCTCGACATAGAGCGCGACCATGACGCTCGCGTCGAGGACGATCGTGGCCACCGGGGGCTAACGCTCGCGGTCTTCGCGGATCAGCTCAGCCGCGCCGGGGGAGTCAGCGGGAAGCGAATGCTGCTCCCGAATCCGATCGGCTCCCTCCACGAGCTGCTCGAGCGAGAGGCCGGGTTGGCCTGGGGTGAGGGCGCGGCGCAGCAGCACAATTGTCTCTGCGCTGAGCGAGCGCCGGGCCGACGCTGCCTCATGGCGAAGCCGTTCGTATAGCTCCGAAGGAACGTCTCTGACATAGAGAGTCGGCATTGCTTGCAAAATGCTAGCAGCCTGCGGAAGTCGGGGTTGCACGGTCTCGCCATCGATCGGCCACGGCGGCGGAGTCGCCGATAAATCTGTATCGACCCGATTCCCCAGATTTATGGCGATATCGGAGCCAAGCCGAAGCCTCTGGGGTTGGTCCATGTTCTAGTTTAGGGTTGCCCCTTGGAGGTGCGCCGTTTTACACGTGCAAGGGGTTCGCGGGGAGAACTGCCAACAGGGAAAGCGGGTCGCCGGCAGGGCTCGCGAGTTATCAGAGGAGAATGTCAGGCGTCCTGCCAGAAAGGTGGAAGGGAAACGGGTGACCCACCTTGCGACCGCCTCAAAGCGGTCACAAGCCAAGCGAGGGCCGTGAGGATCAAGCCTCTGGGGGGGAGACCCGGGTGAGGCGAGGCTTCTCAGGGCCGGTTCTCGGCCTCCTCGTCGTCGTGGTCTCCTGCCTGGCTCTGGGCATCGTCGGGCTCGGCGTCGAAAACCGCCTCCAACCGACCTCGCTGATCGTTCCGGGCACCTCCTCCGCCCGCGGTCAGGCGCTCGCCGAAGAGCACTTCGGGCCCTCCTCGCCCTTCGCCGTCCTCCTGCGCGGCCCGGCCGCGGCGATCGAACGACAGGGGCCTCCTCTGGTCCGGGCGCTTCGCCGCGACCCGGCCGTCGCCGTCGTCTCTCCCTGGGACCGCGGGGCTGTTGGATATCTGCGCCCCGGCCCCCGCAGGGCGATCGTCCTGCTCGACTACCACCTGCCGCTCGACCTCGCCATGCGTCAGACCGTGCCGGCGCTCGAACGCACCCTGCAGGCGCGCATCCACGCGCCCGTCGAAGCGATCCAATCGGGCTATGCCAGCGTCACCAGGAACCTGCAATCCGAATCGCTGAAGGCGACCGAGCGCGCCGAGCTGATCGCCGCGCCGCTGCTGCTGATCGTGCTGCTGCTCGTCTTCCGCTCGCTGGTCGCCGCGGCGATTCCGCTCGCCTTCGGCGCTTTGACCGTGTTCGCCGGGCGAGGAGTCCTCGTCCTGCTCGACTCCGTGATGACGATCGAAGCCCTCTCGGTGGTCGTCTGCACGATGATGGGCCTCGCCCTCGGCGTCGACTACTCCCTCTTCATCGTCTCCCGCTTCCGTGAGGAGCTGGCCGCAGGCGCCTCGCCGTGGCAGGCGGCCCGGACCGCTCGCGCCACCGCCGGCCGCACGACCCTCTTCGCCGGCGCCACGCTGTTCATCTCGATCCTCCTCTCCTCGTTCCTGCAGCCTGGCTCGCTGCTCCTCTCGCTGGCGACGGCGCTCGTCGTCGTCACCCCGATCGCCGTCGCGATCGCCCTCTTCGCCCTGCCCACCCTGCTTGCGCTGCTCGGCGAGCGGATCAACTCTGGGGCGATCGGCCGGCGGTCTCGCGGACCGGTTCGCGGGCGCTCGGCGGTCGCCGGGGCGGCAAGCGCAGCCCTGCGCCGGCCCGCCGTGGCGGTGGCGCTGATCGCGCTGCCGCTCATCCTCCTCGCTGTGCCCGCCCTCGCCTTCAACACCGGCGCTCCCGGGATCAACGAGCTGCCCAGCTCGAGCCCGGCTCGGCGCAATGCCGAAGCGATCGATCGCGCCGTCGGCCCCGGTTGGGAGGCTCCCTTCGAGATCGTCGTCGCGGCTCGACACGGCCCGATCACGACGCCCCGCCGGCTCGCCCTGCTCACCCGCGCCCAGCGCCGCATCGCCGCCCGGTCGCAGGTGCGCGCGGTGATCGGCCCGGCTCCGATCCAGCGTGCGGCGCGGCCGCTACGGCGCTTTGGCCAGAGACTCGCCTCCAGTGGTCCCGACAGCGCCTCCAAGCTGACCGCCCTCGGCCCAGGCCTGCGCCGCGCCGCCGCCGCCGTCCGCCGCCTGCGGGCCGGGCTGTCGCGCGCCGCGGCCGGCAGCGGCGTGCTCGGCGCGGGCTCCGAACGGGCGGGCGCGGGGGCCGGGCTGATCGCCGCCGCGCTGGAACGCGCCGCGGCCGGCGGGGCCCAGGCAAGCGAAGCCCTCGAACGCCTCGCCGCCGGCTCCAAGCGCCTCGCCGCCGGCCAGCAAAAGGCCTCCAGTGCGGGCCTCTCCCTGGAAATCGAACTTCACGCCCTGCTGCCCAGCCTGCGGAGCAAGGCCCTGCGTCGCGCCCGCCGCCTCGCCGACGAGCTCGAAGCTGCCGCTCGCAGCGACCCCTCGCTGCGAGGCATGGCAAAACAGGAGCGCTTGCTGGCACACGTCCTCGCTGTCGAGGACCAGAAGGTGCGAAGCATCCGCGACCTCGCGACCGAATTGCACGGCGCCCTCGGCCGCCTCGCCGCGGGCGGCGCTCGCCTCGAAGAAGGCTCGCAGCGGCTGGCCGGAAGCGCCGCCGGGCTGAGCGGCGGGCTCGAACAACTGAGCTCCGCGGCGAATCGCCTCGCCACCGGGCTCGCCGAACTGCACGGAGGCGCCGCCGCCCTGCAGCGCGGCCTCGCGGGCGGCTTCCATCGCTCCTACCCGTTGCAGCGCGGGCTCGGTCGGGCCGGCGTGCGGGTCAGCGCCGCCGCCGGTCCGCTCGCTCGAGGCGTCGCCGCGCTGCGCCGAAGCTCACCGCATCTCTTCGACTCCGGCTACTTCGTGCTCTCCGCACTCGACGGTGCACCGCCGGTTCCCCGCGCCCTCGCCGGCGAGGCGGTCAACGTCGGACGCGGCGGCCAGGCGGCCCGCCTGCTCGTCGTCTCCACCGATCCCTTCAATACTCCCGGCTCGCGGGCCACCGGTGCGATGCTGGGCGCCGAAGCCGCGCGCCTCGGGCGCGAAGGCAACCTTCGGACCGGTGTCAGCGGCGGCGCCGCGATCCTCAACGACTATGGCTCGGCGACCCGCGCCGCCCTACCGCTCGTAATCGGCGCCATCGTTGTTATCACCTTCATGATGCTGCTCGCGATCCTCCGGGCGCCGCTGCTCGCGGCGCTGGCCGTCGTCCTCAACCTCGCCTCGGTCGCGGCCGCGGTTGGGGTCGTCACCCTGATCTGCAAGCTGCCGGCCGGCTATCCGCTCGGCGGCCACAGCTACATCGACACGGTTGGGGCCGCGGGTATCTTCGCGGTCACCTTCGGGCTCTCGATCGATTACTCCGTCTTCCTCATCGCCCGCATGCGCGAACGGCGCACTGCCGGCGCCGACAATGCCGCGTCGATCGCCTTCGGCCTGGAGAAGACCGCGGGGGTGATCACCGGTGCCGCCGCGATCATGATCGCCGTCTTCGTCTCCTTTGCCGCGGCGCCGATCGCCACAGTCAGCCAGCTGGGCGTCGGGCTGACGGTGGCGATCCTGCTCGACGCGACGGTGGTCCGGATCGTGCTGCTGCCGGCCCTGATGTTGCTGCTCGGCGATCGCGTCTGGCATGTCCCCGCGAGGCTTGACAGGCTGCTGCCGCGCTTCGATTCCCATGCAGCGCCCGCAGACGATCCAGGGCGGTGACACAATCCTCGATGGGGAAAGGGGAAACAGGGATGCGATCTCCCACGATCAGGAGCCCTCTACTGCGCCGCATGGTTGCCGCAGCGTGTCTGGCCGTGCTCGCGCTGAGCGCCGTGGCCGTCGCCGATGCCGCACCCGACCAGGCCGAATACGTCAGCCAACTCGAGTCGATCTGCAAGCCAAATGTCGAACAGACCCAGCGGGCGGTGCGGGGGCTTCGCTCGAACGTCCAGCGGGAACGCCTGGCCGTCGCGGCGGGACAGCTCTCACGGGCGCGGCGGATCTTCGATCGGACCGTCGGAGCGATCTCCGCCGAGTCGCGCCCCCCGGCCGATGTTGCGCAGCTCTCCAAGTGGTTCGGCTACCTGCGGCTTCAGGAGTCTTATCTGAGCAGAGCGGCGTCGGCGCTGCACGCGCAACGCATCGTCTCCTACCAGCACAACGCCGTGCGCTTCGTCCACACCGGCAATCTCGCCAACGACGTGGTGATCACCTACGGCTTCAACTACTGTCGCTTCAAGTTCTCCCGCTTCAGCTGAGACCTCCCGAATCCTCCCCGCCTGTTCTACGGCCTATTCGCGCTCAGCGAGCGCCCCTGGGAGGGAAGAGCACTGAGCAGTGCTGCTTTGATCGTCAGCCCGTCGTCTCTTGGGCTCGCGGAATAACCTGATCGCCCGCTCCAGAGAGTCTCGCGAGAAGTCGGGCCAGAGCTCCTCGGTGAAGACGAGCTCCGTCTCAACTACCTGCCAGAGCAGGTAGTTGGAGAGCCGGCGCTCCCCGCCGGTGCGGATCAGCAGCTCGGGGTCATGCATCTCGGGCGCGTAGAGGCAAGCGCGAAACTCCTCCTCGCTGGTTCCATTGAAAGCGCGCGCTGCCCTGAGGATCTCAGCTCGACCGCGTGTAGTTGAATGGCACACACAGTGTCATCCGTTCATTGCCTGCAGTTAGTTCCTCGGCCCAATTCATCTTCTCCACCAGGCTTCGCGGCACCGGGTCGCCGCGCTCGCCGATGAAGCGCAGGCGCACCTTCTCGGCATGAAGTTCCGGCGTCACGCCGTCGATGTACTCGGCGAGCAGCTCGATCAGCCCCTTAACCTCCTGCGGCGAGCGCGACCAGTTCTCGGTTGAGAAGGCATAGACGGTCAGCTCCCGGATGCCAAGCTCGACCGCGTCCCGAAGCCGCGCCCGGACGTTCTCGGCCCCCGCTCGGTGCCCGGCCCCGACCGGCAGACCTCGCGCCTTCGCCCAGCGTCCGTTGCCGTCGGTGAGGATCGCGACCTAGGCGGGGCCCTCGCGCTCAGCCATGGCGGCGCAGGCGGAGCGCGACCATGGTCAGGCGCACGGTGGGGGCCAGTACTTCGAGCAGACGCGCCCTGATTGGGCGAGCGTATCCGTTGGTCGTCGGGGCCGCGCTCAGGTAGAAGGCCGCGACGCCGGCGAGAATCGCGCGGTGGCGGCGGGCGTGGCGCAGATCGGCGCTGGCCGCTTTGGCCCGGCCTGCGAGCAGGCCGATCCGGTTCGCTGCCTCCTCCTCGTTTGCGCAGTAGCTCAGATAGTTGTGCTGGCCGGCTGAGAGATCCTCGTCGCGGTCGATCAGGTCATCGAGCAGCACGGTCAGTGCGCCGATCGGAGGGAAGTAGGCGGCGTCGATCAGCGTCGCCTGCTCCGCGGTGGTCCTCGGGTCGGCGGCTGCGGCGATCAGCGCCTGGGCCGCCACCGAAGAGCTGGCCCCCGCCGCCAGCTCCCACCAGAGGTATCCCGGCGCGGAATCCTGGTCGATCGCCCAGGTCTCGATCTGAGCGCCGCCCATCCTGTCGGCGGCGTGCGTGTGGCTCTGGCCCTCGGCGCAGCGCCTTGCCGCTCTCTGCAGCAGTGGCAGCACCGCTTCGGTAGCGGGCAGACCCGCCACCCGGCTCTGGCACTCAGCGACCAGCGCAGCCAGGTAGCCACCGTCCTCACGCTGGGGGTGCAGGCTGTACCACTCGCCGGGCCCGGCGCCGGGGGAGACGGCATCGCAAAGCGCGCTGTGCAACCTCAGGCCGTCCGCCAGGGGGTCCTCGACCGGCTGCTCACCGAGGATGTCCAGATAGTCGATCGCGGCCTGCAGGGCTACGATCGCCCGCAGCGCCCCGACTCGGTTGGCCCGCGGTGCCAGGATCGCGAAGACGGCCGTCGCCTCGACATTTTGGCCCTTCTCGTGCAATGCCGAGAGCGCCGCCGCGCGCAGAACCGGGTCAGGAATCGCCGCGGCGCGGGTCTGCCAGCGCCCCAGCTCGCTGTGCACGAGGGGCACGATTTGGCGCTCGTAGGTGACGAGCGCCCAGAACACCGCGATCGCATCCGCTGCAGACACCTCTCATAGTTTCGTCGTTGCTGACATTCGGTCGCATCTGCGGCCATTTCTCGGCGCCATAGGTCAACTGGGGTTCGGTGCGTGCAACCCGATTCCGCTGGTGCTCAGAATCGGAACGGATCTCAAGGGTTGGTTAGAACGCCGGCAACCGACCTGTGAGCGCACCCAGCCGCAAGGCCTGAGGTGACCCCCAGGTCTCAGGCGCCTACGTGTGATTCAGAACTTGTACAACTAATGGTACGCTTGTGGTCTGACAACGACCCGAGGCAAGAAACCGATTGCATTGGGAACCAGCGAGGCGCGCCGCAATTTGCCACAGCTCGTCAAGCAGGCGTCCTCGCGCAGCGAGCCCTCGCCCGATCCGGAGAGCAACGCGATCCGGATTACGACTCGGGGCCAGGGGGGGTCGGCATCGCTGGTCCCCACCGTGGATCTGGTTGCCGCAAAGGATCGGATCGAGGAGCTGGAAGAGGAGCTCGAGAACGCCGGCCTGGCGCTGTTCCTGCAGGAGCGCTTGCAGAAGAGCGATGGCGAGCGGTTGAGTGCTGGCGATTTCCTCATGGAGATCGGAATGGGGGAGTTTGTTGGGCAGCTCCCCGGAGGCTGAGCACAAGGTCGAAGCCCTGGTCGAGGCCACGGCCGATGCCAACCAACTGGACGAGACCCTGAAGCGCGAGGTCGCGCGAATTGTGGTCGGGTTGCACGGTAACCCCCACCACGGCGAGCTGATGGGGGACAAGCCTCCCCGGGTGCTGAGGGGCTGTCGAAAGGTTCGCTTCGACGAGCCCGACTGGGGTGGCAAGCCGCGCTATCGCTTCGTCTACCGAAACGAGCCCAGCGATGGCCCACCCGCGATCAGCGTCGTCCTCGCGATTGGCCGTCGCGACCGAATGATTGCCTACGTGAAGGCCGCCCGCCGGATCAAGGAGCAGGCGGCGCAGGAAGGTCACTCGGGATAGCCAAGTCTGGACCCGTTCCGCCCAGAAATGCCTTACTCGGCTGTCTTCAGCCCCAACTTGCGCGCAGCGGCAAGCAGTTCTAGGTCAAAGCTGGCGAGAAGGCCGGCGTGCTCTTGTGCGGCCAGCAGCACACAGCAGTCCGGCATCTTGAGGCCCACGTCGGCGCGTAATTGAGCCAAGCGAGCAGGAGCGTTCTCGCCGAGCGTCAGCTCGGTCACGTCCAAACGCCGCAGTGCTCTTTCGGCGTCGCCGAGCCGGCCTGCGCGGGTGGGGGAGACCAGGGTCTCGGCGAGTGTGATCGTGCTCGCCCCCAGCGCTTTCTCGGCGCCCGCCTCGAGCAGGCTCTGGGCAGCGCCGTGATGAGGGTCGCTGCCGTCCAGGTGGGCGATCAACACGCTCGCGTCCAGGACGATCACGGGGGCCAATCTGCGTGCAGCCGCTCCAGCTCGTCGGTCCGAAACACACCGGTGAGCGCCCCGGCGGTCTCCTTGATCGCGGTGCTGCGCTCAGTTGCTTCGCGCTCGATCGCCCTCCGCCCGACGGTTAGGAGGCGGAGCAGGAGCTCCTTGCGATCTTCAACCTCGGGCCAGCGCCTCTGGGCCTCGTCGAGCAGCTCGCTGAGCTCGCCGGTGTCCGTGATCGTGTAGCGGGGCCTGGTGGTCGGCATCCCGGTCGAGTGTAGCACCTGGAGCATCGGGTGCAGCACCCAGCACCCTCGATTGCGATTGGATCGGAGTCGCTCGCATCCTTGGTCGGAATCAGGTGGATGCGTCCGTCCATCCACGGCACGGGCTGGCCGGTTGCTCCTATGCCGCGGCATAGGTTGGCTCCGGGTATCGAACTCTTGCGACCCCTCGTCTTGCCCGGGTGATGGGAAGAAGGAACAGCGATGACGTCTTCGTTCTC
The DNA here is from genome assembly GCA_963753245.1 of uncultured Solirubrobacterales bacterium. Taxonomy (GTDB): domain Bacteria; phylum Actinomycetota; class Thermoleophilia; order Solirubrobacterales; family 70-9; genus VRUE01. The sequence goes on from CAVWBK010000003.1 coordinate 8,380, forward strand.
GGCGACGAGCTGATCGCCACCGAGACGACGGCGCTGCGGAACCCCGATAGCGCCCTCCGCGTCGGTGACCAGGAGCCCCAGGGCGCAGCGCCCTCGGGTCTGGGTCACCGCACCGCCCCCGCGGGAGCCCGGGGCCCACGCCGCTTTGCGGCGCTCGGCCTCGGGGCCGCGGCGGCCGCGGCGCTCGGGGTCCTGGAGCTCACCTCCGGCTCCGCAAAGCAACCGCAGCCCACCGAGACGTCCTCGCGCTCGGCGTTGGTCCTCCCCCCAGCGCCGGGCCGGGCGAGCCCGCCTGCCCCAACGGACCCGCCCTCTTCCCGGCCCGAGCCAAGCCAAGGTGATCTCGCCGCGGCAGGGCGCCGGTCGCAGACCCCAGAGAGTGAGCACCAGCGCGAACCCACCCCCTCCCAGGCGCCCGAAATCTCGCCTCTGTCGATCTCGACCCCGCCCGCCGTGTCGCAGACTCCGGCGCCGGCTCCTCTGCCCCCGATCCCGCCGCCACCTTCTGGTGGCGGCGGGCCGGAGGGCACCGAGCAATTCGGGTTCGAGCGCTGATGGCCGAGAATTCCTTCCCGGATCGCGTCCAGAGCGGCTGGCAGAGCGTGCGCCGCGCCCGCCACTCCGCCCGGGCGCCGCGATATCTGGCATCTGCGGTCCTCTTCGTCTTCTTCGCCCTCGGGATCCGCGCCACCTTCCTCTCCCCGGCCTCCGCCGCGCCCACGCAGATGCCGCGCGAATCTTCCCGCGATGCCCCCAGTCAGGACTTCGCCCTGCAGTTCGCCCGCGCCTACCTGAGCTACGACGCCGCCCGCCCTGGTCTGCGCGCCCTCGCCCTCGCCCCATTCATAAGAGGCGCCGGGCTCGCCCCAGATGCCGGTCTCACTCCGACCCGCGGGCGCCAGTTCGTGCGCTGGGTCGAGGTCGCCTCCGACCAGCGCGCCCTCACGGGAGGCCGGGTGATCACCGTCGCCGCCTGCGTTTCCGGTCAGCGCCTGCCGCTCTACCTCGCCGTTTCGGTCGGGCATCCGCGCGGCGGGTCTCTGCAGCTGCTCGGCTACCCCTCCCTGGTTGGCGCCCCCTCGATCGCCGCGACCGCCGCCCCGCGGCCTCGTGAATCGGTCTCCGATCCGGCGCTCAGCGAGGTGGTCGAACGCGTCCTGCGCAACTACCTTGCCGGCACCGCACAGGAGCTCAGGGCGGACCTCGCCGGCGGCGCCGAAGTGACCCTGCCGACCAGACGCCTGCGCCTGATCGAAGTGCAGCAGATCGTCTGGGTCGGCGCTCCCGGCTCCGGCGCCGTGCTCGCGACGCTCTCCGCCAGCGACTCGGGCGGCACCAACTACACGCTCAGCTATGAACTCGGCATCACCTACCGCGAGCGCCCCTACGTCGACTTCATCGAGGTCATCCCGACCGGCAGCTAACCATTCGCTCGCGCTTCGCGAAGAGCGCCGCTCTGGACTATCGAGGATCGCTGCGGTAGGCGATCGAGCGGTGGCGGATGGCCGCAACGCGCACCGTCTGACCCTCGTCGGTCAGCTGGTAGAGAATTCGAAAGGAGCCGACTCGCAGCGAGTAGAGGCCCCGGAGCTTGCCTCGCAGGGCGTGTCCCGCCTGCGGCTCGCGCTCAAGCAGGCAGAGCGCCTCCTCGATCGCGTCGACCAGAGGCCAATCGAGTTCGAGCAGCCCTTCGCGAGCGCGACGCGCGAGAACCAGTCGCGCCACCGGTCAGTCGGCTGCCGCTCGACGCCTTGCCAACTCCTCGCGCAGCTCGTCAAACGCGACCGTCTCTCCTCTTGCGATCTCAGCCAAACCGGCCTCGAGTGCGGTGAGCGCCGCGGGGTCTGAGAGGACCTCGGCGGTCTCCTCCAGCGCCTCGTACTCGTCGATAGACACCAGCGCGGCGGTCGGGACTCCATTGCGAGTTACGAGCACATGATCGCGTCGCTCACTGACATCTGCCAAAAGGCGACTCAGATTGCTGCGTAGCTCGCGCACCGCGACAGTCTTTGGCATGAGGCTGAGTGTACACAGATGTGTACGCGCCCTGGGGTATCGGCCCGCGTCCTCGGATCGTCTCGTGGATCGACTAACGAAAGCTGGCCGACACTTTGGAGGAACCATGCCCCGTCGAATCGCGATCTGCATTTCTCTCGCCACGCTCCTGCTCGGAGTCGGGGTCATTGCTCCGTCCGAGGAGCTGCCTTATGGCACAACCTCCGCTGAGGCAGCGGTGACCAAGTCGCTCGCCGGTGGCGCCGGGGGAGGGAGCAATGTCAGCGGCGCCGGAAACCGCCTCAGCACGCTGCTCAGCGGCTGGGCGGTCCCGGTTCTCACCGTGCTCGCCGGCTGCCTTTTGGTCGGTGCCCTCGTTTCCCGCAATATCGGTACCAGCGTCGGCATCGTCGTCATCACTCTGCTTGGTCTGATCTTCCTTCTCGCCCCGCAGGTGGTCGAGTCTTTCGCCAAGGGAATCGCCTCGACCGTGTTTTAGCTGGCGTCCAGAGTCACTGCATCTTGGCGGGTCCTCCTTCGCTCGCCCAGCGCAGGCGTCGCTTGTTTGAGTTGGTGGCACTCGACGCCTCTGCGGGATCATGTTTCGCGGAAATCTCAGCGGCCTCGATGGAAGCGTTCGGTGGTCGGGATTGGCCGCCGCGCACACCCTCAACCGATGCTCGACTTGGACCCCTATCTGAAACGGATCGGCCTGAACGGGCAGCCGAGCATCGCCCAGCTCCACCGGGCGCATTTGACCTCGATTCCTTCGAGAACCTCGACCCGCACCAGCGCCTGGCGGTCTCGCTGGCGGTGGAGGGCCTCGAGCACAAGTTGGTGACCGAACGCCGCGGCGGCTACTGCTGTGATCGAGCGCTCGCTAGCGGGCTCTTCTGATCGCTATTAGGGTGGCGCAACTGTGTGCCGTGCTATCGCCGCGCCGGTGTTGATGGCCGCCCTGACTCTCACCGGGTGTGGCTCCTCATCCTCGCCGGGACCCTCCGAAGTGGAAGCTAACCGTTTGGCTCGGGATCTGATCGGGCTCAGCGGCCCGCAATGTGTGCGGGTCAGCGGTGGATCAAATCCCGCCAGGAGTTCCAGCGACCCGGTCCACCAGATCAGCGGCCCCAGATTCACCTGCTCAGGTTCGCGCCACGGTCGTCGAATTACCGTTGAAGTGACTGTGAGCGAATCGGGGCACGCAGCTGTGATCGATCACTGCGATCACCTGGACTATGACCTTTGCAAGGAACTCGGCCGGGGTCGCAGGTCGATCGGCGGTTAAGCTACGGGGGTACCCAGAGGTCGCCACCGTGTGCTCCTGATCGCGTCGCACAATATCGGCGCCAGCGCAGCCTCGTCGTCGCTCTGCCTGCCTGATCTGTTCGCTCCGCGGGCGGCCCAGTCCTGAGGAAGCGAACCCGAGCTGCCCCGCGTCGCCGCCGACGGCATGGCCCGAGCAGTCTGCTGTGTGTGGCGGGAGATTGGGCACACCTATTCCCGAAAGTCGGGCTCGGGTTGGACCGTTTCCAGCTCGACCGCGGTAGCGAATTTGGGGTTCGGCTCGTCTAGCCGGTGTGTCCGAAGCCCAGAGCCGCAAGGTGGTTCGCAGCTACCGTCTCGTCTTTCGCCGCCGCTGGCGCATCTTCCGCATCCAGGGTTGGCGCATCCCGCTGCCCGGCGGCATCGAGCTGCGCCTCCTCGCCTACTGGCTCGTCTCGCTGGCGCTGATCGCTCTGCTCGGAAGGTTGCCGCTGCTCGGCGCAGTCCTCTGCGCGCCTCCCGCCTCGTTGCGTCTGCTCGCCCTGCCGATCGCCGCCGCCTGGATGCTCTCGCGCTGGGAGATTGACGGCCGCCCGCCCCACCGGGCGCTCGCCGGCCTACTCGCCTGGGGCCTGCGCTCGCGCACTCTCGCTGCCCTGCGCCCCGTTCCGGCTGAGCAAACAGAATTCGCGCCGCTCGGCGAGCTCGCCCTCGCTCCCGACCTCGGCGCCCCGAGCTATCCGCGTGGGCGTATCCGTGGCCCCGCTCGGCTCCTGCTCCGCTATCCGGTAACCGTCGCGCTCGAGCAGGTGCCGCGCCGCGGCGGCGGCGAGGCGCGCGATCGCGCCGCTGCGGCGCGCCGATGGCGCCTGCGGACCGGCAGCGCTCGGCCTCTGCACAACGGCAAGACGATCGAGGTCCCCGCCGGGCGTAGCGTCGTCTTCGAGGACAAGGAGCGGTGAGGCAACCCCACTACTTCTTCTGCGCCAACCTGGTCCTCCGCACCCCGAGTGATGCCTGGGCCGTCTTCCAGCTCGAGGGCCAGAGTTATCCCGGTCTCCCCGAGTCCCGCAAGATCGAGGTAGGCGAGCGCCTCGAGGCGCTCGCCTACACCCTTGAGACGGATTTCCAAATCCTCCGGGTCTCCCGCGCCTTTGATTCAGATGCCTACGTTCGTCGTGTCCTCGCGACGCTCGATCCCCGCCACGGTGACCGCCCCCGTCTGCTCGCCCACATCGAGGAGCATCGAGCCGAGTTCGAGCGCCGGGGAGCGTTGCGGCCGGAGATCTACCTCGCCGTGCGCCTCGACTCCGAACCAGGTTCCGGTCCCTTCGGGGGCGTGCTCGATGGCGCCGCCGAGGCCTGGCGCTCCTTCGCCGCGACCCTCGGTATCGAGGATCCGCGCAGCATCGGCGCCCGCCAGCTCGCCGCTTTGCGGCAGGCCGAGGAGGCCGCCTTTGATCGCGTGCTCAGCTATCTCGAGTGCCGTCGTGTCGGCCCGCGCCGGCTGGCGACGCTGATCCGCCGCGCCTACACCCGCGGCCTCGGCGAGCCTCGGCCCGACGATGGCTTTGAGCCGCAGGCGCTCTCCTTCCTTGACCCTGGCGGCGAGCGGCGCTTTGAGCCCTACGGCTATGACCTCCTGCGCCTGCACGAGAGCCGGGTGACCGTCGCCCGGCGGTCGCTGATCGTCGACTCCGAGCAGGGCCGCGCCCACCAGGCCCAGCTCGTGCTCGGCGCGATGCCCGAGGAGGCGGCGGTACCGGGCCCCGCCGCCGAGCTGATGTTCGCTCCGCTTGAGCTCGGCTTCGCGGTCGATGCCACCCTCTCGGTCGAGTTCCTCGCCAACCGCGAGGCGCGCCGCCTGCTCGCCAAGCGCAAGGTGGACGCCGATCAGATCGCCCGTGAGGAGGCCTCCGGTGATCACGGCCCTTCCTTTGAGGCCGCCGAGCGGCCCCATCTGGCGCGCGAGCTGGAGGCGGTGCTTGGCGGTGGTGATCGTCCGCCGCTGCTGCGCTCGGCGCTCCTGCTCTCGGTTGCCGGGCATGATTCCTCCGAGCTCGAGGAGCGGGTGCAGCGCCTGCGCGAGTCCTATGGCCGGGTTCAGCTGCACCGCCCCGCCGGTGAGCAGCACCGCCTGCTTCTCGCCTCATTGCCGGCGGCGACCTTTCCCCTGCCCGAGTACAAGGAACATCTGCTCCCCGATCAGCTCGGGGCGATGGTGCCCCACGCGATCTCGCAGGTCGGTTCGGAGATCGGCCCCTACATCGGTCACACCCTGACCGGCTCGCGCTCGCCGGTCCAGTTCGACCTCGCCGAGGCCTGCCAGCAGAACCGCCCGCCGACCTGCCTCCTGGTCGGCAGCCTCGGCTCGGGCAAGACCGTCTGCCTGGAGCTCGCCGCCTGGCAGGCCTTCCTGCAGGGCTCGGGGCCGATCATCGACATCGACCCCAAGGGCGATCACCATCTCGAGCGCCTTCCCGGAGTCGAGGGGCGGATCGAGACGATCGAGCTCTCCGGTGAGGAGCGCTATCGCGGCCTGCTCGACCCGATGCGGGTCGGTGCCCCCGAGACCCGCGAGGATCTCACCTACAACTTTCTCGTCTCGATTCTGCCGGCGCCGGCCAAGCCCGAGTGGCAGACCCAGCTGCGGCTTGCGGTCTCCGAGGCCAGTGCGGCCGGCGCCAGCAATTGCGCCGCGATCCTCTCCCGCCTCGCCGCCTCCGAGAGCGCCGAGGCGGTTGAGGTCGGCCGCGCGATCGAGGTGCACGGCCAGGCTGGTCTCGCCAAGCTCGGCATCGGCAGTGCCGAGAGCGAGGTCCCGAGCGTCGGCGATGCCCAGGTGGTCTCGCTGCGGATCCGCAATCTCAGTCTGCCGCTGGCCGGCACCGCCCGCTCGGAGCTGCTCGAGGAGGAGCGCACCAGCCTTGCCGTCCTGCGCCTGCTGGCGGCCTATGCGCTGCGCCTCTGCGCCACGGACACCCAGCGCCACTCGGTGTTGGCGATGGACGAGGCCTGGGCGTTGACCTCAGATGCCCAGGGCCGGGCGCTGCTCGAGCGGATGAGTCGCCTCGGTCGAAGCCAGAACATCACGCCGATCCTCGCCACCCAGATGCTCGGCGATGCCGCCGAGCTCGAGCCGTTGGTCGGGGCACTATTCGCCTTTGGGGTCGAGACCGACGCCGAGGCGCGCCGGGCGCTGGAGCTGCTGCGTCTCGACCCCGACGATGAGACCGCGACCCAGCGCCTGCTCGACTACCGCGAGGGCCGTTGCTACCTGCGCGATTTTGGCGGTCAGGTGGCGCCGGTTCAGATCGACCCACCGTCCTGGCTGCTCGGCGCGCTCAGCACCACCCCTCCGACCGACCGCGACCAGAGCGCTGATCGGTGAGGGACACGGTGGGCGGGAACCTTAGGACCAAAGCGAGAGGGCGCGATCCTCGACCACTGTTGCCGCAAACGGCGCTGAGCTTCGATCAGCGATTGCTGACGAGGACCCGCGCCCCTCTGGCCGGGACGAGGATCGGACCCCGGCGACCGAGGCGTTCCGGACCTCTGCGGTCGGGTTCGAAGTGCAGGGCAGCGGTCAACTCCTCGAGCACCGTTCGCATCTCAAACTGGGCGAAGGCCGCTCCGATGCAGCGCCGCGTGGCACCTCCGAAGGGGAACCACTCACTTGCCGGCGGGCGTCTGCCGAGGAAGCGAGTGCCGTCAAATCGCCAGGGGTCCGGATAGAGATCCTCGCGGCGGTGGACGAGGAGGCTGCAGGGCGCCAGGGTCGTTCCCGCCGGGAGATCATGCCCGGCGATCCTCCTCGGGTGCAGAAGCTTGCGCAGGACGACCGGCACCGGGGGGTGGAGCCGCAGGGTCTCGGCGATTACCGCATCGAGCCGCTCGTCTGAGTCCTCGCCAACGAGTCCCCTCTGGAGCTCTGGTTGCAGGGCGAGCTCGCGCAGCGCCCAGGCGATCGCCGTCGCCGTGGTCTCGTGTCCCGCCACCAGCAGGGTCGCCAGCTCATCGCGAAGCTCTTGGTCTGTGAGGCCCTGGCCCTGCTCGTCTCTGGCCAGCAGGAGAAGAGAGAGGATGTCCTCGCGCTCTCCCAGGTCGCGGCAGTCCCTTCGCTGGCTGATCTCATTCGCCAGCTCCTCATCGACCGCTCCAACCTGCCGCCTGAAGGCCGGCAGGTTGATCAACCGCTGTGGCCCGAGTACCCCGAAGAGCAGCGCCCGCCGCATGTCGGTCACCCAGCCGAGCATCGCTCTCAGCGCGTCGCCGAGTCGATCCAGCCGCTCCCCGTCTCGCACGCCGAAGACGCAGCGCATGATCACCGAGAAGGTCAGCGACTGGGCGAGCGGCAACATCGCGACCGGCCTGCCACGCGGAATTTCCTCGATCATCCGCCCGCTTGCCGCCCGCATCTCGCGCTCATAGGCGCGCATCCGCTCGCCGTGCAGTGCCGGGAGCAGGAGCTTGCGACGGGCGAGATGCTCGGGACCGTCGAGGAGCAGCACGTTTCGGGTGCCGATCAGCGGCCGCAGGGCGAAGTTTGCCTCGCCCGAGTTGGCATCGGCTGGACCCAGAGCGAAGGTCTCCTTGACCGCGGCGGGATCGCCGAGGACGACCCAGGTCTCACCGAGCAGGCGGACGGTGAAGACCTCCCCGTGGCGCCGCCGCGCCGCGGCGAAGTAACGCTCGGGGTCAAGGCCATAGCGCAGCGACTGCAGCGCGACCGGCGAGCGCAGGCGCCCTGGCAGCTCTTGGGCGCCGCTCATCAGGGGCCCGCATTCTGGCTGAGGAGCGAGCCGCGAAGCCGGACAATGCAACGGTCTCCGTCGAACCGCGAGCGGGCATCGATTGACTGGCAGGGGAGGCCAGCGGCGCATCGCACTCCTGGTCGCCGCTGGCACAGCCGGGCGGGCGCGGGCCCGCGAGTAGGTGGGCATGACCCAATCTAATCATCTGATTAGATTGGGCGCCAGGATAGATCCAGACGGGGAAAATGGCCGCCCAGGTAAGTAACCGCCAAGCACTTCTCGATGGTGCCCTTCGCTGCATCAGCGAGCGCGACTACAGCGAGGTGACGACGCGTGAGATCGCCGCCGCGGCCGGCGCCAACGTGGCTTCGATCAGCTACCACTTTGGCTCCAAGGACGCCCTGATCGCCGAGGCCCTGGGGGAGGGATTCAGACGCTGGCTCGGCAATTTCATCGCCGCGGCGGCGAAATCTGCGAGCGCGGACCCGGAGCGAGCGCATCCACGCCGCGCTGCAGAGCCTCGAGCAGCGCCTCGAAGGTGAGCGCGGACTGGCATCGGCCTTCGTCTCGGCCCTCTCCCACGCCGTCCACAACGAGGAGCTTGGCCGGGTTCTTGCCTCGAGCTTCGCCGAGATGCGCGCCGGTTTTGCCGCCTATCTCGGTCTCGATCACGACGGCCTGGGCGAGCTCCGTGCCAGCCTCCTGATCGCCGCCTTCGATGGTCTCTTGATCCAGTGGCTGCTCGACCCCGAGCAGGGCCGCAGGTCGCTGCAGCGCCTGCCCGAGCTGCTGAAGACGATGCCTGACTCGTTGCTCTCCGGGCCGATTGCGCGAACCACCTAGGGACAGCGGGACTAATTCACTCGCCGGATCTCGGTTTCGGCATCTCGCTGGTGGCAGCGAGGGGAAGCCAACCGCGCTCTATTTTTCGGCGTGGGGCGAATCGGGCGCCCTCGCCGTCTTGCCTGAGTGCGGAATAGACCGGTATGGAAGTGGTCCTACCTGCTGGGTTTCGCGGCCGCGGTCTTGCTTGTCGGGACGCCTCAGGCGGCAGCCGTTCAGCCCAGCGGCGCCCAGAAGGCTCCGACCAAGCAGGCGAAATCTCGCAATCGCTCAGCGCCGCAGACCCAGCCGCCCACCCAGCTGACCAACCCCGAAGAAGTCAGCGCCTCCAACCTCGCCAAAGACCTCGGCGGCTCCGGCCAGGTCGACCCGGTTGCGGGCCTCGGCATTCGCAACCCGGTCTGCGACAGCTTGAGCCAGATCCGCAGTCCTCCCGTTCGCCTCAGCTGTGAAGCAAACGGCAGCCCCGAGTCTGAGTACCCGACCTCCAACTACGGCTTCGACACCTTCATCTCGACCGGCGTCACCCACCCGATCGGCGACTTCACCGCGGCCTTTGACTCGATTCTCAACGGGATCTGGCTGGGCCTGATCTTCGTCCTCAAGCTGATCCTCGAGCTGCTCGGGCTCGCCTTCAGCCTCAACCCGTTCGCCGATGGTCAGACGATGAGCCGCATCTCGGCCTCGGTCGATCGCGTCTACAACGAGATCACCGACCCCTGGCTGCCGACCCTGATCGTCTGTGGCGGCATCTGGTTCGCCTACCGCGGGCTGATCCGCCGTGACCTCGCCGGCGGGGTGGGGGGGACGTTGGCGGCGGTCGCGATGATCGTCGTCGGGCTCTGGGTGGTCCAGCAGCCGCGAGAATCGGTCGGCCGTCTCGCCAACCTCTCCGATGAAGTCGCGCTCGGCACGATCAGCGCCCCGCAATCGGGTTCGGTCAACCGGCCGCTCGGTAGCTACGCCGAAGCGATGTCGCAGACCTGGTCGCGCCTGGTCGAGGTCCCCTTCGCCGGCCTTGACTTCTCCGATCTCGGCTGGGCTCTCTCGCCGCCGTCAAAGGAAGCGGTGCAGCAGGCCGACAACTATTTCTGCCAGGACATCGGGGCCCTCGCCCAGATCGCCGCCTACCAGCGGCTCGGCGATACCGAAGCCGCCAAGCAGTGCGCGGCATTTGCCCGCAAGCGCTACGGGCGCCCGAAGCGCCTGATCGACCTCTACCTGCGCTCCTCGCCCGGCAGCCCAGCCCGCGAAGCACTCTGGAGGCTCTTTGACGGCCAGGAAGAAACCAAGGCCAAGGTCGCCGCCCAGGGCGGCGACGGTGCCCTCACCCGGCTCTCGATGCTGGCGCTCTTCGCGCTCGGGCTGCTCGGTGCGCTGCTGCTCTTGGCCTGGCTCGCGATCCGCCTCTTCAGCCAGGCGGCGATCGCCTTCGTCCTCCTGCTCGCGGCGCCCTTCGCGCTCTTCTTCCCGCTGCTCGGCGAGGCCGCCCGGCGCGCCTTCAAGACCTGGGGGTTGACCCTGCTCGGCGCCCTCCTCGCCAAGGTGATCTACGCCGCCTTCCTCTCGATCGTCGTGCTCGGTATATCCATCCTCGGTCGGGTTGACGGCCCGGGCGGTAGCGCCACCGGGTTCCTGCTCTCCTGCGCCTTCAGCTGGGCGGTCTTCCTCAAGCGCGCCGATCTGATCGGTCTGCTCTCGGTTGGCGAGCATGAGCACCGCACCGAGCTGGGCCTCGGCGGTCTGGCCGCGCTCGGGATGGCGAAGGGGGTCTCGCGCAGCGCCGCCGAGAGTGTCCGTGGCTTTGCTCGTCGCGGCGTCGATTGGCGACGCGAACGCTCCGAGCTCGGCGCTCAGGCGACCCGTCGAACCGCGCAGGGCTCCCTGCGGGATGGGGCTCGGGCGCTCGCCGAGCAGCGCTATCGCGATGCCCGCGAGAGCTTGGCCGCCGATCGGCGCGGCGCGGGCGCTGGGGGCAGGCGCGCCACAGGCGGAGCCGATCCCGCCCTCGGCGAAACGGCGCCACGACGCTCACCTCTCGCCAAGCAGCGCGGCGATTCCAGTCCTCCGCCAACAGCAGCCGAGGCGCAGCGCCAGCGCGCGGCCGAGCGTCTGGTCGCTGGCGCCGAGCGAAATCAGGAGCGCCATGGCACTCGCTGGAGCGAGCGCGACCTGAAACGCTTCGCGGCTGAGGATCGGGAACTGCTCAAACGCTCCCGCGATCCAGCCGATCACGCTCACCGTGCCGGTTTTGAGCGCTCGCAGTTCGAGCATCTGCGCGGTCCCCAGCGCGAGCGCGCCGAGGCCGAGATCGAGAAGGCCCGACGGCGTGACCTAAAGCGACTCGAGCTCGCCTCCCAGCCGCCGGGTCGGGTGGCCGGCCGCGGTCGCCTCGCCGCCGAGCGACTGCGCCAGGGGATCGAGGGCTCGGGCAGCGAACGGCGCCGCCAGCTGCGCGCCCTGCGCCGCGAACGTCGCCTCGATCAGCTCCCCTCGCGCCGCAATCTCAGCCGCGGAGGCTAGGTGTCGGGCGGCGCGCAGCCCTGGCGCCCGACGCTCTTCTGCGCCTGCGCCTTGGCGCTCCTCATCTCTGCCTTTCTGTTCTCCCACGGTGAAGGCGAGCCGAGCCCCTCCAGCTCGTTTCACCCGAGGACCAAGACAGAGCTCTCCGGGCGCCGGGGTCCGTTCAGCGTTGGGCTACCTCGCCAGGCGCAGCGCTTCCTCTCGGCCTTCCTTCGCTACGAGGTCGGCGAATCCGGCCGCGGTGTTCGACGGCGGCTGCGCCAGACGGCCACCGCGGGTTTCGCCGCGACGCTTCTCAGCCAGGCACCGCGAGCCGCGGCGGGCATCCCGCCCGCCCGCCTCGGCCGCGTCTCGCGCGCGGCACTCGGCGGCGAGCCGCCGCGGGCGCTGATCAGCGGCGCGGCGGCGCGCGGCCGGCGCGAGGAGCAGTTCTCCTTCGTCTTTGAACTCGGGAACGGCGTTTGGCGGGCGAGCGGGCCAGGCCAGTGAGCGCCGCACGGCGCCCTGAGGGCTGCTTCGGCGTTCGCCTCGCCGGCCGTGGCCTCGGTGCCAAGTTCGCGATCGCCGCGGCGGCGCCGCTGCTCGGCCTGATCTTCATCGCCGGTCTCTTCGTCGCCTCCGCACCCGGCTCTGAAAGCGCTGCGCAGGAATGCAGGGTGGGCGGCGGCTCGGCCCGGGGGGTGCCGGCGGGCTATGTGCCCTGGCTCGCGAAAGCGGCGAGGAAATATGAGCTCGGTCCGCGCGGTTTTTCGATCGTCGCTGCGATCCACTACGTCGAGTCGGACTTCGGCCGCTCGCCGCTGCCCGGGGTCGCGCCGGGAACCCAGAACTCAGTCGGCGCCGAGGGCCCCGGCCAGTTCCTCGTCTCCAGCTGGGAAGAGTTCGGCGTCGATGCCAACGGCGACGGGGTCAAGGATCCCTACTCGATTCCCGACTCGATCTTTGCCACCGCCAACCTGCTCCACGCCGACGGCGCCCCCGGCGACTGGCGCGGTGCGATCTTCGCTTACAACCACGCCTGGTGGTACGTCGAAGAGGTGCTCGAAAAAGCCGCGAAGATCGGGGCCGGGGCTGAACTCAGCTGCGAAGCGCCGGCCGCCCCGTTTGGCGAGCTGGCGCCGCGCTCGCTGGCCCGGGTGCAGGCCGCCGCGCGCTGGATCGAATCGCGCCGCATCCACTACTGCTGGGGAGGCGGGCACGCCGCTCAGCCCGGGCCCTCGGGGGGAAGCTATTGCTGGAGCGCCTCGGGTCAGCAGGTCTTCGGGGCGCCGGAAAAGGGCCTCGATTGCTCTGGTGCGGTGCGCTGGCTACTGGTCCTCTCCGGCTACCCCGATCCGGGCGCTCTTGTCTCCAACGAACTCGGCGCCCACTATCCGTCCGGGCCGGGCAGTTCGGTGACGATCTGGGCCAACGTCGACCACGTCTGGGCGCAGATCGAGGGCCGGGATTGGGGCACGGCGACCTCCAACTTCGCCCACGGCCCCGGTTTTGGGCCGCAGTCGAGCGCCGGCTTTTTCCCCAGTCACCCGCCGGGGCTCTGACCAGCGCCACCGTGGCGCTCTGCGTGTTCACTGGGCTTGGCGCCGGGCTTGCGACTCGCTGGGTCTGCCACGCAAGCGTGCGGCAGCCGGGGCACCAAGAAGTTACGCAGGGCCAGCGCAAGCCGCCCGCCGCCCCGGTGTTAATCGCTCGTATCACGCGTGATACACTGAGCAGATGTCCACGGTGAGCATTCGCGACTTGCGCAACCACGGTGGTGAGGTGGTTGATCGCGCAACGCGGGGAGAGCAGATCACGATCACCCGCTCCGGGCGCCCGGTCGCCGAGTTGCGGGCGCTGCGGCCAGCGCTCTCGGCCGCGGCTCTGCTCGATCGTTGGCGCCGACTTCCCGTCCTCGAGCCCAAGGCGCTGCGCGCAGATATCGATCGTCTTCTCGATCCGGCGCTTTGAGCGCCGCTGCGCCTACGGAAGCGCAGCCAAGCGCCCCTCGCGGGCTGCTCGACACCTCGACCGTGATCCTGCTGCCGCGCCTGACAGACCCGGGCACCCTGCCCGTAGAGCCGCTGATCAGCGCCGTGACCCTGGCCGAGCTCGCCGTCGGCCCGCTCCTTGCCACAGGGGATCGGGAGCGCGCCGCCCGCCAGGCTCAGCTCCAACAGGCCGAGGCCGACTTCGTCCCGCTGCCCTTCGATGCCGCCGCCGCGCGTGCCTTCGCCGCGGTTGCGGCATCGCTTCACCGCTCCGGAGGCAAGCCCAGCGCCCGCTCCTACGACGCGATGATCGCCGCCACCGCAATCGCCAACGAGCTACCCCTCTACAGCGCTAACCCCGATGACTTCTCGGGCATCGAGGGGCTCTCGCTGTGCGCCGTCGCGGTCCCCGGTTCTCCCTGAGCGCCTCGGACCGAGCGCGCCGGCCCAACTCAAGGGTCAACGACCCCAAGCGGTGCTCTCACCTCAAGCGCTAGCCCCATTTTCCGCACCTGCAGCAGGTCTACCCCACCCGCTCCGGCCAGGGGATCTCGACTTCGAGCAGCTCGAGGATCCGGCGCTGGGTGGCGGTGAGCCGGTCGAGGACGATGCCCTGCGCGGTATAGGTCAGACCGAGGCCCTGGAAGGCGCCGAGCACGTTGCGCCCGGTCGGCCTCGCTGCCCTGCCCCTCGGGCAGGAGGCCCTGGCATCGTCTCCTGCGCGCCGCCGGTGGCCTCGGCCAAGCGCCCTGCGCAGCTCGGACTCGATCAGCCCGAAGACGAGCAGGGCGATGCCGATGATCGAGACCAGGGCGCCGATGCGCTCGTCCTTGTGCAGGAAGATCGGCCGCACCCGCAGGGTCTGCTTTAAGTCGCGGTGGCGGCGCTCGACGATCTGCTGGCCCTTGTAGCGGCTCGAGGATCGCGTTCGCGCCCAGGCGCCGGTCGGCGAGGTTGGTGGCGAGCGCGTAGATGCCGTCTGAGCGCGCGCAGCCTCGGCGATCGCGGCGGCTGTCGCGGTGCCAGCAGATCGTGGGCATCCCCCTGCGGGTCGCGGTCTTGACCGGCGATCAGGCCCTTGAGCGGGACCGAGCGAGGATCTGGGCGACGCGCGCGGTCGAGCTGCGCGCTTGGTCTTGTAGTAGCGGCCGCCGAGGCCATTGCTGCACCCGCCCGAGCTTCTCCTCGGCCCGCTCAAGCGCCCGCTCGCGGGCCGCCCTCACCTCCCGCTCCTCCTCGGAGGAGTGGACGTAGGCGAGCGCGAAAGCGGTGAGAGCTCACCGCGTCTCGGGATCGGCTCACCTCCCAGTCGCGGATCGCGCCCCGGTAGCGAGCTGCGCTCAGATGCCCGCAAGCCCGCGCTCGCGCTCGGAGACGGTAGGCGAGCGGGGCGAGGGCGGCCGGCCCGACCTCGCCAGGTAGCGCCCCCGCAGTCGGTGCGTGGCTTTGAGCGGGGCGATGAAGGAAGTCGGGCGCGCGGCGATCTGGCAGAGCGTCTTGGGCGCACCGACCGCGGAGTCGCAGATCGAGCAGGAGGGCCCGCGGCCGTTTGCCTGGGCGAACGCAGCGCAGCGCTCTCCAGCGAGGCGCCGATCGAGGTGAGCTCGGCCGCTGTAGCCCGGCCTCGGGGCGCAGGTAGAGCGAGACGCCCTCGGCCGAGGAGGCCTGAAGCGCCCGCACCTGGCGGTCGACGCCCTGCCCCTGGGCCCAGCCCTTGGCGATCAGTGAGGAGTCCTCATAGGCGCCGCTCATCCGCAACGCGGTGAGGTCGACGTGCAGGCGCCCGGCGTCGAGGCCGAAGCGCTCGATCGCCCGCGCCGCGAGGGCCCCGCGGACAGCCTCCGCGCAGGGGGCAAAGCGCTCCAGGCCGCGCCCGAGCCGGTCGTCGTCGAGCAGCTGCGGCGGGATCCCAAACAACTCGCGGATCGCCGCGCCCCGAGGACCAGCCGGCGATGTCATAGAGCGGCGCGGGCGAGCAGAGGCGGTTGGCGATCAGCGCCACCACCAGCTCGCCGACCGAGAGCTCTGAGCGCGGCGAGCGCGGCAACAGCGCGATCGACCGTCTCGCCGATGGCCGCGAGCTCGCGCGCCAGACAGGCGATCAAGCAGGAGCGGCCCCACCTCGCGGCGGATGCCGGCGAGCGGGCGGGTCCAGGCGCGCGAAGGCAGCCGTCAGGGCGTCCAGCTGGCCGCTTGGCCTTGAGCTCGTCCTCGCGGCCGAGCTTTGCCACAACCCGGTGGCGCACCTTGCCGGTTCTCGTCGCGGTAGCCCTCCACCAACTGGAGGTAGACGTACTCGCGGCCCGCTGCGCTTGACCTTCGTTCTCTTGACGAACACCTTGCCACAACTCTAGCGCCTCGATCGGACGTAAGACTGAGGAGAAGTTGCCACAACAAACTCGTCCCGATCCGGCAGCGCTGACCAGCTCCAAGCCGCATTGCAATGCGGTTGGGCCGGAGCTTCCGGTGCGGCTACCGGCAGTCAGGTGCGGAAAATGGGGCTAGCCGTCGTGCCCAAAGACGTCGCGAACCCGCGGATCGGGCCGCAGTCGAGCGCCGGCTTTTTCCCCAGTCACCCACCGCGGCTCTGACCAGCGCCACCGCCTCCTGCCTGTTCACTGCGCTTGACGGCGGGCGTGCGACTCGCTCAGTCTGGCACGCAAGCGTGCGGTCGCTCGTCGATGCACGCCCAGCCAAAGTCAATCCGGTGCTGAGGCCCCGGCGCCAAGCGGTCGCTGGCCCGCCGGCTCCTCTCGGTGCCCTCCTCGGCCGTCGGCTCGCCGGCGAGGCTGCGTTGCCACTGGCCCCCGGAGGGGCATTGGTCTGGCCGCTCGCCGACATGCGTCGCCACGCGGTGATCCTCGGTGCCAGCGGTAGCGGTAAGACCGAGACCTCGATGCGAATTGCCCACGAGGTCGCCTGCAAGAGCGATGCCCCGGTGTTCTATCTGGACGCCAAGGGGGACCGCGAGGCGGCCGAGCGCTTCTGCGCGCTGATGGCGGCGGCGGGCCGGCAGGCGCGGGTTTTTCCCAACGAAGCTTTCGATGCCTGGCGCGGCGATTGGCGAGGGCTGATCAATCGCCTGCTTGAGGTGATCAACTTCGCCAGGAGCGGTCCCGCCGCCTATTACCGCGACATCGCCAAGACGGCTCTGCAGCTGGCCTGTAACCACCCCCAGGGGCCGCCGCGCTCAAGCGCTGAGCTGCTTGAGCGTCTTGACTACGAGAGGCTGCTCGATGCTCACGGGCCGAGCGGCGCCGTGCTCTGCTTGCCGCGCGAGAGGATCGGCCAGGTCCGGCTTCGCTACCAGGCCTTCTTCGGACAGCTCGGCGCTGCGCTCGATGGCGAGTGGTCCTTCGAGGACGCCGAGGCCGCTTACTTCCTGCTCGACTCGGTTGCCCTGGGCGAGGACACGGCGGGGGCGGCGTCTCTGCTCTTCGCCGATTTCGCTCACTACTTCACAAAGCGCAAGCCGCGCCAGGACCCCTGCCTGCTGTTCGCCGATGAGTTCTCGGCGATCGCCTCGTCTTCAGATGTCGCGATGAAGGTCGAGCAGGCACGCGGCTTCAACGCCGCGATCGTCTTGGTTCCACAGACGCCATCGGGGATGGGCTCAGGCGATCAGCGCGATCGGATCCTCGGTTCGGTGGAGACCGTGATCCTCCATGCTCTAAACGAGCCGCAGGGACTGGTCGAGTTGGGCGGCATGAAGCGGGTGATCGAGCTCACCCATCGCTACGAAGATGGTCTCTACGTGCATCAGGGGCACGCCCGCGATGAGCGCCGGCTGAAGCTCGACCCAGATCAGATTCGCAATCTCGCCAATGGCTGTGCCTGGGTGATCCGCCGGGGACGGGTGGCGAAGGTGGCGATTGAGCGGGCACCGCGCCAACCCCCCGCCTCCCTACCGCCAGAGGTCGCGCTAGATCGGCAGTTAGAGCCGAGCGAGATGAATCCGCCAAAGGAAATCTCCTACCTGACTGAGGAGCAGTGAGCGGGATCTTCGAGGGCTGGCTTCGCTTTGCGTCTTGATCTCAGCAAGAAACGACGAGAGGTTGTGCTGGGAGCAGGGTGAGCGACGGTTCGCTCGGCGGGGGTCACGGTGAGGCCCGATGGTGGCCTTGCCGAGAGCGGGCCGAGCGGATTGAGCTCCCCTCCGCAACCCACCGAGTGGCGCCGCTCACCCTTGGCCTGAGCCGAACGCGACCCGGCACAAGCTGGCGCTGCCTCGAGCGCCAGAATCCCGACGCGAACTTCTGGGATCGGGCGCGATGCGACCTGTCATCGGTACAGTTGGAGCATCCGGCGCCCGGGGTTGACAGTCGTTTCGCGGCACTCGATTTTGGCGAACAACCGATCGGTACCTCGTTTGTTTGGTCCTCATGATCAGGACACACACGGGTTACCCGGGCAAGTAGTTTGAGCGCATGCTGGCGCGCTCGGCCACAGCTCTAGCCGTCCTTGTCGTGACTGTGCTCGCCGTCATCGCGATTCCCCGCGCGGCAGGCTCCCCCGGCGCCCAGACCTTGACCGTCGACAACGGCAATGCCTTTGACGGATCCGTGACCAGCTTTCCCGAAGGGATCAGCTGTGGCAGTCATTGCACCGCCAGCTTCGGGTCTGGGTCGAAGGTGACGCTGACCGCGACGCCGGGCGAAGAAGACGCCTTCTCCGGTTTCCGTGGAGACTGCTCGGGCGCCGCGCTGCGCTGCACGCTGACCATGGACGCGGCGAAGACCGTCCACGTCAACTTCTTCGGCTTCACCTTCGATGGGGTGAAGCTGCGCCAGCGACGGGGAACCGGGCTGATCACCTTCAAGGCGGGGGGATCGGGAGTGCTCGGCCTGAGCGGCGAAGGCGTCGAAACCGAGGCGCTCTCAATTCGCTTTGCGGGCGTCTACTCGCTCGCGATCGTCCCTACCGGTGGGGCATCAAGGACACTGAGGAAGGCCGGCAGGGCGCGGGTCAGGTTTCGGGCCGCGTTTACCCCGCCCGGCGGTGCGCCCGCCAGCCAGCTGACGACCGTGCTGATGCGCCGCAACCCGGCCGCATCGCGAGCGCCGGTCTCGCTTTCCTGCACGCACGGCGGGGCCCACGGCAACGAAACGATCTGGGCGTGCGGCGGGCACCGTTGAGACTTGAGACTCCCCTTAGGTCCTAGTCCTGCGGGGCGGTGTTCCTCCAGGGCTCCAGTCTCCCATTCCCGCCTGTGTTGCAACCGGGTTGGCCCCAGCTCGGGACAGCAGTGGCACCAGCAGTATCTCCCTTAACCTTTCAGGCATGGTTCACCAACTCGACAAGCGCAGCCCGGCTGAGAAAAACGAGGCAACTCGGGTGCGGCGACTGCGCGAAGACGCGCGGCGACCGATGAGTGTCAACCTCGCCGAGGGAATCGCCCTCAGCCATAAGTTGATGCGCTTCGTCGGGGCGGCACACAAGACTTGAGCGAGCCGGCCTTTGACCAGCTGCTCCGCCGCCTGGTCGAGGCAGATGTCGAGTTCGTCCTGATCGGCGGGCTGGCCGTAAATGCGTGGGGCGTCGTGCGTGGGACGAAGGACATCGACATCGTGGTCGACCCCGATCCGGCGAACCTGAAAGCTGGTCGCCGAGGTCGCAGTCGCGGCTGGCGGTCACGTTCAGAGAGGCGAGGCGCTGCTCGGCAGCCCTTTCTCGATCGCGGCGGAGAGTCGCGAGTGGGGAACAGGTGGCGATCGAGACCGACCTCGGCAGACTCGATCTGGTGCAGGGGCTGGATGGCGTGCCCGCTTACTCGGAGCTGAGCGCACGTGCAAGCGAGGCTGAGGTTCTCGGCGTCAACGTCGCGGTCTGCTCAGTCGGGGATCTGCGGGCGATGAAGCGGGCTGCGGGGCGCGGCCAGGATCTGGTCGACCTCGAGAATCTCGACGCCGCTTGGCCTGAAGCCGATCACCGCAACCTTTAAGATCGGCTCCGTGACGAGGACCTGCAAACAGTGCCCGGAACGCGATTGGCGCACCCAGCTTCGCTCCGGTGTCCCATCTGAGTCCCATGGCACCGAAGTAGGCGCCCGCCGTCACATCAGCATCTGGCTCTAACAAGCCATTTCGCCCGGATAGCTCAGTTGGTAGAGCACTTCCATGGTAAGGAAGGGGTCACGAGTTCGAGTCTCGTTCCGGGCTTAAAAAGTTGCTGCAAACTGGCCGCTTGGTGCCAGTGCAGCGGCGATTTGGTCCTATCTCAACTCGCCTATCTGCCACTCGAGTGGCAGATAACGCCGGGATTGCCCGCGATCGGCGACGATTTCCGACGCTCCCCGGTCCTCCGCTATCATTGCTATCACCATGGCGCAGTTACTGGTTCGAGACATAGAGAGCGATGTCGTGCGCGAGCTGAAGATCCGCGCCGCACGCCACGGCCGATCGGCGGAGGAGGAGCACCGACAGATCCTCCGCGAGGCTCTCCGCGGTCATGGTTCGGCCAAACCCCTCAAGCAGCTTCTGCTCGAGATGCCCGACGTCGGCGAGGATCGCGACTTCGAGCGTCCCGAGGACCGCGGCCGCCCAGTCGAGCTTTGAGCTACCTGCTCGATACCAACGTCATCTCCGAGCTGCGCAAGGGTGGGCGTGCCGAGCCGAATGTCACCGCCTGGTTTGCCGATGTCGCCGACGAGGAGATCTTCCTCAGCGTCCTGACCATCGGGGAGATCCGCCGCGGGATCGAGAGTGTGCGTCGGCGCGATCCCGACTCGGCGACCGCTCTGGACCGCTGGCTTGCGCTCCTGAGCGAGGCCCACGGCGACCGGGTCCTCCCGGTCGACCGCGCGATCGCCGAGGAGTGGGGAAGGATGAACGTCCCAGACCCGCTGCCCGCCATCGACGGCCTACTGGCCGCTACGGCTCGGGTCCTGGGCCTGACGCTGGTCACGCACAACGTTGCTGACGTCGAGGACACCGGCGTCGACCTAGTCGATCCGTTTAAACTCGAATCCACCGATTCACCCTGACGGATAGGGCATCGCCGCCGGAGACAGTTGGCGAGTGAAAAATGCGGGCCGTAGGCCTCTTCGTGCAGTCTGCTGGCCATCGGGCCCCCCGGGGAACGGTCTCGCCGCCGATTCCGGGCAGCCCGCAGCAGCCGAGTAGTGACCCGGCGCACTGGGGTGAAGCGGTAACGGGAACTCAGGCCGCCGCCGGCAGCGCTCTGATCCTGGTAAGCGCCTCGGTGAACGAGGTTCGCCAGGGCCAGCGGGCCGGCAGGTGCAGCGTGAATCCGCGCGCGTGAGAGGTGAGGCGGCCGGGGAGCCCGATCAGCCAACGGCGCAGCGTGCGCGCGGCACGCACGGTGGTATCGGGAAGCCCGAGCAGCTGCGTCCAGCGCAGCAGGTTGTGGGCGAGGCAGGCGAGCACCGCCCAGGCCCCGTTGGCGTCGCTCATCCCGAAGGCGGCGACGAGCTGGGCGACTTTGGTGCCTGATCGAGCTAGCTCGATCACCTGACGGCGAACCTCTGCTGGGTACCTGTGGGGCATCTGAATCCTCCTTGGGGCCGAAGGACTCTAGAAACAGGACTCCATCAGATTGGGGGTAGATCAGTGAGACGATCGACCCGTGTCAGGGCGAAGGTGAGGTATCGGTCGGTGATGGTCCTAGCTGTCGAACCCCAGGACGTCAGCTAGACCTCCGCTCTCCCAGGTTGGGTAGGGAACCAAACCGAGTTCCCGGCCGACGACCCAAGAACGGGCACTGCGCTTCTGAGGCGAACTGCTCGGAGTCGATCTGGTGCCGTCGCCTAACGCCGGGCAGGCTCGCTCGCTACACGGCGCCTTCGACATGAAACTTGAGTGGCTTACCGAGCTTCGACGGACTTCCGCCGGGGTCTGTTTGGCAGTTGGTCAAGGTCTCTGCCTGGGCGCCCGTGAGCGGTTCGGCGGGAATCTTGACGCTGGGTAGGTCAACAGAGATCGCGCCGACCGCCTTCATTCCGCTCTTGCTGAATTTGCCTGAGAAAGTCAGTTTGCCCTCGTGCGGGCTTCCCGGCGTAGGGCTCGTGAAAGCTGGGCTCGTCACATGGAACTTGTCGCCCTTCACGCGGATGCTGCCGAACCCTTCGTGGCCTCGCTCGATGTAGAGGGTCGGCGCATATGTCACCCGTTCCGTTATTTCGAATTCAGGGATGGGATCGCAGGAGAGCGAAAGTATCACGACCAAGTCCGCGTGCTCTAGCCCCTGAGGTTCAAAAACGTTCTCCGGCTGGATCAGCGTTGTCCGCCCGCTTCTCGGAAGGTGCCAGGAGACGAATTCAACGACCGTCAGCCCCTTGCTGCCGTGGCCTTCGATGTGGTTGAGGCGAAACGTCTCTTCTATCGGCGGAGCGCGGAAGCTCAGTGCCGGGCTTGCGGCAAGCGAGCAGATGCCGAGCAGAAACGCCGTTAAGCAAGCTCCCAGCCATAGCCGCATAGGGCTGATCCTAGGGCACAGCAGGTCAACGACGGGTCGCGTCGGTAGAAGTGGTGTAACGAGCCCGAGGTAGGCCGGAGAAAAGTTCCGGCCACCGCGGGCCCCGGACTCGTCGGTTGACCACCAAGTCAATCGATGAAAGGACACCACGATGGCCGAAAGCCAGAGCATGACGACCGCCGAGGTCGTAGCAAAGACCCTGATCACCGAGCACGCCGACTTCCTGCGCGACGCAGTCGCGCTGGTTGCCCGCGAGCTGATGGAGGCAGAGATCTCGGGGGAGATCGGCGCCGAGCGGGGTGAGGTCAACCCCGAGCGCTTAACGCACCGCCGAAGGCGATGAGCAGGCGCGCGAGCGCGCCGGTGCGGTGATCGAGCGTCTGGCTTCAACCGTGCCCAAGGTCGCCGAGCTGCTCGAGGACGCCGAGGAGGACCCCTTGGCCTTCTACCGCTTCCCCGCTGCCCACTGGTCAAAGCTGCGCAGCACCAACCCCCTGGAGCGGGTCAACCGCGAGGTCGGGCGCGGATCCGCTGTCGTCGGGATCTTCCCCAACGACGCCTCGGCGCTGCGCCTCGCCGGTGCTCTCTTGATCGAGCAAAACGATCGTGTCTCAGGATGGGAGATGTCGTCCGAGAGGGCGATGAATATGAAGGCAACCAAGCACACTACGTGAAAGGTGAATCCCAGCGGCCTGACGCCGGCTGAAACGTACTGCTTTGCGCTTGTCGCGAAGAACGCCTCAGGGAAACCACGGGTGGCCAGGTTTCATACACCGAGGGCGCGCCCTCGGTCGAATTCAAGGAAGACTACACGCGGGAAGAAATCTCCATCGCCCGAGGTCCGCAACGAGTGAGGGGATCGTCGTCGGGGTGGAACACGAAGGGGGCGACCCAGACCTCGTCGAAGTAACCTACGAGGTCGAATACTCACTCGCGAGCTCAAAATGGTGCACGTCCCACGGTACCGAAGGTTCTGCCGAACATACGAGTGAAGTATGGCACTACGACTTCCTCCAAGGCGAAGAATACATCTTCGGGCACCACGAATTCGTGGTCTCCGGTCTGACGATTAAAGCGGAATACTGCCCCGTCCCGAGGCCGTCGCCGAAGGCTTAGTCAACCACGGCCTGTTCGCGAGCTTCCATGCCGGCGCTCCGAAGGTGACCTCATACGGTGCCTACCAGACGGGTCCCACGACTATCGTCGTGCCCGGCGACATCAACCCTGCCCTCCAGCCGGCCGAATACCAGGTGCTCTACGCGAAGTCGAGCGAAGAATGGTGCACCAGCGCTGGAGTCAACGGCTCGGCCAAATCGACAAAACTAGAAAAGACATCGAGTGAAAAAATGGACGAAGTGCACGTAGAAGTCACGGGCTTGGCAAACGGCGAGAGCTACTGCGCCGAGCTCGTCGTCACGAACCCATCGGGAGATGCAGCTGTGCACCTAACCTTCCAGCCCGGCGCACCCGGAGCCTTCGTCGAAGACGTCCCCGACGAAGAAGAAACGGTCCAGGCCAACGGAGAAGCCCACTACTTCGTGAACGCCTCCGTCTACAAGCACGAATACCCGGCTGAAGAGTGGGCCGAATACGCGCTTGCGAGCACGCGGTGGTGCCGCACCGAAACGGAATCGGGCGAAACCGTTGCAGCCACCCCCCACGCGGAAGTGGGCTCGGAACTGACGGGGGAAGGCGAAGCGGTTTTCGGACCCGTGCAGCTCCCCCTCCTACCGCCAGAGACGAAGTACTGCGCGAAGCTGCACGTAAAGAACGAACGGGCGGAACTCACCCGTTTCTTCACCTTCACCACTGCGATCGCGTTCACGTTCACCGTTAAAAGTGAAGGTACCGGCTCGGGCACCGTAACGGGCAAGCGCATATCCTGCCCTCCCACCTGCAGCGCAGTGTACCTGTACGCGGGCGAAGGCAAACCGGTCCAACTCGAAGCGAAGGCGGCCGAAGGTTCGACCTTCGCCGGCTGGACCATGTTCAGCTGCCTCTATGGACTGGAAAGTCCTACCTGCGATGCGGGCAACTCCACGGCGACAGCGATCTTCAACAAAAGCGGAACGTCCGGTGGAGACTCGCAGGGAAGCGGCAACTCAGGCGGCGGTCCGGGGGAGGCGCTCGCCTGCTCGATCTCTCCGCAGCGGCTCGGCACGGTCAAGCGCCCTCCGCGTGCCAAACGCGGTCGCGGCAGGGACAAGAGGCAGCCGGCCACGTTGCCGGTGTCGGTGCACTGCAACGGAGTCGCTCAGCTGACCGTCTCCGGCACGCTCACGCAGACGGTCAGGAAGGGCCATCGCAGGGCGACGATCCATACAAGGCTCACCGCCGCACACGGCACGGCCGCGGCGGGCGCGACGGAGACACTGGCGCCAGGCCTCTCAGCCAAGGCGCTCGCCGCGCTCGCGCACGGTGCACGCATCGCCGCGAAACTGACCCTGTCCGCTCAGGGCCCCGCTGGCAGCGCTCACGAAGTCATCTCAGTCGCGCGCCTAAAGCTCCACTGAGTTCGCCATGTCGGTCACGGCGTCGCGAGGAGCATACGGGGGGGCGAAGTCTTGCTCACAACCCATCGGGTGCCGCACCCCTCAGACCGCCACGGCGGGCGCCGCTGAAGCGCCAGATTACGATCACCGAGGCAAGCCCCTCGATCGCCGAGTCGATCCCGAAGCCAAGCAGCGCCACCGAGCCCGCGAGCAGCCCCGCCCAGATCGCGACGGCGCCCTCGACCCCCATCCAGGCCAGGCTCAGCCAGGCGAGGGCGCGGACGCGGGGCGGGTGAGGCCGTCGCGCTCGGCCGGCGCCAGCGAGGGGAGGCGCGGAGCGCCTCGCTCGAGCGAGGGCGCGGGGATGAGCGCAAGGGCAGGGTCGGTTACGCCGAGACCCGGGCCGCGCACTACGCGGTCAGCTGCTCGAGCAGCTCGCGCCCTCGCCGGAGAGCGAGTAGAGGACCATCTTGCCGTCGCGACGTGAGCCCGCCAGCCCGGCCCCGCGCAGCAGGCGCAGGTGGTCGGAGACGAGGTTCTCGGCCCGGCCGGGAATCCTGGCGAGGTCACAGACGCAGAGCTCCCCCCTTTACGTAGCGCCAAGGCCACCGCCAGGCGGGTCGGATCGCCGAGCGCCTTGGCGCGCTCAGCGGCTCGCGCGCGAGGCCGAAGTCGAGCTAGGCGCGGATCGCCTCGGCGCTGGGGGAGCAACACTGAGCGGAGGAAGCACCTCGACGTACGCTGGTCACGCTCCTGCTCTGGCGTCGTTACGAGCGCGTCGGCGATTAGCGGTAGACACCTGGGTTTGGACGAAAAGCGAGAGTATTCGCCGATGCTCTGCTCGTACCGTCGATGAGGCGGAAAATTGCGAACTCCAATAGAGTCAACTGAGCGGGTAGATGCGCCGACCGACGGCGCGCAGGCGATCGGAGGGGCCGTGGTCACTGGAGTTGGCATTCGTCACCTGATTCGAGCGGGGATCGGATGCGTCGCACTGGTGCTGGTCGGTGTACTCGTGCTCGGTGCGTCGTCGGCAAGTGCGCAGACCGTCACCTTCGGCGCCGATTTATCACAAGCCCCGAACACGGCGATCGACTGCACGGGCGACCCGGACGGCGGGTTCCCGATCACCCACCCGAGCTCATGCACCTGGGCGGAGGCGGAGAACCCGACGGCCCCATCCGAGGGATTCATCACGCCGGCGGGGACGGGCACGATCACGACCGTGCGGATCCGCGTCGGTGCCACTACAGGCTCCATGGAGCTGGTGGTGCTCACCTTCGAGGTCGACCCGGCGAACGGAAGCGCCTCCTGCTGCACCGCCGCGTATGTCAGCCAGCCGTTCACCCCCACGGCGAACTCGATCACGACGCTGAACACCTCCCTGCCCGTGCACACCGACACGAGCAACGAAGAGAGCGCGCCTCCCTACCAGGCGGGCGACATGCTGGCGCTCAGCGTCCTGCAGAGCGGCGTCCCGATCCCGGCGATCGACGAGCTTCCATCGGGCGCGCCCCCGAACGAGCAGCCCAGCGACTCGATTCTCTGGCCGGCGTATGTCCAGGGTCAGACCGCCGTGATGGGCGGCTACGACGGCTACCAGCTCGACATGAACGCCGATTGGGTCCAGTCCGGGGGCAGTCCTGGACCGCCCCCGACCACTCCGCCTGCGCCGACCGTGACCATCGGGAGCTCGAAACCGACCGTCAAAGGCAACAAGGTGACCATGCAGCTCGACTGCGGAACCGCGGCCGCATGTGACGGCACGGTCGCGATCGAGAACAAACCGCTTGCCCAGGCCACCGCGGCCAGCAAGTCGACGAAGCCGAAGACGATCGTCTACGCGAAGGGGACATTCAACCTGAAGGCCGGTACCGACGGGACGGTCGGCGCTCCGCTGACCTCGAAGGGTAAGACGGCTGCGCACAAGCACAAGAAGCTAACGGTCTACATCGACATTACGGTCGGGAGCGGAAGCTCCACAAAGACGACCAGCAAGAAGGTCACGCTCCGCTTCTGAATCGACGAGTGTCGCCAACGATGCAAGTTCATGCATAGGCGCACTTGAAATCGACGCCAATCGCCGGGGCATTCGGGCGTTCCTGTGGCACCTATTCGCGTTAGTGCCGGAATCACAGTGATACGCAAAGGTAGTTCGATCGGGTTTCCGGGTGCTCACCCGAAATTCAATCCTCCGCGTGCAGGAAGTTCGCGAAAGGCGGCTGAAGGGACTCGAACCCTCGACGTTCAGCCGCATCGCCGGTGGCCTCGCTGGGAGGTGAACCTCGGTCGATGAGTCCGGCCGCCGCTAGGTTTCCCCGGTTCCCCGCAACCTGGACCTTCCGGAGAGGGAAGAACGTGGACGATGCAGATTTCGTCCACAGCTCCGCATTCGGTGCCTGTGGAGATGCGGTAATCGAGCTGATCCAACCCACCCGCCTCGTGCCCGTGTCGAGGAGCGTTTCGCGGGGCCCGGCCAAGAATCCCAACAGGTCGCCTACGTGGCGCCCTCGGAGGCGGTCCGGGAGCACTCGACACGACACTGCACGATGCCTCGGCGCTCCTCGGGCATAACCTCGAGATCCACGCCGACATCGAAGGACTCCATCAGTCCTTCGCGATGGTTCGCAGCGCCGCTGAGGTCTGGGACGGAAAGCTGGACGACGGGCCCAGCCCTCGTTGACCCAGCCGCCATCGCCAGCTAGCCTCGCTGGCGATGGGAGTCTTGCCCAGTAGCCGCAACGTCTCCGCTTTTCTCTGCTGCCTTGCCCTGGCGATGGCAGGGTCCTACGCTCTGCTCGCCGCCCCCGGCGCCCTCGCTCGCGAGGCCTACATCGCCAACTTCGAATCGAAAAGCGTCTCGGTCATCGACACCCAGACCAACCAGGTGATCGGCGCGCCGATCGGCGTCGGCAAAGAACCGATCGAGATCGCCGTCACCCCCGACGGCAAGACAGCCTACGTCGTCAACCTCGGATCGAACAACGTCTCGGTCGTCAACACGCAGACGAACCAGACCGTTGGCGCGCCGATCGCCGTCGGCAAAAGGCCGGTCGCGATCGCGATCACCCCCGACGGCAAGACCGCCTACGTCACAAACGAGGAATCGGGCACCATCTCGGTGATCGACACCCAGACCAACCAGGTGGTCGGCTCGCCGATCAAAACGAGCCCCGATCCTGAAGGGATCGCGATCACGCCCGACGGCAGGACCGCCTACTTTGCCGCCTTTGGCTCTCCGGGCACCGTCTCGACCATCGACACCCAGACCAACCAGCTGGTCGGTTCTGCGATCCCGACCGGCGAAGGCGCCACCGGGATCGCGATCACCCCCGACGGCAAGAGCGCCTACGTCACGACCGAGGATTCCGAAGGCGTCACGGTGATCGACACCCAGACCAATCAGGTGGTGGGCGCGCCGATCGAAGTTGGCGACATCCCGATCCCGATCGCGATCACCCCCGACGGCAAGACCGCCTACGTCGGCGACTACAACGGAGCGGAGGTCTCGGTGATCGACACCCAGACCAACCGGACCAGCTCACCGATCCCGGTCGCCGGTCGCCCGGCCGCGATCGCGATCACCCCCGACGGCAAGACCGCCTACGTCACCGAGTTCGAAGCGAAAAAGGTCCTCGTGATCGACACCCAGACCAACCAGTCGGCGGGCCCTCCGATCGCCGTTGACAAAGGCGTGGAGGGGATCGCCATCACCCCCGACCAGCCGCCGATCGCCTCCTTTTCTGGTCCCGCCAGTCGCGCTCGTCCGGGGGTGCCGATTACCTTCAACGCCTCGGCCTCCAGCGACCCCGATGGCACGATCGCGAGCTACGGGTGGGCCTTCGGCGACGGGCAGACGACGGCCAACGGTGGCCCGGTTCCCTCCCACGTGTACGGCGCCCCTGGCACCTACCAGGCGACCTTGACCCTGACCGACAACGAAGGCTGCTCGACCGCTCTTCTCTTCACTGGCCAGACCGCCTACTGCAACGGAGCCTCGACCGCGAGCCAAACGCAGACCGTCACCGTCGCCTATCCCGGCGTCCGCCTCAAGTGCCCGAAGAGCGCCAGGCCAAAGGGCTGCAAGTTCAAACTCCAGGTGGTCAACAAGAAGCGCAGGGGTAAGGCCGAGAGCGCCCTGACCAAAGCCAAGGCCAAGGCGGGTCATTCCGTGATCGTCTCGCTGAAGCCGAAGCAGGCGTTCGCTATCAAGCTCGCCGCCGCCAAGAAGATCCTTGTCAAGGAGACGTTGACGGCCAACGGTTCCAAACGGGCGCTCTTCAAGAGGCTAAAGATTGTTCAGTAGCTGAATGGCAGCCGCTCAGGCCCGGCAAGATCCTGGGCGCCGGCGCAGCGGGCCCGCCCAACCTCTCCGCGACCGTTCGCGGGTTCAGCCCCCGTCTACCTCGAGCGCGGGCATTGCGCTCGCCGACCTGGACCGCCTCCTGCGCCGGCATCACCGGCCTGCGCCTCACCAGGTAACCGCTCAGCATCCGCGCCAACAAGCATGGCGCCGTCTGAGCCGCTAACCCGACTCCTCGCCGAGGGGACGCTCGTTCGGGTCGCGGGCAGGTCCATAGATCGCGTAGATCGAGACCAGCCCGCCGATCAGCGCCCGCGAATAAATCACTGCCCCGCGCAGTAGGACCGAGTCTCGCCCGCGCGCAAGCACCGCCAGCGATGCGGCGATTCCGATCAGCCCGCCGCACCAGAAGCCACGCTGGATGAAGCGATCGAGCCGCGTGTCGCCTTTTGGCACTCAGCCCCAGAACTCCCCCAGGTGCGGCCTCGGCGTCCGATCCTCCGGCAGCCGGCTCGTGTAGCCTGAGCGGCAGCTGGAGCGGCACACTGAGCTTCAACTACGACGGTTCGGGCTAGCCCAAGCAATCCCGGAGAGCGATGAGACGATCGACCCGTGTCAGGGCGAAGGTGAGGTATCGGTCGGTGATGGTCCTAGCTGTGGCAATGCTGGCCACCGCCCCGGCGCAGGCCCTCGCCGAACCGACGGTGACGATCGTCCCGCCGCCGACCGTGGGCGAAGCGATGCTGACCGGCGACCCGAGGCCGACGATCGGGATCGAAGCCAGCGAAGCCGAGTTCGAAGGCGAGCAGATCCAGTGCTCCGTCGACGATGCGGCGCCGGGCCCCTGCGGGCCTCCCCTACCGGGCTGCAAGGCTGTGCTCTGCGCGAGCTACAGGCCCGCTGCGGCGCTTGCCGACGGCGAGCACGACTTCGTCGCCGGTTGGTACGGAAGCAATGGCGGACTTCAGCTCTCGGGAAGCTTCTTGTTCACCGTCGACACGACGCCTCCCAAGGTGCGGCTCGAGGGCCCCGACGGCCCCTACCGAGAACCATCATTCGTCTACTCGGCTGAAGAGCCTCGCGCGGTGCCGATCGAAGATCGCCTCGAATGCGCGCTGACCCCGCTCGGCGGGACCCCGGCCTGGGCGGGCTGCAGGGAAAACCGCGGCGGCGAACTGGTGCCCTCGAGCGGGCCGCTGCCAGGAGCGCGCCGCGACTACAGCTTCTGGTTCCGCGCCACCGACCAGCTTGGCCACTCCAGCCCTCCAGCGATGGTGGACTTCAACCCGATCCCCTGCACTGTGCGTGCCCGGGCCGAGAGCATCGGCGCCCTTTTGTCCAAGGGGCTCCAGGTGCGCGTCAAATGCTCCTTCTCCCAGGGCGACGCCGCCAACGTCTACTTCGTCTACCGCAACGGTAGCCCGGCCGCGACCGAAGAAAACCCGGTGCTCGGATTCAGGGTGTTCAAAGGGAAAGAGGATCAGTGGCAAGCGAGCGGCCGGGTGCGGGTGCAGCGAGCCCTGCAGTCATCGATCGCCCACAACCGAAAGCTTCCGATCCGCATCTATGCCGTTCCGAGCGCCTCTTACAGCGCCGGCAGATACGGCAAGTTCGGCGAAAAGGTCCTAACTCTGAGTCGCTGAAGGGGGGGGACTACCAGTTCTTCGCCCTCTTGAAGACCGGAGTCAGGCTCCACTCGAATTCCGCGGTGCCGAGCAGCGTAGTGTCTGCTTGGCAGTTCACCGACTAGACCGAAGTCGGTCTCGGGGCGAATTCCGTGCGGCGAGGCCGCTACAGAAGCTTGCGGAGGCGCCTTGACCTGAGGAGCTAGTGCCATCGCTATTCATCGACTGGACTGCCCAAGGTTTCGACGACACCTGTCGCCCGCACCGGCGCCAGTCCAAGACCCTGTCATAGACGCATTGGTGGAGGCGATCTTTGAATCGAGCCAGCCATTCGCCAGATTGCCCCACAGCCTGTCTGTCTTTTAGGTCGGCATTCTCGAGGGCACCGGGTCGCCGCCCAGAACTTTCTTGCGGGACCCAGCGACGTGATCGCGAAGCGGTGATCGATCGAGAGGAAGAGCGTCACCAGCAGGATCGGTCCGAACTCGCCGACGCGCCGGCGCCCAGCAGGTGAGTCCCCGAACCGGGTCTTGACTTCGCCCATTGTCGCGGAGGATCGGGATCAGTGTTGCGATCGCCGTCGTTGCGATCGCCGAGCAGGTGTGTAGATGGGGGAGTCGATCGCCCCAAGCGCCACCGGCAGTCCCCCGATCGCGTAGGCGAGGGCAACGGAGAGCACCCAGCCGCGGGCGCTGAGCCGCACGGGCAACCCCTTGATGCGCTCGAAGTCGATCTCCTACCCGGCGGAGTAGAACAGCATGCCGAGGCGGAGATTCGAGAAGAAGAGGCTGAAATTATCGGTCGAGGCCCAGCCGAAGCTGTCGGGGCCATCGCGTCCGAACCGCAGCTCGAGCACCACCACCGGTGGTGCGATCCTGCGCGGTAAGACGGCGACCGTGGCCGCGGCGACTGCGGCGCTGAGGACGATGAGAAGGAGGTGGTGTCGACGCGAACCATGGGGCCGAGGGTGGTCATACGTGCCGTCGGGGGGTGCCGCGATTACTGTCCCGAAGGTGATCCAGTCGAGGAACACCCCCCCCAAGCACGGGCGAACCCATCGTTCCGAGACGGTGTTGGCCATTGCGTGGTTCGCGTTCCTCGTCTTCGCCGGGGGCCTGGGCGGCTGCGGCTCGATTTCGGGCTCGGCCGGGACCTTCACACCAGGGCGCCCCGGCGTCCTCACCGTCGCCACCTCCGCCGTCCCGAGCGCCGGTTTCTGGGAAGGGACGCCCACCCATCCCACCGGTGGCTTCGAGTACGAGCTCGCGCGCGAGATGGCGAAGCGGTTTGGCCTCGACCGAGTGCAGATCAAGGTCGTCCATTTCCATCGGTTGGTTGAAGGCCACCTGGGCGGCTCCGACCTCGGGATCGACCTGATCACGCCCACCGGGGAACGCGAACAGTTCTTGGAATTCTCGACCCCCTACCTCAAATCTGCGCCAACTGTCGTCGTCCACACCGGCACCGAAGTGCCAGACCTCGAGAGCGCCCAGGAACTGCGTTGGGGCGCCGTCCGCTCAACGACCTTCGTCGAAGCGATTGCCGACTCGATCGTGCCCGAAGCGCCGACCCGCATCTTCGACGGCCAGCGCGAACTGCTCGCCGCGCTTCGCTCGGGCCGTGTCGAAGCGGCGCTGTTTGACCTGCCGCTTGCCGTAGCCATCGCGAACGAGTCCGAAGGAACACTGGAAGCCGTCGCCCAGCTCCCCGAGCACGAGGCGCTCTCCGTGGCGTTGCCAACGGGCAGCTCCAACCGCCAGGCCGTCGATTCGGCGATCCGCGCCTTCACCGCCGACGGCACGATCGAAGATCTGCTGAGCAAGTGGGTGGGCGATGAAGCCACCGAAGCCGAATCGGCCATCCCTCTCCTTCACACGACTCTGCACTGATGCCAGGCCCTAACGCACTCGCCTCGATCTCACTTAAATCCCCGAGCGGGGCGGCCTGGGAGTTCCTGATCCTCTTTGTCGTGATCATCATCGGGCCGCCGTTGATGAAACGGGCGCGGGTCCCGGGGATCATCGGCCTGCTGGTCGGCGGCTACGTGATCGGGCCCTATGGCGCCAACCTGATCGGAGCCGGCAATACCACGGTCCCCGACCTGGGACAGCTCGGGCTGCTCTATCTGATGTTCGTAGCCGGGGTCGAGCTCGACTTGGCACTGGTCCGGGTGCACCGGCGCGCCGTGCTCAGCTTCGGCGCGATGACATTCGCCCTGCCGATGTTGTTCGGCACGGCGATCGGGCTTGCGCTGGGCTGGATTTGGCCCGCGGCACTTCTGCTCGGCGCCCTGCTCTCCTCCCACACCCTGCTGCTCTACCCGACCGCTCGCGGCGCCGGCCTCTCCGCGGACCGCGGCGTTGCCACCGCCGTCGGCGCCACCGTCCTCACTGACACAGCGGCCCTGGTCGTCCTGGCCGCAGTCTCCGGCTCTCAGCTCGCCGGCGGCTCGAGCGCCTCGATAGCGATCCAGATCGTCGTCGGGCTGGCGGTCCTGGTCGCCTTCACACTGGGGCTGCTGCCGCGCCTGGCCCGGCTTGCCTTCCGATACCTCGGTACCGACCGGGTGGTTCGCTACCTGCTGGCCGTCGCCTCGTTCCTCGCCGCGGGAACGGTCGCCGATGTGTTCGGCATCGAGCCGATCGTCGGCGCCTTTTTCGCCGGTCTCGCCCTCAACCGACTGGTCCCCAACGAGGGGCCGCTGATGGACCGGATCGACTTCTTCGGCAGCGCGGTCTTCGTGCCGATCTTTCTCGTCTCGGTCGGGATGCTGCTCGAGCCCAAGGTAATGGTCGAAGGCGAGACGCTGAAGCTAGCTGGCTTGTTCATCGTCGCGAGCATGGGCGGCAAGGCGCTCTCGGCCGCAATCGCCCGGCTGACGCTGGGTTATTCGGGCCCACAGGCGGTGCTGATGCTGGGACTGACCGTCCCGCAGGCGGCGGCGACGCTGGCCGCGACCATCGTCGGCTTCAACATCGGCCTCTTCGACCAGTCGGTGGTGAACGCCGCACTGGTTCTGATCCTCGTCTCGATCGTCGTCGGCACGCTTCTGGTCGATCGCTCGGTCCCCGCCGTCCCGTCGCCCGAGGGCGTTTCTGAGCGCATCGGCGGACGGATCCTCGTGGCCCTCACCGACCCTGGTCAGGCGGATCTTGCCTTTCAGTTGGCGGCGCGGATCGCGGAGGTTGAGGGGGGTGTCGTCCGCGGGCTCCTGGCCAGCCTGCGCAAGGATGCCGGGGTCGCGAGCGACCGCCTTGCAGAGCTCGATGCCGCCGCTTTCGCCGCCGGCATCGACGCCGAGTCGAGGCTGCTGGTGCACGACTCGCTGGCCGAAAGTGTCGTCAATGTCGCGACCGAGACTCGCGCCTCGCTGGTCATCCTCGGCCGCCCGTCAACCCCGGGCGCATCCGCCTTCGGCAGTGAGGGGGAGGCGATCGCGTCAGCGATGGCGGCACCGGTCGCAATCCTCGTTGGCGAGGCGCGCCGGATCCGCGAGGTCGAGGTGGTGAGGGAGGGCGAGGGCGGACCGGGTGCCAACTTCGACGCCGACGGTCTGGCGATTGATCTCGCGCGCCGGATCGGAGGGACCTCGGTCAAGATCACCGATAGCGAGCCTGAGGAACTGGGGGCTCTGCGCCCCGGCCAGTTGCGCCTGCTGCCGGCAAATTCCTGGCAGCTCCTGGCCGGTGCAGCGAACCCGCCCATCGATGCGGCGGTGCTGATCCTTCCGGACAATTAGGTCAGAGCAGGTCGTCCGGGCCTTCAGCCCGCGATGCTCGGCACGATCGAAGCGGCGAGTCCGCCAGGAGTTGTCCGGCCGGACGATGCAGCCCAGTAATCCTCCTCAGAGGCTCCCGGAGGCTGGCTGCGGGGGCCCCCGCAGCAGCTTCAGTCTCAGTAGTGACGACTCCGCCGCGCCGCGGGTAGCTGACGCGGAAGTGGTAGGCGACTGCCGGTCCTCGCAGGCCGGTCGGGCCGATCGCACGGATACGCAGCACATGGTGTCCATGCCCGACCCAGTAGCGAAGTGGTGAATGGCAGCGGCGCCAGCCCCCGTGGTCGTGCCCGCATTCGAAGCCCCTGACCGCGGTACGCGAGTAGAAGCGGAAGCCGGCGCGGACGTGGCGGCGCTGTGTGACCGCCCCCCGAAAGGACATTTCTTTCCACCGGAAGAACACCCGCGGACGCCGCGGGGGCCGATGCGAAGGATGGGAGGCGGGGGGCCGCTGATCGATGGCGGGAAAGGTTCGGTTGAGGTGAAGATGCGGCTGTCGGCACCGACAAGCACGCACAGCGTCGGCGATGCGCACGAGACGCCGAAGAGCGCATTCTTCGCCTCCCCTTCGAGTCCTGTCTGGTGGAATGGGGCGAGGTTTTCGAACTGCCACGAGCCCGCTCCTCCCGCCGGATTGATCGAGGCGAGAACGTCCCCGTTGTTGTCGACCGCTACGCAGCGGGTTGCGGTAGGGCAGGAGACGCCCGTGAGGAGCACTGAGCCGCCACCGTTGGTCGCGGTCCAAGTGGCGCCGGGCGCGCCCGGAGCGGTGGA
The DNA here is from genome assembly GCA_963753245.1 of uncultured Solirubrobacterales bacterium. Taxonomy (GTDB): domain Bacteria; phylum Actinomycetota; class Thermoleophilia; order Solirubrobacterales; family 70-9; genus VRUE01. Next base: position 43,130 of record CAVWBK010000003.1, read on the forward strand.
GGCGAGGAGGTTGCCGCCGGCGTCGCCAGCGACGCAGAGCGCGTTCTGGGCACAAGCGACAGTACCGAGTCCACCGGCTCCCTTCGGGCCGCCCACCACACGCCAGGCCGAGACGCCTCCGGTCGGGTCGCTGGAGACGACGATCCGTCCGTCTTCGGTGACGGCGACGCAGAGTTGGGGGCTGCCGCAGGAGACCGAAGTGAAGTCGAGCGAGCCGTCGAGCTGGGCCGCCTGCCAGTGGCCGGAGGTCGGATCCGCGGTGGTGAGGATCCTGCCGCCTGCAGGGCCGGACCTGGTGCGCCCGGTGGAGACGGCGACGCAGAGCGATCTCGACGGGCAGGAGACGGAATCGAGGTGGGTGTCGCCGCCGGAGTCTTCGTTCAGGTCGCTCGTTGACCAGGTCCCCGCGCCTCCGCTCGGGTCGGTCGAGACGTAGGCGAATCCTTCCCAGCTGACCGCGACGCAGAGGTTCTCCGATGGGCAGGAGATCGAGCGCAGTGAGGCGGAGAGCCCGCAGGAGACCTTTTCCCCTGCGGCATTTTCCTCCATGCACGCCCCCGGCCCCGTGGGTTCCGGCGGCGTGACCACGTGCCAGGCGGTCGCGCCGCCGGTGGGCGAGCGCGAGGAGATCACCGTGTCGAAGCCGCTGACTGCGACACAGAGGGATTTGCTCGGACAGGAGACCTCGCTGAGCCCGACCTGATCGGACTCGCCTTCTCCCACCGTCCTGGCCGGAAGCTGAGTCAGGGTCCAATTGCCCACCGCGCTCGAGGCGGTGGGAGCGGCGAGCGCGATCATGATGGCGATCGCAACGAGCGCGCCGACCGCCCGCGGGCTCATCGGGCGATTGCCGTGATCGCGGATTCGCCAGTTTGAGTGGGGAGCAGCGAGTCCGTCCCTACAGCCTCCATGGCTCACTACTGTTGCCTCCTCCATTCTCCGCCGCCTGTTGTCTCCGAACAGACGACCAGATGGTTCAAACTTTAGATAACGGCGGGCTCGGGCACGCCCTCCTCATGGCGAGCGCCAGCCGTCATCGATATGGGGGAGCAGGTAGTTGACGAGATCGGCGTCGGTGCCCGGAACCGCATGCCCGTTCTCGATTTCGCCGGGTTCGTCGTAGTGGCCGCCGTCAACCTCGATCCGCTGCAGCGGGAACCCGGCGGCGATCATCGCGTCGGTCTCTTCGCGCACCCCTTGGATCGGGTAGGTCATGTCCTGCAGATGGGCCAGATGGACGACGTGGAACTTCCACGCCGCCGCCGCGAGCGAGGCCGACTCGGTCGAGCCGGTGTCGCGGAACGGCGACGTGTTCTCGGCGAGCACGCCCGCGAACTGGTCAGCGTTATAAAAGGCGAGACGGTAGGCGAGGTCGCCGCCTGAGGAATAACCGCCGAGGATCACCCGGTGGCGGTCGATGTTGAAGTGGGTCTCGACGTCGGCGATTGCCGTCAGCACCAGCGACTGGTCGGAGTTGGGGTCCCAGCAGTCGCCCTCGCGACCGCCGACCGCGATCGAGATCCAGTCCCGGCCTTCGGGGCTCACCGTGTAGATGTCACCGGAGCTTTCCCCGCCGCAGCCGTGTAGCCAGACGAAGAGCGTGGTCGGCGTCTGGTGGGTGGCGTCATAGGAGGCCGGCACGTCGGCCCAGTAGTTGCCCTGCGAGTCGGTGCGGAGGAACGGAGCTTCGTTTTCGAACGGGATCGGGGCACTCGGGACGGTGGAGAGGGTCTTGGGCACTTCGGTCTGCACCGGCCCGGGGCCGGGGGAGAGGTGGGGGACGTGGATCGACCCCACCGCGCGGCAGCCGTTGCGCTCGGCGGGTACGGGCGTCGCGCTCGATCTGCTCACGCACGCCCAGATCTGGTGCCTTCCGATCGGCAGCCCGGCCGGCACCTCCCTTTCGAAGCTCACCGTCCGGGACGTCCCCTCAGCGAGCCCGTGCAGGTGCGTCCGCCCGGCCAGCCGGTCGGGTCCCGGCAACGCCACGATCAGGGTCACGAAAACGCGGCGGCTGATCGAGGCGCCGCCGTTGTGCACGGTGACGGCTCCCTTCAGCTTGCCGCCGCCGGCGCTCACCGACCCGGCCGAGATCGTCAGCTCCGCGCCGTGCGGACCGTGCCCGGCCGCGGACCCGGTGGCCGCGAGGAGGGTCAGGCAGCCGATCGCACAGACGAGGAGGCTCGACCGCCATGGTCGGGCAGGGCTCGATCCCACACGCAGGTCCGGCAACGCGGCCACTCGCCGGGTTTTTGACGCGACAATCACGCTTCCCGTCAATCTACCTCTGATCCTCGCTCGGAACCGAGGAATGGATCGACGGTCCGCGCGGATCCCGAGAAACCAATCGGCCCCGGCCGAACCGTGACCGCCGCGATTGCCCGGGTGGCAGAACTCCATGGTAATCGGCGCATATTTCGACACAAAGACGTCAAGTTAGTGGCGGGATATTCGTGAGTGCTGAAGCCAGAAAACCCCTGCCAAGCGCAATTTCTTTCTGACGCTATGAACCACACAGAAGACTTGGCGCTGAGGAACGGAGACCAGACCGGGGTCAATGCCGCGCTCGAGGGGGGGCGCCTCGATCTCCGGCCGGGTGACCGCGAGGAAGACGGGCGCCCCCCTTGGGGGTATCTACGTCTGCACCCTCTACGTCTACGAAGACCAGGTCGACCGCTGCGAATACACGAAGCCGGACGGGACCTACCTGATCGACAGACTGGAAAACGAACCCTACAAAGTCTCCTTCAACGGGCCGATCCCGCAGGAATTCTTCTTCAACTCTTACCTGCCTCAGTTCTGGGAGGACCAAACCTCCTACGCCTCGGCGGTCCCGATCAGCGTGGCCCCGCCCGACATTCGGACCGGCGTCGACGCCCAGCTGCAGGTCCCGGCGAAACTCCCGAATCGACGAGTCCGCCTCCGCCCCCAGGCGAAACGCCCGCGGCGGCCGTCAAGTGCAAGAAGGGCTTCCAGGCGAAGAAGGCCGATGGTAAGACCCACTGCGTAAAGAAAAGGAAGAAGAAGCGCCACCACCGGCCGCGCACCCACCGCGGCTAGGTAAACCGGTCGCAGCCCGCCCGGGGGCTTCCTGCGCTGCACCAACTGCGGTCTGCGATGTGATTCGCGGCGCAGACTGAGACGGCACCGAGACCGCTTGCCCTCAGGCGGCGGCGGTGCGCCCGAGCAGCGCGAAAAGCTCCTCGAAGTGGCGCTCAGCCGCGGTCTTGTCATAGGCCGGGGTGTCGGCCATCGTGTAGCCGTGGCTGGCGCCCTCGTAGATCTCGGCCCGGTAGGCGACCCCAGCGGCCTGCAGTGCCTGCTCGACCGTGGCGATCTGCTCGGGGGTCGCGTTTTTGTCCTGGTCGGCGAAACCGAGATAGAGCTCGGCGTCGATCTCGGCGGCGCTCAGGTGCGGGCTCTCCTCATCACCTGAGGCGAGGCCGCCGGTGTGAAAGCAGCCGAGCGCTGCGACCCGGTCGGGGTAGGCCGCCGCGAGCCGCCAGCCGAGCCGGCCGCCCATGCAGTAGCCGGTGATGGCCAGCGGCTCTTCGGCGCCCTCTGAGGCCAGCCGGTCGAGATAGGCGCCGCCGTCGGCGACGATCCGCTCGGTCCTCAGCTCGGCCGCCATCGGCATCACCCGGGCGAACACCGCTTCGCGTTTCTCGGGATCCTCCAGACCCTCGATTGAGACCACCGGCGAGCGGCCGGCGCGGTAGAAGACGTTGGGTGCGAGGACGAGGAAGCCGCGCTCGGCGATCCGGTCGGCCATCCGCTCGATCTGCGGCCGCAGCCCAAAGGCGTCCATGATCAGCAGCACCCCGGGATGGTCCGCGCCCAGATCGGGTCGCGCCAGATAGCTGTCAGCGACGCCGTCTGGCGTCGTCACGTCGATCGTCGTTCCGCCCATCTCTCGTTCCTCTCCTTGGCGGTTCTCGTCGAGCTTTAGATCGCCGTCGACAGAAGCGGCCCGCCGTTAGGAAGGCGGACTCGCGTCGGCAGACGAGGCTGCTCGGAGGCTGAAGGCGCGATTGCCCTCGATTGAAGCCGAATTGAATCTGCCAGGACTCGGTTTCCGCTCCGCGCGCCGCGGTGCCGAGGGGCGCATAGCGATTGCGACTGCCCCGATCCAGGCTCCCTAGTTCAGCTTGACGCTCACCTCGCTTCCCGGGGCCCGCACCTCCCCCGGCTTCGGCTTCTGCTTCCTCACCCGGCCTCCCTTACGGCCCTTCGCCTTCCCCAGGCGGCAGTCCTCTCGCCTGAGCACCTTGTTTCCCTTGCCCAGCTTCTTGCCCTTGAGATTGGGGACGACGCACGCCCCGCCCGTCAGGGCGACCTCCTGCGGGCTCCCGATCGCGGTATCGGCGATCGTCAGCGCGCCGCTGAGTGTCCCGCCTCCGGTGGGATCGAATGCCACACCGACCAGGCACGAGGCGTGTGCCGGGATCGATGCTCCACACGAGTTCGACGTCACGGCGAAGCCCGGCGAGGCCGTGATCGAAGAGATCGGGAGCGCCGTGCTCGGCGTTGTGTTCGACACGGTCACGGTTTGCGGGATATTCCCGATCAGTGCGAGCGATCCCGGGGAGCGGCACGGCCCCTGGGTGGCGGCATCGGTATCGCAGAAGTCCTGCGTTTCATCGCCGAAGCCGTCGGCGTCCGCGTCGGGCTCCACGTCGGCATTGACTAGCGCGGCCGTCGCCGGCGTTGTGCTGAAGGGCGTCGAGCCGGGCATCGCGCCATCGACCAGCCCGGGATTCCAGTAGCTGAGGCTGTCTCCGCTTTCGGCCACGGTGCCCACGCCAGGCCCGCTCATCCCTTCGCAGGAGAGCTCGACGCCGATCCGATCTCCCGCCTTGATCGGCAGGCGGGTGGCGAAAGGGCCTCCGGCGCCCGCATACGGTGCGACCTGCGCGCTCGTTCCGGCCCCCGTGGAGGTACCGCCGCCAGTCGAGCGAACGATTCGCAGCGAGGGGCCGGGCTCCGAGCCCCCCGCATCCACCCACGCTCGCCAGCGCACCACCACCCCATTGATTGGGGAGCCCGCCAGGCCCGCCGCTGGTGCCAACGAGGCATTTGAGAAGGTCGCCGTTATCGAGCTCCCGCAGGCCTCCGATGAGGAGGGCGGCGTTTTCGGCAGGGCCGGCCCGATCGTGACCGATGCATTCGCCGACGACGCGCCAACGAGCAAGAGCGGCAGGAGGGAGCAAGCGACAAATCCCGGGCGGACCGAACGCACGAGCAAATCTTAGTCGCACTCCCATCACTCGTCGAGGTGACCGGCGGGCGATCGCGGAGCGCGGACGCCTAGCTGGGCGACCCGCCTACGCACGTTGCGCACTTCTGAGCACTCAGAACCGGCTCTAAAAAGGCTGCGGTGTTTTGCGGCAGCTGCGAAAAGGGCGATGGACCCGATCGGCAGCAGGTCCTGATCGTCGGAGGGGCGACCAACGTCGCCTTCGGCGCCGAAGATATCTTTGACCCGTCTGGGCTCGGCGGTGGGACCTTCACGACGCTCGGGCCCACGGCGAAACTGACCACCTCTCGCTGCTTCCCCTCGCAGCATTTGGTTGAGAGGCAGGAATGCCGGCGAGTGGCACCGAAGAGAACGGCAGGAACAGGCATGGCGCCGAAAGGTGCGCAAGATGCTGGGCATTTGAACCTGTCCGGCGAGCTCAATCTGACCGAGAAGGAGAGTCCGAGTGCGGAATCGCCGTCCCAAGCAACGAGTCAGTCTGTCCTACGCAAACGTGATGGCGACGCTCGCCGTCTTCCTGGTGCTAGGCGGCGGTGCGGCCCTTGCCGCCGGTCAGATCGGAAAGAACTCAGTCGGCGCAAAGCAACTGAAGAAGAACGCTGTGATCTCGGCGAAAATCAAGAACGGCGCGGTCACTGCCGCCAAGATCGCGGGGGGAACGATCACCGGGGCCCAGGTCAAATCCGGCTCTCTCACGGGAGTCAATGTGCAGGATGGATCCCTGACCGGGACAGACATCAACCAATCGACATTGACATCCGTGCGCGCCTCCAACGTGCTCGGGGTTGCATTGAACGGCAACTGCACCGCCGCTGCACCCTTTCCCGCCGGTGTGTCTGCCACAACCATCGGAACGAGCGGTTGCAAAGTCACCTTTCCTTCCAGCGTAATTGATTGCGCCGCAACGGCAACAGTGAGTATTCGCACCACCTCCAATATCATCCTCGCGGAATTGCGAACTGTGGAAACGCTGCGCAACCCCAACCTGCCGAATGAGATAAGGACCTTCCCGACCGGGAACGGATCCGCCAAAGCCGAGCCCGTCGACCTGACCTTGGTCTGCTGACGCCACGGCCCCCAGTTGCTCTTGAGCCATCGCAGCTGGTGAACGGATCGCTCCGGCCTGCCAATAGATGCTGCCCAAGGCGGGCCGAAGATCCGCTGGGAGGGGCATACACGAGTCGACCGACCCCCACGTTCTCGCCCGCGCCTTCGCCCACCGCCAATGGAGCTCGGCCCCTGATCTAACTATCCACCCCAGGGCAAGTGGGGGCCGCTTGGCGAGGGTGTCGGGTTCGACTCCTCGTTCCTCGACCATGACGGAGTTGAGGCAGATGATCTCCACCGCCATCGTCCATCGGCCGCAAGCTAGATTCGTGCGGCCCGCACACCATCGTCGCTTGCGTATCACCAGAGAGGCAGATAAAATTCATTAGTCTCACCATGCTGGGACCCCGCCCCTCTTCATCTGATTGCAAAGCGTGCACTCGCCGTGGGCAACCGCGCGGCCATCCAGCTCTGAAGACCGCGGTTTTCGGTTTGGCCCACGGTTGGCGAAGACTGCAATTCCTCGGGGTGATTGCGTTTCTCTTGGCGACAGGCGCAATGCTCGCCGCCGCCCCAGTCTCCGCGGCCGATCAACCGGTCACTGCAGCCGCGGATTCGTTGCGAACAGGCTGGTATCCAGACGAGGCCCAGCTCACTGCGCACCTCCTGGAAGAAAAAGATGGCTTCGGCCGCAACTTTGATACCCCTGTACAGGGTCAGGTCTACGCACAGCCCTTGGTTTCCGGTAACACGCTGCTGGCCGCGACCGAGGATAACTGGATTTACGGCATCGATCCACAGAGCGGGGCGATTCGGTGGTCGCGCAATGTCGGCACCCCCTGGAACTCTGCAGATATCGGTTGCACCGACCTCGAACCACACGTGGGGATCACCGGCACGCCGGTGATCGATCCAGACACCAACGTCGCCTACTTCTTCTCCAAGGCCTACGCTTCCGGCAATTCGGGCGCAGCAGTCTGGAAGATGCACGCCGTCGACCTCTCAAATGGCGAAGAGGAGCCCGGTTTCCCGGTACCGATCTCCGGTGAAGCTCGCAATCTCCCCGGGGTCGACTTCGACCCCACCCAGCAGCTCCAGCGTCCGGCCCTGCTGCTGATGAACGGTGTCGTCTACGCGGCCTTCGGTAGCCATTGCGACATTGAGCCCTATGAGGGTTGGATTGTCGGCGTCTCCACAGCCGGACAGATCAAAACGATGTGGGCCACATCTACGTCGGGATCGGCGATCTGGCAGTCGGGCGGCGGCCTGATCTCAGACGGAGAAGGCCAAATTATTTTCGCCACCGGCAACGGCGCCCCGCCGCCCCCGGGCCCCGGTGATGAACCCTCGGAAGGGGAACTCGGCGAATCGGTGGTTCGGGTCGGCGTGCAGTCCGACGGGGCCCTCAAAGCGACCGATTTCTTCTCCCCCTTTGAAAACAGCTACTTCAATGAAAATGATCTTGACCTTGGATCGGGATCTCCCCTGGCGCTGCCCTCGCCGTACTTCGGCACCCCGGCCCTCCCCCACCTGATGATCGAGGTGGGCAAACCGGGCATCATTTACCTCCTCAACCGCGACGACTTGGGCGGCATGGGTCAGGGACCGGCAGGGAAAGATGATGTTGTGCAGGAGATCCCCGAAACGGGCGGCCTCTGGGGTTCGATGGCGGTCTGGCCCGGCGACGGCGGCTACGTCTACATTCCCGCGGTCGGCTCGGGTTCGCTTGAGATCCTCAAGTACGGCACCGAAGACGGCACACCCCATATCTCGGTGGCGGCCTCCTCATCCGGATACCTGGGCTTTGGCTCGGGCTCGCCGGTAGTTACCTCCGATGGCACCAACCCGGGTTCGGGAATCGTTTGGATCAGCGAATGCTCGAGCCCACCGGGGTGCGAAGGCTCCACCCTCAGCGCCTACAGTTCGGTGCCGGTGGAAGGCTCCCCAAACTTGCTCTGGAGCGGGGAAATCGGCGTCTCGACCAAGTTTGCTCGTCCCGATGCGAGCGGTGGGCGCATCTACGTCGGCACCCATGATGGCCATCTCCTCGGCTTCGGCGCCACCCATCACAGGCTCGAAATTACCCGAGACGCGGCATCCGGTGGTTCGGTCACCTCGAACCTCCCCGGCATTGAATGTGGAACGATCTGCTCGCAGACCTATCCCAACGGCACTCAGGTGAATCTAGCTGCCACTCCATCCGAACACTTCAAATTCACCGGATGGTCGGGCGGCGGCTGCGGGGGAACGGGCGCCTGCGCCGTGAAGATGTACTCGGATATCACGGTCACCGCCACTTTTGCTCGGATCACTCCCACCCTCAGCGTCTCCAAGGCGGGCAGCGGCTCGGGCACCGTTACGAGTGAACCTGCTGGGATCCAGTGTGGCGGCAACTGCTCCGCCACCTTCGAAGAGGCCTCGGTGGTGAAACTTACGGCCATCGCTGTTGCCCACTCCTCGTTCATGGGCTGGACCGGTCCCGACGCGGGGGGCTGCGGCGCCGTCGCCACCTGCGAGGTCGCGATTGGGACAGCAAATGTCGCGCTGACAGCTACCTTTGCCCAGTTTCCCGACACAGCGATCACCCATGCGACGATCAATAAGAAGAAGCGAAAGGCCACGTTCAGCTTCAGCGGAACCCCCGCCGGCACGGGCTTTCAGTGTGAGCTCATCAGGCCAAGGGAGATTCACAGCAGAAAGCCGAGATCAACCTTCTCATCATGCAGTTCATCCAAAACATACAAGCACCTCAAGCCGGGCCGCTACATATTTGAGGCGCGGGCCACCGGTGCTACGGGCGCTGATCTAACTCCGGCGACCAAGCCATTCAGGATCTAGAGCTGCGATCGGGCCAAAGTCAGGAAGTGACGGTTGTCGGAGTGCGCCGGCGCCCTCACTTCCTGTAGAGGATGTGGCCGCCGAGCAGGGCGGTGACGGTGACGAGTTCGAAGCCGCGGGCGCGGAGGCCGCGGATGATGCCAGGTAGCGCCTTCGGCGTTTCGCGATGGTGGCCACCGTCGTGCATGAGGATGATCGAACCGGGTTGAGCTCGATCGATGGCGTGCGCCTGAATTTCCGCGGCGCTGTCGTGATGATCGTCACCGGTATCGAGGTTCCAGAGCACCATCTCCAGGCCGTTTCGCTGTGCTGCTTCGGTCACCCTGCCGTCGACCAGCCCATACGGCGGCCGGAACAGACAGGGCTCGAACCCGGTGGCTTCGCGGATGCGGAGGTTGGTCGAGCTCAGCTCCGCATTGCCGGGGTACTTAGGGTGGTGGTAGGAGTGGTTTCCGATCTCGTTGCCGGTGGCAAGAATTTCGCGCATCAGTTCTTCGCGGCCGGCGACGTGGCGCCCCTCCTCGAAGAAGGTCGCCCGGGCGTCAAAGCTCTCAAGCGTCGCCAGGATCTCCGGGGTCTGGATCGAGTTGGGACCGTCGTCGAAGGTCAGCGCGACCCGGCGGCTCGAGCGCGGGCCTTCCTGCACCTCGGCGCCCGCAGGCGCCGTGCAGCCGATCGGCTGGCGGCCAGCTCCGATAACGGTGCCGCCGTCAGAAGCGAGCCTGCTGGCGCCGGAGGCGGGGGGATCGGCGGTGACATTCCCGGCGCTCGCGAGCCCGAAGAGCAGCATCGCTGCCAGAAGCGCAGCACCACATCCGATCAGCCCGGATCTGGACACAGCACGCAACGCTATCCAGCTGATCGGGTGGGAGCGCGGCCCGGGAGCCGTCTCACTCCCCGCGCAACTCGTCGAGCGAATTGACCTCGAGGTCAAATTGCTCGTCGGCCGAGCGCCGACGGCGGTACGGGCTGACGATAACCCGGTGCACCTCGCCACAGACGCAGGGGACTTCGATCGGGCTAGTGTCGGGGGCTGGGTCGGTGTCGACCTTCAGCCGCTTGAGCGTGCCGGTCTGTTTGCAACCAAACGAGATCACCCAGCCATAGTCGACGGGCTCGGCACGTTTCTTGGGACGTCGCGGTTGGGGCATCTGTCCATACTCGCGGTTCGCGAGGTGGAGCGTCTCGCCGAACGGCGAGATGAGCTCTCATCTGAGGTTCGCTCAGGCGCGGTGACGGGTTTCCCCAACGGCGCTGACAGGTGGGCCCCGGCCTCTCTTCACGCGATTGCGACCCTCGCCCGATTGAGTCCCTTATCCACCTGTGCCTACCGGCGCTAGGGAGCCCACCAATCGCGCTCGCCCTCGACATCCTCGCGCGGAGACTCACCGAGATTGGGCGCGCCGATGACGAGGATCTCGAGACCTTCAGGCCCTGCCTCATAGCCTCGCCACGCGCCGGGCGGGACTCGCGCCGCGTCCCATTCCCTGAGCTCGACGATCTCCTCGTCGACCTTCATCCGCCCGCCCCCGCGCAGCACCACGTACACCTCCTCCTGCTTCTTGTGCGTGTGACCGTAGGGAAAGCGATAGTTGGGCGGGACGCGCTGGTAGCTGAGGCCGGAATTCTCGAGCTCGAGCGCCTCGGTCGCCGCGCGGAACTCCAGGTCTGGCGCGCCGTCGAAGTTGGACCCGAGGTCCTCCAGGTCATCCTTGAGGTTCCTGAGGGTGAACGGCACGGCGCAATCCTAGGGCACCCCTGCCGAGGCTCGCGAACTGATTCAACAAGCGCCGTGCTCCCAGCTGCTTCTGGCGGCCGGGGTGATCCGGCGATGGGCTACTTCTCTGATCCTGGAGGCCCCTCACCGGCCTCCTCGGCGGCCTTTGAAAAGTCCACCCCCGGGCAGAGCGCGAGGGCGATCAGCGCCGGCGGCTCCTGCCTAAATCACCGCGATCGTGGTCTGCTCGGGCTGGACGGCGGACTCCATTTCGGCTGGGTGAGCTGGTTGACCGCCGCCGTGGATATCCCTAGCCGCCCAACCCCCGAGCGCTCAGGCGATCTGGCGTGCGGGCGTTGAATCGCTGACCCGGGCGGCCGCCAGCGCCAGCTCGGCCGCCGCGGTAGCGCTTGCCCAGGAAACCTCAGAGAGCAGCCCCGGGGCGGCGACTTGGTCACCGGCGAGGAAGACCGCGTCTCCGCGGTCGATCGCGGGGCGGTCGCGCCAGGTTTTGCCCGGCTCCTCAAGGGCACCACTCTGGCCGACCATCACCTGGCGCCGCCGCCAGGTCGTCCGCTCGCGCCAGTCAGGCAGGGAGACGTCGAGCAGCGTCTCGAGGCGCAGCGTGGCGCGCTCGGCGCTCTCATCGGGCCGGATCGGCATCTGAGCCTGGATCAGCTCCTCACCGTCGGGCGCAAGCGAGGGATCGGGCGCCGTGTAGCGCTCGATCCAGCCGGCCTCATCGAGGTCTGAGACGACGAAGGGGTCACCGCGGCGATGGTGGAGGCCGAGATCGAGGCAGACGGTGTGTCCGCTCGGCCAGCTCAGCGACCGGTCGCCGAGCAGGCGGCCGGCGTCCTCCAGCGCGGTGGCGATGATCAGCGGCGTTTGGGGCAGCGAGTCAACCGCGTGGGAGGTCTCGATCTGCACGCCGAGCTCTCGCGCCCGCTGCCCGAGTTTCTCGACCAGCGCGCTCCAGCCGCCGAGCAGGTAGCGGGCGGTGGGGGGTGGGCTGAGCAGGGTGCGCACCGCGCGCTCCCAGACGAAGGCGGCCGAGAGCGCTCCGGGATCGTGGTGGAAGGTGAAGACGCCGGCGGCGGCGCTCAGGATCTTGGATGTCGACTCGTCGGAGTGCTCTGCAGCCCAGGTGCGGAAGTCCTGATCGGTCGGTGCCCGGCGGCCGCGCAGGCGCAGGACCGCGGGCAGGATGCTGAGCGGAGGGGTGCGCCGCGAGACTCCCTGGTAGCGAAAGCGCAGGCCGCTGAGGGGCGGCCGCGCGAATGGCGGGATCAGCTCGCGCTCGGCGAGCCAGGCCCAGTTGGAGCCGTCTCGATAGATCGCGTGAGGCCCCAGATTTGCCCGGTAGGGAGGGTCGCTGGTCCGCGCCCGCCCGCCGAGCGCCTCATGGGCCTCAAGCAGTTGGACCGGGGCACCCTGCTCTGCGCAGGCAATCGAGGCGATGAGGCCGGCGAGCCCGCCGCCGACAACGGTGATCTTGTTCATGACTACCTCCTTGTGGCCGCTACAGAGCAGCCTAGGGCTTGACTGGCTCGATATACAGTGCCAGTCATGGCTGTAGAAACCGGGCCAGTTGCCGCGCTCTTCGTCGACGTCAGACGCGGACGGGAGCGCTCGATGGGGGAGCAGATCGAGAACTCGATCAGAGCCCAGATCCGCACCGGGCGCCTGCTCGCCGATACCCGCCTGCCCTCCTCACGGGCGCTGGCGGCCGAGCTCGGCGTCTCACGCGGCGTGATCAGCGAGGCCTATGGTCAGCTCGCCGCCGAGGGTTATCTACAGATCAGACAGGGGGCCCCGGTGCGGGTCGCCGCCGCGGTTCGCGCGCCGGCTCGGCGCCCGGCCGCCCGCTCGCTGCTGGCGCGCTTTGACTACGACTTTGACCCCAGCCTGCCCGACCTTTCGGGGTTTCCGCGCGACCGCTGGTTGCGATCGCTGCGCGCCGCCTGGCGCCAGGCACCGATCGACGCCGTTGGCTATCCCGATCCACGCGGGACCGAGTCCCTGCGCGAGGCCCTGGCCGGCTACCTGGGGCGCGTCCACGGCGCCGCCGCGGATCCTGAGCTGATCATGGTCACCACCGGCTTCTCGCAGTGCCTCGCGATGATCTGTCGTTGGCTATACGCGAATGGCGCCGAGCACGTCGCACTCGAGGACCCCGGCTGGCACCCGCACCGTTTGATCGTCGAGCAGGCGGGCCTTCAGGTGGTGCCGATCCCGACCGATGAGCGGGGCCTGCGGGTCGACGCGCTGCTCGCCACCGATGCCAGGGCCGTGGTGGTGACGCCTGCCCACCAGTTCCCGAGCGGCTCCGTGTTGAGCAGCGAGCGCCGCGCTGAGTTGGTCGAGTGGGCGGAGGCCAGCGAAGGGCTGATCATCGAGGACGACTTCGACGCCGAGTACCGCTACGACCGTGCGGCGGTCGGTGCTCTGCAGGGCCTGGCGCCGGAGCGGGTCGCCTATGTCGGCTCGGCGAGCAAGCGCCTGGCCCCGGGCATGCGCCTGGGCTGGACACTTCTGCCCTCCTGGCTGGCCTGGTCGCTGATCTCGGCCAAGGCCGTTGAGGATCGTGGCTCAGAGGTCATCGGTCAGCTTGCCCTGGCCGAGTTCATCGAGCGCGGCGAGCTCGACCGCCACCTGCGCCGCATGCGCCTGCGCTATCAGCGCCGCCGCGAAGTGCTCCTGGAGGCGCTGGGCAGGTGGCTGCCCGCCGCTCGCGTGGTGCGCGAAGGTGCGGCCGGGCTCTATGAGCTGGTCGAGCTACCCGATGAGATTGGCGAGTCGGCGCTGATCGCCGCTGCGGCCGAGCGTGGGGTGGGGCTCGAGGGTCTCGGGCGGCACCGTTTCGCCCCCGGGGGGCCGCCCGGACTCGTGCTCGGCTTTGGCAACCTGTCCCCGCCGGCGATCGAGCAGGGCATTCGACTCTGCGGCCAGGCAGCGCTGAGTGCCCACGGTTAGACCGACCGCTTCCAGAACCCGGGTCAAAATCTTGGCCTGGGGCCCGCCTCCCAGACATCGAGAATAACCGTCTCGCGAGCCCAGCCGGCTGGTCTTTTTGTGATTTCGGGAGCGCGCTTAGAATCTCCGCCGACCGGTGCTTCGCTTTTGCGCGCTTTTGGCCCTCGGGGCGATAGGGATCGGGCTCCTCGGCTGCGGGGGGTCCTCGTCCTCGTCGGCCAAAGATGAACTGATCGCAAAGGCCGATCAGATCTGCACTCGGTTCGCGAAGAAACTCACGCCCGACAGGGCAGCGACCCGGCGGGCGCTGGCCGCCAAGGACCGCCGACGCGTGGGGGCCTCGCTGCAGCGCAGCGCCCGCGACACGAGGCTTGAGATCGGCCAGCTGAAGAGGCTGAAAGCGCCAGCTGGCGATCGCCCCACCTACACCGCGATGCTGAACGCGATCGAGGCCGAGACGATCGCCACCGATAAGTATGGATTGGCCCTGGAAACCTCGGGCCGATCGCTGACCACACCGCTCACCCTGGCGATCGAAAGCGACGCCCGGCGGGCGCAGTTGATCGCCCAGCACTACGGCTTCGACGTCTGTGGTGCGACCAAATAGAGGCGCCGCCGGGTAGCCTGCCGCCACAGTGAACTTCGCCCTCTCCGATGAGCAGCAGGACTTCGTCGCCGCGATCCGTGACTTCTGCTCGCGCGAGTGCGGGACCCAGGAGCAACGCGAGAAGCTCACCAACGCCAACGAGGAGCACCACAACTTCGACATCTATCGGCAGATGGCCGAGCTGGGCTGGCTCGGGAACACGATCCCCGAGCAATACGGCGGCAGCGGCGGCACGATGCTCGACGCCTGTCTGTTCATGGAGGAGACCGCTCGCGGTCTCGCCCCGATCGGTGGTTACTCGACCACGCTGATCGTCGCCGGCGCAACCCAGCGCTTTGGGACCGAGGAGCAAAAGGCGCAGATCCTCGGCGGTATAGCGGCCGGCTCAGTCGAGGCGATCGCGATGACCGAGCCTGATTCCGGCTCCGACGTCGGCTCGCTGAGCACTTCGGCTGAGCGCGTCAACGGCGGCTTTGTGATCAACGGCCAGAAGGTCTTCATCTCCAATGCCCGCATCGCCGATCACGTGCTGATCGTCTGTCGCACGACCAAGGGAGAGTCAAAGCACGAGGGCCTGACGATGATCTCGGTGCCCCGCGAGGTCGAGGGAATGGAAATCGTCCCGATCGACACGATGGGCGGCCGCGAGACCAACAGCCTCTATCTCAGCAATGTCGAGGCGCCCGCGGAGGCCGTCTTGGGCGAGGTCGACCAGGGCTGGACGCAGCTGATGGCGGGGCTGAATGTCGAGCGCCTGATCCTCGCCGCGACGATGCTCGGCATCGGCCAGCGCGCCTTCGATGATGCCCTCGCCTACGCCAAGGAGCGCAAACAGTTCGGCCGCCCGATCGGCTCCTTCCAGGCTCTCCAGCACCGTTTCGCCGATCTCGCCACCGACCTTGAGGCCGCCCGCTTGATGACCCGCTGGGTCGCGACCCTGACCGATGAGGCGCCCGGGCGGATGCTGCCCCAGGAGGCCTCGATGGTGAAGCTGTTCGTCACCGAGGTGACCAAGCGGGTGACGCTTGAGGGCATGCAGATGATGGGTGGCTATGGCTACTCCTCTGAGTACGACATGGAGCGCCTCGTGCGCACGGCGCTGGTCTCGACGATCTACGGCGGCACCTCGGAGATCCAGCGCGGCATCATCGCTAAAACGCTCGGGCTCTGAGCGCCGCCGGGCGCCGCATGGACGCCGGCGCGGACGGGCATCAAGACCAGCAATAATTAGCGCGATGAACGCCGAAGGTCTGCCACGCGAGGTGCCAAAGCCCTGGGGGCATGAGCTCTGGTTTGCCCTTTGTGATCGATACGCGGGCAAGCTCCTGCATGTCAGCGCCGGCCAGCGGCTCTCGGTGCAGTACCACGATCGCAAGGACGAGACCTCCTACCTGCTCTCCGGTCGGCTGCTGCTAAGCCAAGGGCCGGCGCACGATCAGCTCGAGAGCCGTGAGGTTCGGCCGGGATCGGCCTGGCGGATCGAACCCAAGGTCGTGCACACGATCGAGGCTCTGGAGGACTCGGTGGTGATCGAGGTCTCCACGCCGGACCTGGAGGATGTGGTTCGGGTCAGTGATCGCTACGGGCGCGCCTAGGCTAGCTGACCTGACCAGCCGCGCTCCGCGAGCCGCATCCCGCCGCCGCCGCCTCTCGGGCCAGCTTGTTGGATCGGGCAGCGGAGCAGCGGGCCCTCAGCCCGCAATCTTGATCGTCAACTTCGCGGTCCGCGCGCTCAGGTACTCGCCGATCGCCCCAACCAGCGCGCGGAAGGTCGAGCGATGGGCGACGGACACCCGAAACTCTGCGGTGCAGTCTTCATTGAGCTGAGCGCTGGCGAGCTTTCGCCCGCCGCGGTCGAGCTGGATCGTCTGGCCTTCGCGGCTCGGGCAGGGAGTGACCGTGGCCCTCAGCAGGGCGCGGGCGCCGGGTTTGACCTTGCGCGCGGAGCTGAGGATGATCTCGGTCTTGGTCGGAGCCTCGGTCTGCGAGGTTCGTTCGTAGGGCGGCGGTTCTCCCCTCGGCGGCGGTTCTTCGGACGCGCCGCACACCGCGGGGGTTGGGCCTTCGAGCCGCGAAATCTCACCGCTGCCCGAAACCGTGTAGATCCGCCCGCAGGAGTCTTCGCCAAAGGAGTTCAGGTTGGCGACTTCAAGCCCCTCGGAGCGGTCCCCGCCCGCCCGCCCGTTGCCGGTTGCGGGCAGCAGTAGCGAGCGGATCTCACCGACACAGAGATCGCCGTATACATAGCGGCCGTAGAGGTCGCCGAGGCTGCGGTCGCGGACCACGTAGCCGCCGATGATCGCGCAGCCGTGGGCAGCATCACCGCCGGGGTCATTGTGGGGGTAGTCGAAGACGGGATTGGTGAAGCTGCCGGTGGCGCAGCCTTCGCCGGGGAGGTCGTCGGCCGGCCCTTCGATGAAGCCCTCGCGGCAGTTCCAGCCGTAGTTGACGCCCTGGCCGCCGACTTCGCCGTTCGCCAGGCGGGGGGCGAAGTCGACCTCCTCGCGGGCGCTCTGGCCGACGTCGCCGATCACCATGTCGCCCGTGCGGCGGTCGAAAGAGAAGCGGAACGGGTTGCGCAGGCCGTAGCTCCAGATGGTCGGAGTCGGGCTCGCTTCGCTGGGATTGATCCGCAGCAGCTTGCCGAGCAGGCTGCCCAGGTTCTGGGAGTTGTGGAACTGGTCGTTGCCCCCGCCGCCGTCCCCCGTCGAGACGTAGAGGTAGCCGTCGGGCCCGAACTGCAGCTGCCCGCCGTTGTGGTTGTCGGCGTCGGAGTGCTCGATCGTCAGCAGCGGGCGCAGGCTGGAGAGTGGCGCCGTGTTTCCTTCGGCGGTCAGCTCGTCGACGTGGATCTCGCCGGTCGAGTTGTTTGTGAAGTCGACGTAGACTTGGCCGCTGGTGGCGAAATCCGGAGCGACCGCCAGCGACATCAGCCCGCGCTCGCCGACGCAGCTGCCTTCGCAGTCGACCAGCGACGAGAGGTCGGCAAAGGTGCTGACCTGGCCGTGATCGACCAGCTCGATCGTGCCTTCGCGCTCGGTGACCAGCAGCATTTCGGGATCGGGCTCCGAGGTGATGTAGGTCGGCGATTCGAAGTTGCCGATTGGCTTGAGGCTCAGCGTGGCGGCCGGGGAGGCCGGCGCCTGCCCAAGCGTGATCAGCGTGGCGAGCGCGAGACCAGCTGACCCGCGAAGCGTCGCCCGCCCGAGGCTCGAGCCGAGGCCTGCCAATACGGTCAGCCTGTCCGGATCCGCTGCAGGCCTCGAAGGCCGAAGCCGAGGCTGGCGCCAAGGAGAACGATCGCGGCGACCAGGCCGACCGCGCTTGTCGTCGAATAGCTGCTGCTGGCATCTGCGGTGGCTCCGGCTCTTGCCAGTGGGTGTGCGCCCGGTACGCTCCGCTCGAGGCTCTTGTGATGGGGGCCGTGGGCGTCTTGTGCGCCGCCTCGCGAGCCTCTTGGCGCGGGGGCGCTTGGCCCGCCGGGTCCGGCCACCCCTTCGCCGAACAGCGGCGCTGGCTCCACCGAGCCCCCCTTGCTCACCCCGCTTTTCCCCGCCCCTTCGTTTCGAGCCTGGGAGAGAGGCAGCGCGTACTCTTTGCCGGCCGGACTTTCGGGGTCAAAGTGGACCCCCCCGGCGATCGCGGGCCGAGGATATGCGGCCACGATGGCGAAGCCGACGGCGACCAGGAACGCGATCAGTACGATCCTCGCTCTGAGGTGTTGGGGGGAAACCGGCCCTCTGTTTGTGGTCGCGACGATCATGAATTCGAAGATCAAGACTCTACCCCCGCTCCGCGCCGGCCTAACCACGGCCCTGGCCGCCTTGGCACTCGCTCTCGCATTCCTGTGTGCCGCTTCGGGGTCGGCCTCAGCGGCCCCTTCAACCCATAAGTTGATCTGGGGTCCATACGATTCGCAGGCGTTTGAAACTTACGCCGATCTCGGCGCCGGGCTCTATGAGATCACGATCAACTGGTCGCGGATCGCACCGACCAAGCCGGAAAACCCGACCGACCCCAACGACCCCGCCTATATCTGGACCCCGGCGGTTGAAGAAGCAATCAAGAACGGCGAAAAGTACGGGATTCAGGTTGTGCTCGAGGTTTCCGGCGCCCCCGGCTGGGCCAACGGCGGGCGTCCCTGGCGCTGGGCTCCAACCAACCCCCAGGACTACGCCAACTTCGTGGCCGCGGCCTCCAAGCGCTGGCCCCAAGTGCACTACTGGCAGATATGGGGCGAGCCGGTGCGCCGAGAAAACTTCATGCCGCTGCCCAAGGAAGTCGAAGGCCTGAACCTCACCAAGGCCCAGTCGCGCGGTCCAGAAATCTACGCCCAGATACTCGATGATTCATATGTAGCGCTAAAGGGGGTCAATCCGGCGAATATCGTGATCGGTGGCAATAGCTTCAGCGGCGGTGACATCCGGCCCCTGGCCTTCATCAAGGCCCTGCGCCTGCCCGACGGAAAGCCGCCGCGGATGGACATGTACGGCCACAACCCGTTCGGCTATCGAAAGCCGGACCTGAGCGAGGGGCCGATCAACCCGAAGAGCGGCGTCGCTGATTTCTGCGATCTGGACACGGTCGCCCAGTACATCGACAAATATCTCGCGCGAGATGGCAGGAATAAAAAGCTGCCCCTGTTCCTCTCGGAGTACTTCCTGCCGACCGACCATCCCAACTATGAATTCAACTACTGGGTCACGAGGAAGACGGCAGCGAACTGGCTGAGCGCCGCCTTCAAGATCGTCGACGAATGGCATCGGATCTACACCTTGGGTTGGTTCTCTCTCTATGACGATCCTCCCAATGGCAAGGGCACCGAGGTGAATCGCGGCCTGCTCACCTATAAAGGCGTGAAAAAGCCGGCCTACTACGCCTACAAACGCGGCTAGCGCCCGGTCAGGCGTCAGGGCGGCGGCCGGACACCGAGACCGCGACCTCGTGGCGGCGGATGTCGGCAAGGCCGGCCTCCCGGAACCAGCCCTCGACTTCGGGGTAGTCATGCTTCCACTGAAACCTCGGCGCGTACCAGTCGAATGTGTCCAGCACCCGCCACTCGGGGTCGGGGTGGCGGGAGACAGGCAGAATTGCCGAAAGCGGGCGACCTAGGCGCGTCCGGTAGAGGGCGCCGAGTGGACCGGCCGCCTTACAAAGTTGCAGCAGGCGTTCGTTACCCATCCTCGTAGTGATCGGCCGCAACAGGTCGGAGGCCAGGTAGCGCAGGCGCCGTTCGTTGGAGTAGACCCAGATCGCGATCCTCCCGCCCGGCTTGAGCAGCCGGGGCAGCTTTGAGAACGCTGAGCGAGTGTCCGGCGTGTGGTGGAGAGCGCCGAGCGAATAGATCAGGTCGAAGGAGCCGGGGCGGAATGGGAGGTCGAAGACATCGGCTTGAACAAAGGCGGCGTTGTCTCGCTCGCCGAGGTTGCCATGGGCGGCATCGACGGCGACGGAGAGGTCGACGCCGAGGACCTGGGCCCCGTAGGAGGCGGCGACCTCGGCGAAGCGCCCCATCCCACAGCCAACGTCCAGCACCGTCTTGCCGCGCAGGTTCTCGGGCGAGAACCCCGTCTTGGCGGCGAACGTCTCGCGCGACTCAGTCTGCTCTTCGGCGGGGCGGTCCAACTGCGTCTGCGCGAACCAATTCCACTCCCTGCCGAAGCTCTGGGCGTAGGAGTCCGACTGCACGAAACGGAGCACTCCTCGGACGCGGGGGGCGAGCAGCCGCTCGCCAGCATGGGCTCCCTCCAGGTCGAGGCGAAGCGTCTCCCCTGCGCCGGGATCGGCAAGCAGCACACCGAGCCAGGCCGGATCCGTCAGGGGAGTCTCCGTAGTCGGTGGCGCGTCGTTAGTCCCCATGCCCGCCGCGATTCTGACAGGTGCCGGATATCATCAGCATCGTGAAGGTGCTCGTCACGGGCGGCGCGGGATTCATCGGCTCACATCTCGCGAGTCGGCTGCTCCACGATGGCCATCAGGTTCGGGTGGTCGACAACTTCTCTACCGGCCACCGGTCGAACCTCGCCCCGCTGAGGGACGCAGTCGAGGTGGTAGAGGGGGACATCCAGAGCTACGAGAGGGTTCACAATGCGGTCAAGGGCTGCGAGGTCGTCTTTCACGAGGCCGCCCTGCCGTCGGTTCCGCGCTCGATTCAGGACCCACTGACCAGCAACGCGGTGAACGTCATCGGCACGCTAAACATCCTGCTGGCATCGCGTGATAGCGGCGTGCGCCGGGTCGTGTTCGCGTCCTCCTCGTCGATCTACGGTTCCGACCCGACCCTTCCCAAGCAAGAGGACCGGGCGCCGAGGCCGATCGCCCCCTACGCAGTCGCCAAGCTGGCGAGTGAGGGCTACTGCCGGAGCTTCTCACAGGTCTACGCGCTGGAGACGGTGGCGCTGCGCTACTTCAACGTCTTCGGCCCCGGTCAGGACCCCCACTCCCAGTACGCGGCGGTGATCCCCAAATTCATCACCGCGCTGCTGGGGGGCGAGGCACCCGTCGTCTTCGGCGATGGCGAGCAGTCCAGGGACTTCACCTACATCGACAACGTGGTTGAGGCGAACCTGCTCGCTGCGAGCGCCGAGGACGTCTCCGGAAAAACGTTCAACGTCGCCTGCGGCGAGCGGGTCAGCCTCAACCTGCTGCTCGAGGAGCTGCGGGAGATCCTCGGCGTCGGGATCGAGGCCGACTACCTCGAGCCGAGGCCGGGCGACGTCCCCCACTCCCTCGCCGACATCTCCAAGGCCGAAGAGCAACTCGACTACCGGCCCGCGGTGGGGTTCAGCGAGGGCCTGCGGCGCACCGTCGAGCACCACCTCGGCGAGGCCGAGGTGGACCGCGTCGGTTCTTCCACGCGCTCCTGAGCGTCGACCGCTGCGGTCAGTCGGGCGCGCGGCGCCGACCGCAGACGACCGCGGCCGCCAGGGCCAACGGAATCGAGAGCTGCGGGATCGGCAGCGCCTCGACGAAAACGAGGCCGGCGGCGCCCGCCGCGAGGACGCCGATCGCGGCGGTTTCGGCCCTGCCCGGCCCGAGTCGCCTGGCCCCGATGACCACGGCGCCGATCAGCAGGCAGAGGAGGAGCACCCCGACGAGCCCGACCTCGGCGGCGAAGGCGAGGTACTCGTCGTGGGCGGCGAGTTGGCCGTAGTTGAGGTGTTCGGAGGAGTAGGTCGGGAAGGTGCCCCAGCCGATCCCGCGCAGAGGCTCTGAGCCAAAGGCCCGCAGCGCCAGCCGGGCGGCCGCCAGCCGCGAGCGGATGTAGCGGTTTTCTTCATGGCTGGCGGCCGCCGTCAGGTGGTCGTAGATCGAGCCCTCGAGGCGCCCCGACACCGCGACCACGCGCGTGGGGCGTCCGCGTGCGTGGGCGACGACACTGACATCGGTGAGCGCGAAGGTCGAAGGTTGACCGCGCTGCCAAACGTAGAGCATCGCGTGGGGCGCTCGCAGGCGCGGGTGCCAGACGAGGCTGAAGCGCTCCCAGCGTGGACCGAGCTTTCCCACCTGCAGGCGACCGATCCCCGCCTGCACGGCGTCGCCCAATGCGTAGCTGAAGGGGAGGTGGACGGCGCCCTCCGCCCGAGCCCGGAAGCGCAGCGTGTAGGTGCCTCCGGCGCTGGCTTCGCCCCAGCGGAAGCTCACCCCCTCGCCGCCGCGGCTGGCGCGAATCGCGAACCCGGACGGCTGGTTCGACAACCGTGAAGGACCGCGCGGGATCGGCCCAAGGGCGCGGCTGTCCCAACCGCTAAGGTCGCGCTGGTCCAGGGGCTTCAGCGTCGCCGGGACCGAGGCGAAGCTCGCCGCCTGGCGTTCCCGCTCAAACACCGAGTATAGGACGGCTGCGACCAGCACAGCAGCCCCGGCACCGGCGAGGATGATCGCAACGCGGCGGCGCGAACCACGCGCCAGCCAGAGCGCGACCGCGACGGCCCCGAACGCGGCGGCGATGATGCCGCCGCGCGAGTAAGTGAGCACGAGCGCGGCGGCAAAAGCGAGGAAAGTGGCCCCCAGGGCGAACCGAGCCCTGCGGCCGGCGCCGGGCAGGTAGGCGAGGACGATCGGGAACCCCAGCGCAAGCGCGAACCCGAGTTCATTCGCGTTGCCGTAGGTGCCGGAGAGCCGGCCGCCCGTCTGGCTTAGGTCGACAGTCCCGGAGTTGATGCTGCCGACGCCCAGAAGCGCCAGCGCAGTGGCCAGGGCGAGACCGCAGAGACTGGCGAGGATCGCGAGGCCGCGCAGGCGGGGCTCGAAGCTGATCGCGCCGAGGGCGAGCATGCCGACCAAGGCGAACTCGGCAAAGCCGCCGAGCTTGCCGTCGCAATTGCAACCCCAGGCGAGAGTGTTGAGGAAAATCCAGCCGAAGAGACCGACGTAAGCGGCAGCAAGGAGGATCGTCGCGGTTTCAAACTTCACCCGCTGCGGGCGGAGTCTGAACAGGTCAATCGCCAGCAGCGCAGCGAAGCTCAGGGCGACCGCCCTGCCGAGGGTGAGCGGCCCGACGAGACGGGTGGCGGAAAACGGGGCCAGGAACGCGGTGATGAAGAGGCCGGCCCGGGTGCGCCGGCGCGTCGACCACGGACTCTTTCTACTGGCGCTCATCTCCGAGATCCCGCGACAGCCCTTACTCGGATTGCCAGGAGATGCCCATCATATGGCGCGGAAGGAGGCTGCATTGCCGGCGCCAGGTTCATCGGCATATACTCTCGGCGTGCAGGTGGACGGGGGGTCTTCGAATCGTTTTCTGCCGGCGGCCTGGCGAGGTACCGCGATGGCTTCCCTCTTGGGCTTGATACTCGCATTCTCGGTTTCATCATGCGGAACCACTTCTTCGGAAACCGCCTCGGCGCCGGCATCGAGCAACGTTTTGACGGCCGCCGAACTGTCGCATTACCCGCCGGGCAGCGTGCAGCGGGCCTTCCTGCGCTACTGGTCGGCTCTTCAGTATCAGTCCTGGGCGGAAGTCGCTGCCTACTACGAACCGCGCTTTCGCGCTTTTATGGGCACTGCTTCGATTATCAGCGCAAAAAAGCAGAACACCTCGACTTTTCCGCTTCTTAAACCGGCGATCGTCGGTCTCAGCAAGAACCTGGGCGACACGACCATCCGCTACTCGTTGATTTTCGCCGAAGGCACGAAAGAACAGGCCTCGATGACCTGGCGCCGGGAGCGGGGCAACTGGCAGATCATCTATGACTCGAGGCTGGACGCGGAACTGGGCCAGCTGGCCCAGAATCGCGTCGAAATCCAGAAGAACGGGACCGTGCCGACGGACGCGTCCACGCCGCCGTCAGCGGCGGCAACCCGGGCGGCCAGCGCGGCCGCGCAGCGCCAAGCAGTCTTCCTGCAGAAAGAGCTGAGGGCGGGTCGTCGCTGACCGGGTCCACCTCACGCCGATTGGCGGCGCCTGTCTGAGTCGCATTTTGACATCGTGATCGAAGGAAACCGAGATCGGGAGGAATTTGAAGGCCTAGCACATTTCTTTCGGCCCGAGGTCCGTCGAAGAATGCTGCTTTGGTCAGTCGTTCTTACCGTTATTGCCGGAGCCGTGCGCGCACCATTTCTTGGGGAGGGAATCGCGGCGAGCGATACGACCGGTTTCTATCTGCCGGTGGCGCGGGGGTTACTGCATGGGCAGGGCTTTCCTAACAATTTCCGCCCGCCGGCATTCCCGCTGTTGCTTGCTGCGATCGAAGGGCTCGGGATAGGCCCCGTCAGCGGGGTCGTCGTTCTGCAGAACCTGATCGGGATCGTCCTCCCCGCTTTCGTGTTCCTGGTCGGCTGGCGATTTTTCAGCCAATGGGTAGGTGTTCTGGCCGGTTTTCTGACCGCCGCATCCCCGTTGATGATTGTCACCGAGCAGGTCGCCCTGCCCGACTACCTGTTTGGGATCGCATCGCTTGTCGGCGCGGTTCTACTGGCGGAGGCTGCCCTTCGACTACGTGCCCAGCGGATTTCCTGGCAGTTGCCTGCGGCCGTGGGGGTGACGTTCGGCCTCGCAACCCTGTTGAGGGCCAACGGACAGCTGGCGGTCGCAGTGATTCCGGCTGCTCTTCTACTTGGGGCGCGCAATTGGCGAATCGGGCTGCGGTTCAGCGCGATCGCGCTTGCCGCGCTTTTGTGTGTCTTGGCTCCCTGGGTGCTGCACAACCTCATCCGCTACGGGGATCCTCAAGTTGCCACCGAGGGCGGTGTCTCGCTCTATGGCCGCGTGATCACCTCCGAGAGGAGGCCGCCGCCGGCTGACTCTGCCGATGGTCGCCTTGCGCTAAGCGTCTACAACACCGGCGGTCCCACCGTCGCAGTCCTCGATGCACTCGTGGGCGAGGGAAAGACCATCTCCGAAGCGGCGAGTGCGATGGGGGGGTTGGGTCGCGAGGCGATACTCGAAGATCCAGGCTCCTACCTCGCCGACACCTGGGGCATTCTCGGGCAGTACATAGCCGCATATGATCCCGATACCCTTGGTACCAATTCGAGCGGGGACCAGATTTCGATTGTCCGGAGGGAGATCCGCGGTGCCGCGGGTCTCAAGACGACACCCGGCGACTCGGTGCTGACGAGGTTGCCTTGGCGAGCAGCGCAAATAGTCAACGGGCTCCTCTTCATCATCACCCTGGGCGGAGCGCTGATACTTCTGATGCCCTTCGTAGGCCGCAGCCGGGCGCGGCTGGCGAGTGCCACCTTCCTCCTGGTGGCCGGGTTGGGCCTGATCCTCGAGACGCTCGTCGTCCGCTTCGAGTTGCGCTTCGACACCGTGTTTGCGCCGATAGCCTGGATTCTCTTCGCGGCCGCAGCCATTTTCGTCGCGGAGCTCTTGGTGTCGATCGTGCGGGAGCGGACCTCGCGCAGAATTGGAGCCGGTTTTCAAAGCTCAAAATCCTGATCTTGTGATCCAGCCTTGATGATCACGCCCTGTCCGGTCGGGAAGTGCATTACCGGCTCGGGCCGTTCCGCCATGTACTCATCTACGGCGAGGATCGCGCATGACGATGCCCCGTTGTAGACACCGGTCTCGACAGTGTCGCCCTCATCCCGGCTCGCGAGCCTCAGCAGCTCTCGAAGGAGGAACTTGCGGTCAGCCGAGAGGTCGTCCTCGATTCCCAGTCGCCTGTATTGATCGAAGTACTCAGAATCGTAGAACCAAAGCCTGCCGTACTCGGTCAGCTTGTAGTCGGGTAGCAATACCCGGTGCGCTTTGTCGAGCAGTGCATATCCCGCACGTTCACGCTCGTGTTTCTCGCCGAAGGCTCTCTGCCTTAAGAGCTTGACGAGCGTCTTCATCTTCCGCACTAACGGACGTCTCGGCGAGCCCGGTGTCATCGCGGCATTTTAACTATGGAGTAATGGCCCTCCTCCAAAGGGGGTCTGCACCTACAGTGCCGGCGCCAGGGCTTCCTGGATCGCGGTGACGTGAGCGTCGACCGACCTCTCTAGGTCGTGCCGAGCCGAGGCGTACCGGCGCGCGGCGGCACCAAGTGAGTGGCGCAGCTCGGCGTCGTCGATCAGCCGCTCCAGCACCGTCGCGATCGCGCGAGGTTCGTGCGGGACGAGGAAGCCGCCGTCCTTGGAGATGACCTCGGGAGTGCCGCCGGCGTCGGTCCCGACCAGAGGGCGTCCGAGCATGGCCGCCTCGATCAGGACGTTGGGGCTGCCCTCGTCGTCTGAGAGAAGTACGGCGACGTCGTGCACGGCCCAGAAGCCGCGAACGTCGGTGATCTGAGGGCCAGCGGAGACCTGGCCGACCAGTCCCCGCTCGGCGATGCTCCTAGCCACCTGCTCGCGCGCCGGCCCCGCGCCAGCGAGATCGGCGCGCCACGGAGTGCGCGCCCGCACTAGCTCCAGCGCCTCGAGGAAGCGCTCGTGTCCCTTTTCGGGCCGGTAGTTGGCGAGGTAGCCGAGGGCCACCGGCTCAGCGAAGCGAGGGGGCAGCGGCGCGACCGGCGGGTGGCCGTTAGGGACGAGGCGCAGGCGCTCGGAGAGGATGCCGCGGGCCGCGGCATCCTCCGTCACCGCGACCGAGTTGCCGGTGACGATCCGCGCCTGCCGCTCGGCCAAGCGGATCGGGATCCGGAAGTGCGCTTGCCGCTCGACCGTCGAGCCACAGACGCTGCGGCGGGCGACGACGACCGGGATGCCGAGGGCTCGGGCCGCCGGCGTGATCGTGGTCGAGGCCTCCTCGAGCCAGGCGTAGACCGCGTCGGGGCGGAGGCGGCGCATGACGCGGAAGGCGCGTGGAACCGAGACGAGCGGCCGGGCCCCGCGCGGACCCCGGGACGCCTCCAGCTGGATCAGCTCGACGCCGAGCCTGCCCAAGATCTTCGCGTGGCCCGGGTCGCAGATGCTAGAGAAGGTGAGCAAGCTGGCCTCGAGGCGCTGGGGGTGAACGGCCTCGATCAGCTGCATCAGCTGCCGCTCGGAGCCTCCCAGCCCGAGCCCGCCGATCGCGAAGAGAACGTGCGGCCGTTCAGCCCGCATCGATCCAGGTCCTGTGCCAAAGCTCAAGCACCGCCAGGTTCCAGACTCGATAGGTGTTGTCGGCGGCTCCGCCGAGGTGATCGGCGACCAGTCGACGCACGCCGTCTGAGTCGAAGTAACCGCGCCCGAGACTGGTTGGGTCGAGCAGCAGGTCCTCGACCCAGGCGCGCAGCTCGTTGCGCATCCAGGCGCCGACGGGGACGCCGAAGCCCTGCTTGCGGCGGTGGACGAGGTCCGCGGGGAGGCCGCGACGTCGAGCCAGCTCCTTCAGCGCCCACTTGGTCGTCCTGCCGCGCATCTTCAATCGCTCCGGCAGACGCGCGGCGAACTCGTGGAGGCGATGGTCAAGTAGGGGAGAGCGCACCTCGAGAGCCGTTGCCATCGACATCCGGTCGACCTTCAGCAGCAGGTCTCCGGGTAGGTAGGTCATGGTGTCGAGCGCCAGGTAGCGGTCGACTCCGGCCATCGATGGCGGGGCCAGTGTCTCCTTCCAGGCAGCACCGACCCCACCCGCCGCCTCGATGAAGGCTGGAGTGCAAAGTGAGGCCAGATCTGCAGGTGAGAAGTGAGACATCATCGACGCGTAGCGTTCCCTAGGTGGCATTGCGAAGGCTTCGATGGCTCGTCGCAGCTGATCAGCGCGAGCTGGCAGCAATGAGAGCGCACCGCTCCGCTCGATGAGGCGGGCGAGGCCCCCTCCGGCATCGAAGCGGTCGGCGAAGTGCGCGACCAGGTAGCGCCGGTAGCCGGCAAAGGCCTCGTCGCCGCCGTCTCCGGAAAGAGCAACGGTGACGCTCTCCCTAGTCAGCTTCGAGAGAAGCAAAGTCGGTATCGCCGAGGAATCGGCGAAGGGCTCGCCCGCATGGCGGACCGACTCTGCCACCAATGGAAGGATCGCGGGCTCCAGCACGCGATCCTCGTGCTCGGTGCCGTAGATCCCGGCGACGCGACGCGCGTGCTCTCCCTCGCTGAAGCCCGCCTCCGGGAAGTCGATCGAGAACGTCCTGACGGAGCTGCTGGTCTCGGCCATGTAGCTGACGATGAGACTCGAGTCGATTCCCCCCGAGAGGAAGGCTCCGACCGGGACATCGGAGACCATGCGGTCGCGAGTGGCCTCCGCGAGCAGCACGTCGAGGCGCTCTATGGCTTCCTCCTCAGACGCCTCCTCGGTCTCGGTGAAATCAAGTTGCCAGTAGCGTTCGATGCGCATCTGGCCGCGCTCATAGACGAGCCGCTCGCCGGGGGCCAACTTTCTGATTCCCTCAAAGCCGCTGCCGGGCGGGGGCACGTACTGGAGGGTCAGATAGGCGGCCAGCGCGCGCGGGTCGGGGCGTGCGTCGATCAGGCCGCTCGCAAGGATGGCCCCGGGCTCGCTCGCGTAAAGGAGTCCCTCTCCAACAAGTGCCCAGTAGAGCGGCTTGACCCCGAGCCGGTCGCGAGCCAACAGCAGGCGCTCTTCGCGGCCGTCCCAGAGGGCGACAGAGAACATGCCGTGCAGCGCCTGGAGGCAATCGATCCCGCGCTCCTCGTAGAGATGGCCAATCACCTCGGTGTCCGAGGCGGTGCGGAACTTATGACCGCGCGACTCGAGCTCGGATCGTAGGCGGCGGAAGTTGTAGATCTCGCCGTTGCAGGTGGTGTGTACGGTCGAGCTCTCGTCGGCGATTGGCTGATCCCCGGTCTTCAGGTCGATAATCGCCAGGCGGCGAAAGCCGAGCGCGACCTTGTCGGGCACGATGAACTCGCCGGCCGCGTCGGGCCCTCGGTGTGCGATCGCATCACACATCCTCCCCAGCACCTCCCGGTCGGCACCAACGTCCCCCACCCAGCCAGCGATTCCGCACACGCGTCAGCCCGCCGGCCGCCGCAACCTGCCTCGCAGCAGCTGTGGCAGCAGGTCGTCGCGGCGGGGAAGTCTTAGGGCATGTCTCATCGACACCTCTCCATAGCGGGACAGGAGATACAGCATTAGACCGCCGGCAACCCAGTAGGAGATCACCGAGGCGATCGAGGCGCCTGAGATGCCGACCCTGGGAATCAGGACGAAGTTGAGTCCGACGTTGAGCACAAGGCCGGCTCCTGAGGCGGCCGATATCGCCAGCGGTGGGGCGATGCGGATCAAGAGGTCGCGTGCCGGCCCCTCGACCGCGAGGGCGACGACAGCGGGCATCAAGAGGATGAATGGAACCACACTGGGTTGCCAGGCGGAGCCGTAGACGAAGACGATGAACGGATAGGAGACTACGACCGCGAGCCCGCCCAGTACCAGCGCAACCGCCAGGTTTTGGCCGATGAAGTCAACGGTGTAGGCGATGGCGGCCCGGGCATCAGCCCTGGTCTGGGTCTCGAGCGCCGCCAAGGCGACGGTCGAGACCGCAGTGAAGACGATGTCGGCGAGGTTGGCTGAGAGTGAGTAGAGACCTGCCTCGTGTGTCGTCGCCAACAATCCGACCAATAGCAGATCGATCTTCAGATTGAGAAAAAGGGCGATCGAGGCTGGTTGCAGCCGGATGCCTATTGCGAGCGCGGAGCGCACCAGTCGCCATTCTGAGACTGGAGAAAGCGCTCGCAGGCCGACCCGCTTGGCCAGCACCACCGCGAGCGCGATCCCGACCGCTGCCACCGTCGCCAGCGCGGCCAGCATCGCCAGAGTGGGGGTGAGGCCGATCCCGGCGGCGAAGGCCAGCACCAGCAGGAACTGCACCGCTGCTCCGGCGGCGATAATCCAGCCGTAGGCGCGCAATTCTCCCATTCGCAGAAGAAGGGCGGTGGCCATCTGACCGATCAGGGTGAAGGGGATCGTGGCAGCAGCAAGCGCCACGGTGGCTGGACTCGCATGACCCAAAAGCGACCCGCGGAACTCGAGACCGATCGCCAGGGATATTGCGGCCCCAATCAGCCCGAGGGTCACCGCGAAAAACGAGGCGAGGCGGCAGAGCTCATGCAGAGAGGCTTCCTTGCGAGCCATCATTCTCCCGACCGAGTGCTCGACGGAGAGGTGCGAAATCACCCAGACCATCGTCGCCAGGTTGAGTGCCAAGGCGTACTGGCCGCGCCCACTGGGCCCCAGTGCGCGGGTGGCAATCAGGCTAAGAAGAAATAGAAATGAGAACTGGACGATTCGGAAGCCGAGCAGGCGACCTCCCCCCTGCAGCGAGGAGGAGACGAGCAGATCAGGCTCGCTGAGCGAGCTGGGGGGGACCTCGCTACTCGCCATCCGCCACCTTGTAGCCGACCGCGCGCCAGTACGGGGCGGCCTCTGAGAATGTCACCCGTTCCAGCCCCGCGGCCTCCATCATCGTCCGGATCTCGTCTGAGCTGAAGCGTTGCTCGAGTCTGGTACCGAAACGGTCGAGGGCGTCTGTGCGCATCGTGTAGAAGCTGCTGTCACGGTAGCTGGAAAGGGGAACGCCATCTGCCGAAAGTCCGAGCGCCTCCAGCTGGCGGGCCAGCCGCGCCATCGGGAAGTAGATCAGCATCGCAATCACCGAAGTCGTCGCAAGCTTGGCTCGGTGGGGAAGGCGACTGATGCCCCGACGGGCGGCATCGGTCAACCGCCAGATTGCGCGGAACCAAATCGGCCGTTGGTCAAGCGCGTAGTAGAGGTAGAGCAGGAGTGGTGCGCCAGCCTTGAGCGGCTCGACACAGGCCCTGATCCCGGCGGCGGGGCTGGGAACGTGATGTAGGACTCCGAGGCTGTAGCCGAAGTCCATCGAGTTGGGTGGGAGTGGAATCTCATCGACGCCCGCGACGTGCAGGACGCAGTTTGGGTGTGGGGCGAGGTTGCGCCCCGCAACCTCGATTGCCTCCCGGCTGGGGTCAATGCAATGCAGGGACTTGACCCTTGGGGCGACCAGCCGTGCCCAGCGGCCGCTGCCGCAGCCGAGGTCAAAGCCGACAGGATCCGGCGGCAGCTCGCTCCAAGGGAACAGCTCGAAGTAGCGCTCGAACAAATTCGCGAGCTCGGCAGTGGACATCTCTGATTGGTCAAACGCGGCCCACTCGCGCCCGAATCCGGCAACCGTCGCGGCGTCAAGGTTGCCGCGATCCCCGGTCGCGGTCTCGCCGAACCGGCGCCGCCG
The DNA here is from genome assembly GCA_963753245.1 of uncultured Solirubrobacterales bacterium. Classification (GTDB taxonomy): domain Bacteria; phylum Actinomycetota; class Thermoleophilia; order Solirubrobacterales; family 70-9; genus VRUE01. The sequence continues at coordinate 74,131 of CAVWBK010000003.1, forward strand.
GCTCACCGTGTGGGTGCGGCGGGCAGCCGCGAGTAGAGCGCTTCAATGTCAGCCAGAAGGCGAGTGACACCGTAGCGGGCGCGTACGTGCTCACGGGCCATGGCGCCCATCTGGTGGCGCAGCGCGGTGTCGCTGGCCAGCCGCGCGATCTGGGCGGCGATCTCCTCAGCATCTCCGGCGGGGGCGAGCAGCCCGGTTCCCTCGACGACAATGTCGGCGACACCGCCGACGTCGGTTGCGACCGCCGGCCGACCGGCGGCCGCTGCCTCGATTAGGGCCACCGGGGTCCCCTCGGTGTCGGAGCTCAAAAGGGCAGCGTCGCTGCCCGCAGCGATCCTCGTCAGGTCGGTTCGGTAGCCAAGGAAATGCACAGCTTCTGCGCATCCCAGTTTGTCGGCCAGGGCTTCCATCTCTTGCCGCATGACACCGTCACCAACGACGACGACTCGCACAGGGGCGCCACGGCGGCGGGCGATTGCAACCGAGCGCAGCATCGTGTCCACTCGCTTGATCGGCACGAGACGACCGGTGAAGGTGAAAAGGACATCCTCGGATGTGGCGCCGATCTCACGGCGGAAGTCTGAATTCGGCCTGAGGTCGAGGCTAAGAAACGGCTCGAGTTCGAGTCCCAGGGGAACCACCGTGAACTTCGACCGCGGTGCGACCCCAAGTTTGACCAGCTCATCGACGGTCGCCGAGCTGACTCCGATGAGCCCTGTGCTGACCGTGGCGAGCAGACGCTCGATCAACCTGAAGACATGACTCTTTGCCGTGCCGAAGTAGCCCCGCAGGACGTGGCCGTGAAAGGTGTGGACGATGATCGGCCGAGGGCCGGGAGTCAGAACCGCCGCAGTCCTGCCCAGCATCCCGGCCTTGGCGGTATGGGTGTGAACGATCGCTGGACGATAGGCGCGGGTCAGCCTGATCAGAGCAATCAGCGTGCGCAAATCATCAAGCGGTCGGATCTCGGGACCGAGGGTCTGGATTCGGTGGAGGGACGTGAGATCGATTCCGGGCTGCTCCTGCTCCCCCGGGCCGACCCGCCCGCAGACCAGCAGCGTCTCGTACTGATGGGGGTCCAATTTGGAGCTCAGAATCGCGACATGATGCGCAGGTCCCCCGAGATTCATCCGAGCGATCACTCGCAGCACTCGTACAGGTGATGACTGCTCCGCCATTGGGGCTATTATCGCCGTGCTTAGGTAGAGGCTTCCATAAGCGGGACATGGCAATCGCGGCATTGCAGGCGATCGGGAGGGGTTTCGGAGTTGAGATATCTGGTCACTGGCGGCGCGGGTTTTGTCGGCTCGCATGTCACCGATGCGCTCGTTGCTAGGGGCGACAGCGTCTTGGTGCTCGATGATCTCAGCACCGGTCGCCTACAGAACATCGAGCCCGCCCTCGAAAGCGCAGCCGTGGAGTTGGCGCAGGGCTCAATCCTCGACGTCGAGCTGGTCGAGGAATGCGTGACCTCAACCGATGTCTGCGTTCATCTCGCGGCGGCGGTCGGCGTCGAGCTGATCCTCGAGCAGCCGCTTGACTCGCTGATCAGGAATGTGCGCGGCAGCGACATAGTCATCTCGGCCGTCGCCAGGCAGGGCAAGAAGGTCCTCGTCGCCTCCTCCTCGGAGGTGTATGGGAAGAACAGTAAGGGCCCCCTCGCCGAGACCTCTGACCGGATCCTCGGCCCAAATTCGATCGCGCGTTGGGCCTATGCGACCGCGAAGTCCTTCTCAGAGGTGCTCGCCAATGCCTATAACCATGAGAGCGATGCGGAGTCGGTCGTGTTCCGACTCTTCAACACCGTTGGACCGCGCCAGTCCGCGGCCTACGGCATGGTCCTGCCGCGCTTCGTCGCTCAGGCGAGAAGTGGCGAAGCGCTGACGGTCTATGGGGACGGCAGCCAGACCCGATGCTTCGTGCACATCTTCGATGCGGTCGACGCAATCTTGAAGCTGTGTGACTGCGATCAGGTTGTCGGGCACACGCTCAACATCGGCTCACCGGGCGAGATATCGATCATCGATCTCGCCAGCAGAGTGATCGAGCGCACCGGCTCTGAATCTGCAATCGAATTGATCCCCTACGCCGAGGCCTACGGAAAGGGCTTTGAGGAGATCGGTCGCCGGCATCCCGACTCGGCCCTGATCGAACGCCTCACCGGTTGGGCGCCGAGCCGTAGCATGGACGACATGATCGATGACGTGATCGCCGATCGCGCCGGACGGGTCGAAGTCACCGAAGCCGCCTGACGTGGCGGAGGGCCCGCGTCTACTGCTCGCCCTGGGTTCGGCCGCGATCCTCACCGCCGGCACAGTCCCGATCGCGATCGCCGTTGCCCGGCGGTCTGGATTTTTGGATTCACCGGCTGGCTACAAGGCCCACGCGCGGCCGACCCCCTACCTCGGCGGCCTCGCGGTGCTCAGCGCCTGGGCCTTGGCGATCCTGATCGCCGGCGAGGGTGCGGGACGCTACGCACCGCTCCTGTTGGGCACCGTCGGCCTCGCGCTTGTCGGGACCGTCGATGACAGGGTGAATCTCTCGCCCCTTCTGCGGTTGGGATTCGAGTTCGCGGCTGCCTGGCTGCTCTGGCGCAACGGGCTCGGCTGGTCTTTCCTCGGCAGCGACTTGGGGAACCTGTCGCTGACAGTGTTCTGGGTCACGGGAGTCGTCAACGCCTTCAATTTGATGGACAACCTCGACGGTGCCGCCGCCAGCGTGGCGAGCGTCTCGGCACTCTGCCTCGGCGTCCTTGGTCTGATCGGTGATGACCTCGCGCTCGCCGTGATCGCCTTTGCCCTCGGCGGGGCGTTGCTGGGATTTCTGCGCTACAACCTCGCGCGTCCGGCGCGGATCTTTCTGGGCGATGGGGGAAGCATGGCGGTTGGTTTCCTGCTGGCCGGCGGCCTGATGGCGGCACCGATGGGGACGCTGTCAGGGTTCTCGGCGCTGATCGCGGCGGCGCTGGCGGTCGGCCTGCCGGTATTTGACACGGCGCTGGTGGTGCTCTCGAGGCGAAGACGCGGGGCGCCGGTCTTCTCTGGAGCGACCGATCACACGACCCACCGCCTGCGCACGGTGCTCAAATCCCCCCGCGCCGTCGCTATGGTCTTGGCCGCCGCTCAGGCCGGTCTCTGTGCCTTGGCGATTGAGGCGACCAGGCTGGGACGCAGCGCCGCGATCGCGCTCGCCTGCGTTGCCCTGCTGCTCGGAGCGGCGATGATTCTCGCCGCGGATCGGCCCCGGTGGATACCGGCTTCGGGGGACTCCTGAGCAGGCCGCGGCCGCAGCTGGCCGCCCCGTTGTCGGAGCTCATCCGTCGGGCGCTGCTTCTCCTGGCCGGGCTCGGCTGCGGGCTCAGCCCGGCGTTCTTTGGCTATTTCGATCTCTCGGTGTGGGGGCCGATCGGGCTCGTCCTGATTGCCGTTGCGATCGGCCTTTTGATAGCTCGACCGGCGCTGCCAAGGGGACTGGCGTCAGTTGCGGTATTGGCCCTCCTGGCGCTCGCTGCCTGGTCGCTGCTCTCGATGGGCTGGGCCGAGTCGGCCGACCGGGCGCTAACCGAAGGCGATCGCTGGATCCTCTACGGCGTCTTCCTGCTGATCTTGGTCTTGTTGATCGAAGACCGCCGAGACGGTGAGGTCTTCGTCTTCTCGGTCACCCTCGGCGTCCTGGGAATCGCGTCCTCTGACCTGCTGAAGATGTTGAGCGGCGAAGGTCCTTCGCTATTTGGCGGGTCCCGACTTCTGCAGCCCTTGGGTTACGTCAATGGGCTGGGGGGCTTTTTCCTGCTCGGCTTCTGGCCGCTGGCGGCTATCGCCGAACGCTCCCGAGGGCCCGCTCTGGCCGGGCTCGCAGCGGGCGGTGCGACCCTGCTCGCGGCGCTCGTCGTCCTGACCGATTCGCGCGGCACGGTCTTTGCCTTCATCGCCTCGGCACTCGTCTTGCTGATCCTGCTGCCCGCTCGCAATCGCCGCGCCTGGTTATTGCTTGCGGTGCTCGCGGCCCTCGCGGTTGCCTGGGGTCATCTCACAGACGTCACCCAGGTCCTGCCTCCGAGTCGCTTCGCACCGCCGGCCGCGACGATCGAACGCGGGGCGCAATGGAGCCTGGCCGTGGCCGTGGTGGTCGCGGTCTTCTGGGGCCTCGCGAGCTGGGCGGTTGGCTCTCTGAGGGCTCGTTCTGCGAGCGCCGCCGCCAGGCTTCCCCGGATCTCCGCCGGGGTTCTCGGCTGCCTGGCGCTGTTCGCCATCCTCGCTGCGGCGCTGACGATCAGCCATCCAGGGCGCCGCGTCTCTGAACAGTACGACGCCTTCACCAGTCTCGAACGGGTCGACACCGGAGTGCGGTTCACCTCCGGTGGGGGCAACCGCTATGACTACTGGCGCATCGCCTGGAATCAGTTCCTCGACCACCCCCTGGATGGCGTCGGGGCCGGAAACTTCGATCGCACCTACTTCCTTGAAAGACGGACCGATGAGGACGTCCGCCAGGCCCACAGCATCGAGCTCCAGACCCTCGGTGAGATCGGGCTGATCGGGGCGCTGGCATTGGCCGCGTTTCTGGCCGCAGTTTTCCTCGGGCTCTGGCGCCGCGCCCGGGTCGCGCGGCGGAGCGGAGCCGCAGCCGGTCTGACCGTCGCCACGGGCGGGATGTTCATCGTCTGGCTTGCCCAAACCAGCGTCGACTGGCTCCACCTGATCCCAGGTCTCAGCGGCATCGCCCTGGGAGCGGCAGCGGTGCTCCTGCTGCCGGCAGACGAGGGACCCAAGCGTGGGGGCCGGCGACGCCTGCCGCTGCTCGGGGTTGTCGTCGCGCTGGCCCTGGCGGTGGTGGCGATTGTGCTGATCGGCCGGCCGACCCTGGCCGAGCATCTGCGGAGTGAGGCCGAGGGTCAGCTCGCGGCCAGCCCCCGTCGATCGCTCACCAGCGCCGAGGAATCGCTCTCGCTGAACCCCGATTCGTTGCAGGGCTATTACCTGAAGGGCGCCGCCCTCGCCCGCCTCGGTCTCTATCGGCCGGCCAGAGCTGCGCTTCTGGAAGCGATCGAGCGAGAGCCACACAACTACGTCAGTTGGGCGCTGCTGGGGGACTTGGACACTCGGCGGGGCGTGATCGCGCAGGCCCAGCGGGCCTACCGCCGCGCCTCGCTGCTCAACCCACGTGATCGTGAGCTGCGCCTGCTCGCAGCCAGACGCGCTCTGGTCATACACCTACACCGCAACCCGGGCTCGGCCAGCTCGCTTCCGGAAGCCGGTGGCTGAGTCGTGACCCTCGCTGGATTCCTCGGCTCCTC
>CAVWBK010000004.1:0-61340 GCA_963753245.1 uncultured Solirubrobacterales bacterium
CACCACCGCCATGAACGTGGGGGCAGTGTGACGATGGCTCCAAACAGGAGGCGATATCCGTCTCGAGCACCCACCGCGCGCCCCGCCAGGTCTCATCAACGAGGACCTGAAGGGCATCGTGCGCCGCCTTCTTTGGCCGAAAGCCAAAGGAGCACGGCATGAAGTCGGCCTCAAAGATCGGCTCAATGACGATCTTCGCTGCCGCCTGCACGATGCGGTCGCTGACCGTGGGGATCGACAGCGGACGACGCTCCTCCCCCCCGGCTTGGGGATGAAAACCCGCCGGGCGGGCTGCGCCTTGTAGCTGCCGTTCTTGAGGTCGGCTTCGAGCTGATCGAGCACGCGACTTACGCCGTAGTCCTCGACTTGCTCGATGGTGATCCGGTCGATGCCAGCCGCGCCATGGTTGGCGCGCACCATCCCCCACGCCCGCTCCAGGACGTCCCTGCGGTGGACCTTGTCATGGAGCGTGTGGAACCGTCGCCGGGAATCGGCCTTGGCCGCCCGGTAGAGCGTTCGTTGCAGTTCTCGGGTCTTGTGATTTGCGGCGGCAATAGCCATATTGGGCACTCGCCGAACCTTTCCTTGCACGTGACGCGTGGATGAAGCAGCGGCCCTTCCCTCACCCCTGGTTCTGTTGTCCCGTGGGTTCGAGCGGTAATACGGCCGCCTCCGACGCCCACCCGGCTCGCTTGCCGTTTCCCGGTCTGCGGTTATCGGCGAGCAATGCTCCGGCGCTTTCCGCAGCCACCGGGCCGGGGAGGGCCTCCCCTGTTCCCATCGTCACCTTCCGAGCGTTCCACGCCCCCTGCGCCGGGGAGTCCTTCGGGGCTGTGATCCAGGCTCTTCGCCCCTTCCGTGGCCTTCGCCGTGAACGACTCGGCTCGGCTCTCCCTTTCTCCCGCCCTGCGGCGGGCACACCAACGACGCGGCAGGCTTCGCTTGATGCTGCGGACCGCTCGGTCGCTCCCCCTTGCAGGGCTTTTGACGCCGGGCTTCGACCCGACCCGTTTCCAGGTCGAGCCGCCGGCCTGCTACCGGGCCTCCTGGCAGCTACCCGGGCGGGACTCTCACCCGCGGGCGGCGATGAGCTTATGTTGGATTAGCTGGTCATCTTTTACCTCCAACTCAGGGCGCACTCGGCGGTAGTGGTGTAACCGCTCGTCAGTCCCTTCTCGCGGCTTGTAGGTCTCCGACCACCTCCCTTCCCTCCTCGCCCTGGTCCTGAAGGACCAGGGCGAGCGACTCCTCTGAGAGGTAGCGGCGGGTAACCAGCCACTCGTCATTTTGCTCGATCAGAAGCGCTCCGACGAGGCGGATCACCGAGGCGTCGTCGGGGAAGATCCCGACCACGTCTGAGCGTCTGCCGACCTCACGGTTGACCCGCTCCAGGGGGTTGGTGCTGCGCAGCTTTGACCAGTGGGCAGCGGGGAAGCGGTAGAAGGCCAAGAGGTCCTCCTCGGCGTCCTCGAGCAGCTCGGCGACCTTGGGCACGGTTGAAGCCAGACGCTCGATCACCGCACCGGCGCGCTCGCGCGCCTGCTCATCGCCTTCGGCGGCAAAGACCTCCCGCAGCGCGGCGGAGACCATGCCGCGCTGGGCCGGGCGGCAGTGCTGGTGCATATCCCTGACGAAGTGAACCGCCCGAACTCAACCGGTCCTCGCAACAGTGTGTAGTGGCCTGAATCTACGCGGTTGGTGGAATGACGTGAGTGGGCATGGCCTTGAGGCATCGCGGGGCATGAAGATCTCGCCGTGAAGGTCCGCCCGTAGGGCGGCCGGAGCGGCGAGATCTTCATGCGTCCGGTCGGCCCGCCGGGCTCGATCGCCCTTGCTCAGGTCATCGCCGCGAGATGCTCCTCGAGCACCTCTGCGGGGGTCCTCCAGCCAAGTGTCTTCCTCGGGCGGGAGTTCAGGGTCGTTGCGACCGCGTCGAGGTCGGAGGCGCCGTGACGGGCGAGGTCGGTGCCCTTCGGGAAGTACTGGCGCAGGAGGCCGTTGGTGTTCTCATTGGTGGCGCGCTGCCAGGGGCTGTGTGGGTCGCAGAAGTAGACCGGGAGGTCGGCGTCGATCCGCAGCTGCACGTGGTAGGCCATCTCGATCCCCTGATCCCAGGTCAGCGAGCGGCGCAGTTGCGCCGGCAGGGTGGCGACCGCAGCGCCGATCGCGTCGCGCACCGCCTCGGCCCCGTGGCCGGAGGGGGCGGGGCCGCCCTCCCGTCGGGGCCCGTCCGTCGGCGGCAGGTGCAGCAGCATCGCGAAACGGCTCGTCCGCTCGACCAGCGTGCCGATCGCCGAGCTGCCGACGCCGAGGATGAGGTCTCCCTCCCAGTGGCCCGGCACCGCCCGGTCGGCGGCCTCCGCGGGCCGCCGGCTGATCATCACCTCCTCGCTCACGAAGCTCTTGCCGCGACGACGGGCGCGGGCCCTCGGGATGCGTAGCGCCCTGCCGGTTCGCAGGCAGGCGGCCAGCTCGCGTCGCAGCGCCCCTCGGCCCTGCACGTAGAGCGACTGGTAGATCGCCTCGTGGGAGATCCGCATCGCCTCATCATCGGGGAAGTCCAGCCGCAGGCGGTTCGATATCTGCTCGGGGCTCCACGCGCTCGCCCAGCTGCGGTCCTCGCGGCGCGGCCTGTTGCGGCCCTTCCATGCCTTGACCGCGGGCCCCGGCACCGCCGCGCCGTCGGGTCGGCGGACCTGGCCGGCGAGCCGCTCCTGCACGTAGTCGCGCAGCTTCTCGTTCGCCACGAGCTTCGCGGCCTTCGGTCGCCGTGCGCGCCGCTCGGCGTGCAACTGCGCGACCGTGGCGCGGTACCCGCCGCGGGCCGGGGCGTTGCGGCGCAGCTCCCGAGAGATCGTCGACGGCGAGCGGCCGAGGCGACGGGAGATCTCCCGCACCCCGTGAGCGCCGGCGCGCAGGATCGCGATCTCCTCGCGCTCGGCGAGCGCGAGGTACCGACCCGAGGGCGGGGCCTGCGTGACGGTCGGCATGCCGCCACCCTCCCTGAACCACCGGCTGCCAACCCCGGGCGGAACGCCGGCCTCGACGCCGGCCGCCTCGCTGGAGAGCCCTCTCGCGACGGCAGCCCAGAACCGTCGACGGTTCTCGCGGCGACCCACCCCCGGATGGCCCGTCCAGCCCGTCGCACCCCGCCCCGTCTGCCCTGACGATGGCTCCTTCGACCTGCTCATCGCAACCTCCTCGATCGGGTGTTGCGAGGACCGGTTGAATCCACCCCGTGCAGCGTTGCCAGGGGCAGCCCAGCACCCGTGCGATCGCGCCCTTCAGACCCTCGTGGGCATCGGAGGCGCAGAGGCGGACGCCGCTCAGGCCACGGGCGCGCAGGGAGCGCAGGAACTCGACCCAAAAGGCGCCCGACTCGACCTCGCCGACGTCGAGGTCGATCACCTCGCGGCGCCCTGACTCATGCACGCCGTAGGCGATCACAACGGCCTTGGAGCGCACGTGGCCCTCGGAGCGGACCTTGAGCTGCTTGGCATCGAGCCAGAGGTAGGGGTAGTCCCCTTCCAGCGGGCGCTCGCGGAAGGCTGAGACCCGCTCATCCAGGGCCCGGCAGATCGTCGAGACCCGGTCCTTGCTCATCCCCGAGATCCCGAGCTGGGAAACGAGACGGTCGACCTTGCGGGTCGAGACGCCGTTGACGTAGGCCTCCATGACGACCGCGAGCAGGGCCTGCTCGGCGGGCCGGCGCGGCTCCAGGAAAGAGGGGAAGTAGGCGCTGCCCTCGCGCTTTTTCGGGATCAGGAGCTCGATCTCCCCGACCCTGGTCTCCCAGCCGCGGGAGCGGTAGCCGTTGCGGTGCGTTAAGCGCTCGGGCTTGACCTCACCCCGCTCGGCGCCGATCTCCCCCGAGATCTCTGCCTCCATCAGCTCGCGGGCAACCAGCGCGACTGCGTCGCGCAGGAAGTCGGCGTGCTCGGTGATCAGGGTCTTTGCTACGACCTCGGCGGTCGTCATGCTCTGGCTTTCGGCCATCGTGGTGTCCTTTCATCGATTGACTTGGTGGTCAACCGACAAGTCCGGGGCCCGCGGTGGCCGGAACTTTTCTCCGGCCTACCTCGGGCTCGTTACACCACTTCTACCGACGCGACCCCCCTTGAGACGCGATCAGACGATGGGTAGCGGTGGTTCGCAGCGCCGCGTCACTCGCGCAGAGCTATGAGGTGCTGGCCAGCAACGACGAGAGCCGAGGCGCGATCGGCGGCTCGCCATTCTTCCGATGGGAGGAAAATGGGAAGCTCGGCGGCGCCGAGCGATCGCGAAAAGTCGAATCGTTCCGTGAATTGACAGTGCTCTACCTGGCCGAATTCGATGGGAGCCAGATGGGAGGCGAAATGGGAGGCCGTGCCTGAGAAAGGCCGGAATAGATGCCACGGCGAGGAAGCGGAGCTGAGCCTACAGAGCCAAAAACTGACAATGGAGCGGGACCCGAAGCTGCTTACCATGGAAGTGCTCTACCAACTGAGCTATCCGGGCGAAATGGCTTGTTAGAGCCAGATGCTGATGTGACAGCGGGCGCCTGCTTCGGTGCCATGGGACTCAGATGGGACACCGGAGCGAAGCTGGGTGCGCCAATCGCGTTCCGGGCACTGTTTGCAGGTCCTCGTCACGGAGCCGATCTTAAAGGTTGCGGTGATCGGCTTCAGGCCAAGCGGCGTCGAGATTCTCGAGGTCGACCAGATCCTGGCCGCGCCCCGCAGCCCGCTTCATCGCCCGCAGGTCCCCGACTGAGCAGACCGCGACGTTGACGCCGAGAACCTCAGCCTCGCTTGCACGTGCGCTCAGCTCCGAGTAAGCGGGCACGCCATCCAGCCCCTGCACCAGATCGAGTCTGCCGAGGTCGGTCTCGATCGCCACCTGTTCCCCACTCGCGATCTCCGCCGCGATCGAGAAAGGGCTGCCGAGCAGCGCCTCGCCTCTCTGAACGTGACCGCCAGCCGCGACTGCGACCTCGGCGACCAGTTTCAGGTTCGCCGGATCGGGGTCAACCACGATGTCGATGTCCTTCGTCCCACGCACGACGCCCCACGCATTTACGGCCAGCCCGCCGATCAGGACGAACTCGACATCTGCCTCGACCAGGCGGCGGAGCAGCTGGTCAAAGGCCGGCTCGCTCAAGTCTTGTGTGCCGCCCCGACGAAGCGCATCAACTTATGGCTGAGGGCGATTCCCTCGGCTAGGTTGACACTCATCGGCCGCCGCGCGTCTTCGCGCAGTCGCCGCACCCGAGTTGCCTCGTTTTTCTCAGCCGGGCTGCGCTTGTCGACTTGGTGAACCATGCCTGAAAGGTTAAGGGAGATACTGCTGGTGCCACTGCTGTCCCGAGCTGGGGCCAACCCGGTTGCAACACAGGCGGGAATGGGAGACTGGAGCCCTGGAGGAACACCGTCCCGCAGGACTAGGACCTAAGGGGAGTCTCAAGTCTCAACGGTGCCCGCCGCACGCCCAGATCGTTTCGTTGCCGTGGGCCCCGCCGTGCGTGCAGGAAAGCGAGACCGGCGCTCGCGATGCGGCCGGGTTGCGGCGCATCAGCACGGTCGTCAGCTGGCTGGCGGGCGCACCGCCGGGCGGGGTAAACGCGGCCCGAAACCTGACCCGCGCCCTGCCGGCCTTCCTCAGTGTCCTTGATGCCCCACCGGTAGGGACGATCGCGAGCGAGTAGACGCCCGCAAAGCGAATTGAGAGCGCCTCGGTTTCGACGCCTTCGCCGCTCAGGCCGAGCACTCCCGATCCCCCCGCCTTGAAGGTGATCAGCCCGGTTCCCCGTCGCTGGCGCAGCTTCACCCCATCGAAGGTGAAGCCGAAGAAGTTGACGTGGACGGTCTTCGCCGCGTCCATGGTCAGCGTGCAGCGCAGCGCGGCGCCCGAGCAGTCTCCACGGAAACCGGAGAAGGCGTCTTCTTCGCCCGGCGTCGCGGTCAGCGTCACCTTCGACCCAGACCCGAAGCTGGCGGTGCAATGACTGCCACAGCTGATCCCTTCGGGAAAGCTGGTCACGGATCCGTCAAAGGCATTGCCGTTGTCGACGGTCAAGGTCTGGGCGCCGGGGGAGCCTGCCGCGCGGGGAATCGCGATGACGGCGAGCACAGTCACGACAAGGACGGCTAGAGCTGTGGCCGAGCGCGCCAGCATGCGCTCAAACTACTTGCCCGGGTAACCCGTGTGTGTCCTGATCATGAGGACCAAACAAACGAGGTACCGATCGGTTGTTCGCCAAAATCGAGTGCCGCGAAACGACTGTCAACCCCGGGCGCCGGATGCTCCAACTGTACCGATGACAGGTCGGATCGCGCCCGATCCCAGAAGTTCGCGTCGGGATTCTGGCGCTCGAGGCAGCGCCAGCTTGTGCCGGGTCGCGTTCGGCTCAGGCCAAGGGTGAGCGGCGCCACTCGGTGGGTTGCGGAGGGGAGCTCAATCCGCTCGGCCCGCTCTCGGCAAGGCCACCATCGGGCCTCACCGTGACCCCCGCCGAGCGAACCGTCGCTCACCCTGCTCCCAGCACAACCTCTCGTCGTTTCTTGCTGAGATCAAGACGCAAAGCGAAGCCAGCCCTCGAAGATCCCGCTCACTGCTCCTCAGTCAGGTAGGAGATTTCCTTTGGCGCAGTCATCTCGCTCGGCTCTAACTGCCGATCTAGCGCGACCTCTGGCGGTAGGGAGACGGGGGGTTGGCGCGGTGCCCGCTCAATCGCCACCTTCGCCACCCGTCCCCGGCGGATCACCCAGGCACAGCCATTGGCGAGATTGCGAATCTGATCTGGGTCGAGCTTCAGCCGGCGCTCATCGCGGGCGTGCCCCTGATGCCCGTAGAGACCATCTTCGTAGCGATGGGTGAGCTCGATCACCCGCTTCATGCCGCCCAACTCGACCAGTCCCTGCGGCTCGTTTAGAGCATGGAGGATCACGGTCTCCACCGAACCGAGGATCCGATCGCGCTGATCGCCTGAGCCCATCCCCGATGGCGTCTGTGGAACCAAGACGATCGCGGCGTTGAAGCCGCGTGCCTGCTCGACCTTCATCGCGACATCTGAAGACGAGGCGATCGCCGAGAACTCATCGGCGAACAGCAGGCAGGGGTCCTGGCGCGGCTTGCGCTTTGTGAAGTAGTGAGCGAAATCGGCGAAGAGCAGAGACGCCGCCCCCGCCGTGTCCTCGCCCAGGGCAACCGAGTCGAGCAGGAAGTAAGCGGCCTCGGCGTCCTCGAAGGACCACTCGCCATCGAGCGCAGCGCCGAGCTGTCCGAAGAAGGCCTGGTAGCGAAGCCGGACCTGGCCGATCCTCTCGCGCGGCAAGCAGAGCACGGCGCCGCTCGGCCCGTGAGCATCGAGCAGCCTCTCGTAATCAAGGCGCTCAAGCAGCTCAGCGCTTGAGCGCGGCGGCCCCTGGGGGTGGTTACAGGCCAGCTGCAGAGCCGTCTTGGCGATGTCGCGGTAATAGGCGGCGGGACCGCTCCTGGCGAAGTTGATCACCTCAAGCAGGCGATTGATCAGCCCTCGCCAATCGCCGCGCCAGGCATCGAAAGCTTCGTTGGGAAAAACCCGCGCCTGCCGGCCCGCCGCCGCCATCAGCGCGCAGAAGCGCTCGGCCGCCTCGCGGTCCCCCTTGGCGTCCAGGTAGAACACCGGAGCATCGCTCTTGCAGGCGACCTCGTGGGCAATTCGCATCGAGGTCTCGGTCTTACCGCTACCGCTGGCACCGAGGATCACCGCGTGGCGACGCATGTCGGCGAGCGGCCAGACCAATGCCCCTCCGGGGGCCAGTGGCAACGCAGCCTCGCCGGCGAGCCGACGGCCGAGGAGGGCACCGAGAGGAGCCGGCGGGCCAGCGACCGCTTGGCGCCGGGGCCTCAGCACCGGATTGACTTTGGCTGGGCGTGCATCGACGAGCGACCGCACGCTTGCGTGCCAGACTGAGCGAGTCGCACGCCCGCCGTCAAGCGCAGTGAACAGGCAGGAGGCGGTGGCGCTGGTCAGAGCCGCGGTGGGTGACTGGGGAAAAAGCCGGCGCTCGACTGCGGCCCGATCCGCGGGTTCGCGACGTCTTTGGGCACGACGACTAGCGCTTGAGGTGAGAGCACCGCTTGGGTCGTTGACCCTTGAGTTGGGCCGGCGCGCTCGGTCCGAGGCGCTCAGGGAGAACCGGGGACCGCGACGGCGCACAGCGAGAGCCCCTCGATGCCCGAGAAGTCATCGGGGTTAGCGCTGTAGAGGGGTAGCTCGTTGGCGATTGCGGTGGCGGCGATCATCGCGTCGTAGGAGCGGGCGCTGGGCTTGCGTCCGGAGCGGTGAAGCGATGCCGCAACCGCGGCGAAGGCACGCGCGGCGGCGGCATCGAAGGGCAGCGGGACGAAGTCGGCCTCGGCCTGTTGGAGCTGAGCCTGGCGGGCGGCGCGCTCCCGATCCCCTGTGGCAAGGAGCGGGCCGACGGCGAGCTCGGCCAGGGTCACGGCGCTGATCAGCGGCTCTACGGGCAGGGTGCCCGGGTCTGTCAGGCGCGGCAGCAGGATCACGGTCGAGGTGTCGAGCAGCCCGCGAGGGGCGCTTGGCTGCGCTTCCGTAGGCGCAGCGGCGCTCAAAGCGCCGGATCGAGAAGACGATCGATATCTGCGCGCAGCGCCTTGGGCTCGAGGACGGGAAGTCGGCGCCAACGATCGAGCAGAGCCGCGGCCGAGAGCGCTGGCCGCAGCGCCCGCAACTCGGCGACCGGGCGCCCGGAGCGGGTGATCGTGATCTGCTCTCCCCGCGTTGCGCGATCAACCACCTCACCACCGTGGTTGCGCAAGTCGCGAATGCTCACCGTGGACATCTGCTCAGTGTATCACGCGTGATACGAGCGATTAACACCGGGGCGGCGGGCGGCTTGCGCTGGCCCTGCGTAACTTCTTGGTGCCCCGGCTGCCGCACGCTTGCGTGGCAGACCCAGCGAGTTCCAAGCCCGGCGCCAAGCCCAGTGAACACGCAGAGCGCCACGGTGGCGCTGGTCAGAGCCCCGGCGGGTGACTGGGGAAAAAGCCGGCGCTCGACTGCGGCCCAAAACCGGGGCCGTGGGCGAAGTTGGAGGTCGCCGTGCCCCAATCCCGGCCCTCGATCTGCGCCCAGACGTGGTCGACGTTGGCCCAGATCGTCACCGAACTGCCCGGCCCGGACGGATAGTGGGCGCCGAGTTCGTTGGAGACAAGAGCGCCCGGATCGGGGTAGCCGGAGAGGACCAGCAGCCAGCGCACCGCACCAGAGCAATCGAGGCCCTTTTCCGGCGCTCCGAAGACCTGCTGACCCGAGGCGCTCCAGCAATAGCTTCCCCCCGAGGGCCCGGGCTGAGCGGCGTGCCCGCCTCCCCAGCAGTAGTGGATGCGGCGCGATTCGATCCAGCGCGCGGCGGCCTGCACCCGGGCCAGCGAGCGCGGCGCCAGCTCGCCAAACGGGGCGGCCGGCGCTTCGCAGATGAGTTCAGCCCCGGCCCCGATCTTCGCCGCTTTTTCGAGCACCTCTTCGACGTACCACCAGGCGTGGTTGTAAGCGAAGATCGCACCGCGCCAGTCGCCGGGGGCGCCGTCGGCGTGGAGCAGGTTGGCGGTGGCAAAGATCGAGTCGGGAATCGAGTAGGGATCCTTGACCCCGTCGCCGTTGGCATCGACGCCGAACTCTTCCCAGCTGGAGACGAGGAACTGGCCGGGGCCCTCGGCGCCGACTGAGTTCTGGGTTCCCGGCGCGACCCCGGGCAGCGGCGAGCGGCCGAAGTCCGACTCGACGTAGTGGATCGCGGCGACGATCGAAAAACCGCGCGGACCGAGCTCATATTTCCTCGCCGCTTTCTCGAGCCAGGGCACATAGCCCGCCGGCACCCCCCGGGCCGAGCCGCCGCCCACCCTGCATTCCTGCGCAGCGCTTTCAGAGCCGGGCGCGGAGGCGACGAAGAGACCGGCGATGAAGATCAGGCCGAGCAGCGGCGCCGCCGCGGCGATCGCGAACTTGGCACCGAGGCCACGGCCGGCGAGGCGAACGCCGAAGCAGCCCTCAGGGCGCCGTGCGGCGCTCACTGGCCTGGCCCGCTCGCCCGCCAAACGCCGTTCCCGAGTTCAAAGACGAAGGAGAACTGCTCCTCGCGCCGGCCGCGCGCCGCCGCGCCGCTGATCAGCGCCCGCGGCGGCTCGCCGCCGAGTGCCGCGCGCGAGACGCGGCCGAGGCGGGCGGGCGGGATGCCCGCCGCGGCTCGCGGTGCCTGGCTGAGAAGCGTCGCGGCGAAACCCGCGGTGGCCGTCTGGCGCAGCCGCCGTCGAACACCGCGGCCGGATTCGCCGACCTCGTAGCGAAAAAAGGCCGAGAGGAAGCGCTGCGCCTGGCGAGGTAGCCCAACGCTGAACGGATCCCGGCGCCCGGAGAGCTCTGTCTTGGTCCTCGGGTGAAACGAGCTGGAGGGGCTCGGCTCGCCTTCACCGTGGGAGAACAGAAAGGCAGAGATGAGGAGCGCCAAGGCGCAGGCGCAGAAGAGCGTCGGGCGCCAGGGCTGCGCGCCGCCCGACACCTAGCCTCCGCGGCTGAGATTGCGGCGCGAGGGGAGCTGATCGAGGCGACGTTCGCGGCGCAGGGCGCGCAGCTGGCGGCGCCGTTCGCTGCCCGAGCCCTCGATCCCCTGGCGCAGTCGCTCGGCGGCGAGGCGACCGCGGCCGGCCACCCGACCCGGCGGCTGGGAGGCGAGCTCGAGTCGCTTTAGGTCACGCCGTCGGGCCTTCTCGATCTCGGCCTCGGCGCGCTCGCGCTGGGGACCGCGCAGATGCTCGAACTGCGAGCGCTCATAACCGGCACGGTGAGCGTGATCGGCTGGATCGCGGGAGCGTTTGAGCAGTTCCCGATCCTCAGCCGCGAAGCGTTTCAGGTCGCGCTCGCTCCAGCGAGTGCCATGGCGCTCCTGATTTCGCTCGGCGCCAGCGACCAGACGCTCGGCCGCGCGCTGGCGCTGCGCCTCGGCTGCTGTTGGCGGAGGACTGGAATCGCCGCGCTGCTTGGCGAGAGGTGAGCGTCGTGGCGCCGTTTCGCCGAGGGCGGGATCGGCTCCGCCTGTGGCGCGCCTGCCCCCAGCGCCCGCGCCGCGCCGATCGGCGGCCAAGCTCTCGCGGGCATCGCGATAGCGCTGCTCGGCGAGCGCCCGAGCCCCATCCCGCAGGGAGCCCTGCGCGGTTCGACGGGTCGCCTGAGCGCCGAGCTCGGAGCGTTCGCGTCGCCAATCGACGCCGCGACGAGCAAAGCCACGGACACTCTCGGCGGCGCTGCGCGAGACCCCCTTCGCCATCCCGAGCGCGGCCAGACCGCCGAGGCCCAGCTCGGTGCGGTGCTCATGCTCGCCAACCGAGAGCAGACCGATCAGATCGGCGCGCTTGAGGAAGACCGCCCAGCTGAAGGCGCAGGAGAGCAGGAACCCGGTGGCGCTACCGCCCGGGCCGTCAACCCGACCGAGGATGGATATACCGAGCACGACGATCGAGAGGAAGGCGGCGTAGATCACCTTGGCGAGGAGGGCGCCGAGCAGGGTCAACCCCCAGGTCTTGAAGGCGCGCCGGGCGGCCTCGCCGAGCAGCGGGAAGAAGAGCGCGAAGGGCGCCGCGAGCAGGAGGACAAAGGCGATCGCCGCCTGGCTGAAGAGGCGGATCGCGAGCCAGGCCAAGAGCAGCAGCGCACCGAGCAGCCCGAGCGCGAAGAGCGCCAGCATCGAGAGCCGGGTGAGGGCACCGTCGCCGCCCTGGGCGGCGACCTTGGCCTTGGTTTCTTCCTGGCCGTCAAAGAGCCTCCAGAGTGCTTCGCGGGCTGGGCTGCCGGGGGAGGAGCGCAGGTAGAGGTCGATCAGGCGCTTCGGGCGCCCGTAACGCTTGCGGGCAAATGCCGCGCACTGCTTGGCGGCTTCGGTATCGCCGAGCCGCTGGTAGGCGGCGATCTGGGCGAGGGCCCCGATGTCCTGGCAGAAATAGTTGTCGGCCTGCTGCACCGCTTCCTTTGACGGCGGCGAGAGAGCCCAGCCGAGATCGGAGAAGTCAAGGCCGGCGAAGGGGACCTCGACCAGGCGCGACCAGGTCTGCGACATCGCTTCGGCGTAGCTACCGAGCGGCCGGTTGACCGAACCCGATTGCGGGGCGCTGATCGTGCCGAGCGCGACTTCATCGGAGAGGTTGGCGAGACGGCCGACCGATTCTCGCGGCTGCTGGACCACCCAGAGCCCGAGGACGATCATCGCGACCGCCGCCAACGTCCCCCCGACCCCGCCGGCGAGGTCACGGCGGATCAGCCCGCGGTAGGCGAACCAGATGCCGCCACAGACGATCAGGGTCGGCAGCCAGGGGTCGGTGATCTCGTTGTAGACGCGATCGACCGAGGCCGAGATGCGGCTCATCGTCTGACCATCGGCGAACGGGTTGAGGCTGAAGGCGAGCCCGAGCAGCTCGAGGATCAGCTTGAGGACGAAGATCAGGCCCAGCCAGATCCCGTTGAGAATCGAGTCAAAGGCCGCGGTGAAGTCGCCAATCGGGTGGGTGACGCCGGTCGAGATGAAGGTGTCGAAGCCGTAGTTTGAGGTCGGGTACTCAGACTCCGGGCTGCCGTTTGCTTCACAGCTGAGGCGAACGGGAGGACTGCGGATCTGGCTCAAGCTGTCGCAGACCGGGTTGCGAATGCCGAGGCCCGCAACCGGGTCGACCTGGCCGGAGCCGCCGAGGTCTTTGGCGAGGTTGGAGGCGCTCACTTCTTCGGGGTTGGTCAGCTGGGTGGGCGGCTGGGTCTGCGGCGCTGAGCGATTGCGAGATTTCGCCTGCTTGGTCGGAGCCTTCTGGGCGCCGCTGGGCTGAACGGCTGCCGCCTGAGGCGTCCCGACAAGCAAGACCGCGGCCGCGAAACCCAGCAGGTAGGACCACTTCCATACCGGTCTATTCCGCACTCAGGCAAGACGGCGAGGGCGCCCGATTCGCCCCACGCCGAAAAATAGAGCGCGGTTGGCTTCCCCTCGCTGCCACCAGCGAGATGCCGAAACCGAGATCCGGCGTCCTAAGGTTCCCGCCCACCGCGTCCCTCACCGATCAGCGCTCTGGTCGCGGTCGGTCGGAGGGGTGGTGCTGAGCGCGCCGAGCAGCCAGGACGGTGGGTCGATCTGAACCGGCGCCACCTGACCGCCAAAATCGCGCAGGTAGCAACGGCCCTCGCGGTAGTCGAGCAGGCGCTGGGTCGCGGTCTCATCGTCGGGGTCGAGACGCAGCAGCTCCAGCGCCCGGCGCGCCTCGGCGTCGGTCTCGACCCCAAAGGCGAATAGTGCCCCGACCAACGGCTCGAGCTCGGCGGTATCGCCGAGCATCTGGGTGGCGAGGATCGGCGTGATGTTCTGGCTTCGACCGAGGCGACTCATCCGCTCGAGCAGTGCCCGGCCCTGGGCGTCTGAAGTCAACGCCCAGGCCTCGTCCATCGCCAACACCGAGTGGCGCTGGGTGTCCGTGGCGCAGAGGCGCAGCGCATAGGCCGCCAGCAGGCGCAGGACCGCAAGGCTGGTGCGCTCCTCCTCGAGCAGCTCCGAGCGGGCGGTGCCGGCCAGCGGCAGACTGAGATTGCGGATCCGCAGCGAGACCACCTGGGCATCGCCGACGCTCGGGACCTCGCTCTCTGCACTGCCGATGCCGAGCTTGGCGAGACCGGCCTGGCCGTGCACCTCGATCGCGCGGCCGACCTCAACCGCCTCGGCGCTCTCGGAGGCGGCGAGGCGGGAGAGGATCGCGGCGCAATTGCTGGCGCCGGCCGCACTGGCCTCGGAGACCGCAAGCCGCAGCTGGGTCTGCCACTCGGGCTTGGCCGGCGCCGGCAGAATCGAGACGAGAAAGTTGTAGGTGAGATCCTCGCGGGTCTCGGGGGCACCGACCCGCATCGGGTCGAGCAGGCCGCGATAGCGCTCCTCACCGGAGAGCTCGATCGTCTCGATCCGCCCCTCGACTCCGGGAAGGCGCTCGAGATGGTGATCGCCCTTGGGGTCGATGTCGATGATCGGTCCCGAGCCCTGCAGGAAGGCCTGCCAGGCGGCGAGCTCCAGGCAGACGGTCTTGCCCGAGCCGAGGCTGCCGACCAGGAGGCAGGTCGGCGGGCGGTTCTGCTGGCAGGCCTCGGCGAGGTCGAACTGGACCGGCGAGCGCGAGCCGGTCAGGGTGTGACCGATGTAGGGGCCGATCTCCGAACCGACCTGCGAGATCGCGTGGGGCACCATCGCCCCGAGCTGATCGGGGAGCAGATGTTCCTTGTACTCGGGCAGGGGAAAGGTCGCCGCCGGCAATGAGGCGAGAAGCAGGCGGTACTGCTCACCGGCGGGGCGGTGCAGCTGAACCCGGCCATAGGACTCGCGCAGGCGCTGCACCCGCTCCTCGAGCTCGGAGGAATCATGCCCGGCAACCGAGAGCAGGAGCGCCGAGCGCAGCAGCGGCGGACGATCACCACCGCCAAGCACCGCCTCCAGCTCGCGCGCCAGATGGGGCCGCTCGGCGGCCTCAAAGGAAGGGCCGTGATCACCGGAGGCCTCCTCACGGGCGATCTGATCGGCGTCCACCTTGCGCTTGGCGAGCAGGCGGCGCGCCTCGCGGTTGGCGAGGAACTCGACCGAGAGGGTGGCATCGACCGCGAAGCCGAGCTCAAGCGGAGCGAACATCAGCTCGGCGGCGGGGCCCGGTACCGCCGCCTCCTCGGGCATCGCGCCGAGCACGAGCTGGGCCTGGTGGGCGCGGCCCTGCTCGGAGTCGACGATCAGCGACCGCCGGGCGACGGTCACCCGGCTCTCGTGCAGGCGCAGGAGGTCATAGCCGTAGGGCTCAAAGCGCCGCTCGCCGCCAGGGTCAAGGAAGGAGAGCGCCTGCGGCTCAAAGCCATCGTCGGGCCGAGGCTCGCCGAGGCCGCGGGTGTAGGCGCGGCGGATCAGCGTCGCCAGCCGGCGCGGGCCGACACGACGGCACTCGAGATAGCTGAGCACGCGATCAAAGGCGGCCTCCTCGGCCTGCCGCAAAGCGGCGAGCTGGCGGGCGCCGATGCTGCGCGGATCCTCGATACCGAGGGTCGCGGCGAAGGAGCGCCAGGCCTCGGCGGCGCCATCGAGCACGCCCCCGAAGGGACCGGAACCTGGTTCGGAGTCGAGGCGCACGGCGAGGTAGATCTCCGGCCGCAACGCTCCCCGGCGCTCGAACTCGGCTCGGTGCTCCTCGATGTGGGCGAGCAGACGGGGGCGGTCACCGTGGCGGGGATCGAGCGTCGCGAGGACACGACGAACGTAGGCATCTGAATCAAAGGCGCGGGAGACCCGGAGGATTTGGAAATCCGTCTCAAGGGTGTAGGCGAGCGCCTCGAGGCGCTCGCCTACCTCGATCTTGCGGGACTCGGGGAGACCGGGATAACTCTGGCCCTCGAGCTGGAAGACGGCCCAGGCATCACTCGGGGTGCGGAGGACCAGGTTGGCGCAGAAGAAGTAGTGGGGTTGCCTCACCGCTCCTTGTCCTCGAAGACGACGCTACGCCCGGCGGGGACCTCGATCGTCTTGCCGTTGTGCAGAGGCCGGGCGCTGCCGGTCCGCAAGCGCCATCGGCGCGCCGCAGCGGCGCGATCGCGCGCCTCGCCGCCGCCGCGGCGCGGCACCTGCTCGAGCGCGACGGTTACCGGATAGCGGAGCAGGAGCCGAGCCGGGCCACGGATACGCCCACGCGGATAGCTCGGGGCGCCTAGGTCGGGAGCGAGGGCGAGCTCGCCCAGCGGCGCGAATTCTGCTTGCTCAGCCGGAACGGCGCGCAGGGCGGCGAGAGTGCGCGGGCGTAGGGCCCAGGCTAGTAGGCCGGCAAGCGCCCGATGGGGCGGGCGGCCGTCGATCTCCCAGCGCGAGAGCAGCCAGGCTGCGGCGATCGGCAGGGCGAGCAGACGCAATGAGGCGGGAGCAGCTGATAGGACTGCGCCAAGCAGCGGCAACTTTCCGAGCAGAGTGATCAGGGCCAGGGAGACGAGCCAGTAGGCGAGGAGGCGCAGCTCGAGGCCGCCGGGTAACGGGATGCGCCAACCCTGGATGCGGAAGATGCGCCAGCGGCGGCGAAAGACAAGACGGTAGCTGCGAACCACCTTGCGGGGGTGGGCTTCGGACACACCGGCTAGACGAGCCGAACCCCAAATTCGCTACCGCGGTCGAGCTGGAAACGGTCCAACCCGACCGACGTTCGGGAATAGCTATGCCCAATCTCCGGCTACACAGAAGAGTGATCGAGGCGATGCCTTTGGCGAAGCACCCGGCGGGTCAGGCAGGCAGGGCGATGACGAGGCTGCGCTGGTCCCGATATTTTGCGAGGCGATAAAGGGGAAACGGCGGCGGCGGCCCCTCGGCACCCCCGTCGCCTATCCGCCGATCGACCCGCCGCCCTGGCCGAGTTCCTTGCAAAGGGCATGGTCAAGGTGGTCGCAGTGATCGATGACGAGGGCGTCTCCGGATTCGCTCACTGTCACTTCGAGAGGAATTTGACGACCGTGGCGCGAACCTGAGCAGGTGAATCTGGGGCCGGTGATCTGATGGACTGGGTCGCCGGAAGTCCCGGCGGGATTTGATCCACCGCTGACCTGCACACATTGCGGGCCGCTGAGCCCGATCAGATCCCGAGCCAAACGGTCAGCTTCCACTTCGGAGGGTCCCGGCGGGGATGAGGATCCACACCCGGTGAGGGTCAGGGCGGCCATCAACACCAGCGCGGCGATCGCACGGCACACAGTTGCGCCACCCTAATAGCGATCAGACAAGCCTGCGAGCGACCGCTCGAGCACATTCTCAGCGGTGTCGCTACTCGCTGGCCTCGACGCGCCCGCCATCGATCGGGCATGGCCCGACCCGGATCAGGCGCCCCTCAGCGCCGAGCGCAAAGCCCTGGAGCGAGAAGCGGGTGGCGAGCAGCTCCGGTACGGCCTCTCGCTCGAGCGGCGTCACCTTCGTGCCCGTTGGCGTTTGCTCGCTGAGCGACAGCTCGCTCCAGTCGCAGAGCATCGTGCCCGAGCCGTCCTCGCCGCGAACGCCGACGATCAGTCCGGTCACGAACAGCGAGCGCGGATGGGTGGAGGTCCACCAGTTGGCGGTCTCGACGTCAATCAGCGGAACCGGATGCGGGAGAAAGCCGTAAATATCGGCCCATTCGTCCTCCTCGAGCTTTTGGAGCACGAGCTCAGAGCCATCCTCGACAACGCGAAAGCTCCAGCCCGACTGCTTCTGTTTGGGGCCCGGCCCGAATGGGATCGGCTCAAGGACGCCGCGGGCAAATCCCACGTCGGCATGCCAGCTGGCGCCGTTCTGGCTGACGCGCAGGACAAGGTGACTGCGGGGCCGCACCACGCCCGGTTTCGCGCCCACGCGCATGCGCGCCAGGAACATCTCAACCTCCGCGCCGAGCGCCTCGAGGGCCGCCTTCAGCAGCAGGTTCTGCTCGAAGCAGTAGCCACCGCGGCGTTCGGTCACCAGCTTGCGCTCGAGGTCCTCCACCTCCAGCGAGACCGGCAGGCCCTGGTGCGGGTCGAGGTTCTCGAAGGGGATCGAGGTCAAATGCGCCCGGTGCAGCTGCGCGATGCCCGGCCGCCCGTTCAGGCCGATCCGTTCCAGATAGGCGTCCAGGTCGAGCATCGGTTGAGGGTAGTGCGCGGCGGCCACTCCCGGCCACCGATCGCTTCGATCGAGGCCGCTGAGATTTCGGCGGAACATGATTCCGCAGAGGCGTCGGGTGCCACCAACTCAAGGAAGCAGCGCACGGCGCGGCGCGCTGGGCGAACGAAGGAGGACCCGCCAAGACCCAGTGACTCTGGACGCCAGCTAAAAGACGGTCGAGGCGATTCCCTTGGCGAAAGACTCGACCACCTGCGGGGCGAGAAGGAAGATCAGACCAAGCAGAGTGATGACGACGATGCCGACGCTGGTGCCGATATTGCGGGAAACGAGGGCACCGACCAAAAGGCAGCCGGCGAGCACGGTGAGAACCGGGACGGCCCAGCCGCTGAGCAGCGTGCTGAGGCGGTTTCCGGCGCCGCTGACATTGCTCCCTCCCCCGGCGCCACCGGCGAGCGACTTGGTCACCGCCGCCTCAGCGGAGCTTGTGCCATAGGGCAGCTCCTCGGACGGAGCAATGACCCCGACTCCGAGCAGGAGCGTGGCGAGAGAAATGCAGATCGCGATTCGACGGGGCATGGTTCCTCCAAAGTGTCGGCCAGCTTTCGTTTGTCGATCTACGAGACGATCCGAGGACGCGGGCCGATACCCAAAGGTGCGTACACATCTGTGTACACTCAGCCTCATGCCAAAGACTGTCGCGGTGCGCGAGCTACGCAGTAATCTGAGTCGCCTTTTGGCAGATGTCAGTGAGCGACGCGATCATGTGCTCGTAACTCGCAATGGAGTCCCGACCGCCGCGCTGGTGTCTATCGACGAGTACGAGGCGCTGGAGGAGACCGCCGAGGTCCTCTCAGACCCCGCGGCACTCACCGCACTCGAGGCCGGTTTGGCTGAGATCGCAAGAGGAGAGACGGTCGCGTTTGACGAGCTGCGCGAGGAGTTGGCAAGGCGTCGAGCGGCAGCCGACTGACCGGTGGCGCGACTGGTTCTCGCGCGTCGCGCTCGCGAAGGGCTGCTCGAACTCGATTGGCCTCTGGTCGACGCGATCGAGGAGGCGCTCTGCCTGCTTGAGCGCGAGCCGCAGGCGGGACACGCGCTGCGAGGCAAGCTCCGGGGCCTCTACTCGCTGCGAGTCGGCTCCTTTCGAATTCTCTACCAGCTGACCGACGAGGGTCAGACGGTGCGCGTTGCGGCCATCCGCCACCGCTCGATCGCCTACCGCAGCGATCCTCGATAGTCCAGAGCGGCGCTCTTCGCGAAGCGCGAGCGAATGGTCAGCTGCCGGTCGGGATGACCTCGATGAAGTCGACGTAGGGGCGCTCGCGGTAGGTGATGCCGAGTTCATAGCTGAGCGTGTAGTTGGTGCCGCCCGAGTCGCTGGCGCTGAGTGTCGCGAGCACGGCGCCGGAGCCGGGAGCGCCGACCCAGACGATCTGCTGCACTTCGATCAGGCGCAGGCGTCTGGTCGGCAGGGTCACTTCGGCGCCGCCGGCGAGGTCCGCCTTGAGCTCCTGTGCGGTGCCGGCAAGGTAGTTGCGCAGGACGCGTTCGACCACCTCGCTGAGCGCCGGATCGGAGACCGATTCACGAGGCCGCGGGGCGGCGGTCGCGGCGATCGAAGGGGCGCCAACCAGGGAGGGGTAGCCGAGCAGCTGCAAAGACCCGCCGCGCGGATGCCCGACCGAAACGGCGAGGTAGAGCGGCAGGCGCTGACCGGAAACGGAGGCGGCGACGGTGATCACTCGGCCTCCCGTGAGGGCGCGCTGGTCGGAGGCGACCTCGACCCAGCGGACGAACTGGCGCCCGCGGGTCGGAGTGAGACCGGCATCTGGGGCGAGCCCGGCGCCTCTTATGAATGGGGCGAGGGCGAGGGCGCGCAGACCAGGGCGGGCGGCGTCGTAGCTGAGGTAGGCGCGGGCGAACTGCAGGGCGAAGTCCTGACTGGGGGCATCGCGGGAAGATTCGCGCGGCATCTGCGTGGGCGCGGCGGAGGCCGGGGAGAGGAAGGTGGCGCGGATCCCGAGGGCGAAGAAGACGAAGAGGACCGCAGATGCCAGATATCGCGGCGCCCGGGCGGAGTGGCGGGCGCGGCGCACGCTCTGCCAGCCGCTCTGGACGCGATCCGGGAAGGAATTCTCGGCCATCAGCGCTCGAACCCGAATTGCTCGGTGCCCTCCGGCCCGCCGCCACCAGAAGGTGGCGGCGGGATCGGGGGCAGAGGAGCCGGCGCCGGAGTCTGCGACACGGCGGGCGGGGTCGAGATCGACAGAGGCGAGATTTCGGGCGCCTGGGAGGGGGTGGGTTCGCGCTGGTGCTCACTCTCTGGGGTCTGCGACCGGCGCCCTGCCGCGGCGAGATCACCGTGGCTTGGCTCGGGCCGGGAAGAGGGCGGGTCCGTTGGGGCAGGCGGGCTCGCCCGGCCCGGCGCTGGGGGGAGGACCAACGCCGAGCGCGAGGACGTCTCGGTGGGCTGCGGTTGCTTTGCGGAGCCGGAGGTGAGCTCCAGGACCCCGAGCGCCGCGGCCGCCGCGGCCCCGAGGCCGAGCGCCGCAAAGCGGCGTGGGCCCCGGGCTCCCGCGGGGGCGGTGCGGTGACCCAGACCCGAGGGCGCTGCGCCCTGGGGCTCCTGGTCACCGACGCGGAGGGCGCTATCGGGGTTCCGCAGCGCCGTCGTCTCGGTGGCGATCAGCTCGTCGCCGAGAACGAAGACGTCATCGCTGTTCCTTCTTCCCATCACTCGGGCAAGACGAGGGGTCGAAAGAGTTCGATACCCGGAGCCAACCTATGCCGCGGCATAGGAGCAACCGGCCAGCCCGTGCCGTGGATGGACGGACGCATCCACCTGATTCCGACCAAGGATGTGAGCGACTCCGATCCAATCGCAATCGAGGGTGCTGGGTGCTGCACCCGATGCTCCAGGTGCTACACTCGACCGGGATGCCGACCACCAGGCCCCGCTACACGATCACGGACACCGGCGAGCTCAGCGAGCTGCTCGACGAGGCCCAGAGGCGCTGGCCCGAGGTTGAAGATCGCAAGGAGCTCCTGCTCCGCCTCCTAACCGTCGGGCGGAGGGCGATCGAGCGCGAAGCAACTGAGCGCAGCACCGCGATCAAGGAGACCGCCGGGGCGCTCACCGGTGTGTTTCGGACCGACGAGCTGGAGCGGCTGCACGCAGATTGGCCCCCGTGATCGTCCTGGACGCGAGCGTGTTGATCGCCCACCTGGACGGCAGCGACCCTCATCACGGCGCTGCCCAGAGCCTGCTCGAGGCGGGCGCCGAGAAAGCGCTGGGGGCGAGCACGATCACACTCGCCGAGACCCTGGTCTCCCCCACCCGCGCAGGCCGGCTCGGCGACGCCGAAAGAGCACTGCGGCGTTTGGACGTGACCGAGCTGACGCTCGGCGAGAACGCTCCTGCTCGCTTGGCTCAATTACGCGCCGACGTGGGCCTCAAGATGCCGGACTGCTGTGTGCTGCTGGCCGCACAAGAGCACGCCGGCCTTCTCGCCAGCTTTGACCTAGAACTGCTTGCCGCTGCGCGCAAGTTGGGGCTGAAGACAGCCGAGTAAGGCATTTCTGGGCGGAACGGGTCCAGACTTGGCTATCCCGAGTGACCTTCCTGCGCCGCCTGCTCCTTGATCCGGCGGGCGGCCTTCACGTAGGCAATCATTCGGTCGCGACGGCCAATCGCGAGGACGACGCTGATCGCGGGTGGGCCATCGCTGGGCTCGTTTCGGTAGACGAAGCGATAGCGCGGCTTGCCACCCCAGTCGGGCTCGTCGAAGCGAACCTTTCGACAGCCCCTCAGCACCCGGGGAGGCTTGTCCCCCATCAGCTCGCCGTGGTGGGGGTTACCGTGCAACCCGACCACAATTCGCGCGACCTCGCGCTTCAGGGTCTCGTCCAGTTGGTTGGCATCGGCCGTGGCCTCGACCAGGGCTTCGACCTTGTGCTCAGCCTCCGGGGAGCTGCCCAACAAACTCCCCCATTCCGATCTCCATGAGGAAATCGCCAGCACTCAACCGCTCGCCATCGCTCTTCTGCAAGCGCTCCTGCAGGAACAGCGCCAGGCCGGCGTTCTCGAGCTCCTCTTCCAGCTCCTCGATCCGATCCTTTGCGGCAACCAGATCCACGGTGGGGACCAGCGATGCCGACCCCCCCTGGCCCCGAGTCGTAATCCGGATCGCGTTGCTCTCCGGATCGGGCGAGGGCTCGCTGCGCGAGGACGCCTGCTTGACGAGCTGTGGCAAATTGCGGCGCGCCTCGCTGGTTCCCAATGCAATCGGTTTCTTGCCTCGGGTCGTTGTCAGACCACAAGCGTACCATTAGTTGTACAAGTTCTGAACCCACACCTAGGCGCCTGAGACCTGGGGGTCACCTCAGGCCTTGCGGCTGGGTGCGCTCACAGGTCGGTTGCCGGCGTTCTAACCAACCCTTGAGATCCGTTCCGATTCTGAGCACCAGCGGAATCGGGTTGCACGCACCGAACCCCAGTTGACCTATGGCGCCGAGAAGTGGCCGCAGATGCGACCGAATGTCAGCAACGACGAAACTATGAGAGGTGTCTGCAGCGGATGCGATCGCGGTGTTCTGGGCGCTCGTCACCTACGAGCGCCAAATCGTGCCCCTCGTGCACAGCGAGCTGGGGCGCTGGCAGACCCGCGCCGCGGCGATTCCTGACCCGGTTCTGCGCGCGGCGGCGCTCTCGGCATTGCACGAGAAGGGCCAAAATGTCGAGGCGACGGCCGTCTTCGCGATCCTGGCACCGCGGGCCAACCGAGTCGGGGCGCTGCGGGCGATCGTAGCCCTGCAGGCCGCGATCGACTATCTGGACATCCTCGGTGAGCAGCCGGTCGAGGACCCCCTGGCGGACGGCCTGAGGTTGCACAGCGCGCTTTGCGATGCCGTCTCCCCCGGCGCCGGGCCCGGCGAGTGGTACAGCCTGCACCCCCAGCGTGAGGACGGTGGCTACCTGGCTGCGCTGGTCGCTGAGTGCCAGAGCCGGGTGGCGGGTCTGCCCGCTACCGAAGCGGTGCTGCCACTGCTGCAGAGAGCGGCAAGGCGCTGCGCCGAGGGCCAGAGCCACACGCACGCCGCCGACAGGATGGGCGGCGCTCAGATCGAGACCTGGGCGATCGACCAGGATTCCGCGCCGGGATACCTCTGGTGGGAGCTGGCGGCGGGGGCCAGCTCTTCGGTGGCGGCCCAGGCGCTGATCGCCGCAGCCGCCGACCCGAAGACCACCGCGGAGCAGGCGACGCTGATCGACGCCGCCTACTTCCCTCCGATCGGCGCATTGACCGTGCTGCTCGATGACCTGATCGACCGCGACGAGGATCTCTCAGCCGGCCAGCACAACTATCTGAGCTACTGCGCAAACGAGGAGGAGGCAGCGAACCGGATCGGCCTGCTCGCAGGCCGGGCCAAAGCGGCCAGCGCCGATCTGCGCCACGCCCGCCGCCACCGCGCGATTCTCGCCGGCGTCGCGGCCTTCTACCTGAGCGCGGCCCCGACGACCAACGGATACGCTCGCCCAATCAGGGCGCGTCTGCTCGAAGTACTGGCCCCCACCGTGCGCCTGACCATGGTCGCGCTCCGCCTGCGCCGCCATGGCTGAGCGCGAGGGCCCCGCCTAGGTCGCGATCCTCACCGACGGCAACGGACGCTGGGCGAAGGCGCGAGGTCTGCCGGTCGGGACCGGGCACCGAGCGGGGGCCGAGAAAGTCCGGGCGCGGCTTCGGGACGCGGTCGAGCTTGGCATCCGGGAGCTGACCGTCTATGCCTTCTCAACCGAGAACTGGTCGCGCTCGCCGCAGGAGGTTAAGGGGCTGATCGAGCTGCTCGCCGAGTACATCGACGGGGTGACGCCGGAACTTCATGCCGAGAAGGTGCGCCTGCGCTTCATCGGCGAGCGCGGCGACCCGGTGCCGCGAAGCCTGGTGGAGAAGATGAATTGGGCCGAGGAACTAACTGCAGGCAATGAACGGATGACACTGTGTGTGCCATTCAACTACACGCGGTCGAGCTGAGATCCTCAGGGCAGCGCGCGCTTTCAATGGAACCAGCGAGGAGGAGTTTCGCGCTTGCCTCTACGCGCCCGAGATGCATGACCCCGAGCTGCTGATCCGCACCGGCGGGGAGCGCCGGCTCTCCAACTACCTGCTCTGGCAGGTAGTTGAGACGGAGCTCGTCTTCACCGAGGAGCTCTGGCCCGACTTCTCGCGAGACTCTCTGGAGCGGGCGATCAGGTTATTCCGCGAGCCCAAGAGACGACGGGCTGACGATCAAAGCAGCACTGCTCAGTGCTCTTCCCTCCCAGGGGCGCTCGCTGAGCGCGAATAGGCCGTAGAACAGGCGGGGAGGATTCGGGAGGTCTCAGCTGAAGCGGGAGAACTTGAAGCGACAGTAGTTGAAGCCGTAGGTGATCACCACGTCGTTGGCGAGATTGCCGGTGTGGACGAAGCGCACGGCGTTGTGCTGGTAGGAGACGATGCGTTGCGCGTGCAGCGCCGACGCCGCTCTGCTCAGATAAGACTCCTGAAGCCGCAGGTAGCCGAACCACTTGGAGAGCTGCGCAACATCGGCCGGGGGGCGCGACTCGGCGGAGATCGCTCCGACGGTCCGATCGAAGATCCGCCGCGCCCGTGAGAGCTGTCCCGCCGCGACGGCCAGGCGTTCCCGCTGGACGTTCGAGCGAAGCCCCCGCACCGCCCGCTGGGTCTGTTCGACATTTGGCTTGCAGATCGACTCGAGTTGGCTGACGTATTCGGCCTGGTCGGGTGCGGCATCGGCGACGGCCACGGCGCTCAGCGCGAGCACGGCCAGACACGCTGCGGCAACCATGCGGCGCAGTAGAGGGCTCCTGATCGTGGGAGATCGCATCCCTGTTTCCCCTTTCCCCATCGAGGATTGTGTCACCGCCCTGGATCGTCTGCGGGCGCTGCATGGGAATCGAAGCGCGGCAGCAGCCTGTCAAGCCTCGCGGGGACATGCCAGACGCGATCGCCGAGCAGCAACATCAGGGCCGGCAGCAGCACGATCCGGACCACCGTCGCGTCGAGCAGGATCGCCACAGTCAGCCCGACGCCCAGCTGGCTGACTGTGGCGATCGGCGCCGCGGCAAAGGAGACGAAGACGGCGATCATGATCGCGGCGGCACCGGTGATCACCCCAGCGGTCTTCTCCAGGCCGAAGGCGATCGACGCGGCATTGTCGGCGCCGGCAGTGCGCCGTTCGCGCATGCGGGCGATGAGGAAGACGGAGTAATCGATCGAGAGCCCGAAGGTGACCGCGAAGATACCCGCGGCCCCAACCGTGTCGATGTAGCTGTGGCCGCCGAGCGGATAGCCGGCCGGCAGCTTGCAGATCAGGGTGACGACCCCAACCGCGGCCGCGACCGAGGCGAGGTTGAGGACGACGGCCAGCGCCGCGAGCAGCGGCGCCCGGAGGATCACGAGCAGCATCATGAAGGTGATAACAACGATGGCGCCGATTACGTTAAGACCAAGGGTCCCGAGCGTTTGGCGGAGCTCGTGCCGTGGGCGGTCTACGTGACCCTGACCCCGTTCATCGGTGCGGAGGAGGCCTATGGGGTGGCGACGGGCGCGGAGAGCAGCGGGGGTGAGTGATATCTCCAGCGAGCCGAGGTGTTCGAGAAAGTCGAGCCCTCCGCCCCGCTGGCTTAGGGAAGGGAAAGCTGTAGATAGGTCTCGGCGACGGAATTGCCGGGCTGGGCGAGGGGCATCGGCGCAGCAGCCGGTGGCCCAGGCCTCGAAGTACTGCTCGGCCTATGCCGAAGAACTTCAATTGGTGATCGATAGGCGGGTCAGTTACCGCTTCGGGATCCTGCGAAGCAGGTGAGCTGCCCAAGCGGCGGGCGAACATCGAACTTGAAACCGAGGCGGATCGGTGATTAGGATCGGCGCGCTGTGGAGGAGCCAGAGAAGCTCGCGTCATATCACCGCTGTCGCGAGCAGATAGACGGCTCCTGGGAGAGATTTCAGGAGCGGCGCCGCCAACGGCTGGAACAGCGGGAGCGCTTTGGACGGGCCGCCGAGCGGGTGACGGAGAACATCCTCGAGGACCTGTTCACGCAGGTGCTGGATTGGCCGCTTGGGGACGTCAACATGCAGGTCGGCTACGCCGACATGCTGCTGACCCGGCTCGGCGTCAAGCACCTCATCGTCGAGGCGAAGCGGCCGGGAGCGCTGGCCGGAAACCCGCGGGCGGCCGAGCAGGCGCTGCAGCAGGCCTGCGGATATGCGCGAGAGCAGATGGTCCACAACGTTGCGGTGAGCGATGGCCACGTGATCTATGCGGCCGAGGTGATCCACGGCGAGGTGGCGGGCGAAGATGGGCTCCACCCCCGTTGCTTTGCGGCGCTGGACGTCGAGGCGGGGGCCTCGGCGGATGAGCTCTTCTGGATCAGCAGGCACGGGATCTACCGAGCGGCTCGCGAGCGACCGCAGGCGTCGGCGCTGCCGAGCGCCTGGCAAGACGCCTTCGGCGCCGGCGGCATCCTCGCGGTGAGCGAGGAAGCGCTTCACCCCAAGTACCGGCTCCCGGCTCGCTGCTTCGCCTACCTTGGCGACCCCGAGGAACCGAAGAGCTGGCACCTGCCCTACCTGCACGCCGACGGGAAGGTCGACACGCGACGGCTGCCCAAGGCGGTGCAGTCGATCCTCAGCAACTACCGAGGCGCGACGTTGACGAGCGTGCCGGAGGCATCGATCCCCGACGTGTTGGTGCGGTTGGGCTGCGCGGCGGCGACAGAGGGCAAGATGCCCGCTCAGCGAAAGGACGCCGCGCCCGCCTACTGCCAGCTCGCCGAGGCGCTGGAGCAGATGGGCCGAGCTGGCGAGGTGAGGGCGTTGGATGCACCTGGTCCGGGCGAGGCAAAGTCGGAACCTGCCGGAAAGTAGCGGCGGGCGCGACTACAGGGAGTCGCTCTTGCGTTGGTTGCAGTCGGCGCAGAGCAGCTGCATGTTCTCGACGGTGGTGGCACCGCCGCGGGCAACCGGGAGGATGTGGTCGTACTGGAGATCGAAATTCGAGTCGCACTCCACGCAGCTGCCTCCGTCGCGCTCGAAGACGGCGCGCCTGATCTCAACCGGAACCGGTGCGCGGGTGGGTCGTCCCTCCTCTTCGGCGCGCATCAGGCTGTGGGCCGTCTGGAGCTTGCGCTGGGCACTGCGCTCGCGCTGGAGGACGAGGGCTTTGACGTCATCGGCCAAGAGAGAGTCATCGTCCCAGTAGATGCAGTCGTGGAACCACCAGTAGCAACGCTTGCCCTGCTGCAGGAGGGCAACGGGCTGCTGTTGCTGTTCGGTTGAGGTCTGTGCAAACCAGGCCTGCTTCCAACGCGGTTCAAGGAGGCGCTTGCCCGATTGCAGGGCGTAGCGGCCGGTGAACATCCCCACAAACGTCCAGGGGAGGCGAACGACGTCGGCGTTCTTGTCGGCGCGCAGCACGGTGAGAACGTATCGGCTCAGAGGAGGGCCAGTTGAGCTGCGCAGTGGGATTGGCGGGGCGGGCGACCAGATCCGACCGTCCACCGAGAAGGATAAGTCGAGAAGCAGATAGTCGAACCGCAGAGCAGCAGACGAGCCGCCTTGCCGGACCTCGACAAAGCCCAGCCAAGCCGCTACTCCCCAGCCGCCTCCACCCCCCCCACGCCCGGAACATCGACAACGAGACCGCCGCCACACCACGACTCCTCCCACTCCGTCGCGGCATCCACAGCTCTTGCAGATTCCCGGCTCAAAAAACAGCAACAACTCCGACCATCCTCGGCCGTCCCGCAGAAGCCACTTCGCCTATCCCCTCCCCTGCCCGACGACGCAGCTGACGCCGACCACAGACAATGGTGCGGGGGCGGGTCAGCGGAAAGACGGCCCGTTGTTGATCGGAAATCGCGGCTTCTTGGCCGACCGATCGGGATTTGTCGGTGGGCAACACTCGATTGGCGCTGTTACTTCCTGGGCGGGGACCCGGAACGGAGGCGCGCTGTAGCTCCAGGCTGGGCCTCGGCGCTCGTCGGCATATCGTGGCCGTCACCTCGGCTGCCCGGAGGCCCCGGGCCGGAGCGAGCGGTCGAGAAAGGCCTCGGCCTCAACCCGGCCGAAGTAAGGAAGCAGGAGAAAGCGCAACATATCTGGATAGGGGTCACCGGCGGGCTCGTCGTGCAGGAGCTGGCAGCGGAGGCTGAAGGAGACTCCGCCCGGCCCGACCGAGTCGATGATCGGGGGTGGCTGCTCGCGGCTGTGGTCGAGGATTCGCGGCCCTCGCACATGAAGGGCGCGAGGGCCGCGAGCGTTGCCATGTAGCGCTCCAGCGCAGGTTGGCCGGCGAACTGAGACTTGACGAGGACAAGGCGGGCGGCGGGCGGATTGGCGTCGATCAGCTCCAGCACCATGCGCAGAGCGACGGCGAGGCGCTCGTCCCAGGACGCCTCGCAGGAGAGCAGGGCGGCGAGGTGAGCATGGGCAACGGCGAGGATGTGGTCGTAGGCGGGAAGGAAACATCCCTGCTTGTCGGTAAAGCGGTGCCGGAAGACGGCCGGCCGAGAGCCGCAAACAGGTGCTCGTCGGAGGCGCCGTCGTATCCGCGCTCGGCGAAGACCGCGACGGCAGCGCTGATCAGCGGGCGGGCGGGTCGCGAGGAGGGGCTCATCTCAGAAGATTGCAGGGCCCCCGGGCGACCGAGAGCTGGGAAACTCCCGTTGGCGCCGTCCGGGTGGCCCTGCACCTCGGCAGCCGACCGTGGGGAGGAGTCCCCCACGGGTCGCCGGCCGCTTCGGGTACCGCTCTGGCGCCTCCCGGGGGAATTCCGGGAGACCGCTTGCCGGGACCCCACAGGGAAGGGGGCACCGACAGCTTGCTCGAGCAGGTTGGTGGCTCGAGAGAAGTTCGTGGCGAGGACATCGAAGGCGAGCGGGGCACCGTTGGGGCGGAGCGGCGAAAGAGCAGCTCGAGGTCGGTGGCGGTGGCGGCGAGAGTCGTCGGCCAGCCAACTTTTCCCCGCGGCGGCGACTAGGCGCATTAGGTGGCGAGTCGGTTCTGCTGCGCATTCCCCTGTCTTCCTCTCGAGCGGCACTCAGTGCCATGCCCCGGGTTTGGCGCGGCAAAGCTCTGCAGCGCTCACAACGTGCGGGCGCGTCAGATTGCTGCGCCAGCTTCCCCCGTTCATCGTCGGCTCACGCTTTAGTCCTGAACTAATGCGTACATTATAGACGCGGGAATGTAGCACAGGCTCGTATAGGCCCCTGGCCAGCTCGGGTGCCACTGTGATTGTGAGCGCGGAGCGGCCGAGATGAGCCCACTCAGCCAGGCAAGGCGCGGGCGGCGCGGCGGGCGGCGGCGCGGCCGAGGTAGGGCTGGAGGCTGAGCTCGACCAGTTCGGGGCCGGCCTCGCGGAGGCGATCGAGGCGACCGTCACCGAGGTGGTCGGTGATGATCATCGCGACTCCACCGACCAGGGCCTGCTCGGTGGAGTCGGGGAGCTGGGGCTCGGCGGGCGTGGTGGCGCGCAGCAACTCTGCGAACTCGGCGGTCAGCCCGAGGAAGCGCTCGGCGCCGACGGGGCGCTGCAGCAGCGCATCCCGAGTCAGAGCACCCATCGCGGCCGGATCGGCGACGGCGAAGTCGAGCACAGCGTAGATCGCGGCGACGACGCGGGCCGGCCACTCAGCCTCGCGCGCGCAGGCGGCGAGCACCGCCTGGCGCAGACGAGTCCGTGCCGCCTCAAAGGCGGCGTCGAAGTCGTCTTGGGAAGCTGGGTGGTGGATCATCAGGTGAAGGGCGGCGGCGCGGAGGGGCCTGCGCCGGGTTCGACGGCCAGCGGTCGCCGCCCACCGCCTGCGCAGGTTGCTGGCTGGAAATCTATCGCGTACATCTATCTGCCTCAACTAGAGACTATGGCGTTTAGTCGGGAGGGCGGTTAGGGTATGCTTTTAGAAGGAAGCTGCTCGGAGGGGGTCCGTGCTGCTACCGAATGGGAGGTGCATATTCTGGAACGCTGGCGTTCTTAGATGGCCGCCAGAATGTATGATCAAGTTCCTCCGAAGAGGCCTTGAGAACCCTGACAAATGCCCTCCCAAGCTAATCGCAGCCTCACCCCCAACGAGGATCTCGGCGGGCTGGTAGCTGAGGCGGGGCTGGCGCTGGGGCGGGGCGCTCTGGCCGAGCCGACCGCGAGCAACTCCCACCGCGAGCGGCTGCTGGACTCGATGGCGCGGAGCTGCGCGAGCAAGGGCTTCAGCGCGACGACGATCTCGGACATCGTGCAGGGCGCCGGGGTCTCGCGGGCGACCTTCTATGAGCTGTTCTCCAAGAAGGAGGACTGCTTGGCGGGCGCGATGGACCTGGCGCTAGCCGAAATGGCCTCGCGGATCGTTGCCGCCTACTCGGCGGAGAAATCCTGGGCGATCAACATCCGGAAGGCGTCGGCCGCATTCCTCGAACTCGCGGCTGAGCGCCCGGCCTGGGCGCGGATGGCGCTGGTCGAGTCGCGGGCCAGCGGCGGGCGGGCGGCGGAGCTCTACACCGCGGGCAAGCAGGTGGCCGCAGCGCTCGTCGATCGCGGTCGCGAGGGACCGATCTCCTCGGGACAGGTGCCGTCCTCGGCGACGCGGGCGGCGCTGGCGGCGGCGGAGTCGCTGATCGTCACCCAGATCCTGGCCGGCAACACCGAGCGACTGCCAGAACTGCTACCCGACATCGTCTACATCACGACGGTTCCCTATCTGGGCCGCGAGGAGGCGCTCGCCCAATATGAGAGCGCGGAGCGCTCGCTGCGACGCAGGGCGGCGAGCAGTGGCTAAGAAGCTGTCTCAAGACTCCCCGCCCGCGCGTGGCGGCGTCCTCGGTCGGCCGAATAGTGCCCACTACTTTTCGGCCTTCCCGCATCCTTGCCCTGCTCGTTCCGGCGCTCGCCAATCGCATACGCGGAGTCTTGAGAGTGCTTCACAGCCCTCCCACCCACACCACCCGGGCTCCTCCCCGCCATCCCAAACGGTGGTGGCCTGAGTGGCGAAAACCGGCAAGCGCGGCGAATGGCTGCCGCCCCGCGGGCGCCACAAGCTGCCGCGTGAGGTGATCCGACGCTCGCAGCGCGAACGACTACTGGAGGCGACGATGCGGGTGGTCGCCGAGCAGGGCTACGCGGCGACCAAGCTCGCTGACCTGACCGACGAGGCGGGGATCTCGCGGACGACCTTCTATGAACTGTTCGACGACAAGGAAGCCTGCTTTCTGGCTGCCTATGACGAGGCCGCCCAGGCGCTGATCGGCGCGGTGACGAGGGCCTATGAGGCCCAGTCGAGCTGGCCGGAGGCGCTGCGGGCCGGGCTAGGGACCTTGCTGGGGGCGGTGGCGGCTGAGCCGGGGCTGGCCCGGCTCGGCCTGATCGACTTCGGCGCCGCCGGTCCGGCGGCCCAGCATCGCTACCTGGCGGCGGTCAAACGGGTCACGCCGCTGTTTGAGGAGGGCCGTGACTTCGCCCCGGGCGGTCGGTCGTTGCCGGCGAACACCTCTCGAATGGCGATCGGCGGCGTGCTCGGCCTGGTCTCCGAAGCGCTGGCAGCCGGCGAGGGGGCGCAGCTGCCCGAGATCCTCGATGAGGTGCTGGCAGCGGCGCTGCGACCTTATCTGGGTGATGCTAGGGCGGCGGAGTATGTGATGCAGACAGCGCGGCTCTAGAAGCCCAGAAGGGCCGTGAGCAGCTCGTCGAGGAGGCCGAGCGCGAGAGGATCACGCAGATGTGCTCTGATCGCGTCCGGCGATGCGCCTTGACTGCTCGTCTCCCAGAAATGGCCTGAGCAAGGTCTCGGTGAGAGCCGGCAGCAGTTGGGACAGCCCGGCCCCCTCGCCGGCATTGATCTTGCGGACGATGAGGCCGGAGAGGCCGCCGGCGAGAGTCTGCTCGAGGGTCGCGGAGGGCTGGACAGGGCGCTCGGGCTGGGGGACCGGAGCGAGAAGCAGGCCGATCAGCTCCTGCATCGCACGGTGATGGCGCTCGGCGATGCGGTCGCCGGCGCGCAGCGAGTCAATCAGATAGAAGCTGGCGAGCTCGGGTTTGGCGGCGAGCAGGTCAAGCAGGGCCGCGAGGGCGCTGCGAACCTGCAGCGGCCACTGCGTCGAGCGAGACGGGGCGGCGGTGATCGTTTCGCAGAGCTCGACGAAGGCAACCTCGTGGGCTGCGGCGAAGCAGTCCTCCTTGTTGGAGAAGTGCTCGTAGAAGGTGCGCCGGGAGAGGCCAGCGGCGGAAGTGATCTGGGCGATCGTCGTCGCGCTGTAGCCACCGGCAGCGACGGCCTGAATGACAGCAGCGTTCAGGCGCTCGCGTTGGTTGGCCACGACCTGCTCGCGGGGTAGGCCGTGGCGGCCACGGGGTAGGCGGGCAGGCTCGGGGTCTGGTTCCCCCGCTGCGGGCTCTCGATCGACCACAGGGCCACGATATCGGGGGCGAAGAGCGCGCCGCGGTGGCCGAAGGCCTACTGCTGTGCAGCGTCCTCGGCGCGGCGCGGCGGCGGGATGGTGAGCTCGCGGGCGGCAATCTCCTCGCCGAGGTAGGGAAGCACGGCCAGATACATCAGCTGCGGCACGAAGCTGTGCGCGTCGGGCATACCCTGGCGCAGCTGGGCGGTGAGGATTTCGGCGAGCGAGCCGATCGCGCGCTCGCCGACAAGCTCGGGAGCGGCGGCGGGATCCTCGCAGCACTCGCGGCCGGCGTTGATCATGTAGGCGAAGCTCATGAAGACGGCTTCGCGACGGACGCGCGCCAGCTCGCCGACCTTGAGTAGCTCGACGGCGCCGAAGCGGACCTCGCGAGGGTGGCTGACGATCCAATCGGCGACAACGTAGGAGGCAGCGCGCAGGGCGTCGGGCCAGTAGTCCTCGGCCTGGTAGGCGGACTCGATCTTTGCCTGGATCGCGGGCAGGAAGCGGTCGAGGAGCTGCATCGCGCAGTCCTCAAGATCGGCGAAGTTGGCGTCAAACTCCGCCTCGGAGGCGGCGGCGGACTCGAGGAGAGCGTCAACGGTGACGGTCTCATAGCCGCCCGAGGCGGAGAGATCGAGCAGCGCGTCGAGGATCCGCTCGCGTGAGGCAGGGCGCCAGGGAGACCCCGGTGCTGCAGGCTGGTCAGACATCGGTCTCCTGTGGTGGGCCGATGCTGAGCTCCTCCAGAGCCGCCTGCTCGCCGAGGTAGGGGCGCACGGCGGTGTACATCAGCTCGGGGATGAGCCCTGTTACGTGGAGCTCGCCCGACTCGGAGAGGCGTTTGAGCGCCATCTGCATGAAGGAGCCGGCGACCCATTCGGCGGTCGAGCGCGAGAGCGAGTCGGGGTCGTCCAGTTCGTAGCGACCGGAGTCGATCATGTCGACTGCGCCGCGCACGATCAGCTCGATTTTGGCCTGGTGGACGTTGCCGGCGCGGGTCATCTCGACGAGGCAAAAGCGAACCTCGCGAGTGTGGCGTTCAAAGACGCGAGCCGACGCATAGCCGGCGGCACGCAGCCCATCGCGCCAGTCCCCGTGGCCTTCGTAGGCGCCCCAGACCTCGCGCAGATAGAAATCGCTCCAGAAGTCGATGATCTGCTCGGCGCACGCGGCCTTGTCGGAGAAACGGGCGTCGAAATCGGCCCGGTCGACGCCCGCGCGCTCGCAAACCGTCTCGACGCTGGGCTTCTCATAGCCCTGTTCGAGGACGAGGTCGATAAGCGCCTCACAAATTCGCTGCTCGTTGATGTCTTGCTTTGCGAGTGCCACGCAGTTATCCGGTTCCCAGTGCCCGCGGCGGCCCCTCAGGCGGGCGCGCGGTCGCGGCTGTTGGCTTCGATCAGCGAGCGTGCCTCGGCGCGGCCCAGGTAGGGCTCGAGGATGATCAGCGCCAGTTCCGGGAAAAGCTGCTCGATATCGCCCAGGTCGACGAGCACGACCCGCTGGTTGATCAGCCAGGCGATCCCGCTGGCCGTGGCTTCCTCCAAGGTCGGCGGCGGCGCCTCGGGATCGGAGCGAAGCGCCCTGCCGGCGCGCAGCGTTTGGGCGACATCGTCGAGCAGCGCCTCGTGGCGCGAGAAGGCCGCCTCGCCGGCGGTCAGGGCCTCGACGAGGACGATGCGGGCGCGGAAGGGCTCGGCGGCGATCAGCTCGAGCAGCGAGTGCAGGGCGGCGCAGACCTGCTCGGGCCAGGGCGCAGCGGGTGACAGGGAGGCGATCAGCTGCTGGCGGGCGTCGGCGAGGACGCGGTCAAAGGCGGCACAAAAGCAATCCTCTTTGTCGGCGAAGAGCTGATAGAAGGCGGTGTAGCCAACGCGGGCAGACTTGACGATGTGGTCGATCGAGGTGCCCCGGTAGCCACGCTTGGCGACGAGCTCGATCGTGGCGGCGAGGATGCGCTCGCGCTGGTGGGAGGCGACCAGGTCTGCGGGCAAGCCATGGCGGCCCCTGGGGGCAGGCCCAGCGTGCTCGCTAGAGACCTCCATGATACGGAGGATACCCGCGGGGCAGTGGCGAGAGGGGTTTGAAAACTGCGACTTGATATTTGGGAGGGAGTGCGTTTATTATTGCGCGGTCGTCGGCGCTCGGGCCGGCGGAAACGGGAATCCACAGGGAAGGGGCACTGAGATGAGACAGCGCCGCGAAGGTCCTCGAGGTGAGACTTCGAGCAGAGGAGCGGGAGGCATGCAGGGGGTGGCGGGTTGAGCACGCGGGAGGCAGTGGCGGTTAGCGCCGCGGCGAGCGAGAGGCGAGGTGGCGAGGAGCGCGAGTCGCTGGCCCGGGCGATGGCGCGGGTGGCAGGGCGGCGGGGCTATCGAGTGACGAGCATCGCCGAAGTGATCGCCGAGGCCGAGAGCTGCGAGGCGAGCTTCGAGCGTCACTTCGGCGGCAAGGAGGAGTGCTTCGCGGCGGCACAGGAGGCGCTGGGGGGCGTGGCGCGGGCCGAAATCGAGATCGCGATGGAGGCCGAGGCCGAGTGGTCGGAGCGGTTGCTGGCGGGGCTGGCGCGGGCGGTTGAGCTCAGCGATGAGGCACCGGGGCTGGCGCGGGCGCTGCTTGTCTGCCCGGCAGAAGCCGGTGCGGCGGGCATCCGCTGCATGCAGGCGCTGATCGAGCGCCTCGCCGAGCTGGTGGCACCTGAGGCAGAGCCGGCGGAGCAGTTGCCGCCGCGGGCGGCGCTGATGGCGATAAGCGGCGTGGTCGGGCTGATCGGCGAGGAGCTGACACGGGGCGATACGGCGGACCTGGAGGCGCTGGCGCCGGAGCTCGGCTTCGGGCTGCTGATGCCGATGCTGGGGCCGGTTGAGGCGGGCGAGCGGATTGCGGGGCTGACGGCGGGGGCGCGCGGCTAGGGCAGCGGGGCTCGGCGGCGCGGAGCCTGATGCGCCAGGCGGAGCGTGAGGGGCGGATCAGCGAAAGCCGTCGTTGCCCGACGAGAACGGCTGGCCGGCTTCGAGGCGCTTCTGCACGCCCCCCAGCCAGCGGGCCGAGTGGGCGAATTTGGCCTGGCCGTAGCGAACGACGAGCGCCCGGAAGTCCTGGCGCTCGGCGGCGAGGGGAATCAATCGATCGCGCATGACGTCGGCGATCAGCTGCGAGTAGCGCTGGTAGCGGCGGATCAGGTCGAGTTGGTCTTCGGGGGAGAGGGCATCGGCGAAGAAGAGGCGAAGCAGATACTCATGGCGCAGGCGGGTTGGGGCGAGGCGCGGCGAGGCGAGCCAGGTGCAGAGCGCGGCGTGGCCCGCGGCGGTGATCGAGTAGGCCGAGCGTTGGCGGCCCCCGTCGGGGTCGCTTCGCTTGTCAAGCAGCCCGGCGGCGGTGAGGCGGGTCAACTGCGGGTAGAGGCTGGCAAAGGAAGTGGGCCAGATGGCCTGGGTGGAGGCCTCGGCGGCGCGGCGGATCGCGTAGCCATAGCTGGCGCCGGAGTTGACCATGGCGAGGATCAGATAGGAGGTCACAGTGAGCGCGGGCGGGGCCGGGCGGCGGGGAGTCGTGGCGGCGGCCTCGGCTGGCAGAGGAGCGCCGGCGGTACCGGCCCTGACGCTGTCCTGCAGGGCGCTCATCCAGCGGGCGGAGAAGCCGTAGCAGACGACCCCGTAGCGGGCGACGAGCGCCGGATAGCGCATCTCTGCGCGCGCCCCGGGCGCGGAGAAGGAGGCGATTGCGCCCATGCGCTCGGCGATGTCGCGTTCGTTGTCGCGGATGTGGCAGATCAGGGCCAGGCGCCCGCTGAGCGGGAGGATGTCGGCGAAGAAGAGGCGGAGGTTGCCCTCGTCGCGGATCTGCATCGAGCCGGTCGCATCGGAGCGCAGCCAGGCGGTGAAGGCGACGGTACCGGCATCGGTGATCGTGAAGGCGGAGCGCGACTGGGCGCCGCGGGGGTTGTTGCGATGGCTGAGCAGCCCGGCCGCCTCAAGGCGGGCCAGCTCCGGGTAGATCTGGGCGAGCGAGAGGGGCCAGAAGGTGTGGACCGAGCGGTCGAGGGCCTTGCGGATTGCGTAGCCGGAGGCAAAGCCGAGGCGGACCAGACCGAGGATTAGATGAGAGGTCGGCGTCAGCTCGGTCTCCTTGGCCGCTGGCCTGGGGATCAGATCGAGGACCTTGAGCGGCGTCTGTAAGCCAGTTGTGATCGGGGAACCTCCTTCGATCGCGAGACCTCGTTTTCGAGGAACAAGCATAGATCAGCTCTACAGGGCACATGCCGCGAGATGGATTGCGCTCTGGGGGCGGGGACGCTTGCATATAGCTCAGGCAGAGCAACAACCGGGAAGGTGGGCGACGGTGAAGCAGGTGTGTTCAGCACAGCCCCGGGCTCTCAGGGGCGCGGCGCGATGAGCGGGCGGGCGGGAGCGCCGCGAGAATCGCGGTGGCGCTCACAGGTCGCAACGGAGCGTGAAATCGGCGAGGCATATGGCCGGCGCAAAGAAGAGGCGACGGCTTCGCGCCCGCAGCTGGTCGAAGCGATGGAGCGGGTGATCTGCAGGCGGGGCTACGACGGGTGCATGGTCACCGATGTCGCGGCGGCGGCGGGGGCCTCGCCGGGGAGCTTTCAGATGCACTTCAGCAACAAGGGCGAGTGCCTTGTGGCCCTGCACAAGGCACTCGTCAATCGAGCGCTGCGGGCGGTGTGGCAGAGCTGGGAGGCGAAGCGCTCCTGGCCGGAGAGGACGATCTCCGGGCTGGAGGTGGTCGTCGGGATGTGCGTCACCGAGCCGCGACTGGCGCGGGCGGCGCTGGTTGAGGTCAACCGGGCGGGGGTCGAGGGCTGGCGGGCCTATCTGGAATCGCTGGGGAAATTCGCCGAACTGGTCGAGCCCGATCAAGAACGAGCACGGGCGCTGCCAGAGCGGGCGGCGCTGATGGCGGTGAGTGGGGTGGCGGGGCTGATCGGGGAAGAGCTGGAGCGCGGCGAGGCCGCCGGGCTGGCGGGGCTGGTGCCCGAGCTCGGCCGGGCGCTATTGGCGCCGCTGATCGGGCCGGTCGCGGCCGCCGAGGAGATCGCGCGCCTCGGCGTGAGGGCGGCAGGCTGAGCTCCGGGACGCCCCCAACTCGGGCCGGCGGTGCCGTGCCTAGGGCGCTGGGCAAGAGAGCAGGTGGCGCAGGTCGGCCAGGCGGTCTTGGGATGCTGGCCTGACGGGTCGAGAATCCTTTTTGGCCGGCGGCTCTCTTATCTGTAGCGATGGGCGCAATGCGAAAGAGAGAGGCGGGTGGAATGAGCGGCGGCGTTCGCGGCTGGCCGAGCGATCTGGTGATCAAGGCCGCCCAGGGAGGAGACCAGCGGGCGATCGGGGTGCTGGTGGAAGGCTCACACGTGCACGTGCGGCGCTTTGCCAAGGCGCTCTGCGCAACTCCCGAGGACGCCGAGGAAGCCGCGCAGGAGGCGCTGGTCACCCTGTTTGGCAAGATCGGAACGCTGCGGGCAAGCGCGGCGCTGGCCTCATGGATGTTTGCGATCGTGCGCAACGAGTGCCTGCGGCGCTCGCGAGTGGCCCTGCACCGAGCGCCGAGTGGCGCGGAGCCCTCAGCCGAAGAGGTCGCCCTGGCCCACCTGGAGCTGGAGCGGGTGGTGGCGACGATCGCGGCGCTGCCGGTTGAACAGCGCACGGTGCTGGTGGCGCGCGACGTGCAGGGGCTCTCAGGGGCGGCGACGGCGCGGGCTCTGGGCCTCAGTCGGGCGGCGATGAAGTCGCGCCTACACCGGGCTCGCGCGACCCTGCGGGCGGCGCTCGGCGAGCCGACCCAGGGCGCTGGGGAGGGTGGCGGTGCGGGGTGAGCCCGGGGTCGGACTCGGCAGAGCTCGCCCCTTCCCCCGCTCGCCCGGCCCGGGCAACTCACTTGCAGGCAAAAAAACCAACGAGGGAGCGCAGATGAGCAGAGTCGGCAG
This sequence comes from uncultured Solirubrobacterales bacterium, assembly GCA_963753245.1. GTDB lineage: Bacteria > Actinomycetota > Thermoleophilia > Solirubrobacterales > 70-9 > VRUE01. The sequence continues at coordinate 38,025 of CAVWBK010000004.1, forward strand.
GGCAAGGGCGGCGGCGATGGCGCTGGCCGCGATCGCGGCACTGGGCTGCGCGGCGGCGGGAACCATCCTCGCCGCCGGGCAGAAGACGACGATCCGGGCCGGCAATCTTGTGATCAGAGCCGAAGGCGTTATCGCGCCGAAGGCGCTGCCGCGCCACGAAGCGGCGCCGATCAGCCTGCGGGCAAGCGGCTCGGTGGCGACCAGTGACGACAGTCACGTGCCGCCGGCGGAGTTCGTGCACCTGCAGATCGATCGCCACCTGCACTTCGACACCGCCGGGCTGCAGAGCTGCCGCGCGGGCCAGCTGGAAGCCGACACACCGGCCCAGGCGATGCGGGCCTGCGGCGGGGCGCTCCTCGGCAAGGGCAAGGCGAGCGCCGAAGTCGCCTTCCCCGAATCGATCCCGTTCAGCGCCACGGGCACGCTGCTGGCCTTCAACGGCCCCCGGGTCGGCGGCTATGACGAGCAGCTGGACTACGTCTACGTCGACGTACCGGCGCCGACCGCGGTGATCGTGCAGGCGAAGTTCGCCAAGGACAGCGGCCGCTTCGGGCGCCGGGTGACGCTGACGGTGCCGCGGATCGCCGGGGGGGCGGGCTCGCTGAGCGGCTTCGAGTTGAAGTTCAAGCGCGAATGGACCTACAAGGGCGCTCAGCACTCCTACCTGAGCGCCGAATGCCCGAGCGGCAGCTTCAACAACGAGGTCGAAGCGAACTTCGCGGGCGGAGTCGAACTGAAGGGGAGCGTGGTGAGCAGCTGCACGCCGACGGGTGACCGAAAGGACGGGCTCCCTCGGCTGCACCGGGCGTCCATCCCTTCGCTGCTTCCCAGCGCGGTGACGCTGCCGATCAAGTTTCCGTGGTCGGCCTCCGCTGACCAACCACCTCCTATTCAACCTGATCGCGAGAGCGAAAACAGCCTGCTACTGCTCATGACGTCCTGACCGACGAGCTTGGCGAGGGGCAAGAGCTCGGTGGCGAAACCGGCGCGCGGCGCTTGTGTTTGGCGCCGACGCAGGCGAGGAGGGCGTGCTGCCCGTCCAGCGCAGGGCATCGGCGGAGAAGAGTCGCGGCATGCCCTCGTTACCCATCTGGCTGGGAAGCAGACGAGGGGGCAGAGCCAGTCGATCAGCGCGGCACTGCGCTGCCCGGTGATCGAGTAGGCGCGGTGGCGGGCGCTCTCGGTGTAGAGCTGGACGTGCTGGACCGACCAGACGTCGGTGAGGGTGGCCGCGACACGAGCCTTGAGGTCATAGGGAGTGCCGGGCGCCTGACTGAGCAGACCGAGGACGATGAAGGAGGTCGGGAGAGCTCTCGATCAGGCATGATGATCCTCGGGCGATCATACGATTTGGGAAGGGCTCCGCTGATTCAAGCAACGGCGAGGGCTTCAAGTTCGCCTGTAGCTCTGCGGGCGATCTGAGCGGGATATCCAGCAATGCGGCACCGGCGGTTTCCCCTTGAAGACGCGCCCGACTGGCCAGCGTGGAGCGCTCAGGGATGATGCCGCTTGTGCCGCGGCGCCGTGGGGCCGCAGGCAGTCGTGACCTTTGACCGCTGCATGGAGATCCCGCCATTTTGCTCGGCGAACCCGACTTCCACGACTGGCGTGTGCTTACAGAGGTTCCTCGTGTTGGCGAGGTAGCCGTGCTTGCCGCCGAAGATGAGCCAGGTGGAAGTGGCCGATCGGGGCGTCGGGCACGACCGGCACGGTGGTCTTCAAGCGCCCGCCCGAGACAGTCCTGGTTTCAGCGCGTGGACAGCAGATCGACCTGACCGTCAAGGATAAAGGCCAGTCGCGGAAGACCACCGGAGCCCGAAACGGCGTAAACAGGCCCCGAAAGCGGCTGATCCAGCAACGGAGTGGTCGTTGTTGCCTCGCCGATATGCTGGCGCCCCGCACATTGGGTCGCGACGAGTTCCTTCTCGGTGCAAATGTTGCCGAGGTGGTGTTGGTCGATCTCGAAGGCGTTTGAAAGCGTCACCGAGAGCGATTTGATGTTGTCGTCGCCTGGGCGGGTGTTGAGGTCGATTTGAAGGGCCGGGTTGGCGGCTCGCCGGGTGCCCTTGGACCCGCCAAGTTGGCGGACGGTCAGCTTCGGCCCGAAGGGAAGCGTGGCGCAGTTGACGGCCTGGAAGGGAGACGAGAAGTTGGCCACCGTTCCCTGGTCTCCGATCCCCTGGCGAGTCGACCGAGAAGGGATCGCAATTGGTCGGGTTAATCATGAAGTTCGGGTTTGTCGATATTGACCTGGATCGAGCGCATGCGGAGCGGAATACCGCCGATGATCGAAGGCACGGTTTCGGAGTCGGCGACGACGTGGGCATCGAGCGGGTCGATGTGCAGCGCAACCCTGACGACGACGGTGCCGTAGTCATAGGCCCTGCCAGGGCAGGGGTGATCGCCGCCAAGGTCAGCGGCGCCCCTTGGAAGGGCCCAGCCAGGTAGACCCTGCCGACGGCGTGGAAGGGATGGCATCCGGGGCCGGCGGCGACGTTGGAGGTGCCGATTTCGAGCTCGATCCGGGACAACTGGGCGCTGGCCTGCTCGGTGCGACCCGCGTTCTGGGCGGCGGCTGCGATGCTCGCCTCCGAGCAGTATGCGACGCCCCGCAGGTCGGCGGTCAGCCCCGGTGGCATCGTGAAGTTGAGCTTGCCGAGGAACTGGTCACCGTCTTCGCGGTCGAGCTTGAGGGTGAAGGAGCTGTGGGCCCCGGCGTTGGGGTTGGAGGTACCTGCGACAAGATTCGGGACGGAAGGGACGGATCTGGCCGGGGCATTGGGCGCCATGGGGACCCGAGGTTCGAGGCCGAAAGTCTGGATCGAGTGCTGGTCGGGCAAGCGCTCCGTCCCAGGGAATGAAGTCGGCATCTAACGGGTATATCGTGCAAGCCGTCGGGGTCGCCATCAGGGCCCGTTCGCCGGCAAAGAGGTGAACTTGGAAGGTTTCGAATGGAACCTGTGGGAGGTTTTCGAAATAGACGGTCAACTGCCCCGTTGCCGGGTCTGGGTTTGAGTGAGCCGACTAGCTTCACGTTGATCCCGAAGCCCGAGGCGGTCAAGAACAGTCGATACTGGTCATCGGGCTTTGGTTCGCCGATATAGATCGAGCCGACTAGCTCGGCATTTAGAGTTGGTGAGCCGATGGCGAAGGTGCCGATCTTGGCGTTGTCAGGACATTCCGCTGGACCCTCTGAGCCAAAGTTGACCTGGGCATCGGTGCACTTGCTCTGCCCGTCGGCTGCATCAGGATTGACGGTAAGGCCCGGCGGCAGGCTGACGATTGCCGACTTGATCTCCGACGGCGAGGCCGCGAAGCCCTCGAACTGTTGGGCGCTCAGGATCAGGTTCAGGCCCGAGGCCGAATCGGCGTTTTCGGTGGTTGGGCTCGCCTCTAGGAGCGGCGTGAATGTCTCGTGTTCGCAACCTGTAATCGCAGGGTAATTGGATAGCGCTGTGGAGACGTGTTCAGGATCTTGGTAGGTCTGAACATCAAGGCTCGTGGTAAGGGGGGAGCCGGACAGGTGGTCGGGTTTACAGTGAGCGGATCCGGTGGCAGGCTCGATTTCGTCGGAGTCAGAATGCAGCCGGCGCTGGAGAGACCCGGGCAACCAGCCGGAGCGCCTGGTGAACCTTTGGCAAAGCGTTGGGCATTATGGCTCGTAGCGGCGGGAACTCCCCAGAAGGTCAGGTTCGCGCTGGAGAGCGGCGTGTTCTGAGTAATGTCCCACACGGTAAAGCGAAGCCCATAGTCGGTCCCGGTTCGCACCGTGACCGGAAGCGCGATCGGCAAATCCAGAACCGGCACGATGAAGGAGAAGCGAGCCGTTTCTTCGGGCTCGGTCGACAAGGTTATAGATGGGCGCCGTGCCAAGAAGTTCGTTGGGATCACCTTCGTAGTTGGCGCGAACCGTAATCAGCCCCGCCTGAGAGTTAGATGGGCACTGGTCGAGGGCGAAGTCGGCGGGGATACAGCGGGTGATTGCGTTGGTGTTGCCAAAAATTCCTTGTGGAGAGTTGAAAGTAACGTTCTGTGCCGCCTCGGGTTCACCGGGGCTGGCGAGCGAGAAACTGGTTTCCAGGTCCGGGTGCCCCCCCGCCTGACTGGTCGAGCTAGTGGTCGTGAACGATTCGATCTGCTCGCTGGCGAGGGCCGGGACGGCGGTCGCGAAGGAAAGGAGGAGTGCGACCGTGAGGGCAACCACGATTGTCTTGGTCTGCCGACCAAGCGCGCACGTCCCCCGCACCACGAAGAGCCAGGTATCGATGCTTGCTCGTTCCGCACTCATTGTCTTCTTCTCCTTACGCATCTGTGTGCGGATCCGCGGCTCAATCATGGCGACGGGCCTTGCGATGATGATGGCGCCTCTGATGGCGAGATCTGTGCATGTGGTGTTTTTTTACGCACTTGCGGTGCTTCTCGAGAAATCCTGTCCTGCATGTCATCGGCGATACATTGCTGGGGTCTCCGGTCACGGTCCTGATTTCGGGAGATTCTGGAGCCTGGCTGCCAGGGCCATGGCACTCATCCGAGGCGGCGCAGGGGGGCGGTGATGGCACCTTGAAGAATCCGCCGCTGGTGCGAGCGTCATAGATCTTCGTCACCGGACCGTTTTGGTCTTCGACGGCTAGCGAGTCGTGGGTGAAGAAGAAGGCGTCTGTGCCGTCAGCGCTGACACCGAGCAGGCTCGAATCAAAGGGGCTCGAACCAGCCGAGATCAAGCTTAGGCAGTCACCTGTGACTGTGAAGAAGTCCGGGCTCCCGGGCTGGCAGTTGCCGACTCCGTTTGTCTCCCACTCATAGACATCTTTCCGGTTGTCGGTATCACCCAGAACCAACGGATCATCGGAATTGAAGAAGACCTGCCCGTCGCTCGTGAGGCTAGAGCCGTTAGATGCCAGAGTCGCATTGCCCGTCGCCCGGGCATTGGCCTGGTTGCAGGAGGCGCAATCAAGTCCTCCGAAAACGTTGTAGCGATAGACCTCTGAATGACCGGCGTTGTCGTATTCGTTCAGCGGCCGGACGGTGGTGAAGACGGCAAACTCACCATTTGGGGTGACCTGGAAGTCAGCGCTCTTGTAACTCGCGGCTTCTTTGACCGCATCGAGCACCAGTGAATCGCTCGGGCTGAGGGTGGCGACGAACTGCGGCGTCTGGCCAGGTCGCACCATGTAAAGGTTGGGTTGATTTTGGATCCCGTGCCCCACCTGCAGGAGCTCCGGGGAGAGGAAATAGAACGAACCATCACCGGAGGCCACTCCGCCGCCGCCGCCGATCGCGACCGCAGCACAGTCGTCGGTGGCGCCAACGGTGTTCCAATGAGCGCCGTTGCTATTGGCGACCGGATTACAAAGGTCGGTGTTGCCTGTGCCTTCTCCGGTGGAGAGCCGGGTCAGTGTGAGGGCGCCCGCCTGGGATACGTCTGCCTCATAGACGTCGGCACTGGAATCTGTGTCGCTGCCCCCAGCGAGCTGATCGGTCGAGGTAAAGAAGACCTTGGAGCCGTCCGCGGTCATTCCGTCGTAGAGGACACCGTGAGTCGCCAACGGTGTCAGGTCGATCGTGTGGCTATCATCTCCAACGGCCATGTACAGGTGCCAGTAATTATTGCCCTGGGCATCGGTGGAGACCTTTTGGGCGACGATGACCCGTGATCCGTCACTGGAGATTCCAAGCTCTGCAATCCCATCGCCGTCACCAGGAGAGTGACAGGTGCCGACACCCTGAAGGCATGGAAGCGGTGCTCCGCTGGGGCCGCTGGAGATGGCTTGGGTTTCATTCGTCTTTAGATCATGGTCATAGATCGAGATGTCGCCGGTTTCGTTGTTGCCGCCCGGTGCGAATTGGGAGGTGGATCCGAAAATTACGTGGGTTCCGTCAGCAGAGACGTCCGAGGCGATGTAACCGCTGGGCTCGGCGCTGGGCCCGGGCGGTGTGACGCTCGGAGAAGCAACCATGCCCTGGATCAGTTCGCCGTTTGGCAGGCGCACCGGGACCCCGGTGTAGCCACCTTCGAAACAGGGAGAGCAACCTTCGGTGCCGCCGAAGACAAAGGTTTCGAGGCTCGAGCTGGCGCCGGAAGGACCTGACGAGAAAGGCTTGCTGGCGAACGGGTCGTTTGCAGGAACACCGACGTACGTCGTGTTCCAGCCACCACCTTCCCGAGTGGCAATGTACGGATCTACGCCTTTGTTGGTCGGGTTGCCCGCCACCCCGGGGATGGCGCCGTGGTGCACGCCGTAAAGGACGCGAGAGGTGCCACCGGCGCCAGAGGCCTGCGGGTAGCCCCCATAGGGCGTCTGGCCCGGAACGAGGTCGGACTCGACGTCATAGCCGCCGCTATTGGCCGCGGAAACCAGCTCATATGCGCGACAGTCCAGGAGCAAGGCGGCGCCCGTCTGCTGTCTGGCGAGGGCATTAGGACAAGCGTCTTTGAGTTCTTCAGTAAAAGGGAAGGTAGTGAAGGTTGATTCGGCGCTTTCGGTACCAACGATGTTTGTAGCGACAATGCGGTAATGGTAGGTAGTTCCCGGCAGAAGTGCCGATATCTGCATATTCACGTTATGGAAAAGGACCCCTGCGCCTAGAGCAATGGCGGAAGCTGGAACACTCACACAAGGATCGGGGAGGACGGAGCAGTTACTCGTACCGTACTCAAAGTGGTATTCCGTGGAGGCGCCTCCGGGATCGACCTGGCCCCCAAGTTCAGCGCTTTCGGAATGCACGCCACTCACGAAGTCGCCTTTTACCGATGGCGCCTCCGGCGGGGTTTCGAGAGTCTGATCCAGACTGGAGTTTTCGCCAGCAGCATTGCCGGCGTCGAGTCGGTAGTGATAAACCGTGGCTGGATCGAGATTCGCAAGCGCAGCACTGACATCCGTCCCTTCTTCTAGGGGCACACCAGGTGAGCACTGGACGCTCTGGCCATATGAGGGCGTCGGCCCATATTCGAAGCGACACGCCTCTATATTGCCGGCACCCGCAGGGTCGACATGGCCATGCAAAGTAACCGAGTGTGGTTCAAGGTTCGTATATGCCGACACTGAAACATCGGGAACGACCGTGTCCTTGAAGACTGCGATCTGGTTACTGTTCGTCACATAGACCGTCGGCCCGTTGACAGCAACGCTAGCGGTATTAGGACCCAGGTGCCCCCGACCGAAGGTTTCCTCAAGGGTCGGCGGATTGGTCGAGGGGTCGTAAACCGCCACTTCTTCTGTGCCAGACTCGCTGACGTAGAGGTTGCCCGAGGAGTCGAAGGCCAGGCCGGTCGGTCCGTGGGAGTCAAAAGTGTTACAGCTATTGATGCAGCTGCCGTCGGCATGAAAGCCGACTAGACCTCCTCGGCCAAAATCATCGATATAGACATCTCCCGACGGAGAGACCGCGACAGGTCCGAGGCTGTTTGATAGATCGCCCGCTCCGATTTCAGGCATGACTGGATCGGGAGTCCCATTTGAGTCAAATTTGAAGATCCTTGCGTATCCGAAAGACCCGACGTAAAGATTTCCACTTGCGTCGACGGCCACCCCTCTGACTTCCGGAACACCTATTACCCCGCCACTACCAAAGCTCGAGACTAGATTGCCACTCGAGTCGTACTTGAAAACGGGCCCGCCGCAAGTGCCACCAACGTAGAGGTCTTCACTAGATTGGTCCACAGCGTCCCATCCAGGACTACACCTGGTGTTGTAGGCAGCGGGGATCTGGCTTACGTAATGGCCTTCGGCGTCGAACCTATCGACAAAGAGAGAATCCTCGACGTAAACAGCGCCGCTGGGTGCGGTCGCAACGCCAACCGGTCCGGAAAGACTTCCCTGAGGCGTATCGGCTCCCGCGATGGCTCCCTGGAATAGATGCGCCGTGGCGCCGGCCGCGTCAGAGGCTGGAGTCAAGACCATGGCTACTGCGAGGCTTGCCAGAAGGGCTACCTTTGGGTGGAAGGTATTCGCCGCCTTGGTTCGGATTTTTCGGTCTCCCTTGTTGATCGCCAGGTACCTCGCGGCGCGTATCCGTCCGATGATCCTCATCAGCTAGTGCACCCCTCGGCGCCGATTTAGATGCCTTTGGCGCTTACTTCGGGCAGCTTGGGAGTGGCAGGAGACCTGAAGCCGAGGCATGACGATGACGACTGCGCCGTTTTGGCCAGTCATCTTCACGGTGGCCCTCTTCGGGCTGACACAGAGGCTATGGCTGTTCTGCAGCAGGCCCTTGGAGCCGCCAGCCAAATCGAGAGAGAAGGAGCTGACCAGAGCGTCGGGGACGTTTTCGAACGTGGTCCTGAGAGCGCCACCGTTCGCAGTATCGATATGGCCGACCAATTCGACATCGATCTGGCCTTTGAGGTCTATGGCAAGGTCAGGCAGCCTCGCGCCGGATCGCAGATAGACAGTGCCTTTAAGCGGCTGGTCGAGAAGCGGCGTACTCGCTTCGGCGGTGCCAAGGACGGAACTCGCCGGGCAGGTGTTGGCCGCATACCGCACTTTTGTGCAGACATTGCCGATGTGGGCGTTGTCAAGTATCTCGCCCTTTGGCAGCGTAACCGCGACGCTGTGGTTGTTGGCTTCCCCCGATTTGGTGGTCAGTACCGCGTGGATCGCCGGGTGCCCGAGGCGATTAAGCCCACCGTTCAGCTTTAAGGACAACTTGGGGCCAAAGGGGAGCCTGGCGCAGTTGGAGACCTGAAAGGGGGCGGCGAGGTTTGCCTGGGCACCCTGGTCGCCCACGACCTGGGTGCCAACCGAGAACGGTTCGCAGTCGGTTGGGTTCAGGGTGAAACCGGAGCGGTCGAGATTAATAAGAATCGAGCGCAGCCTTAGAGGGATGCCTTGCAGGATCCGGGGCAAGGGGTCGGAGACGACGGTTATCTGGGCCGTGGCGGGATCAACCTCGATAGCTGCCCTGACCACCACGTCACCAAGGTCATAGGGACCCGATACGGCTGGGGTGATCACGGCGAGGCTTAAGGGAGCACCTTTGTAGGGTCCAGCGAGATAGACCTTGCCGGGCAGGTAGACAGGGTGGGAGCCAGCTCCTGCCCCTGCCATGGCGACGCCGATCTGGGAAGCCGTGGGGCAACTTGGGGCTGCCCTCTCTACGAGGCCAGAGTAGCCGCTGCTCGCCGCCGCCATGAGAGCGGTGTCAGGGCAATAGGGAACTCCTTTTAGGGTCGCTAGTAGGCCGGGCGGAGGGGAAACACTGACGCCACTGAGATTCTGATCGCCGTCGTTCCTCGCTAGTTCTATCCAGAAGGGGGTATGAGCGCCGGCGCTGTTGCTGACAGAGGCGGCCCTAAAGCTGGGAGCGAAAGGTCGGCTCGGGCTCGGGCAGGCTGTGCCACCCGGACCCGAGACGAGGGTGAAGAACTGGGTAGCTTCCTGGCTGGCAAGTGATTCGTCCCAGGGGGTAAAAGTGCTGTGGACGGAATAGCTGCCGCACTGAGTCGGGGTAGCCAGGAGACCGCGTTCCGAGCCGAAGAAGTGCAGGTTGAAGTCAGTTAGCGGACTCTGCGGCAGGTTGTCGAACGAAACCGTGAGCTGGCCCGTACTCGGATCAGCCGATACGGTGCCAGCCAGCTTGACATGGGTAGCAAAACCGTCGGCCGTGAGGAAGATCCGATAGCGGTTGCCCGGCTGTGGTTCGCCGATATAGATGGCGCCTGGCAGGGGAGCTGGCAGGGCCGAGCTTTCGAGCGTGTCGGTGCCGATTTTGGAATACTCCGGACAGCGCGCTTCGTCTTCGGTTCCGAACCGCGCTTCGGCGTCCAAACAAGAGGCCTTGCCATCGGCCGCATTGGGGTTGATCGAAAAGCCTTCAGGCAGTTCCACCGTGACCGCTCGTAGCTCCGAGGGCGAAGGAGTGTTAGGACTCAGCTGCTGCGGAACACTAAGATCCACTTCTAGGCCCGACGCGGAGTCCGTCTCGTCCGTAGTTGGCTGGGCGCTAAGGCTCGGGTTGAAGCTGAGCTGATCGCACCCAGTCGTGGCTGGCATCGACGAGTTAGCTTCCGTCTCGCCCTCGTCATAGGCAAGCACGTGCATCGAGGTGACCAGCGACCCCCCGCAGGTCGTCGGATTGGAAAGGAATGGGCTGAGAGGACTGCCCGAAGGTTCTCCACCACCGCCATAGTTCGGAATCCCTACGCGATATTGATCGTTAGCAGGTTCCGCCGGAACTCCCCACAGTTCCTGTTTGATACTCACGATGCTGAAGCGCTGCAGAACCCCATCGGTGAAGGCGTTTAGGCCATAGTCACTACCGGTTCTGGCGCTTAGCACGCTATAAACAGGTGCTTCAAAGATCGGTATCTCCCAGGCAATGAGTCCTGCTTGACTGGGCTTCGGTACCAGGTTGAAAAGCGGCAGGTGGAAGGGGCCGAGAACCGTATTTCCTCCGACGTTTGCTGCTAAGGTCACCTCGCCCACTTGGGAGTCGGAAGGACACGACTGCCTTATGAACTCCGCAGCCGTGCACTGCGGAGTGGCATGCGGATTTCCGATCAGGCCAGCAGGAAATTCCACGTCGATGTTCTTAGGATCGTTGCATTGGCACGGCAGGCCGAGCTGCGGCGAAAGCCAGTAGTCAGGTTCAAAGGAGACAGATAGATTGGGATGACCGCCTGCCTGGGTGGTCGACCGAGTCACGCTGAAATTATGGATTTCCACACTGGCATTCGCCTGACCGACGAAGGCGGCTAGAGCACCAACCACCAGAAGGAAGACAGCCACCACACGCAAGCCGGCTCTGAGACTCCCCTTCCGAAGGGCTGACACGCTAAATGTCGCCGCGCTCATCCTTATCTCCTTGTCGATCGCGCGATCAGCCATGCCGGTGGCTCCCGAATTGATTGTGGTGCACCCTCGCCCGATGCTTCCTGTGGCGCTGCTTCTTTGAATGCCTCTTAGGCGTCACGTGCAAATTGCCCCTCGCACCGAGAGCGGCACCGCTCCCTTCAATCTGACGCGCAGGCGGCGGACCCCCTTCACCGTGACACTCATCCGCCGCGGCGCAACCCGGTGGAGGCTTGACGAAGGCGAACCCGCCATCGGTACGTGCATCATAGATCTTCAACTGTTCGCCGTTTAGATCCTGTTCAACGAGGTGTTCGTAAGTGGCAAAGTAGACATCGGTGCCATCGGCGCTGACTCCGACCAGTCCAGGGTTGGTCTCTACTCCAAAGACTCCAAAACTATTGTGGTAGCCGGCGCCGGTACCAGGTGTAATCAACTGAGGTCGACCGTCGACAAACTCGTAGACGTCCTCGGATTCATTGGTGTCCCTGGGGACAAGCGCCTGTTCCGTGGAAAAGAAGGTCCGTCCGTCGTCGGTCATAAACAGGCCGTTTTGACTGGCCAACACATTTTGGGATTCCCCTTCACCCGTGAACTGAGGGGGAGCGGGAGGCTCACCGGTCGGACTGCAGGAGTCACACACGATCTGTCCCGATTCGGGTTCATATGAGTACATCTCTAGAGCACCCTGATTTTCGTAAGAAGTTACCTGGCTCGCCGTGATAAATGCCATGTGACTACCGTCAGGAGATACGTCCATTCTGACGACAGGTCCATGACTGCAGAGTTTGCCCTGACCATTTCCGCCTTCAACGCAGTAATTATCCGGGGTGAGCGCAGTCACGAAGTGGACCCCGCCGTGGCGATAGACGTAAAGGTTCTCTTGATTCTTTAATCCCATATCACCATTGAGGAGCTCCGGCGAGTAAAAATAGATGTCACCGCTTTCCGCAGCTATATAGCTGTCCGACATCCCGTTTCCGCCAAGCCCACCCTCGAAGTTCGGGTAACCGCCGGTTTTGGGATCCATGAAGACGACCGGCACGATGCTGCACCTTGTCGTCCAGGCGGCGGAGCAGCTTTCGCTGTTGCCCGAGCCTCCGTCGCCTTTGGACAAGAGCGTCAGAGGTTCTTCCGCATGCGCCGCCTTTTCCGCGCTCCACATGTAGAGATCTGCACCTTCGTCCGTATCTTCCGCATTCAGCTCTTCATTCGATGTGAAATAGACCTTCGAACCGTCGGAGGTCATTCCGAGATAGTTCACTTCCTGACCGGGGGCTATCTCGTAGGTAACAGCATCTGAGACCCGCATATAGAGCTGGCCTGGGCCACAAGACGGAGCGGCGCGTAACACTCCTTTGCATTGCCCTGCCCCGGTCGTCATCAGAATATGGGAACCTTCTGCGGAAACCCGGAGCGGCTTGAGCGCAATATCGCCGCCATCTGCGGCGCGGGACACGATCGACAGTTCGCCTGTGTTGGTGTTGTTGTCATACATGTCCCCCGGAACGCCGCTAGGGGCATAGATAAGGTCGGATGTGAAAACGAAGTGACTGAGATCGGCTGAGGCGGCGGTCTCACCTTTGAACCCTTCGCCTCCTACAACCGCCCCCATATTGGTGGGCCAGCGGTCTATACGGGTGCCGGTGGTGGAGTCCCATACGTAGGGCGCATTCGACGAAAACCCACCTTCGCCGACCCCGAGATACTGACCGGTGGTGTTGTACTCGCCGTTGTTCCAGTCGACGATTTTAGACATGCTCGGATTTGCCAACACGCCCTGCTGCCACTTGTCGGATGTGGTGAGTTCGCCGCCCGCGATTTCCGGTTCCGGTGAAGCATCGGTCCACGGCGGGCCACCCGAGAGCAGAGTTTCGTTGGCGGGAAGCCCGATATATTTGGTGATCCAACCGCTGTTGGTCCGGGTCGCCACGTAGAGATCGCCGAAGTCATTCTCTGGAGAGCCTCCCGAGTCCGGAATTGCTCCAGCCCAACCCGCATATGCGAGGCGAGGCGGATTGGTAGCCTGGCCTGTGACTGGTCCGTCCGAGGGGAATATCACCGTAGTACCAGCATTTTCAGCCGAGGCCAGCTCGTATGCGCGGCAGTCAGGCAAGTTGTCGGCCCCGGTCTGCTGACGGACCGTCTGGTTGGGACAGCTCGGCGGAAAGAAGTTGAACGTCTGGTCGTAGGAGCTGGTAACTCCTTCGGCGTTGCGAGCGACGACCCGGAAGTGATATGTGGTGGCTTCCTGCAGGTTGGTCAGATGGATTGTCACGGTTTGCGCGACATAGCCGGAGCCGAGATCAGCTTCGACAGGAGAAGGCGGGGCGCTGTTTCCGTAGGCGATGGTCGTGCCGTAGTCGAAGTGGTATTCGGTGTCGACCCCTCGTGGGTTGATCTTGGCGGTTAGATCCGCGGTTGTAGCAGTGAGATGCGAGGCGTAAAAGCCTTCAACCGACGGTGGACTCACCAGCTTTTTGAAAACGGCGACATCGTGTTCGCCGGTGTTGGCGACGTAGACCTTGTCGGAAGAGCCGTCGATCCCAATTCCTTCGGCGTCACTCAAATGTCCTGCGCCGAAGGTGTCGACAGGTCCGCACGCGTTATTGCAGGACCTTTGGAGGTGCTTGATTGCGGTGCCACCGCCGGTGTCGACGTAGATATCTTCGTTCGTTCCACCCGGTGATCCGGCGGCAACGCCCGTCGTGTCGTCGGGTGGCAGGACTTCCCCAAGTTCTCCGCCAGCTTCAGTGAACTTGACGACGTGGTCATACGGATTAGGGCCGACCAGATAGAGATCGTTCGCCGCGTCGATCGCGATGCCGGCCGTTGCAGAGGGGATGTAGCCAAGTTCTGCTTTTTCGATGAACGCGCCACCTTCATCGAACTCATACCTATAGCTTTCTTCGTCAAAGGCAACGAGATTTCCGTTGGTCTGCACGCCGATGCCGTAGAGCCCGTATTGGAAATTGTGCCCGAGGCTGGTGCCTTGGAGCCTGCCACTTTCGGCCCACCCAGTGATCAGCTGACCGGACGGTTCGAACTTCTGAACCTGCACCGCCGCGCTGTCGCCGACGTAAACGTCACCTCTCGAGGCTCCCGCGCTATCGTCAACGGCAACCCAATGCGGGTTATCGAACTGGCCCGCCGCCGAGCCCGAGGTTCCGGCTTGGCAGACATCGCCGTTATTTTCGGGACAAACGTCACCATGGCTCGTCTGGTCGACTTCCTTACCGAACATGAGAAGGAAGTTGCCCGAGGAGTCGAATTTCTCTACCCGATGGTTGGTCGGATCGGTAACGTAGAAGTCGCCGTTGGAGGAGTCGCCTGAGTTGTCGACGGCCACATCGCTGGGGTTGGCGAGCGGATAGGGATTCGCGGGGATAGAAGCAGCGGCGCCAAAGGTGGTGGCGAAGGTGTGAGGGCCTTCCGCCAACGCAGGCGTGGCGAAGGCGAACAGACCGGCGGTCGCGGCCGCGACCGCGGTGACCACGGCGATGCCTCGTGCTCGTTGCCGCCAAATGGCCTGCTGGACCCCTGAGATTCCCGAGGCCGACTCAGGCGACGATACCTTGGCCCGTCTCACTTCCGCTCTCCTGTTCCGGGGATCAAGCATGGTTGTGGCTCCCCCTGTGATGCTTGGACCTTGGGCGTCCCTTTTTCACACATTTGCCCTGGCGCTTGATATGGCCCTTCTTGCAGACGATTGGTACTTTGGTGACCTCTTCTTCCGGCATCTCCGTCGAGAAAGTCCCATCGACCCCATTGACGGCCCCGATCGCATTGGTGGCGCGTACGCTGTAGTGGTAGGTCGTTCCAGGGGTGAGACCATCGATTACCTGGCTGACGGCGTGGACGATGTCGTCCGAGCCGATCGAGAGGCTCTCCGGCGTATCGGATCCGTGTGCGCTCGTGGTTCCGTATTCGAAGTGATAGGCGGTGGAACTGAGTTGCGGATCGATTTGCGCGTCCAGGGTTGCCGACGTCCGAGTTATCGCCGAGACCGAAGAGGCGATGACCGAAGGTGGGGCGGGCGTCGTGAAGGTGCTGTCCGGCCCGAACGTGGTCCCACTCAGGTTGGTAGCGGCAACGCGAAAATGGTAGGTCGTACCCGACGCCAGGCCGACAACCTCAGCGCTCGCCAGATGGTCGACTTCGTCGTCGCCGATCGAATTACTGGGAAAAGTCTGGGCGCCATACGATTCAGTCGTCCCATATTGAAAGCGGTAGATGGTCGGCCCAAGGCCTGGATTAATCTCAGCATTGAGGGTCGCGCTATTCGAAGTTACATTCGCGGATGAGATGCTGTCTACCGTGGGGGATTTGGGAGTTGCTAACGCCACCTGATCTTCTCCACGAGTGATGCCGTTGGCGTTGCCGGCGACGAGTCGGTAGTGGTAGATCGACAGCGGCTGCAGATTGGAGATTTCGGCGTGTACTGGAGTCCGAACCGTGAAGTTCGAGCTTGGCGGGGCTTCCGCGGGATTCGGCATACAGGTTTCGCTACCCAACGTGTAGGAGTTTTCGGCGGTCCCGTATTCGAAGTAGCATTCCGTTACACTCGGCCCTCCGGCGGGATCGACTTCTCCGTTCAGCGTGACCGAGGTCGGTCCAGGATCCGAGACCGGTCTCGGAACTACATCGGCGAAGATAAGCGGTGTGAAGACTGCGACGTCACCGTCACCCGCATTGGCTACGTAAACCGTGCCGGATCTTGCGTCCACCGCGAGCCCCTTGGCGGCGTTTAGGTGTCCGCTGCCAAAGGACTCAATGGCAGTGCAGGCGTTGTCGCAAGCTGAAGCGTAGCGCTGAAGTTCAGTGCCGCCACCGTCTACATAGAGGTCACCGCTGGTCGAGTCGACAGCCAACGCCCTCGGTTCCAGGCTTTGGGATGCTGGAAGTCCGAAAAAAAGTAAGGTCGGAAACGGTGCTCGCTTCTCGACGGATTCTTCGCTATCGACGAGATAGATATCTCTTGCCGGATCAACCGCCATACCCGCAAATCCAACCGGAGCAGGAGTGGAGTGAGTTTCCTCCCAGGCCCCCGACTGGGAAAATTTGAACATTTCTCCATAGCTGTAGACGTAGAGGTTGCCGCTACCGTCCACGGTCATGCCGCCATATATGGTGAACCATTCCTGTGCGGGCGGACCCACTAGCTGCCCACCCCCGCCCCAGGCCGTAATCAGGTGTCCGGATGAGTCGAACTTCGAAATCGGGGCAGGATATTCAGCGTCGCCTACGTAGACGTCGCCGGCCGATGGTCCGGAGGAGTTGTCGACGGCGACATACACCAGTTCTTCGAACCCGCCGGGCGAGGTGGTCGACGTCCCCGCATTGCAGATGTCGGTTGGTGACCCTGCGTTGGTGCAGATGTTTGGATCGCCGGTGCCCGAATTGACGTTCTTGCCAAACATGAGAAGGAAGTTGCCCGAGGAGTCAAATTTCTCCACCCGATGATTGGCGGGATCGGTGACGTAGACGTCACCGGTCGACTCGTCGACTGCCACACTGTTGGGGTTCGAAAGGGCGTTGGTGCCAGACCCCGCGAAAGTGGTCGAGAAGGTATGAGGACCGAAGGCGGCGGAAGCGGGGTTGGGGACGAGGGCCAGCAGCCCGGCGGCTGTGATCAGCACGGCGGACGAGACTCTGCGAGCTGAGCGAATCGGATTTTGGGCGGGGGCGAGAGGGGCCGCGGTGGCGGCCGGAATGCGGTCCCTGCTCGTACGGTTGAACACCTGCTGCACTCTGAGATCCTCTCCCTGCTCCCTGACCCTGAGTCGCCTCCGGCGGTTTCAGGTCCGATTCGAAAAATGCCGAGTCCCTTCCGGGGGCTGAGCATTCGCGGAGTTGACTACCGCGTACATCAATGGGCGGGAACTGTAGCGCGGACCGTTTCGTACGTCAATAGGTTTCTTCAGAATCCGCATTAGAATGCGGCTTATTGGACCTTGACGGAGACTGGGCCAGGTCATTCCGCGGGCTATCCAAGGGTTGGCGTGGCGGGCCGGAGTAGCGGAGGAAAAGCAGCAAGCGGCAAGAAGGAAGTCCTCGATGCGATCGGCGAGGGGGTCGATGAGGGCGGCGCAGGCCTCCATCTGATCGCCGGCCTCCTCCCCGCCCCGGCCGGCGAGGTAGGTGACGGAGTCGCCCGAGGTGTCGAGGCCGAGGCCGGCGCAGACGGTGTAGGCGACCGACTCGACCACGACCTCCTCAAAGCGGTGGGCGCTCGTCGTGTTGCCCGCCTGCGCGCGCCCACGACCAGCAGGTAGGTGGGCGTGCTCGGCGGGGGTGGCGGCGGTTAGGTAGAAGTGAGGAGAGGTCGGCGGGTCTGGTTCAAGTGAGTGCAGCGCGTCAAGGAAGGAGCCGAGCTCCTCTCCCCCGCTCTCGGCCTGCTGGCCGTAGTGGCGATCGAGATGGGCCTCGCGGCGCTGGCGCCAGCACTGGCGTTTCAGAGAGACCATCTCATCGGGGCGGGAGGTTCGACGTTTAGAAGGCGCCGACCTAAACTCAACCGCGACCGACGAGGGCATCGCCCCGTGCCCTGCCCACCTACCTGCAATTTTGGCCACCGCGTACGGCTGGCTCTGAAGGGCGCTTTTGCGCCCGACCTTTCGGGTTGACACGCCGCCTGTAGTGGCATCTGCAAGTAAGTCGGCGGGGCGGTGAGTAGCGAGGGCAAGGGATACTCGAAGCATCGGGGTCGCGGCGAACAGGCGATTAGACTCTCGCTGTGAGGAGGCTCGTGGCAAGCATCCTGTCCCTGGCGCTCCTAGGTGGGTCGGTCGGGTCGATGCCGGCGAGCGCCGAGGCCAAAGCCGAGACCTTCCTGCCGTGCGCGCTGTCAGACGCCACCGCCGCCTGGGTCTATATGGCTTATCCCCCAGAGTGCATCCTGTATCGCGGCGCGCGGAACCGAGAAGACGAAGTTCAGCTCGAACGCATTGGCTGGCATCACTGGGGATCCAAACGCGCGACCGGAGAGGGACGCTGGCTCACCTCTTATGAATTCCCCCACGAAGAAAGCACGCCGGTAAAGCTTGAGGCCTATCGGCGTGTGGGCTATCCAGGGTGCCTGATCAGCGGCAGCGGCTACACCCGCCTGCGAGTCGGAACAACCGACAGCGCACTGCCTCCGGAGGTCGTCTTCAAGCTACCGAGGCCACCAGCCTGCAAACACTCGGGCAAGCCCGCCCAAGAAATAGGCGGCCAGGCCGGGTAATTAGAGGCGAATGGGGAGCGACCTATTGGACCAGGTTTTCGCCGCCGCGGGTCGCAGTGCGTCTATGCCTGACCAATCGATGCGTTGCGGTAAGTGAGGATCATCAGGATCGCCCAGAAGAGCGCCGACGTCTTCGGCTCAGAGCCGCTAAAGCACGATTTTTCTTTATTTTCGGATTTGCTTCTGGGTTCTTCGGTTGGAGTTTCGTTGTGGTACAAGAAAAGAGCCGCGCTTCGCGCGGCTGAACCTCCACGTCTCAGTCAGCTGGAGGTGCGCGCCATGGGTAGAGCTCCGCTCTCGCAGTCGCGAGCGTCTTTACGCGGCTCTCAGCCCAGGCCACTCCTGAATCGATCGCCACCTCAAGGTCGTCGACCGTGTACTCACATTCCCGCACAACGTTCGACGTTAGCTCCTGGCCAGCACTCATCCAGGACCCGTGCCTTCCTTGCTCACGCATCACAAGCCGCACGAGCCCGGACCCGGTGGCCCTTGCCATCTCCCAAAGTTGTCCCGCAGAACTCGAATCATCGAAAACCAGAAACCGAGCGACGTGAGCAACGGCGTTGAACTTTTGAGATAGGTCGTAGTCCAGATTGTCCGGCACATCATCGAGTAACACTGGGTCGTACCCGAGCCGTTTCAGCGCGTCGCAAATCGCATCGAGTCTCCCCCGACCCTCCTTGAAATCCCCGAGCACCAGCACCATCCGCTTCTTAAACTGATCGAGGTATTCCCCCAGATCAAGCTGCCGACTCTGGAGCTGGTTTTGATCAAGCAGGGCGATAAGCACTTCATCCTTTGCTCTGCTCACCGCCTCTGCCGCTGACCACCGCTCAGCAGACCGATCCCCGTACAGCTCCATGTGACGGATCGTGCGGTACCACGATCCGCCTTTGATCGCCACGTCGCTCAGAGTGAACTCTGCCTCTATCGAGGTCAGGCGGACAGGAAGCGCACCGTCAAACGTCATCCTCATGGCGCCGCATTCCACTCCGCCCACAGCTAAGAAATGGTTTTTGCGGATTCTTGCCGGCGCATCGCCGAATACCAGGGCGTCAATCGGGGCGCTTCCATGCTCCGTCTCGATCCCCTGAGTTCGGGACTCGTCGAAGTACTCGTAGGCGACTCCGAAGCTCGTGGAAACATAGCCGCGGAGGCGCTTCCCAATTAGTGGATACCGATCTAATCGTTCCCGAAGGTCCGGACCGATATGAGCCTCGACTGTGTCGCGATACGTAGCCTCGTATAGACCGAGATAACTGCGGAGCTGTTCTTGATCGACATTCGCGATGCGCTCAGTTTCTCAAGAGGTCCGGGAGAACATCTCGCGATAGTTAGCCAGGCCGAGAGACGAACCGGCCGGTCCGGAGTCTTCGAGCCCTCCGAGTGACCTTTAGGACCGTGGAGTGAGCTGCGATGCTCTTCCCAAATGACTGAGATCAACCAGAGGGAGCTGGAAGTTCTCGACTACCTGCTATCGCTCGACTTCGCGGGGCGGGATGAGCCGCGGGAGCAGGTCAAAAACGCTCGGGTTAAGTCACGCGAGCCAGACTGGATCGAGTCTGTTGTTGATAAAGCCGCACCCAATGCCGACGTATTGACGGTGCCTGCCGTCGAAACGCGGGTCTTCGGGAGCGAACCACCCATCGAAATCTTGCTCCATGTCCGCGCTCGCCGTCTCAAGATTTTGGAGGTTGTCACCTATGACGAACCCGCTCCGGCGGAGTTACCGACACCGGCCCTCCTAGACCCGCCTATCGTTCCGGACCCAAAGAGCACCTCGCCCTAATCTCACGCTCTCAGGCAACATTTACGGGCGCTCGGCTCGACGACGACCTCCTCGGCGGGGGTGCGGAGAAGGCGATGGGCCTCGAGGAGTGCTGGAGAGCCGAAAATGGATAGAGGCAGCCGGGTGAGGGGGTTGGGGGCCGGTGGTCGCCGAGGGCACAATTCACTCGGCGCCGGGGTGTGCTCAGCAGTCATCGGGAACGAGGACTTGCTCGAGGCGAGAGGCGAGGCGATCGATGAGCTGGGCGTAGCGCTCGATCGAATCGGCCGCCTCCTCCCCACCCCAGCCGGCGAGGTAGGGGACCGAGTCGCCGGAGGTGTCGAGGCCGAGGGAGTCGCAGACGCTGTAGGCGACGGACTGGGCTGCCGGGTTCTTGCCGCTATCCCTTTTGGTCGAGACCGTCGCACAAAGCCTTCCGCGAAAAGCTGCGCCGCGGTGGCTGCGATGCGCCTTGGAGCTGGTGAGAGGACGGACGCCAGGTTGAGCGTAACGAACCGAGCAATCGAGTTGCAGCTCTTTGGAATCCACCCTTAGAAGGGTCCAGCGAGGTCGCCGGGGGTTTGTACGACAGCCACCGTCAGAAGCAGGCGCTTTGAATCAGTCAGTCCGAGGGACCTTGGTCGTTCGTTGGTGCGCATGGCCAGCCGAGTTACACCGTGGCGGCTAGGGATCGGGATCCCAAACGACGGTCAAAACCCTACTCGCAGGGATCTTCGCCTTCGAGCTCGACCGTGTTCTGGTCCTCGTTGCCTTCCTGGTCTCGGGCGCGCACCACGAAGTAAGACGGTTCGTTCAAGGGCGGAGTTTCAAAGCTGGTGACGCCGGGTGCTGTCGTCCACGTGGGGTGGGAGAAGTTCTCGCCGCCACTGGTGTGTGAAAGGAAGATGTCGTAGACGATCTTCGAGCTTGGCGTGACGTTGTCCGTGGCAGCTTTCCAGGTGAGTTCATACGGCCACGGCCGCTCGATTGGCGAGCAGGCGAACGCCTTTTCCAGCCCTTCAAAGCTGGGGGGCGTCGTGTCGCCGGACGGAGCTGGCTGAGGTCCGGACAGGACCACGAACGAGAACGAAACAGCGTAGGCGGGTTCCTCCACGATGCTGCCTTCCTTGAGCGTGGCGGCGAAGGTTCTTATCTCGATCTGGCTGGGGGAACAGTCAGGGCATAGGGAACCCACTTCGCGCTTACGTCGAAGGACCGCTCGTCTTCTGTGTATACGGCGCTGGCCACAACCGTGGCGGTGGCCGGTTCTATCCCGCCTTCCAGAATAAAACACCACGTGCCGGGGGCTTGCCCTGTATATCGGTCCCGTAGGCATTGCTGTGCCCCGCAAGCGCGACATTCTTGCTGTGCGCTGCCTGCAGCGCCGAGAAGTTGAGGGGAAGTTCTCCACATCCGTTGCAAGGGGGTTCCACATAGGCGTATGCGCGAGCGTCTCCTGAGGCACCTTGGGGACCCTGACCTCCGGACGGTCCGGATGGTCCGGGCAGGCCCTGCGGCCCCGGAGTTCCCTGCGGCCCGCGAGCACCCGGCAAGCCGCGTGGGCCCCGGTGTCCGACTTTCAGCGCCAGGGGATGGTGCTTGGTTGCGTGCGAGCTTCCCGCAGAAGCCGCGTAGCCGGTGCCGCCCAACGCGACGAGCAGCGCGACGAAGGCCAGCGCCGTAGCGGGGGACGGCCAACGTCTATGAACTGCTCCCCTGGGAAGCTGGGGACCCATGGACTCCTTATACCACCGATCTGCTCCGCCGGGTTCCCGTCGAACGTTCACTGAAGGGCCTCTGGCCCGGAAGCCCTTTCTCCAGCTCGGTCCCGTTCGGCACCGCTAGCAGGCATCTCTGGGCGCACCGCACTATTTGCGCTCCGCAAGGATTAGCAGAGGCGAGAAGTTGGCGGGGGCCATCGCTGCGCTCCGATTAGTCATTACTTGAGCAGCAAAGGAGGGATGACACTCTCGAATACTCGCCTCGAGGACGACCTCCTCGACGGGGTAGGTGAGCTTGGGGTCCTCGTCGCGGCTGCCCGCCTGCGCGCGCCCACGACTAGCAGGTAGGGGGGCGTGCTCGGCGGGGGTTAGGTAGAAGTGAGGAGGCGACTAGTGGTCGAGGGCGCTTGTCTCGATGCGATGAGCGGGTTTAACTTCACCGCCGCGATCGGTTCGGTGATTCGGTCGATGGCCGAGACCCCTATATATATATAGAAACGTGTACGTGTATTGACTGGGTTTCTAGCTTGGGGGCTGCGTGCCAGTCCGCGGTCGTCACTGTCCAATCAGTTCAGGCCGGTTTCCTTCGCCAAGTGCAAACGGCGACGCATTCTTTCGAAAGCGCCGCCGTTTCTGCAGGGTAAGGGAAGCTGAGCGGCTGTTCCCTACCCGACCTTCGGTCGCGAGTATATGGGTGGAGTGCAAATCAGCTATTTCGAGTTCGGTTGAGATCGAGCCGTTCTAACTTCTTCCTTGTCATTTCCAGCCCCCCTCAGATCCAGAGCAGCTACCGGGTCGCCGGAGGTGTCGACAGTTGGTTGCCCATCAATCGACGGAAGCTCAATTCGGCGATCCGGTAGCGTCTCACGTCGAAATAGACTCAGAATCGTGGGCTTAAGGCATCAACTTGAGGGCATCAATTGATCTCCCGTAGGAGGAGTGGCCTTCGGCGCGGTGCCGCCACAGTGTTTGCCGCTTTCGCCGCCGGCCTTCTCATCGCGTCGTCTGCAGGCGCGTGGCGCTCGCCCCCGCAACAGCCGCGGGGGGACCCTCTGAACGTTGGGCGCGACCCGACCGTCATGGCTTGCGCTGTTGGCATCGAAGGTTGGAAGTTTTCTGGACACCCCCATAGCTGTAACGAGTACCGTGGATCAGTGCGCTATGAACTGGCCGGGACGTTCTTGAGGCACCTGCGTTGGCGAGGTTGGGGGAACCGGCACGCGGTCGGACACGGCAAATGGAAGTTCTGTGGCGCTGGTGGTTGTGATGGGGGAGCCGCTTCGCTGAGAGCATTTGATCGCACTGTCGCTTGTGGTCGCCGGGTGTACGACCGTTTACGAGTTGATCTCACAGTCCCAGGGCGTTCGAACTACAAGCAGGTTTACCGGTTGCCGAGATGTTGAAGTTGCGTGGTCTGATCCTGGTTGCCGCGGCTCTACTTACGCTCAGCGTGGTCTGTCTATATGTCTGGAAGGGCGCGACCCGCACGTCGGCCGCTCCCGCATAATGCCGGGACGCTGGTGAATTGCTCGTGCCGCGACCCGTCAGTGGCGCCATTCCGGCCGCCAAGGCCGCTCGTACGGAAAGTGGGGCAGCGCAACTGTGGTAAAGCGAGGTCCAAGCTCTCCCTATGCAGCAAGTGCCCGAGCACTCTCGCGTCGCGGTTCTCCTAAAAGGGATCTTTTCCGTCGGGCGGGAGTTTCGTCACCAAGGTCGCAAACAGATTATCGCCAAGGCGGGCCCGCGACCAGTGCGGGCCGCCCTCAGGCTGATTCAAAGCGACACGACAGGATCAGGGCACCGTCGCATCAC
>CAVWBK010000005.1:0-325048 GCA_963753245.1 uncultured Solirubrobacterales bacterium
CCCTGCACGAATTCCGCGACCGCCGATCTGGCGGTCGCTTTGCGTGGGGGGCGATGAAGTCGCTGCTGAGCAGGGCGCTCAGCTCCAAGGTGCGGCCCGGCTTGTCGTAGCTGACCGCCACGTCGAAAGCGTCGAGCAACTCGATCAATTCCTCACCCTCGGCCTGCGACAGGGCCTCGCGCAGATCGGGGACACCGGCCAGGATCGCCTCGATTTCCTCCGGTCGGGGCTCCTCTGGCTGGGCCGCTTCCAGCTTGGCGATCTCGGCCGCGATGGCGTCCGCTTGGCGGCTCAGCTCTTCAATGCGCTGGGTGGCGAGCTTGACAACCGGGTGCTCGGCGTCCTCGTGCTCCTCCAGCCGCAGCGATTGGCGATAGAGAGCCTGCTCCACCAGCTTTTCCTCGGCGTGCAGGCGGGTGAGTTGCGAATCGCGCTCCCGCCAGGCGCCGTCCGTCGCCGCGCCGGCAAGCTCGTCGCGGAGCAGGTTTAGGCGCTCGGGTCCGAACAGTCGCTCGGACATGAACCCGCGTAAAGCGTCGAGCACCACGTCCTCCTTGATGCCGAGCACGCGCGGGTGCCCGGCAAGGTCGGCCGCTGCCAGTCCGCGCCTGCTCGCGTATTGACAGCGATACCAGTTGGAGCCCTTCTGATGGCTCCCCTCCATGCGCCGTCCGCAGATGCCGCAGCGCACGCGTCCGCGCAGCACGTAGAGACGGCCGGGCCGGCCCAGACGGCGTTGCGGATAGTGCTTCGGCTTGGCCGGGTGAGCGGGAGCACCGTTTTGCCGGGCGCGTTCCTCGACCGCCTCGAACAGGTCGCGCGAGACATCGCCTCGTGTGTCGGTGTGGCGCTCCAGACCCACTGCCCACGCGGGCGCCGGACCGGGCGACCGCGGCGTTTGTCATGGCGCCCCCAGACGTTGAAGCCGGTGTACTTAGGGTTGCGCAGCAGCGAATGAAGCTGTGACTTGTTCCAGGTCTGCGGCAGGCCGTTCTCGTCTTCGCGGTTGCGTTCGGCGGCGGGTAGCGATCGAGGTCTGCGTTGAGTCGCTCGCAGATCGTGCCGAGCCCCATTTCGTCCTCGACATACCAAGTGAAGATCAGCAAGACGATCGGCCCGCGCACCGTGTCGATTACCAGCCGGTGCTTCCTTCTCCCTTCGCGCGCCTTCTGCGGGTTGGGATGGGGGTGGGGCTCCAGCGAGTAGCCGTAGGGGGCGGGGCCGCCGGTGTGCCAGCCCTGGCGCACCGACTCCTCCATGCCGGCGCGGCTACGCTCGATCAGGTCGCGCACGTACCACTCGGCGACGCCCTGCTTGACGCGGCGGGTGAGGATCGCGGTGGCGCTTGAGTTGAGCGGCTCGTCGGCGGCGAACAGAGCGATGTCCTGCTTCTCATGCTCGCGCTCGATTCGCGTCCCGTCGAAGGTCATGCGTGAGACACGGTCGATCGACTCGACGATCACCGCGTCGAACTTGGCGGCCTTCGCGTCCGTCAGGAGCTTGTTCATGTCCCCGGCGCACGGGACGTTGACCTCAGCAGTCCAGTCGCGCTGACCCCGTCCGCGATCGTCTAGATCTTTGCGCCCGCTGTCCACTTCCCAGTAGGTGGGGCCGACTTTCTCGCCGATCGGCGCCAGCGCCTCGTTGCATTTCCGAAGCTGGCGCGGGATCGAGAGCGAGGGGTCCTGGGCGTCGTCGGTGGAGACTCGACCGTAGAAAGCGACTCTCATCGCGACCCCTCCTCTTGAGGGTCTGCGTCGCCGGCCTCAGCGAGCTTCGCTGCCAGCTCGCTCGGTCTGATGCCGAGCCCAGCCTTCAGCAGCGCCCGATCGAGCGTCGCCAGCGTCGCCTTCCTGTTTGCCGCCACCGCCGCGTAGGCGGCGTCATAGAGGGTCAGATCGTGGCGAGCGACCAGCTCGGTTGCGAGGCTCAACTCTTCCGGGCTGGGCCGGATCGCCGGGCAAATCTCAGCGAGAGCATCGAGGACGGTCGCGACCCGTCCGGCGCCGACAGCAGCGCGGCCGCGCAGCAGCGCGTTGCCGACCTCGTATGCGGTCAGGTCGAGCACGCTGAGCGCCATCGTTCGCTCTTTGTGGGCGTCGAGCAGGGCGCGGGCCTCGGCTACCTCCTCCTCGCCCTCGGCGTGGAACCACTTGAGCGCCACGTTGGCGTCGCTAACGACGTCGATCACGGGCATCGCGCTTCTCGCGCTCGGCGCGGATCAGCTCTCTGGACTCGAAGCTCCCGCCGCGCTCGAGCGCGGCGCGGCCGCGCTCGAGCGCGGCGTCCACCCGCACGGGGTCGGGCCAGCCCAGCTCGCGTCGCGCCGCCTCCTGGAGGAAGCCGCTGCGGCTCGTGCCGCGCTCCTCGGCCTCGCGGTCGATCCGCTTCAGCAGTTCGCCGGGGATCGAGACCATCACCTTCACCGCCTTCATGGCTTCAGTATAGCTCATGGACATACCACTATCGTCGCCGCGAGGTCCCTTGCGACAGGCTCTTCTGCGCCGAGGGAGCGCCGTGCTTGGAAATCAGCGCCGCCCGCCGCAACAAGCGCCCAACGGCGGCGATCTGCCGATCCCGCAGAGCTCGCGACTCGGCCCCGGAGACCTCGTGTACCTGCACCCTGATCGAGAGCCAAGAAGGCGCGCCGTTACTCGCCGGCTTCATCGCGCACCCGCTTCTTTCTTGGCCGGCATCGCATCGGCATCGTTGGCCGCCTGGTCGTCTACGGTCTCGCCCTCACCCAGCCAGTCAACCGCCCGCCCAGGCGCTCCTGCCGAGTGGAAGATCAGCGCGAATGGACCCTCGCGCTTCAGGTCTTCGAGCAGGCAGAAGGAGATCGCTCGCCAAATCGGGGGAGAGCCCCGGGGCGCGCTCGAGCAGCTTGCTGGCCACCAGGCGCCGCCGCCGCAACACCTCGCGCGAGGCTCCGGCCAAGACGCAGATCACCTTTGGGAAGCTGCGATACCGATAACGCCACAGCGCCTGGCCTTGCTTGTCGACGGCCCGAAACAGCTGTCCGTAACGGGCCAGCTCGGCGGCCAGGCGGTCGACCGAGAGGGTGGCGCGGTCGAGCTCGATGAAGCGCTGCTCAAGGGTGAGGTACTCGTCATCGAGGAGCAGGTAGCTGAGGAGCGCATCGGCGAAGAGCGTCCGCCTAGCCCGACCGCGACCGCAGGTCAGTGGATGGGCGACCTCGTGGCACCAGGAGAGCGGGCTGAAGTCATCGCTGCGCTGTCGTGCTGCTTCGAGGAAGCAGCCCCGACCTCGTTGACGGCAAAGGTGTGGGCGAGCAGCGGCCCTGCCGCTTCCTTGGGACCAAGCAGCTTCGGGCGCTGCTCCAGCGCGCCGACCTCGACCGCAAGCTCGGCGCCGTGCTCGCTCAGGAACCAAAGCCGCCGCGGCGCGCTACGGGCGTCGACATGACAGGCCAGCTCCGCCCGCTCCAGCTCGGCGAGCAGTTGCTGGGCACGCCGCAGACTGCGGCCGGGAAGGTGGATCGCGCGCACTTGTGCAGTGGAAAGGACCCGGTGCTCGCCCAGCGAGGCGATTACCTCGGCTGTTACCTCGGGCAGCCCGGTGGATACTGTCACCTTCACGCCAGCCCCCAGGCTCGCGACCGTTCGGATGCGAGGCGCTGCCTAGCCAGCGCGGAGGCGAGGAGCTGTTGTGTCGCCAGCGCGGAGGCGATCGCGGTCGCGCCGAGTGCGATCGGAGCAGCCGAGGGTGCGAGGGAGCGCTGTGGAGCCGGCGCGGAGGCGATAGCGCAGGCGCCGAGAGCGAGGGGCGCGAGGACGGAGGTCGTCAGCACAAACGGGGCGACCTGGATGCATGTGGTGTTTCGACCTGGATGTTGCGTAGAGATGTCGGCAAAGCCGTAGGTCCGCAAACCGTGTTGCGATCGGCATTTGCGGCGACTGGGTCCGAACTTGCCGTGAAGGGAAGGGCGAAGCAGCGGGCGAAGGATCAGGCGAAGGGAAGGGCGAAGCCAGAGCAAACCGCCGCTCCATGCCAGTGAGCGGTGCCGCGCAACTGCCTTGAGCCAAAACTCCATATCGCCGGGATAGCTCAGGGCGGTCTGGATGTCTACAACTATGTGCGCACACACGCGGATACCGTCGACGGGCGTCAGGGATTGCGGCAGCAAGCCTGCCCCCTAGCCAGCCCCTAGTCAGCTTGAACTGCCTCAACTCGCAGGCGCGCGTAGGCATCCAACTCAGCTGAACCCCAGAGCGAAGCATCCAGGCGTCTTACTGGACAACCCCGCAAGGGCGGGGTTCCATAGAAGGAGATGCTGGAGGATTGGGCCATCGCGTCGCCAGTCAGCGCGATCGTCCTATACCTGTGAGGCGTAAGGCGACTCGCGAGCCATCCTGGCTGGTCGCCTCGGAGTGAGTCTGAACCGTCAACCCTCTTCCTCCGCGAGCGCGCGGTGCAGCGCCTCATCAAAAGACTCCGGCGAGATGCCGAACGGTTCGGCCCCGGATGGGTCGGTGACGACGGTGGCAGTGGTCAGGCCCTCGACGAGCGGACGCGCCACCTTGGTGTCGACCGGCGTCACCAGGCCGAGCCAGAGCGCCGACAGCCACGGGGTGATGAAGGGCACCGGCAGCTTGCGCCGCGGCCCAACTCCCATCGCGATCGCCATCCGATCCAGCATCTCCGAGTAGGAGAGGACGTCGGGGCCGCCGATCTGGACTTCCCGGCCCTCCGACTCGGGAACCTCGGGAGCGCGTCGGAGGTACTCGATCGTGGCGTCGATGCCGATCGGCTGCGTGGCTATGCGCAGCCAGGTCGGGGCGATCATCACCGGCAGTCGCCCAACCAGGTAGCGCAGGGTTCGGTAGGACTCGCTGCCGGCGCCGACGACCATCGCCGCCCGGAAGTAGGTGAGCGGAGGTCCGTCGGCGGCGAGGGTGCGCGCGGTCTGGTGGCGGCTGCCGAGGTGCTTCGATTTGCTCTCGTCGCCCAGCCCCCCGAGATAGACGACCCGCTTGACGCCTTCGCGCTTGGCCATTTTGGCGAAGTTCTGAGCCCCGACCTGCTCGCGCTCGGCGAACCCACTGCCCCCGGCCATCGCGTGGACGAGGTAATAGGCGACCTCGACGTCCCGGCCCGCGCCCTCCAGGCTCGCCGCGTCTGTGACGTCTCCCACGTGGAGGTCCAGACCAGCCGCCTCCAGCGAGCGGGTCTTCGAAGGGTCGCGGACCAGGCAGCGGATAGATGACTCCGAGCCCAGGGAGCTGGCCAGCCGAGCGCCGATGAAACCGGTGGCGCCGGCGATGAGAGTGCTTCGCGCGATCTCCTAAAGGT
This sequence comes from uncultured Solirubrobacterales bacterium, assembly GCA_963753245.1. Lineage (GTDB taxonomy): Bacteria > Actinomycetota > Thermoleophilia > Solirubrobacterales > 70-9 > VRUE01. The sequence continues at coordinate 5,314 of CAVWBK010000005.1, forward strand.
AGCCCGAGTCAATTGGAGTGCAAGACTGGGCTGGTGTCCACGTACGTCCTCGAGCGCAGCCAGCGGGTCGAGGTACCGATCGAGCGGGCGTTCGATTTCTACGGGGACTTCGCCAACCTGGAGCCCCTGACCCCGCCCTGGCTCCACTTCGAAGTGACTACGCCGGGCGAGGTGAAGTTCCGGCCGGGCACTCTGCTCGACTACAGGCTGAGGCTGCACGGAGTGCCGCTGCGCTGGCAGACCCGGATCGAGACCTGGGAACCGCCGACGGGCTTCGTCGACACCCAGGTCAAGGGCCCGTACTCCCGTTGGGAGCACACTCACATGTTCGAGCGCGACGGCGACGACGCCACCGTCATCCACGACCGCGTCCGCTACTCGATCCCGCTAGGGCCGCTCGGTGCGCTCGCGCACCGGCTCTTCGTCCGCCGCGATCTGGAGCGGATCTTCGACTATCGCAGTGAGGCCGTTGCCCAGCGTCTTGAGTGAGCCTTTCTAGGAGTTCCAAGCAGCGCCGACGTACAAGGCTTGCCGTTCGGCGACGAGCTTCGATCGCGTTCGCTTGAATCCGAGCTGAGCCGATTTTTGAGACGATCGTTAATAAGCAAGAATTTGGCTCTGCGTAACGCGATACGCGGTCGCTGATATCGGTTCAAAACCCGCCCCCGCTATGGAAGAGGCCCCGGAAACAAGGCTTATCGCGCTTGAGACCGGACCGCGCCTCGGCCGCCAGTACTCTCGAGCGCGTGGATAGTCAGAACGGTTTGCATTCCTCAAGTTTTTGGGGGATGAGCCCCGAGGTGCCGGCCCGGAGCGTCCGTCGGGGCCGGGAGTCGTGCGCTTGCGGGGGCGCCTCAGCAGAAAGCGGCGAAACGCTCGCGGGCTCGACTCAACCTCACCACCTCCCTGCGCTTGGCGGCCAAGAGGCGACTCCGGCGATCCGGATCGGCGCCTCTAAGTCGACGCTCAGTTCGCCACAACCGCTGGGCGGCAGTTGCCTTCGCGGCACCCATGCTGGCGCACGCAGAGGCATTCGGCGACGGTGATGAGATTGGCGGCGGGGGCGACGATTGTTCGTCGCCTTTCGGCGGAGGTCCGGATCCTTTGGGGCCCGGCCCTTCGCCCGCCCCGCGGATCGTGATAGTCCGAGTCGCCGTGCCTCTGTAACCGAGCTCCTCGGCGCCGCCCGCGACAACTTTGTATTCGCCAGGGTCTTCGTAGGTGTGGGTTGCTTCGGTGCCGTCGACGCTTCCGCCGTCTCCGAATTCGATCACCGGTGAGTAGAGGTTTTCTGTCGGCGTCGAAACTTCCAGCGGCTTACCCACCGTTCCTTCTGTCGGAGCTTCCACAGCTACTTCCGGGATGCCGTCCGGGTCAAATCCGGCGGCTTGGACCGCGTATGACCAACAGGGAGGAACGCCGCCTTCGGGGCAGCCTACGGATTCCGCGCTGACCCAGATCGCGGTCGCATCGCCGTCCGCCGCGGTCGCGTCGCCCGGCGCATCGAGGACAACGACCGCGTCCGTCCCTTGTTTCCCCTCTTCAGAGAGGTCAACCGAGGGTTCCCATTCTTTGCCGGCCGGTTTGTAGGCAGCCTGAATGAGATTGGTAACACCGTCCCATCGCTCCCAGACAGCGGCGGCGTCCCCGCCCGTATCGAAGACGACGTCCGATGGAACCCCGTTGCCCCCTTCGCTTGAGAGTTCGACAGGTTCTTCCCATTCCCCCGCCGCTGGCTTGAATGCCGCACGGACGATGCCCCAGCCGCCGACTTCGGGACTGCTCCCGGACCAGACGGCGATTCCGTTCCCATTGGGATCGACGGAGGCACGCAAAGATTCGACCTGTTCACCTTCGTTCGAGACGTCGACCGGTTGGCTCCACGAACCGCCCTCCGTACGGAAGGCGCTACGGACGCGTTCGTGGCCTTCGTCCTCACCACGCCAAATCACCAGTGCGTCACCCTTGGCGTCGATCGCAACGTGCGGGTTGCCGCCCTCTTCCCCCGCCTGGGATACCGCTTCGGCGGCTTCCCATTTCCCCTGTTCGGGCCGGTAGGCGCTTTCGACTACGTAGTGAGAGCCGTCGTTGTGCATCCAGACCGCGGTCGCATCGCCGCGAGCGTCCATCGCCGCCTGTGGGGTGAAGCTTTCGGCTTCGGAGAGGGCAATCGGTTCTTCCCATTTGCCGGCGAATGGGCGGAAGGAGCTCATAATCACTTCGCCCTGCTTCCAAACCGCGCTGCTGTTGCCTTCCCAGTCGACGGCAAGCCAGGGTTCGGGGCTGGCCCCCTGGTTCATTTCGGCGATCTCAATCGGTTCGGTCCAACTCCCGCCCGGTGCGCGGGACACCGATTCAATACTGATCTTGGGCCAGGCGTAGCGTTCCCAGATCACAGTCAGGTTGCCGTTACGGTCGACCACAGCCTGTGGCGCTTGGGCATCGTGAGCGCCGGGGAGGAATCCCTCTTCTACTTCCGGCTCCGAGAGGTCCTCCGCCGGTCCCCAGGCATTCCCCGCTGGCCTGAAGGCGCTTTCGACCACGGTGTCGCTCCCATTCCAACGGTCCCACACGGCGGTTGCGTTCCCTTCGGAGTCGAGTACGGCGTGGGGGACGCCAGCGTGTTCGCCGCTTGCAGATATCGCGACGGGCGGCAACCAGGCAGCCTGCGCAGTTGGAGCAAACACCGCCGCGATGATTGTGGCAGCGACGGTGAGAGAGAGCCCCAGAACCCTCGCCTTTGAGTCCATCCGCGCTGACTATAGCCCGCCTTCGGCAACAAATTCGCCGGGCTTAAGAGATAAAGGCGGCGGCCCATCTGGGGTTCGGAGTACGTGCGCTGGAAGTAAACGGACTCAAGGTAGAGGATGTTCCTGCCTGAGAGCTCCCCCAGGGGCGCGATTCCTGTGCCTCATGACCCGCCGGTCTCGGATCCGAATCTTGCCCCCCGCTGCGCCAGTAACGACCTGAGGGCCGTCCCGCTGGACGGCCCTCCGTTCTCGAAACTATCCGCATCGGCCTCGGATACGGTGGCGAGGTTCGACGCCTCGCCTTTATGAGGTCACGGGGATCTAGCGCTCCTGAGGCAAGCAAGTCGCAGTGCACCGACAGGCAGGCTGCCTCGGGTTCCCTCAGCGTTTGCCGCTGAAGAAGCGGGCAAAGGCGAGCCCATATTCGGTCGGGGGCTGGTGCTGTCGGAGCGTTTCGACAGTGCCGCCAAGGACGATCCGGCCGCGGCTGTCGATGTGGACCTGGGTCGCCGTCGCCGCGGTCCGCTTGCCGAACCAGGTTTTGGCGATGCCGCCACCGCCGAACCAGGTCTGCAACTTGCCGGCGGCGCTCAAACGCTCCACCGCGAAGTCGCGGGTCGCCAAGCGGGGCGCCCCTTCGCTTTCCGGCTCTAGTAGTGAGGAGCCCGCGAGGACGACGCGGTTGTCCCTGTCGGTCGTGATTGCCTCCGCCGACTGTTCGGAACCCCAGCCCGTAATATCGCTGATCCAAGTCTGCCACCGGGGGTCGGGGCTGCCATCGGGAAGCAGGCGGCGGACCTCTTGGAGGATTTCGTCGCCGCCTTCCGGAGGGACCGCCGTCATAAGGATCACGATCCGATCTTGGCGATCGACGGCGAGCGACGTCACTTCGAGATACCGCTCCAGCGCGAAGCCGTAGGGTTCGCTGGGGCGGACCAGGAAGCGTCGCGCGAGACTGCCGCTTGGCGAGAGGGTCGAGGCCTCGGGGGCGCCGCCGGCTTCGTGCCCCGCGAGCGCGGCGCAGCCCTGTTCGGGGGCGCTCACGTAGACGATGCCAATCCCACTCGCGGTCAGCGTCGGCAGCCGAGGGTCTTCGAAGGGGTCGGCGAAGGTGCCGCTCCCGCCGCCGAAGGTCGGATCTGGAGCTCCGTTGGTCGCTAGTCGCGCGACTACTGTCGTGTTCAGGTAGACGGGCGTCGAGCGGCAGAAGGACGGCGTCGGCGCCGAGAGGCCGGTCAACACCGCCCGGTTGTGCGAGTCGACGGCGAGCCCGGTTGCTTCCATCGGGCCGAGCTGGGCACCGGAAAGCCCGCGGTTGCCGAAGCTCGCGTCGAGCTTGCCGTTGGGCATGAAGCGATAGACGCCCGCCCGGGCGTCCCGCGTTCCGCCGGTCGCCCCGGGCCGTTTGATCGTGCCGGCGACCAGAACTCGACCACGCGAGTCAACGGCCAACCCGGCTAGCTGGAAGGTCGTTCCGTGTGGAGGAGGGATTACGGCGCGCCCGTTGCCCCCGAAATATCGGCGCGGGCGTCCGTTGGCCCGGTATCGGATGACGCGCCGGTTGTTGGCGGCGACGAGTTCCCCGTCCGGGGCAGCCGCACTCGCCATCGCGATCGGCGCTAACGCCGTGACTGAGTCGGGGTTGGGCACAGCGTTGTACCTGGCGGCCTTGATCACCAGCCGGCCGTTGCCGTCGAAGCTGCGATCGAGCGAGCCGGCTGCGGCGGCGAAGCACGTCGCGGGAAGGAGGAACGCCGCCGCAGCCGCGGCTAGGGCCACAGCGGGACGCCTGTAGGCAACAAGACCGCGCATAACTCCATTGTTGGTCCCGGAACTCGGTTCGCCATCCGGGGAGCGCCGCCGGCTCCGGTGCGGAAAACCACGGCCGAGCGAGGACGAATCGAATCGACCCTTCGCGTCCTGCGCTCGATCTCTCTCTAGAGCTGCGCCTGGAGCGGTCATCAACGAGTGCCTACTCGGGCTGCTTTGGCCCGAGGGTTTGCAGGAGCTATGCGGTCGGGATCGTGATCAGGCTGCTGTAGTTTGTGTGGATTGGTTCTATGAGGACTTCGCCCCCAGCCGCATGACCCGAAAGTCGCAGGTTCGAATCCTCCTCCCGCTGCTGGATCAGGCCCGGGAAAAGGCCAATTGGACGGACCCTGGGGTTAGCCATCGTGAGGCGAGTCTCATGCTTCGTTTAGAGAGGCGACCTACCCTCTGTGAGGCGGATCGATCCGAAAGAAGAGTGCCGTGACGTTCCTGCGACGTATCTCCACCTTGCGACTGCTTGTCATCGCTGGCGCGCTGGCAGCGCTCGCGGCTGGCACCGCGGCGCTTGCGATCGCCGCCACCGGCGGCGGTCCGACCCCGTCGCCCAAGCCTTTGGCGACCGCGGTCCACGACGCGCTGACCGCGCCGAAGGTCGCGGGTATCAGCGCCCGGGTGCAGTTCAGCGATCACCTGATCGGCGAATCGATCGTTCAAGGCTCAGACCCTCTCCTCGCGGGCGCTTCGGGCCGGCTCTGGGTCTCCGCCGATGGCCGCCTGCGACTTGAGTTGCAGGCCGACATCTCAGGTGGGGGCGCGGGTGACTTCCAACTTTTGATCGAAGGCAACCGCTTCTCGATCTATGACCCGGGGACTGAATCGGTTTATCGAGGCACCCTGCCCTCGTGGCAGGGCCGTGGCGCCCCGGGCGAAGCCGGGAAGGATGAACCGCCCTCTCTCGGTCAGGTGCAGGCTGGGATCGAGGAAGCGATGGAACACGCTGCACTCAGCGGCGCGACTCCGTCCGACGTGGCTGGTCAGCCGGCGTATATGGTCCGCGTCTCGCCCAAGGCGAACGGGGGCCTGGTCGGCGGTGCCGAGCTGGCATGGGATGCCGCCACCGGAGTGCCGCTGCGTGCCGCGCTCTACGCCAAGGGCGAAGGCTCCCCGGTGCTCGAACTGAAGGCGACAGAAGTCACCTATGGCGCCGTCGCGAACTCGGTTTTCGAAGTGACGCCGCCGCCTGGCGCGAAGGTGGTAGATCTCAGCTCACCCGAACCCGGCGCGGAAGGGGCCCAACGCGACGCGCAGCCGGTGACCGGTCTTGACGCGGTGCAGTCTCAGACCCCCTTCTCACTCAGCGCCCCGCCAAGCCTGGGTCGGATGCAGCGCGACCAGGTGCGTCTCGTCTCCAGCGGCACCGACGCCGGCGCTCTCCTCACCTACGGCAAGGGACTTGGCGGCATCGCCGTGCTCGAGCTGCCGGCGACACAGCCCGCTTCCAACGAAAGCGGTGAAACCGGTGGCCCGCAGCTCCCCAAGGTCACTATTGACGGCACGACCAAGGGGGAACAGCTCGCCACGCCACTCGGTACGGTGATTCGCTTCCGGCGCCAGGGCGTCGAGTTCACGGTGGCGGGCTCGGTCTTGCCCGCCGTCGCCAGGGAAGCCGCACAGGGCCTTTAACAAGGTGTCTGCCGAGGCGCCGATTGAGGTCCGCGGCCTGGTCAAGCGCTATGGCGAGATCCTTGCCGTCGACCACGTCGACCTGACGGTCGAGGCCGGCGACGTCTTCGGCTATCTCGGCCCCAACGGTGCCGGCAAGACGACTTCGCTGCGGATGATGATGGGCCTGATTCGGCCGAACGAGGGCTCGGTCCGGCTCTTTGGCCGTGACCCCCAGCTCGGCGTCACGGCCCTGGAGGGGGTGGCCGGCTTCGTCGAGGCGCCGGCCTTCTACCCCTACCTCAGCGGCCGCGAGAACCTACGGCTCTGCGCCGCCCTCGACGGTGGCGATGCAGAGGGCCGGGTCGAGGAGGTGCTGGACGCGGTCGAGATGAGCGGCCGGGGTAAGGACCGGGTCGGCGGCTACTCGCATGGAATGCGCCAGCGGCTCGGGATCGCCTCGGCGCTGCTGCGGCGGCCGCGGCTGCTGCTGCTCGACGAGCCGGCCACCGGCCTGGACCCGGGCGGGATGCGGGACATGCGCGAGCTGATCCGCGACCTTGCCGCGCGGGGGATCACCGTGCTCCTCTCCAGTCACCTGCTGGTCGAGGTGGAAGAACTGTGCAATCGCGTCGCCATCGTCCGTGCCGGGCGCACCGTGTACGAGGGCACGCTGGCGGGGCTGCGCGACCGGGCCGGTGTCAGCTACCTGCTGCGCACCGACGACGACGAGCTTGCCAAACGTGTCTGTGCCGCTCAGGCCGGGATCGATGAAGTGCGCGAGGCACATCCCGCCGGCCTGCTCTTCAGGGCCTCGGGCGAGCGGGAGGTTGGAGAGCTCTCGCTCGCGCTGGCCGAGTCCAGAGCATCCCTGCTCGAGCTGACCCCGAGGCAGGCGAGCCTCGAGGACCTCTTCTTCCAGCTCACCGAGGGCAACGGGGCCGCCGCGGGAGAGGCCCGCATGGCGGCGGTCGCCGAGGAGTTGAGCTGATGCCGCGGGTCCTCACCGTCTACCGCTGGGAGCTGCGCAAGCTGCGCGCTCAGAAGCGCACCTACCTCGGCCTTGGCGCGGCCGCCGCGGTGCCGGTGATCTTCGTCACCGCGCTGGCGATCCGCAACGGCGAACCACGCGATGTAGCCTTCGGTCGCTACGTGCACGACACCGGCCTGGCGGTTCCGCTGGTTCTGCTGCTGTTTGGCTCGGTCTGGCTGTTCCCGCTGATCACCGCGCTGGTGGCCGGGGACATCGTTGCCGCCGAGGATCGCGACCGCACCCTGAAGACGATCCTCACCCGCTCGGTCGAGCGTCAGCAGGTGTTCGGGGCCAAGGCGCTGGCCGCCGTCACCTACGCGATCGCCGCGATTGTGCTCAGCGGCGCGGTCGCGTTGGCTGCCGGGATCATCGCCTCCGGCTTCAACCCAATCGTGACGCTGTCGGGAACCCGTGTCTCCGCGTCGCACGGCCTCGCCCTGGTCGGCGCCAGCCTGCTCGTCTACCTGTTGCCGATCCTCGCCGTCGCCTGCATCGGGCTGTTGCTCTCGACGGTCTTCCGCAACAGCGCGGCGGCGATTGTCGGCACCCTGATGTTCTCGCTGCTGCTGCAATTGATCGGCATCCTGCCCGGCCTGGGCGGCCTTCAGCCCTACCTGCTCAGCACCCAGTTCCAGGCCTGGCAGGGCCTTCTCCGCATTCCCATCGACTGGGCGCCGATCCTGCGTGCTCTCTGGGTATGCGCCCTGTACGCGGTGCCGGCGCTCCTGATCGCGGCATTGGTATTCCTGCGCAGGGACGTGGCCGGCGAGTAGCCGCTTGCTGCGGCCGACCTACTCCCAGCAAAGGCGCAGCAGACGGGCAGCGGTGCGCAACGATCCGCTAGACCCGGATCATCCCCCGACCGGGGCAACCGGCGCTCATCGGAAGCAAGGGTCAGCATCTAGCGATTCAGGCCGGACGGCACGCTCGACGGTGGCCTTGGCGACGGCTGTCTCGCCGGGACCAAGATCGGCCCATGTAGGGCGCGGGAATTAGAGTGGACTCTCGCCGCGTCCAGGACCGGTGCCCGAAGGAGCCTTTCGCCGCGGCGTGGGCGCGTCGCCGCGGAGTGTCGGCTACGGTCAGTGTCGATGAGCCCCCCAACCGCTTTTTCACCGTGGAGGACGCCGCGGTGATCGACGCTTGGTGGCGCGCCGCGAACTACCTCTCGGTCGGTCAAATTTATCTGCTCGACAACCCGCTCCTGCGCGAGCCGCTTGTAGCCGGGCAGATCAAGCCGCGATTGCTCGGCCATTTCGGCACAACGCCCGGGCTCAACCTGATCTACGCCCACCTCAATCGGGTGATTTGCGAGCGTGACCTGAACGCGATCTACGTCACCGGGCCCGGTCACGGCGGCCCGGGGATCGTCGCCAACGCCTACCTCGAGGGCACCTACAGCGAGGTGTATCCGCACGTGGGCCGCGATGAGGCCGGCTTGCGAGAGTTGTTTCGCCAGTTCTCCTTTCCCGGCGGAATTCCGAGCCATGCCGCGCCGCAGACGCCGGGATCTATCAACGAGGGAGGAGAGCTCGGCTATTCGCTGGCACACGCCTACGGTGGCGCCTTCGACAATCCCGATCTGCTCGTTGCCTGTGTGATCGGCGACGGCGAGGCAGAGACGGGCGCACTGGCGACGAGCTGGCACTCCAACAAGCTGCTGAGTCCGCGCACCGACGGTGCGGTGCTGCCGATCCTCCATCTCAACGGCTACAAGATCGCCAACCCGACGCTGCTGGCCCGCATCCCCGAGCCGGAGCTGGTCTCGCTCTTGGAAGGCTACGGTCATCACCCGCTCCTGGTCAAAGGCGGCTTTGACGGTGAGGAGCCCGCGGCTGTGCACGCCCGCTTGGCGACCGTGCTCGACGAGGCCTTGGACGAGATTGCCGAGATCCAACGCGCGGCGCGCTCGGGCGGTGCTTGTGGGCGTCCGCGATGGCCGATGATCATCCTGCGCACACCGAAGGGCTGGACCTGCCCGAAGCTGGTCGACGGGCTGGCGGTCGAGGGCACCTGGCGCGCCCACCAGGTTCCGCTGGCGCATGTGCGCGAGAACCCCGAGCATCTGCGCCAGTTGGAGGAGTGGATGCGCAGCTACCGCCCAGAGGAACTCTTCGACGAGCGCGGCGCCCCGGCTGCCGAGCTGGCGGTGCTGGCGCCATCGGGAGCGCGGCGGATGAGCGCCAATCCCCATTCAAATGGCGGCCTACTGCTGCGCGAGCTGCTGTTACCGGACTTTCGCGATTACGCGGTGGAGGTGTCGCGGCCCGGCGCCGAGAGCGCCGAGTCCACCCGTGCACTGGGCGGCTTTCTGCGTGACACGATCGAGCGCAACCCCGATAACTTCCGCCTCGTCGGGCCTGATGAGACGGCCTCCAACCGGCTGTCGGCCGTGTTTGAGGCGACCCACCGCGAGTGGGAGGCCGAGCTGCTGGCCAGCGACGAAGACCTGGCGCCAGACGGGCGAGTGATGGAGGTGCTCTCAGAGCATCTCTGTGAGGGCTGGCTCGAGGGCTATCTACTGACCGGCCGCCACGGTCTTTTCAATTGCTATGAGGCCTTCATCCACATCATCGACTCGATGTTCAATCAGCACGCTAAGTGGTTGAAAGTGAGCCGCCAGATCCCTTGGCGGCGACCAATCGCCTCGCTGAACTACCTGCTCACCTCCCACGTCTGGCGCCAGGACCACAATGGTTTCTCCCACCAGGACCCCGGCTTCATCGACCACGTGGTCAGCAAGAAGGCCGAGATCGCTCGCGTCTACCTCCCCCCGGATGCCAACTGCCTGCTTTCGGTGGCCGACCACTGCCTGCGCAGCCGCGACTACGTCAACCTGATAATCACCGGCAAGCAACCGGAGCTGGCCTACCTCACGATCGAGGAGGCGATCGCTCATTGCACCCGTGGCATCGGCATCTGGGAGTGGGCCTCAAGCGAGGATGGCGAGGACGAGCCCGACGTCGTCATGGCCTGCTGTGGCGACGTGCCGACACTGGAGACGCTGGCGGCGACGGCGCTTTTGCGCGAACACCTGCCGGAGTTGAGGGTGAGGGTTCTGAACGTCGTCGATCTGATGCGACTGGAGTCCAACACAGAGCACCCGCACGGGCTGCCCGATCCCGAGTTCGACGCGCTCTTCACCGTCGACCGGCCGGTGATCTTCGCCTTTCACGGTTACCCGACGCTGATCCATCGCCTCACCTACAAGCGCTCCAACCACGACAACATGCACGTTCGTGGCTATATGGAGGAGGGAACGACGACGACGCCCTTCGACATGGTGATGCTGAACGACCTCGATCGCTTCCACCTGGTGATGGACGTGATCGACCAGGTGCCGGGCCTCGCGGGGCGCTCTGCCGAGTTGCGCCAGGACATGGCCGATCGCCGACTGCGCGCCCGCGCCTACACGCGAGAGCACGGCGAGGACCTCCCGGTGGTCGTCGACTGGAAGTGGCCGGGATGAGCGAGGAGGCTGGCCCGGTGTCTCTCCACAGTTCGCGAGTCGGGTTCCCGAGCTGCTCGGGGGATCCGCTCAGGGCTGAGGAGATGGGGCCCGCCCGAGCCGAGATGGCGCGGGAAAATTCGTATTGCCGCGATTGCTGCACCACCATCTCGTCCTGTTGGGGGCGTTGGTGAGGTGAGAGGAAGCGAAATCCTCGCAGTCAATGCGGGGTCGACCAGCCTCAAGCTGCACCTGGTCGACCCGAACGAGTACAGCGAGCGCATCGAGGCGCTCGATTGCGTTGACTCCGAGCGGGTCCTCGCCGTCGCTCATCGAGTCGTCCACGGCGGGCCCCGGCTGCGCGATCCGGTCCCGATCGACGCCGCTGTGCACCGGCAGATCCTCGAAGCCGAGCCGCTGGCTCCGCTTCACAATAGGCCCTGCCTGGCGGCTATCGATCAGACCCGGGCCGCCCTTCCGGGGCTTCCCGAGGTCGCGGTGTTCGATACCGGGTTTCACGCGACGATCCCGCCCGAGGCCTACACTTACGCGCTGCCGCGGCGCTGGCGCGAGGAGTGGGGGGTGCGTCGCTACGGCTTTCATGGCGTCTCGGTCGCCTGGTCGACTCAACGGGCTTCGCAACTTCTAGAGCGACGGGCCGCGGGGCTGCGGCTGGTGATCTGCCACCTCGGCGGCGGCTGCTCGGTGAGCGCCGTATGCGACGGTCGCTCGGTCGACACAACGATGGGTTTCAGCCCGTTGGAGGGGGTGGCGATGGCGACCAGATCGGGCTCGGTGGACCCCGGGGCCCTGATCTATCTGATGCGCGAGCGTGGGCTGGACCTCGAGACGCTCGAGCGAGCGCTCAACCTCGAATCCGGCCTGCGCGGGCTGGCCGGGGCGGAGGGCAGCATGGCCGAGCTGGAGCTCCTTGCCGCGGACGGTGACACAGATGCGGTATTGGCACTCGACCTCTTCGCTCACCGCGTGGCCGCGGCCGTGGCGGCGATGGCCACAGCTGCTGGAGGCCTCGACGCGGTGGTCTTCACCGCTGGAATCGGCGAGCACTCAGCCCAGACTCGCGCGCGCGTCTGCGAGCGACTCGCGATCCTTCGGTTGCGGATCGACTCTGACCGGAACCTTGCGGCCGATGGAGATTGCGAGATCAGCGCCGCGGAGTCGCGGGTCAGGGTGCTCGTGGTGGCCGCGCGGGAGGAGCTGATCCTCGCCAGAGCCGCCCGCGAACAGGTGGCGCGTGGACACTGAGGCGACGCTAGCCTGGCGCCCGATCAAGCTGCGCTCGGCGGCGACGATGGCGGCGGACGATCTGCTCGCCGCCTTGGCCAGCGCCGGTGAGGGCCTCTCGGTAGGGGAGGCGAAACGACGCCTCCTGCAGGTCGGCCCAAACGCGCTCCGCAGTCACGGCGCGCGACCATTTGCGGTGCTCCTGCGCCAGCTGAAGAATCCACTCCTGATCCTGCTCGTCGCCGCGGCGCTGACCTCCTTCTTCGTTGGCGAAGGCACCGACGCCGCGATCATTCTCGCGATTATCTGCCTCAGCATCGGCTTGGGCTTCTTCAACGAGTATCGCTCCGAGCGAGCTGTGGAGGCCCTGCACTCCCAGCTGCGCCACACCGCGCTCGCCATGCGCGACGGCAAGCCGACGCGGGTTGACGTCACCGAGCTCGTTCCCGGCGATGTTGTTCGGATCGGGGTAGGAGACGTGATCCCGGCAGACCTGCGATTTCTCTCGGCAGAGGGGCTTGAGTGCGATGAGGCAGTCCTGACCGGTGAGTCGCTGCCCGCCGAGAAGCAGGCCGCAGCGATCGACCCACCCAAGTCCTCGCTGGAACTCGGCTCCTGCGGGTTCATGGGCACCGTCGTGCGCGAGGGGAGTGGGATCGGCGTGGTCGTGCAGACGGGAGGAGAGACCGAGTTCGGGGCGATCGCGCTGCGGCTCGGAGATCGCCAGCCCCAGACCGCGTTTCAGCTTGGGCTGCAGAGCTTCTCGCTCCTGCTGGTGCGGGTCACCGCCGTCCTCGCCGGCTCGATTCTGGTCCTCAACATCCTGATCGGTCGCTCCGTATTGGGTTCGATCCTCTTCGCTCTGGCGATCGCCGTCGGGCTGACGCCGCAATTGCTGCCGGCAATCGTCACGGTCAGTCTCTCGACCGGGGCCAGGCGCCTGGCCCAGCGTTCGGTGATAGTCAAGCGGCTGGTGGCAATCGAGGACCTCGGCAACATCGAGGTGTTCTTCACCGACAAGACCGGCACCCTCACCGAGGGTCAGATCACCTTCTCGGCGGCCCTGGATTCGGGCGGGCAGAGTTCCGCGGCGGTCCTTCGGGCCGGCCTGCTCTGCAACGAGGCGACCATCACCGAGGGTCAGGTGGTCAGCGGCAACCAGCTTGACAAGGCGCTTTGGGCCGCTTCGAATGCCTCTGGGGTCGGAGTCGGGGAGTCCCGGATTCTCGCCCGACGACCGTTCGACTACCAGCGGCGACTCTCCTCGGTCCTCGTGGTTGACACCGAGGATCGACGTCAGGTGATCGTCAAGGGAGCACCCGAGCTCCTCCTGGCTCGCTGTCGCAAGGTTCCCGCCGCGGCGCAGGCCGTGCTAAACGAGCAGTTCTCCGCCGGCAGCCGCGTCATTGCCATCGCCACGCGTGACGCCGAGGGCCAGACGAGCTTGGGCCCCGAGCACGAGCGCGACCTCGAGCTGACGGGCTTCCTCACCTTCCTCGATCCTCCAAAGGCCGACGCCTCCGAGGCGCTGCAGCGGCTGAAGCGCCTCGAGGTCGAGGTCAAGGTGATCACCGGCGACAACGACCGCGTCGCCGAGAAAGTCTGTAGCGACCTCGGCCTACCACTGCTTGGCACCCTGGTGGGCCCGGAGCTCGAGAAGCTCGACGACGACGGATTGGCAGCCGCCCTGCCCCGCACGACGATCTTCGCCCGCGTCACCCCCGAGCAGAAGTCGCGGGTGATCAAGGCTCAACACCACCTCGGCTGCACAGTCGGCTTCCTCGGCGACGGCGTCAACGACGCCGTCGCCCTGCACGACGCCGACGTCGGGATTTCGGTGCAGACCGCGACCGACGTGGCGAAGGACGCCGCCGACATCGTCTTGCTCGACAAGGATCTGGGAATCCTCGCCGGCGGCGTCGTCGAGGGCCGGCGAATCTTTGCCAACACGATCAAGTATGTACTGATGGGGACTTCGTCGAACTTCGGCAACATGTTCAGCGCTGGCGGCGCCTCCCTCTTCCTCAGCTTCCTGCCGATGCTGCCGACCCAGATCCTCCTCAACAATCTGCTCTACGACGGCAGCGAGATGATGATCCCCACAGACAACGTCGATGAGGAGGCGCTGCTGCGTCCGGCGCACTGGGACACGGGTCTGATCAGGCGCTTCATGACCTTCTTCGGGCCGATCAGCTCGGTCTTTGACTTCGCGACCTTCGGGATCATGATCTGGGGCTTTGGCGCCGGGGCGACGTTGTTTCGCTCCGGCTGGTTCGTCGAGTCCCTTTCGACCCAGAGCCTGGTGATCTTCGCGATCCGCACTCACCGCGTGCCCTTCTTCCGCAGCAGGGCGAGCAAGCCGCTGACGATCTCTACCTTCATCTGCGTGGGCATCGGCGTGCTCTTGCCTTACTCGCCGCTGGCGGGCCTACTCGGCTTCACCGCACTTCCCGCCACCTTCCTCGCGGCGGTGATCGTGATGATCGGCCTCTATCTCTTCCTGATCGAGCTCGGCAAGCGTCGCTTCTATCGTCTGCAGGGTGAGGGCCGGCCGGTTGCTCAGTCCCCGCCCCAGCGCGAGCGCCGCATTCATCATCGCGCTTCGCGTTGGACCATCCTGGGTCGACCCGTGCTCAGCCGTTAGCCGCGATCAAGCCGTCAATCGCGATCGGCTTCTGGGGCGCCCATAAGTCACGAGCGGGGACGGTGAGTCAGGCGCTCGCGCCTACCAGCGCGCCGATCCCGGAGGTGACCGCCATCGCGACGACTCCCCAAAAGAGCACTCGCCCCATCGCGCGTAGCCGCGGAGCGCCGCCGAGGCGAGCGCCGAGATCACCGAGCAGAGCCAGCGTTAAGAGGGTGACGGTCACGCAGGCGAGGCTCCGGGACGCGCCAGGAGTCACCGCGACTGCTGCAAGCGGCAACGCCGCGCCGCAGGAGAATGACAGTGCCGAGGCGCAGGCGGCTTGCAGCGGTCGCGCCGCCCGCCCCTGGTCTAGGCCGAGCTCGTCTCGGGCATGGGCCCTGAGCGGGTCGCTTTGTGAGAGCGCGACCGCGACCTCCCGCGCCAGCCCCGGCGCAAGGCCGCGGTCCTCATAGATTCCGGTCAGCTCACGCAGCTCGCCGCTCGGATTCTCGCCGAGCTCGCGTTCCTCGAGGCGCAGGTCCGCCCGTTCTGTGTCGCGCTGGGAGCTGACCGATACGTACTCTCCGGCGGCCATCGACGTCGCGCCGGCAACCAGCCCGGCGATCCCCGCGGTGAGGATCGCCGTAACCGACGCGCCAGAAGCCGCGACGCCCAAGACCAGACTGGAGACGGACAGAATGCCGTCGTTGGCGCCGAGGACCGCCGCCCGCAGCCAGTTGGATCGGTAGCTGAGGTGAATCTCGGAGTGAGGGCGGATGCGGGCCACCTCTAGAGTCTCCGGGATCGAGGCCTCGGTCGAGAGCGACGAGCGCGAGATCATCCGAACGGTCGATCTCACCAAGGTCTACTCGGGGGCCGACTTCGCCGCGGTCGACGGCCTAAACCTCAGCGTCCACCGCGGTGAGATATTCGGTCTACTCGGTCCCAATGGGGCCGGCAAGACGACGACCGCAGGGATGCTGACCACAAGGGTGGTGCCCAGTGCTGGGTCCGCGTTCGTCGGCGCGATCGACGTCGTCGAGCATCCGGCGCTGGCCAAGCAGCTGATCGGGACCGTCTCACAGACAAACACACTCGACCGCCAGCTGACGGTCTGGGAGAACCTCTACTACCACGGCCGCCTGTTCGGCATCCTCGCGTCCCAGTCCCGGCAGATTACCGAGCAGCTGCTTGAGCAGTTTCAGCTTTCCAACTGGGCCGACTCCTCGGTCTTCGCGCTCTCCGGAGGAATGGCCCAGCGTCTGATGGTGGCGCGGGCGATCTTTCACCGCCCGGCCGTCCTGTTCTTAGACGAGCCGACCGCCGGTCTCGACCCCCAGGGCCGACTGGCGCTCTGGGAGATCCTCGGGGAGCTCAATCGCCAGGGCCAGACAATCCTGCTCACCACCCACTACATGGAGGAGGCCGACCAGCTCTGTGAGCGAGTGGCGATCATGGACCACGGCAAGATCCTCGCGCTCGATACTCCGTCGGGGCTCAAGCGCTCCGTCGGCGCCGAGGAGATCGTCACCGTGAAGGCCGCAGGCGACCAGGCCGCCCTGACCGCGCGACTGCAGAGCGAGATCACCGGCATTACACGAACCCGCCAGGTGGACGGCGGGGTGGAGCTGCATGTGCAGGGTGCCGAACGGTTGGTACCACGGGTGGTGAACGCCGCTGAGAGTGGCGGATTCGAGGTCGCCGACCTCTCGGTCTCCGAGCCGAGCCTCGAGACCGTCTTCATCAACCTCACCGGCAAGGCACTGCGCGACTGATGGCCACTGCCGCCCAGCCCTACGCCGTGGACTCTGTCGCGCTCACGCCGAGCCGCTCGACGATGCAGGCGAGCCGCTCGGCGTTGCTGGCGCTGATCCTTCGCGACCTTCTCGTGCTGAGACGGAATTTTGCCGAGTTCCTGATTCGCACGCTGGTCCAACCCTTTCTCCTGGTCTTCGTCTTCCTCTACGTTTTCCCCTCGATCGGCCAGGGCGTCGGCGGCGGCGGCGGGCCCGCCGCGGAGTCCGCCTTCGCCACGGTCTTGGTACCCGGGGTAGTTGCGATCTCGATCATGTTCCAGGGCATCCAGGCCGTGGCTCTGCAGCTCTCCACAGAGTTCGGCTACACCCGCGAGATCGAGGACCGCGTCCAGGCCCCCTGCCCGATCTGGCTGGTGGCCGTCGCCAAGGTTATGTCGGGGTCGGTGCAGGGGGTGCTGGCGGCGCTCGTCGTCTTTCCGATTGCCGCCGTGGTCCACGCGCCCGGCGTCGAAGCCCATCTCTCCTTTCACTGGTGGATCGTTGTCACGCTGATACCGCTTGCCTGTGTCGCCATGACCTCACTCGGCCTACTGCTCGGAACCAGCTTTGAGCCCCGCAACATCGGCCTCATGTTCGGCTTTGTGGTGCTGCCGCTGACCTTCCTTGGCGGCACCTACTATCAGTGGACGAAACTGTCTCCGGTCCAGGTCGACGGCATCCACTGGCTGCAGATCTTGGTCTTAGTTAACCCGCTGATCTATGTCGCCGAGGGTATGCGCGCGGGCCTTACCGAAGCCTCGCACATGCCCCTGTACGTGGTCTACCCGGTGTTGGTCTTGTTTTGCATTGGCTTCCTGACCGTCGGCCTGCGCAACTTTCGCCGCCGGGTTCTGTCCTGAATTTGAGCCGTCAGCTTCGGCGGCGCCTGGCTGGGCATCGAGAAGCCTCATCTGCAGCAGCCCAGGGCAGGATCCCATCGGCGATTCAGGTCGGGTCCTGGCTGTCCCGTCAACGTGGCCGCCTCGAGACTGGAATTCCCCGTGGTTTGCATCAACAAGATTGGGGTCAACTGCGGATAGACGGGACGACTCTCTGGTGCATTGTGGTCCGGTGCATACTGCAGCTCTCAAGACCGATCTGAAAAAGCTCTGCGAACGCGGTCGCCGAGTGGTGGCGTGGGCGGTCGTACTTAGCGCAATTGGCGGCCTGCTCCTCAGCTCGAATGCCTCGGCACGAGGGCGGCTACCGACCCCGATCCTCAATGCCGTTGTCAGGGTCGACGACAATCTCCAGATTGGGATTGAAGAAGCACCGGCGGTGCTGATCAAGAACCTCGGCTCATCGAGTACGGCTTGCAGCAAGGCTCTGGATGTTGAACAGAGCGGCGGCAGCGCGCAATCTAGCTGGACGGCCCTCTATGCAACGGTGAAACAGGGTGACCTACCGGCCAGCCGGGCGATCATTGGCGCTCTATCGAGATCCCGCTCCGATCTCGGTGAGCTTCGAGCACTATTTTTGGGGCGCTGGCACGATCGGTTCGCCAAGGCGATAGAGCTGGTGCCCGCCATCGGACAGGCCCAGAAGGGAATAGAAGGACTGCGGGTCGCGGTCGAGAGTTTCGCGGTGGCCTTTGAACGATGGGAAGGGGACGACTGCATCGGGGCGCAGGAGGCGATCACGGTTACCGACCAGCGAATTCCCTCCGCGCTAGCTTTGGTCAACCACGGAATGGGGGAGATGACAGCGGCTCTGCTGTCGCGCACGGGCCGGTAGAACCGGCAGCCAGTCTGAGGAAGAGAGGTTGCCAACAGCCACTGTCCTCAACCGGAATGGCCATATGCGATCAGAGCTGAATTTCGGACTTCAGCCGATCTGATATCGACCCCGGGGCAGGGTGTGCGGATCAGAGCGGTCGCAAAAGACGTTCGACAGCGTCCCGAAAGGACCCTGGGTCTATCGCTGGAAAGCGGTACAGCTCGGGCTCAATCGCCTCGAATTGCGTCCGGGCCTCATCTGGGTCGACCAGGCCCCGCGCGATCATCTCTCTCACGTCTTGTAGGTCCTGATCGTGACCGCGCTCGATCTTTGAGAGTGTTTGTGCGGCTGGATCGAAGTGGTGAAAGGCGACCTTGCCCTCCGTGCGGATCGGCGGGCTTCGCTCCTCCCAGCCCGCCGGCAGCGGGATGAAATCTGACGGCGCGGCGAGCTCGACGTTGAGGTTGAGCTCCTCCTTGAGTCGGGGTATCTCGCGCAGGATCTCATCGCGGTCGGGCACCAGCTTGATATCGACATCGATGGTCGTCTCTCGCCAGCCGTAAAGAACCGCTGTGGCCCCGCCCGTGAAATAGACCCGAACCGCGACCTGGACCACATTGCCCAGTTCGGTCATGAATCGTTCGATGCGATTTGAGTCGGCTAGTTCGCGCATGCGGCCGCTCGCTCGAAGCTGACGAGCCGGCGGATCAGGGCGTTGTAGGCGGAGTGGGCTGCATTGCCCTGCTCGCGGACGAGAAGCTCATAGAGCTTGTGCTCAGGGGAGGTGATCGGCGCAGGCAGGTCGATGCCCACGGTGCGCAAGCGCGGCGCGCCAATCGAAACAAGTAGGGCCTCGGCAGATTCGCGTCCGGCGACAAGGTCCGCGACGCCGCGTTGAACCAGATCTCCGCCGGGGAGTGCCTCCGTGCCAATCAGGGTCCTCACTCTGTTGAGGGTAGCGATCGGGGGGCGTTTCTCTCGGGCGTCTGGGTCTGACTCAAGCCTCATTGCCTGGATCAGAAGACCCGATCATTGGGGCCGAGTGCCAGGGACGCTCCGCCAACGGCTTTCCTGTCTTTGGCGGATTCTTGAGCGTTGTCACGCCTTCCACGAGCCCTTGGGAACAGTCGGCGCGGCTTGGTTGGATCCTGGGGTCCTGCGGGACCGTCAAGCGCTTTCTAGGGTGCAGGACCGCGATCGGCGGGCTGGCGTATTGACGGGTATGGTCACTGCGTGTCCGGCTCTGGTCGATCCGATTTGGCGCCGGGAGTCGAGAAGCCGCGGCGTTTTCGGCCCAGGTTTCACTACGAGCTGCTGGTCTGCGGCGTGCGCGGTCACCAGCTGATCGGCACCGATGTCGCGGCGGTCCGAGCGCAGGACTCAGTCGTCGTGCGCGAAGGCGAGGGGGTGCGCTGGCACCGCTGCCTGCGCTGTGACGGCTGGCTGGCGCTCCCGCCTCCGCAGGGTGCGGCCCGATCCCATCTTCCGCCTCTCGAGCAGATTCCGCTGCCCGCCCGCGGTCGGCCCCTGCGCGACAAGATCGTTCTGCGGGCGATAGCGATCGATCGGGCTGTTCACTTCGCCGTGCTCACCTTCCTCGGTGTGTTGGTTTTCTTCGTCGCTGCGCATGAGCACGAACTCCAGCACCGTCTCTATCGGGTCCTGATCGATATTCAGGGCGGGGTCGCGGGCGGGCCCGTGCAGAGTGGACATACCGGAGTGGTCCACGACCTCGACGAGTTGTTCACCCTGCGGTCGAGCACCCTGCACCTGCTCGGTGTGAGCTTGTTCGTGTACGCGGCTATTGAGGGAGCCGAGGCGGTCGGGCTCTGGTACCAGCGTCGGTGGGCCGAGTATCTGACCTTCATCGCCACCGCGATATTCCTGCCACTCGAGGTCTATGAGCTAACCAGAACCATCTCCCTGTTCAAGATCATTGCTCTGCTGCTCAATCTCGCGATCGTGATCTACCTGGTCTCGGCCAAGCGGCTTTTTGGATTCAGAGGTGGCGCCGCCGCGGAGGAGGCAGACCGCGAGCGCGATCTAGGCTGGCCGGCCCTAGAGCGGACAGCGCCCCCGCTCGGCCCGGCGCAGCCCGGCGCTCTTTGAGCAAGAGCGCCGCGGCCTGGTCGCCTGCAACGCCTATCAGGGCTCAAATCTGATCGCCGAAGCGGTCGAGCCTGATCATGAAGAAGCGCGGCTCGCTTCGATCTAGGCGATCATCGTTTCGTGACCGCACTGACGTAGTAGAGGTTCGCCAGAAAGCGGTCTGTCTCAACTGGGCCGTAGGCGCCAAGGTCACTCCACGGGTCCGAATATGCATCGCCCGGGGCCAACTTGACCAGCAGGCGGCCGATTGGGGCAAGGAGGCGGTGCAGACCACCCTCGGTTAGGCCCATGTCCATGACAACGACACGCGATGAGGGCTTGAGCCGCTCCCATGCTCGCGCCAACGCGGGGCGTGGTTCAGGAATCGCCGAGTAGCTGAGGCTAAAGAGCACGCCGTCGAGGTCACGATCGATCTCGAGCCGAGCGGCGTCTTGTTGGAGCAGCTCGACATTCGACCAGCCATTGCGCTCGATCAACCGACGAGCCTCGGCCAGCATTCCGGGCGAGGCATCCACGGCGATGATTGATCCGCTGGGCCCGACCGCCTCAACCAAGTAGGGAAAGTTGCGCCCGGTGCCTGCGCCGATCTCTAGAACAACGTCTCCCCGCTTTAACGCCAATGCAGCCACTGCCCTACGACGGGCCCGGGGAAAGATCAGATAGAGCGGCTCAAGGGTGCTGTAGAGGCGAGCGAGACGGTCATAGCGCTTGGTGTTGGCACTTTGAGACCGGCGGGTCGGATGGTCTTCGGCGGCACTGTCCACGGAGGAAAAGTATCCGGTCCGTTGTCGACCGGGGAAGATTCGCAGGCGTCGATGATTTCAGCCGTGCCCGCGCCGATCGCGATGCGGGATCGCCACCTGCGAGCCGCGAGTCGTGGCGAACTGGCGCAGGTCGAGGAGACAGGCGACCCGGAGGACCATGACGGTCGACCCTATGAGGACGGTCCGTCGCTTACGTACTCGCTGTAGGGATACCACCATTCCTTGCGCTCGATCTGGGTCTCCATGTGTACGTGCTTGGTCTCCTGGAAGGCCTCCAGGCCCTCGCGGCCGAGCTCGCGGCCGAGGCCCGACTGCTTGAAGCCGCCGAAGGGACCGGCGTCGTTATCGGTCAGTGGATCGTTGATCCAGACAGTTCCGGCGCGCAGCTCGCGCATGCAGCGCACGGCATTTTGCAGGTTGGCGGTATAGACGTTGGCGCCGAGCCCAAACTCGGTCCCGTTGGCGAGCTCGATCGCCTCATCAAGCGAGCGGACCCTGACGATCGGCGCGATCGGACCAAAGGTCTCCTCACGCAGCAGGGCGCTGTCGGGCTGGGCGCCGACGACGACGGCGGGAGAGAGGAAGTGCCCACGCTCCTGGCCACCGCGATCGCCCCCGACCAGGAGTTCAGCCCCGGTCTCACTCGCCGCCTCGAGTTGGGCGATCACCTTCGCCCTCTGGCTCGCTGAGACCATCGGGCCGATATCGGTTGAGACCTCGAAGGGGTCGCCGAGGACGAGGCTGCGGGTGTGCTCGACGAAGGCGTCCACGTAGTCCTCATAGACCTCCTCCTCCACATAGAAGCGCTCGGCCGAGGTGCAGACCTGACCCGCGTTAAGGAAGGCCGCCCAGGCACCGCCGCGGGCCGCGACCTCGATCTCCTCGGCGACATCGGAACAGACGATGAAGGCATCCTTTCCGCCCATCTCGAGGTTCATGCGCGCGATCCGCCCAGCGCAGGATTCAGCGACCTTCCGGCCGGTCGCCACCGAGCCGGTGAAGGCAACGCAATCGACTCCCGGGTGGGAGGCGATCGCGGCGCCCACCTCGCCGCCGCCGGCGAGCAGGTTGACGACGCCGGCCGGAAGGTGCGCGACGATCGGAGCCAACATCAGGGTCGAGAGCGGCGTCAGCTCAGAGGGCTTGCAGACCACGCAGTTGCCGGCCGCGAGCGCCGGCGCGACCTTCCACGCCAACAGCAGCAGCGGATAGTTCCAGGGGACGATGCAGCCAACCACACCGAGTGGGTCCTTCACCACCAGCGCCAGCTGGCTCGGCTCGATCGGCGGGATCACCCGGCCGGCCTGATCGCGCCCGATCTCCGCGTAGTAGTCGAAAGCGGCCGCGCTCCAATGCAGCTCGTCGCGGTTCTCGACCAGCGGCTTGCCCCCCTCGGCGGTCATCGTGCGGGCGATCTGCTCGGCGCCCTGACGCAGACCGCGCGCCACCTCATGGAGCATCTCGCAGCGCTCCCCGGCCGAGGTTCGCGCGGCCCAGCCGGGCCAGGCCTCCCGGGCCGCGGTGATCGCCGACTCGACCTGGGTGGGCGAGGCCGATGGCTGCTCGACGATTGTCGCGGTCGAGTAGGGGTTCTCGACCGCGAGGCTCTCGCCGGCACCGCCGACCAGCTCCCCGTTGATCAAGAGCTCTGCGGGGGGATCGAGTTCGACGTTCATCGGGGCCGTCAGGCTAAACCCTGCGACGGGTTCTGAATCACGGGTCCGGGCGCGAGCACATCTACCTGCCCAAGGGCCCGATGGGCTCGGGTTCTAGACCAAGCGGGCGATCGCTCGACGAGTTCAGAGTCGCCCCCGCAGCGCCGCGGCCTCTTTGGCGAACTCCTGCTTGGCACGATCCATCTCTTTGCTGCGCTGGTGAAAGAAGGCCCCGAAGCTGCCGGCCACGGTGGCGACCACAAAGATCGCATAGATATCGAAGAAGAGCTCGAGGACTTTGCCCGCATCGGTTTTTGGATTGGCCACCGAGGAGGCGGTCAGCAGTTGCGAGGTGGAGAAGAGAAAGGCGTCGAAGAGGTTGTGGATTTCGGTGCCGTGGGCGTGGCGCTCGGTCAGGTAGACGACCACGGTGAAGAGGAGCGCGCACGCCGCGGTGACGATGAAGATGCTCGCCAGCCGGCGGCGCAGGTGTGCGTGGGTGTTGGTTGAACCCCGCGCCACAGCGATCATCTCGCGGCGCGCGTGGTTGACGTGACGGCCGGCACTCATCGGTAGGCCATTATGAGGCCCGCAGAGGCCGGATCCCGGCTCAGATGGTGTATACGGGTGCATGGCATCCGAGCGCAGCGGAGTCGAGGACTTCGCCTCATACGCCGCCGCGCGTGGTCTCACCCTTGAACCGGGCGCCCACCTGCCGCGCACCACGCCACTGCTCGCCGAGGGCGAGCTGCGCAACGTCGAGGCGGTGATGAGCGGCTGGCTGGCAACCTACGTTGAGGCCCAGCTCGCGCTGGTCAGCCGCGATGAGTTAACCACCGACGCCCAGGGAGTTCAGACCAAGGGCGAGGCGCACTTCACCGTCGCGGTCACGCATGTGCCGAAGGCCAAGCGCTTTGTTCCGTGGCTACTCTGCCACCGGGCCGAGGACGCCCACCTGTTGGGCAAGGCAGCGGATGCACTGATCCGTGGCAACGACCGACTCGAGCTCGAGAGTGCCGAGTTCGACCAGCGCTACCGGATCTTCGCCTCCCCCGAGCGAGACGACGTTTGGGTCCACGAGCTCTTCTCACCAAGCTTCATCGTCTTCTTGCTCGAACAGGCACCCACGGGGCTTGCCTTCGAGTACGTCGAGGGCACGCTCTGCGTGAGCCTGGTCGGCCGGCGCACCCTCGCTGAGGACATCGATGGGTTGCGTGACGCGACGATCGACTTGGTCGGCCGCATGCGGGAGGAGATCCGCGAGAGCCTGGGCAAGGCGCAGGGCCGCTCCGCGCCGGTGCAGCCCGACTTTCCGGGCGCTCCCGACGCGGAGTGAAAAAGCACCGTTACTGTCGGGCGCTGGCGCGACTGAGCCGTTGATGGGAGGCCCACGCGGCGAGTACCGGGCGCTGGCAGCATCCGCTGTCCCCCGCTCGCCGTACTGATCTTCGCCGCGACCGGATCGCCTCCATGCCAGGCTCGATGGCGTGAGAGTCCTTCGGTCCGAACGCGATAGCCCAGGGGTCCTCGCCGCCTCGCTTAAGCGAAGGCGCGGGGGCGATCACTCGCCGCCCAGCGCCTCGCGGCTGAGGCCACCCACCAACAGCCCGGCGCCCAGGTGAGCCCCGAGCACCGGCCCGACCTGGGTGCAAAACAGGGGCGGGCAGCCGAGGATCTCGGTGCCCTCGGCGACCAGCTCCTCGGCGGCGCTCGCCGACTGGGCGTGTTGCACGACCCAGTCACTGGCCTCACGGTTCTTGAGCTCGTGCAGGTAGCTGACCATCCGCTCCTGGGCTCTCTTGCGGGTGCGGACTCGGCCGACGGGCGCGATTTCGGTACCGAAGGTGAGGATCGGCTTGACTTTCAGCGCCGTGCCGACCAGAGCCTGGGCCGCGCCGATCCGCCCGCCCTTGCGCAGGTACTCGAGGGTATCGAGGCAGAACCAGATATCGAGGCGCTTGCGCGCCTCGCGGACGCTTCTCGCCACCTCATCGATTGGCAGGCCGCGCTCTGCGGAGCGGGCGGCTTCGATCACCAGACATCCAAGGCCCCCGGCCCCGGTCTGGCTGTCGAGAACTTCGACCCGCCCCGGCAGGCCCTTTTCGGTGAGAATTCGTGCGGCCTCGACAGCGTTCTCATAGGTACCCGAGAGGCCACTGGCGATGTGGACTGAGAGCACATCGCGCCCGGCGTCCGCAAGCGGTTCAAAGCGCGCCAGGAAATCGCCCGTCGAGGGCTGGGAGGTCGAGGGAAGCTCGGGCGACTCGCGCAGGCGTTTGTAGAAGGCTTCGAGGTCATAGTCAGCCTCCGGCAGGTGTTCACCACTCCAACCGACGTAGAGGCTGACCTGCTCGATCCCCCAGCGCTCGATCAGCGCGGGCGGCAGGTAGGAGGTGCTGTCGGTGACGATCGCGACGCCCTCAGCGCCCCGGTTCTTGCCGATCTCCTCGATCACGATCGGCTGGACTTTAAGGCCATGTAGGGTCAATCGACTTCGAGCAGGAGCAGTCATGGACGCCTCAGCCCAACCCGAGCACCTAAACGCAGAGGGTTTCGCCGCCTTCACCAAGCGCGCCGAAGACTCCACTGCGGTGACGATGCTGAACCTGCTTTCCTTCCTGCCCGAGGGCGGGCGGCGGCGCTATGAGGAATATGGGAGCGCGGTCGCCCCCCTGCTCGAGCGCTTCGGTGGGCGCATCGTGTTCCTCGGCGAGCCCTCCGCGGCGTTACTGGGCGAGGGCTCCTGGGACCTGATTGTCCTCGTCGAATATCCCTCGCGGCAGGCCTTCCTCGAGATGATCGGCTCGGCCGAGTACCTGGCGATCGCACATCTGCGCAGCGAGGCTCTGAGCCGGGGCGAGCTGCACCCAATGGATCGAGTGCCAGAGAATTAGGCCAGGGCGCGCCGCTCCGATGCCGCCTTTCTGGCCGCGAGTTCGCGACCCGATGAGGGCCTGATTACCCGCCGCGAAGGAGGTCGGCGATCGCCGGCGAGCTGAGCCGGTCGACACCGGGTTTTCTCGAGGACGCGATCGAATCGGGTGAAGCCTGGGTCGGTCTTTAACGCGATTCCTAGGTTCTGCATCGCCCGGGTGAGGGCAACCCGCCGACCGCGCAATACCCGGGCTGGGGGAGCCATTCAGAGCGCGCCCTTTATCGGTGCGTGGCTTCTAGTGGTGCAGGCTCCGCGCGCAGTCGAGGACCGTCTCATCGATCGGTCGCGGCGACCAGCCCAGTAGGGATTCGGCCTTCTTGCTCGAGTAGGTCAACTCCCTGTCGAGCTGGCCGACGATCGAGCGCACGCCGGGGTCAAAGATGGCCATCGCCCGCACGAGCAGATCCGGCACCCTGCGGCTCGGGACCTTCTCGGCCGCGGGGCCGAGGCCTTCGCGCAGAATCGCGGCGACCTCCGCCATCCAGGCAAAGCGACTGACCGCGATGAAACGCTCACCGCCGGCCGCAGGAGCGCTCATCGCCTCGATCTGCAGGGCGGCAACATCGCGCACGTCGACGATGCTGAAGCCGATTCGAGGAATTCCGGGCATCCCCTTCAACAACCGCTCGACGACCTGCAGCGAGAAGGAGCGATGCTCGTCCAGGGTGGGCCCAAGGATGGCCCCGGGGTTGATGAAGGCGACCCGCTCGAGCGCGTCTTGATCGCGCGCCAGGTCCCACGCGGCCCGCTCGGCGATTGTCTTTGACCTCGCATAGGGCGTCAGCGACGCTGTCCCGAGGTCACTCCAGCTGTCCTCGTCGAGCGGCCCGGCGGAGGACTCGGCGCCGCCACCGACGGCCGCCACCGAGGAGGTGATGACAATGCGCCTAACCCCGGCGCCGAGACCGGCGCGGAGAACCCGCAAGGTGCCCTCGCGAGCCGGGACAACCAGCTCATCCGCGTCCTTGGGCTGGGAGGCTGGAAATGGCGAGGCGACATGGAGGATGTGATCGCAGCCATCGGCCGCCTCCTGCCACCCGGAATCGGATCCGAGCTCGGCGGTGAAGATTTCAAGGCGCTCGCCCGGGTCGCCGTCGAGCTCAGCACTGAGCGTGGCCCGCACCGCCGGCTCGCGGGCGAGATCGCGCACCGTTGTGCGCACCCGGTAACCGCGCTTTAGGAGTTCAACCAAGCACCAGCCGCCGAGAAATCCCGAGCCACCGGTCACCAGCACCGTCTGCGAGTTTTCGCCGCTCACCAAGGTCAGCTCGATTCTTAAAGCGCCTTCGCGGCGAGACGCTCGTGCACGAAGCGCACGACCGCCGCCCCCTCGCCGACAGCCGTCGCACAGCGCTTGATCGACCCCGCGCGCACGTCACCCGCGGCATAGACGCCCGCAACGCTGGTCTCGAGTAGGCCCTCCGCGCCGGCCTCGGGTCCGGTGAGAACGAAGCCGTTGGCATCTCGGTGGACCACATCGCCGAGCCAATCGGTGCAGGGCGAGGCACCGAGGAAGAGAAACAGAAACGACAGCGCGAGCTCGTCGCCATCGCTGAGGGTGACGCTCTGCAGGCGCCCGTCCTCGCCGTGCAGGCTGGCCACTTCGCTGCGATCTCGAACTGCGACGCCATAGCGTTCGAGCTCGGCGATCAGATAGCTCGACATCGTCTCGGCGAGCTGGGCACGGCGGTGCAGGAGGGTTACGAGGGCGCCGCCCCGGGCCAGCCAAACCGCCGCCTGGGCGGCTGAGTTGCCGCCGCCAATCACGCCAACCCGCTGGGCGCCGCAGAGTTGGGCCTCGGGTGGGCCGGCCGCGTAGAAGACGCTCAGGCCCTCGTAGCTGTCGAGGTCGGCGACCGGCAGCCGCCGGTATTCGGCCCCGGTGGCGAGGAGGACGGCGCGCGCCGCGATTTCGTTGCCGTCCTCGAGCCTGACCAGATGGCGATCGCCGCCAGGCTCAAGCGAGCTGGCTCGGTAGGGGGTGGCGGTGCGGGCGTCAAACTTGCGGGCCTGCGCGATCGCGCGGCTGGTCAGCTCCGAACCGCTGATTCCAGCCGGGAAGCCGAGGTAGTTCTCGATTCGCCGTGAGGTGCCCGCCTGGCCGCCGAGGACAGCAGCCTCGATGAGCAGCGTGTCGAGTCCCTCAGAGGCTCCGTAGACGGCGGCGCCCAGGCCCGCCGGGCCGCCTCCCAATACCAGTAGGTCGACCTCCTCGCGCTCGCCGAGCTCGAGCCCGATCCCGAGTGCCCGCGAGAGCTCGCCGTTGCTCGGGCGCCGCAGTTCAGCTCCGCCGGGCAGCCGCACCAGGGGCAGTTCTTCGCTGCTGAGTTCCCCGACCAGCGTGGCGGCCTCCTTGCTCTTGGCCGGGTCGAGCCAGGAATTGGGCAGGCGCATGCGTCTGGCGAACTCGAGCAAGCGACGCGTTTCCTCGGAGTCGTGTGGCCCGACGATCTCGACCCCGATTCCCTGCTGTTGCTGGAGTGCCTCGCGACGCTCGACGAAGGCCGAGAGCAGCAAATCTGAGAGCGAGCCATCCTCGAAGAGCAGACCGCGCAGGACTTCGCGATCGACCGCTATGTAGCGGATCGGCTCAACCACCACCGCGGTCAGGAACACCGTCTGGCCGGAGAGCAGATTCATCTCGCCGAGGAAGCCGGAGGCCCCGTGGCGGACGATCTCCTGGCCGGCGGCGTCGAGCACCGCGACGGCGCCGTCGATGATCGCGATGAACGGGTAGGTCTCATCGCCGATCTGAAAGAGGGTCTCGCCGACCGCAGCGCTTCTTTGTTCGCCGTGCGCGCCCAACGTCGCCAGCTGCGATTTGGAAAGCACACGAGTCACCGGTCTGGCCACCACGCAAGGCTATCTGGGTCCCACAACCGCATAGGATCGGGCCGTGAAGCCCGTCACGGTTTCGACCACCGTCTCGATGCCCCGCGAGGAGGTTTATGAGTTCCTCGACGTTCTCGCCAATCACGAGGCATTCGTCGATCACCTGTTCACAGACTGGTCCTTCTCCGGCCCCCGTCAGGGCCTCGGAGCCAAGGCCGAGGCCCGTACGGGCGCGCCGCTGTCCCAGGACTGGACCGATTTCAAGGTGCTCGAGGCCGAGCCACCGACGCGGATCGTGGAGGAGGCGATCGGGGCGAAGGGCAGGCGCCACACCCATGGCACCTACACGCTTGAGGCGATGCCCGACGGCGGCACCCGGATCCGCTTCGAACTGATCTGGATTGAGGCGGTGCGCCTTGAACGGTTCTTCGGTCCGCTGACCCGCGCCTTCGTGCACCGTGCCAACGCGAGGTCGATGCGGCGCCTGGCACGGTTGCTTGAGCAGCGCCCGGGCGCGGCGGTGAAGTGACGCTCGCCAGCGCCGCGGCTCAGTGGCGCTCGGGTCTGGGGGCGGGGGGGCGCGTCGCGGGTCACTGATATGGCCACCGATTTGTCATCCGTGAAGGAGCGGGCCCGTGTCAAGGGGAGGTCAGGGAGCACGAGTGGTCGGCCGCCCTGGCGAGCGACGTAGCGGAAACGTTCCAGTCATCCATCCGGTCGCGCTACGCGGACCAGAGTGCCTTGCGGAACTCGGGGGCTCAATCAAGTCGGCGGCCGTCCCTCATTGGAGGCCATGACAAACAGCGAGCTCGCCCGAGCATCCGCATCGCATCCGCGCCGACGGCGCCGATCAGGCGGGGCGGGGGCCCTCGTCGATCGATATCGGGCCGACCCCGGATCGCCATCCAACGCGGCAGGACCGGCCGGTCACAGCTGCGCCTTGCGATGAGGATCGCGGCCGTCAATCTCGGCCAGGTTTGGGAGCCGCCGGCATCGACTTGGGCGGCGAACTTCTTTTGGCTCGACAAAACCTGATCAATCAGGACAATGCGCGGATGCCCCGCCGGGTGTCGACCTTCCTGTTGGCCCTGATCCTCTCGATCGCGCTGCTCGCCGCGCAAACGATTGCCGCGCCGCCGCGCATCATCGTGCTTCACGGCGCCCGCGGTGGCTCCCACCTGCGGCTCTCACTAAGCGGCGGTGAGCTTCGCGCCCGCGGGGCGATGGGTGCGCCGCCCGTGGGCTGTCAGGGGACTCACACCCACCGCGCAGCGAGCTGCGGTTTGGAGGGGATCGAAAGGGTCGAAGTCGAGATGGGCCCGGCGGCGGATGAAGTCGAAGTGCTCGACCGTCTGCCGCTGCCGCTCACCGTTCACCTCGGCAGCGGTTCGGATCGCTTTCTCGGCAACGGTGAGGCCGACACCTGCTACTCGGAAGGCAGCCGGCGCAACCGCTGCTTCGGTGGTGGGGGCAATGACGTTTGCATCACCGGCGACCAGAACAGCGATTGCGTCGGCGGCCCGGGCAACGATCTCTGCGTGGCCGGCGATGGCAGCGACGGCTGCTGGGGCGGGCCGGGGGAAGACGTCTGCCGGATGGGAGCCGGCGAAGACGGCTGTCATGGCGAAGGCGGTGATGATCGCCTCTACGGCGGCCCCGGCCCCGATCGGCTCTACGGGGGACCTGGCTCTGACTACTGCGATGGTGGCCCCGGGATCGGTCGCTCTGAGGAATGCGAGGCCGGGCCCGGCTACTGAGCGGCCTCGATCTACCCAGCGGCCGGCGGCCAGAATCTAGAGCTCGTTGGAATCGGCCTCGAGCTCAGTCTTGATCGCGATCCGAAGCGCCTCCAGGGCGGCCCCCCGGACCCGCAGCTTGGTCGCCGCGTAGGCCGCCAGGTCGAGTCCGGCGAGCTCCTCGGCCGCTTCACGGCTGGCGCGGGCCAGCTCGCCCGGGGCCACGACTCGGTCGAGGAGGCCGGCGCTGAGGGCCTCCTGCGGGCTGTACATGTGGGCGCTGAGAAGGGCGCGATCAAAGGCGGCGGGGCTGAGCCGCTGGCGGGCGAGCTCGACGACGAAGAGCGGCACGGTGAGGCCGATACGGACCTCATTGAGGCCGAGTTTGAAGGGCCCTTCGACACCGATCCGCAAATCGGCGGCAAGCGCCGCGAAGGTGCCGGCGGCGATCGCGTGGCCGCTGCAGGCAACGATCACCGGCGTCGGGAAGGAGAGCAGGCGCTCGCTGAGGCTCGCTCCGAGGCTCAACATCTCGACGATCCGCTGCGGTTCCTGCGTGAAGACCTTGAGGTCGAATCCGGCAGACAGATAGCCCGCGCGGCCGCCGAGCACGACCACCGCCCGATCCTCCTCTGCCTGGTCGAGGTGTCGGTGCAGCGTTTCGAGCATCGCGATCGAGAGCGCGTTTACCTTGTGGTCGTCCATCGTGATCGTCGCGATACCTGCGTCGAGCCGATAGGTCGCCAGTTCTGCCATCGCCTGCTCCTCCTCGGGCCGTTTGTCGGGCGAAACATACGATGTGCCGATGGCACCTGGCGCAGAGACGGGCGGTGAGCACGGCGCCGGCGGGGATCTCGATCAGCTTCTTGCCCGGCGCGAGCTGACCGAGGACGCGGCTCGCCCCGCTGCGGTCAAGCGCCGTCACGCGGCCGGAGGCCGCACCGCGCGCGAGAACATCGCAGACCTGATCGATCCGGGCTCCTTCGTCGAGTACGGGCGCTTTGCGATCGCTGCCCAGCGTGGCCGCCGCGAGCTCGATGACCTGATCGCGCGAACCCCTGCCGATGGCCTTGTGGCCGGTACGGCACGGATAAATGGCGAGCTGTTCGGTGTCGAGCGCAGCGCCTGTGCGGTGCTCTCCTATGACTACACGGTCCTCGCCGGCACCCAGGGGGCGCTCGGCCATCGCAAGAAGGACCGGCTCTTTGAGCTGATTGAGCGCATGAGGCTGCCGACGGTCCTTTTTGCCGAGGGGGGCGGAGGGCGCCCCGGTGATACCGACTACCCGGTGGTCTCGGCGCTCGACGCTCGCGCCTTCGCCCTCTGGGCGCGGCTCTCGGGACTGGTGCCGCGGATCGCCGTGGTCGCCGGGCGCTGCTTTGCCGGCAACGCGGTGCTCGCCGGCTGCGCGGACCTGATCGTCGCGACCGAGAACATCTCGTTGGGGATGGGCGGCCCGGCGATGATCGAGGGCGGAGGGCTGGGCAAGGTCGATCCCGACGAGGTCGGCCCTGCCGATGTGCAGGCCGCCAACGGGGTCATCGATGCCCTCGTCGCGGATGAGGCCGAGGCAACCGCCCTCGCCAGGCGATTGCTCGCCTACTTTCAGGGTGCGATCGCCCCGGGAGAGGAACCCGACCAGAGCCGGCTTTGCGACCTCGTCCCCGAGCGCCAGCGTCGCGCCTATGCGGTGGCGCCGATCATTGAGACGCTCGCCGACCGCGGCTCGGTGACCTTCCTTCGCGAGCGCTTCGCGCCGGAGATGCTCACCGCACTGGCTCGCATTGAGGGGCGTGCGATCGGGGTGATCGCCAACGACACGCGACACATGGCGGGTGCGATCACGAGCGCGGCGGGGGACAAGGCGGCGCGCTTCATGCAGCTCTGTGATGCATTTGACCTGCCGCTCCTGACCTTGGTCGACACCCCGGGAATGATGGTCGGCCCCGAGGCCGAGGCAACCGGCCTGGTGCGCCACACCTCGCGAATGCTGCTCGCCGGCGCCGCCCTGCGGGTCCCCCTGGTCTCGGTGATCTTGCGCCGTGGCTATGGCCTGGGCGCCCAGGCGATGGTCGGCGGCAGCCTGCACGAGCCGCTGCTCACCCTGGCCTGGCCCAGTGCCCATCTCGGCCCGATGGGCCTCGAAGGCGCAGTCAGACTGGCGCTTCGCAAGGAGCTCGATGCGATCGCCGATGAGGACCAGCGCGAGCGCCGGGTGCGGGAGTTGACGGCCGCCGCCGAAGAGAACGCGAAGGCGCTGAACAGTGCGACCCTGTTTGAGCTTGACGACGTGATCGACCCGGCCCAGACGCGCACCCTGATCGCCGCGACCCTGCACGCCGCGCGGGCGCCGGAGCGCCCCGCGGGCCGCGGCAGGTTCGTCGATGCCTGGTAGCTCAGCCCTGGCGCCTGGTCAGCGGTTGGAAGCTCCGCCAAAAGCCCGCGTCGAGCGCCGCTCGCTCGACGTGCTCGAGCGTCGCGCCGTCCTCGTCATAGAGCACATAGCTCACTAGGTCCTGCCCGGGCGGGCCGCCATGGACCGCGAGGATGCGGGCGATCATCAGGTAGGGCGGTTGGCTCAGCCAGAGCTCATCGGGATGGGGCCGGGGCCGGCTATGCAGCTCTTGCATAGCGGGTGTTTACCCGGCCCGCTGCGCGGAAAAACCACACTCTGCGGTTTCATCGCCCCGCTCATGGGTAGCCGCCGCAAACCCGGAGCAACGACAAGGAGGAGGCGTAAATGGCCGAGCAGCTGAGTGGAAAGCGGGTGGCCTTTCTGGTTGCCAATGAGGGCGTCGAGCAGGTTGAGTTGGCCGAGCCCGCCAGGGCGGTGCGCGAGGCGGGGGGCGAGGTGGATCTGATCGCGCCCTCAAGGGAACCCGTGCAGGCCTTCAATCACCTCGACAAGGGCGACACCTTCGAGCCCGATCGCACGGTCGAGGCTGCCGAGGCGCGCGACTACGACGCCCTGGTCTTGCCGGGCGGGGTCGCCAATCCCGATCAGTTGCGAACCGAGGTCAAGGCGATCGAGTTCATCCGCGCCTTCTTCGATTTGGGCAAGCCGGTCGCCGTCATCTGCCACGGTCCCTGGACCCTGGTCGAGGCCGACGTCCTCAACGGGCGCACGCTGACCTCGTGGCCGAGCCTGCAGACAGATCTGCGCAATGCCGGCGCTGAGTGGGTCGACGAGGAGGTGCACGTCGACGACGGTTTGATCAGTAGCCGCAAGCCGGATGACCTACCTGCCTTCAACGCGGCGATCGTGGCGGCGCTTGCTGAGGGCCGCGTTCCAGCTGGGCGTTGAGCTCGGCGCCGAAGAGGATCGCGAGATTGCTGATCCAGAGCCAGACCAGGAGTGCCACAAGGCCGCCCAGGGTGCCGTAGGTCTTGTCATAGGAGCCGAAGTTGGCGACGTAGATGGCGAAGGCGGCCGAGGCAACAGCCCAGGCGGCGATCGCCACCGTGCTGCCGGGAGTTACCCAGCGAAAGCCGCGGATCTTGGCGTCGGGCGAGGTGTAGTAGAGGACGCTGACCATGGCGATGAAGATCAGGGCCATCGCCGGCCACTTGAGCAGGTTCCAGAGGGTGACCGCGGTCGAGTCGATCCCGAGGGGACGGGCGACGGCGCCGACCACCGGTCCGCTCAGAACCAGGCCGAGGGCGAGCAATGCCGCGAGCAAGACCATCGCCAGAGTGATCGCGATCTGCAGCGGGCGCAGTTTCCAAAACGGACGTTCCTCCTCGGTGCGATAGATCGAGTTGGAGGCCCGGATAAAGGCTCCGACGTAGCCCGAGGCCGACCAGAGCGCGACCGCGAGGCCGAGGAGGAAGGCGGCGCCCGCGGTGCTCTGGTTGGAGGCGATCGAGCGGGCCGGTCCGGCGAAGGTCTCCGCAGCCGATTCTGGGCCGATTTCGGCGATCACCTCGGTCACCTTGCGGGTGGTTGTTTGGGGGTCACCGAGCAGACCGAGGATTGAGACCAAGGCGATCAGCGCTGGAAACAGGGAGAGCAGGCCGTAGTAGGTAAGCGCGGCTGCCCAGTCGGTCAGGTTGTTGGCCCGAAACTCGGTCAGGGTCTGCCTGATGACGGCGCCGGCACCGCGCACCGCTAGCGCCCGGCGCTGGGCGGCGCCCCGACGCTCTCAGCGCTGGGAGCTCCCCCATCGCGCTCGGGCGCGACCGGTGCGTACTCGCCGCCGCGGATCCGCTTCACCCGTCCCTCGATCAATGCCTCGCGCAGCGCCGCCTGGAAGCGCCCGGGTCCCCAGAAGCGGGCGCCGACCCGCCTCCTTAGCTCACGCCGATTGGCGCTTCCACGCTCGCGCAGGGCGCTGTCGATGATCTCGACCTCGCGATCCACGCCGCCGGCCAGGCTGAGCGCAAAGGGGTCAGATACGGGCATCCCCGGGGAGGTCCGCGTGCGCGAAGACCCGGGCCGGAAGCGCCCGCGGGGGGGGTGAGAGCCCTTGCGATTGGCGGGGGCTTTGGCATCGGTGGCGGTCAGCGGCTCGGCGACATCCTCGAGCGGTCTGCCCTCCGCCTTGACCCCGAAGAGGAGCTCCGCGATCCCGCCGATCGCCATCACCACCGCGCCAACGAAGAATCCGATCGCGACCTTGCTCTGGCTGCCGGTGTCGATCAGGTTGCCGAAGAGCAGCGGTCCGACGATGCCGCCGGCGCCGGTGCCCACGGCGTAAAAGAAGGCGATCGAGAGCGCCCGCGTCTCCATTGGGAAGATCTCGCTGACGGTCAGATAGGCCGAGCTGGCACCGGCTGAAGCGAGAAAGAAGATCGCCAGGACAAAGGCCATGAAGGACCAGGTCGTCAGGTCGTTGCCGAGCAAGAAGACACCGAGGATGGCGGTCAAGAGCGCCGAGCCCAGGTACGTGAAGGAGACCATCTGTTTGCGGCCAACGGTGTCAAAGAGGCGTCCGAGCGTCAGCGGGCCGAGGAAGTTCGAGGCGGCGAAGAGCGCGATATAGAGCGGGATCGTCCCCGAGCTGACTTCGAAGAATTCACCCAGCAGGGTGCCCAGATCGAAAGTGACGGCGTTGTAGAGGAAGGCCTGGCCGATGAAAAGTGAGAGGCCGAGAATCGTGCGCCGCGGGTAGGTCGAGTAGGCCGTGCGCGCGATCTCGCGGAAGCGGATTCGCCGCCGTGGTTTGACCGCCATCGGCTCTCCCTCGGGCTCCCTGAGTGACTCACCGGTCTGCTCCTCGACCCGCTCCTCGATTTCGCCGACGATCTCCTCGGCCTCATCGTTATGGCCATGGATGAAGAGCCAGCGGGGGCTCTCGGGGACGTTGCGACGCACGAGCAAGATCCCGACCCCCAGGGTGGCACCGATGATGAAGGCCAGACGCCAACCGAGATCAGCGGCGAAGAGGGTGGTGTCGAGCAGGACGACGGCGGCCAGCGCTCCCGCCGCGGCGCCGACCCAGTAGCTGCCGTTGATGATCAGGTCGACACGACCACGGACCCGAGCTGGGATCAGCTCATCGATTGCCGAGTTGATCGCCGCGTACTCGCCGCCGATCCCGCTGCCGGTGAAAAAGCGCGCGGCGAAGAAGTACCACGGCGCGAAGGAGAAAGCGGTTGCGATCGTCGCCGTGATGTAGACGCCGAGCGTGACCAGGAAGAGCTTCTTGCGACCAAAACGGTCGGTGAGCTGGCCGAAGAAGAGGGCGCCCACGCAGGCGCCGGCAACATAAAAGGCCGCGGCGGTGCCGATCTGGCTCGCGTTAAGGACTAGGCCGCTGCCCTTTTCGGTGAGGCGGTCGCCGATGCTGCCGACGATCGTCACCTCGAGGCCGTCGAGGATCCAGACCGTCCCCAGGCCGATCACGATCATCCAGTGAAATTGCGACCACGGGAGCCGGTCAAGGCGCGCAGGAATACGGGTCTCGATCGTCTCCTCTTGAGCGCCGCCGCGGTTCATCTTGGCGGGGGGATACCCCCCCGTCGCCCACTCAAAACCGTTTTGGCAAACCACTCCGGTTGGCCACGGGGACCGCTGCCAGCGGCCCAAATTTGCGCCAAGCTGAGCGGAGTCGAGAGGCCTCCGCGCGGGCTTCCAGAAGCGAAAGTTGGAAGCGGCGGAGATCACCGCGAGCTGTCGACAAGCCAAGGGGCGAGGGGTTGGGTTTGAGCCGCGCTCAAGTGTTCGATCAGGGCAGCACGGCAAGCGAGCGAGTGACGACGCCGACCAGGCCTCCGATCGAATCTTCCGACCAGCTCGGCTGCCCCGGCTGATCGCCTCGGGTGTAAGAGCGTCGCTCGCGGGTAGTTCCTGGCCATGACAGCAATCAAATCCAGGCTCGTTCACGGTGCGGCGAAACAAACCGCCAAGCACAGCGTCCATGGGGCCGCCTCGAAATTGCAGCGAGCGCCGTTGCGGTCGGCGACGTTGCTTGGCCTCGGTTGCCTGGTTGGGTTTTTGGCGGGTTTCCTGTTCAGCCGTTCGAGTGCCGACCCCGGACCCCCAGGCTAGGCGTCGGTGAGCGTAATCAGCCCTCGCCCTTGGCCGGGTCCTCGCCCGGCCAACGTCCGGTCGCGCGCTCAAAGGCCCGCCTGCTGGCGTGGTCAACAACGCCTTTGGTCAGGCGAAAGACCGCGCCCTCGACGGCGAGTGCGGCGGCGAGTTTGGGGAGGGTGGCGTCTCGCCGGTCGGGTTGGGGTGGATCCTCATCGTCAACGGTCGCCCAGAGCCGCTCGAATCCTTTCTTCGCAGCGGCTCCGGCAAACAGGCCGGCGAGAATCCCGAGTGGAGCAAAGATCAGTTTCGCCATTCTCGGCACGCTACCCAACCCGCAAGGCGGCAAACGGCGGGGGCCTATGAGCGCTCGCCTGCGGCGCTCTGACTGCTCGGCCCGGGGCATCGGTCGCCGCCGCCGGGGAGCAGGTTTCAGCTATCACGACTCCCAGCAGCACCGGATCAGTGACGAGGAGACGCTGAACAGAATCCGGGAGTTGCCGATTCCGCCAGCGTGGGAAGAGGTCTGGGTCTGCCCTGACCCGCTTGGGCACATCCAGGCGACGGGACTCGACGCCGCCAGTCGCAAGCAGTACCTCTACCACGAGCGTTGGCAGCGCCAGGCCGCGGCGCGGAAGTTTGAAAGCACCCGCGAATTCGCCCATGAGCTGCCCCGCCTGCGCCGCGCGACGAGCCGCGATCTCAAGCGCGAAGCGGTGCCGCGCGCTCGCGCTCTGGCCTGCGCGGTGCGCCTCTGGGACCTTGGCTTCTTTCGCATTGGGGGCGAGCGCTACGCAGCCGAAAACGAGAGCTACGGTCTGGCCACAATCCTGCGCGAGCACGTCTCGATACGCGATCGTGAGGTGATTTTGATTTTCCCGCCAAGAGCGGCCAGCGCCGGGTCCAGTCGATCAGAGACGGGGCGACTCGCGAGGCGATCGAGGCGATGCGCCGGCGCCGCAGCGGCCCGGAGGGCCTACTTGCCTTTCGTGAGGCTGGCCACTGGCATGACCTGCGATCAGAGGACATCAATGCCTACCTGCAGGAGAAGATCGGCGAGGGCTTCTCGGCAAAGGACTTTCGCGCCTGGCACGGGACCGTCCTGGCAGCCGTGGAGCTGGCCGAGGGCGGCGAGCTCCGTTCACGAACCGCTGAGGAGCGAAATATCCGCGCCGCGGTTGTGTCTGTCGCCGAGCTCTTGGGCAACACCCCCGCGGTCTGCCGTCGCTCCTACATCGACCCCAGAGTTCTGGATCGTTATCGCGAGGGCCTGGTGATCAAGCTGCCCGTTGGCCTCGAGGCGGAGAAGCTAAGCGCGGCGAGATCCCGCCGACGGATCGAGCGCCGCGTGCTTGAGCTGATCGAATAGAGCCGACGCGCTGCCCGCCTGCTGCTCGGTTCGGGGTGGGCCAACGCTGCCCTGCGGTTCTTCGCCCCAGGCGCGAGGCGCCGTGGAGAAATCGAAGGGCGGCGGCTGTCGTGAGCGCCAGCGTCGGGGCGACCGCGGTGAGGTTCGGGTCGACCTACGAGTTGACCGTGGGCTGGGAGTGCTACCGTCGTGTATTGGCCGGCGAGGCGCCGGAATTCGAGTGGCAACACCAGGGAATAAGCAAGAACGAGTCATCGTCCGGTTCGCCGGAGATTCAGGCGATGGCATGCAGCTGGTCGGCGGTCGTTTCACGGCCGCCACCGCCATGCTCGGCAATGACCTCTCGACCCTGCCCGACTTCCCGGCCGAGATCCGAGCACCGGCCGGCACACCGCATGGCGTCTCGGCCTTCCAGATCCACTTCGCCTCGCGCGACATCCTCACCCCGGGTGATCACCCCAACACGCTGGTAGCGATGAACCCGGCGGCACTGAAGGCGAACCTGAAGGCGCTCGAGGTGGGGGGGACGGTGATCGTCAACGAGGACGCCTTCACCGACAACAACCTGCGCAAGGCCGGCTATGAGGAGAACCCGCTCGATGACGGGACCCTCGACAGCTATCAGCTGTTCCGGGTGCCGATGACCTCGATTGCGACCCGGGCGACCGAGGGAATCGAGGGCCTGAAGGCGGCCGAGGGCCAGCGCACCAAGAACATCTTCGCCCTCGGTCTTGTCTCCTGGCTCTATGGGCGGCCGGTCGAGGCCTCGCTCAGTTGGCTGGAGACCAAATTCGCGAAAAAGCCGGCGATTCGCGATGCAAACGTCGCCGCCTTCAAAGCCGGCTACAACTTCGGCGAGACGACCGAGCTCGCCGCCACCCAGATCGAGATCGAGCCCGCCCCACTCGACGCTGGCGAGTACCGCAACGTCGACGGGACTCAGGCGCTCGCCCTGGGCCTGATCGCCGCCGGAGTCAAGAGCGGCCTGCAGCCGTTCTTTGCCACCTACCCGATCACCCCGGCCTCCGAGCTCCTGCATCACCTCGCCCGCCACGATCGCCTCGGGGTTCGCACCGTTCAGGCCGAGGACGAGATCGCGGCCGTCAACATGGCGGTCGGTGCTGCCTTCGCCGGCCACCTCGGGATCACCGCAACCAGCGGCCCTGGCATGGACCTGAAGGCAGAGACGATCGGCCTCGCGGCGATGCTCGAGTTACCGATGGTGATCATCGACGTGCAGCGCGCTGGTCCCTCGACTGGGATGCCGACGAAAACCGAGCAGACCGACCTGTTGATGGCGATCCACGGCCGCCATGGCGAGTCGCCGCTGCCGGTGATTGCGGCCGCCACGCCGGCTGACTGCTTCGATGTCGCGGTTGAGGCCGTGCGGATTGCTGTCCGCTACCGCACGCCAGTGATACTGCTCTCCGACACCTTCATCGCCAACTCCTCCGAGCCCTGGCGGATCCCCGATAGCGCTCAGCTGCCCGAGATTGATCCCCATTTTGCCGAGGGGCCAAACGCGGGCGATGAGTTCCTGCCCTACCTGCGCGATGAGAACGGAGCCCGGCCCTGGGCGATTCCCGGCACGCCGGGACTCCAGCATCGAATCGGCGGACTCGAGAAGGAGAACGGCAGCGGCAACATCAGCTATGACCCGGCCAACCACGCCCTGATGACCGAATTGCGGGCGCAGAAGTTGGAAAAACTCGCCGAGGAGATGCCCGAGCTTGCGGTGGAAGCCGACGAGGGAGCCGAGCTTTTGGTGCTCGGCTGGGGGTCAACCTACGGCGTGGTCCAGGCGGCCGCAAGGCGGATCCGCGAGCGCGAGATTCCGATCGCCACCGCGCATCTGCGACACCTCGACCCACTGCCGCGCAACACCGCCGCGCTGGTGCGCTCCTTCCCCAAGGTTTTGATCCCCGAGGTCAACACGGGCCAATTGCTCGGCATCATCCGCGCCAAGTTTCTGGTCGACGCCACCGGCTACAACAAAATGGAGGGCCTGCCGATCTTCGCCGAGGAGCTCGAGGGCGCGATCCTGGAGGCACTCACATGAGCGGCAATGGAGCTAGCAACGGGAACGGTGCCGGCGCCCTGCCGATGCTGACCAAGCAGGACTTCCAATCTGACCAGGAGACGCGTTGGTGCCCGGGGTGTGGCGATTACGCGATCCTCGCCAGTGTCCAGGCGTTGATGCCCGAACTCGGGGTGGCGCCGGAGAAGACCGTCTTCATCTCCGGGATCGGCTGCGCCGGTCGCTTTGTCTACTACATGGACACCTACGGGATGCACGGCATCCACGGTCGAGCGCTAGCCCTGGCGACCGGGATCGCCACCGCTCGCGATGACCTCTCGGTCTGGGTCGTCAGCGGTGACGGCGACGCCCTCTCGATCGGCGGCAATCACCTGATCCACGCCCTGCGCCGAAATGTCCCGATCAAGCTCCTGCTCTTCAACAACCAGATCTATGGACTGACTAAGGGTCAGTACTCGCCGACCAGCGAGAAGGGAAAGATCACCAAGTCGACTCCGTTTGGCTCAGAGGACCATCCCTTCAATCCGGCGGCGCTTGCCCTGGGAGCCGAGGCGTCCTTCGTCGCCCGCACAATCGACGTCGAGAAGAAGCACGTGGCCGCGACCCTGCGCGCGGCCGCCGAACACGAAGGCTCGGCCTTCGTTGAGATCTACCAGAATTGCAATGTCTTCAATGACGGCGCCTTTGACGCCGTCCGTGGTAAGGGCGGCCGGCCCAACCAGATCCGCCTTGAGCATGGCGAGCCGATCCGCTACGGCGCCGAGCTTGAGCGGGGGGTGATCCGGGCGCCCGACGGCAGCCTGGCGCTCGCTGCTGTGGCCGAGGTGGGTGAGGACGCACTCGTCGTTCACGACGCCCACGGCGCCGATCCCAGCTATGCGACCGCCCTGGCCCGACTCGCAGAAGCGCCGACCGGCCCGACGCCGATCGGGGTTCTGCGCGATATCAAGCGTCCTGTCTACGGCGCCAACCGCCAGCAGGAGCTAAACGCCGCCCACAGTGCTGCCACCCTCGCCGATGTCGATGAGCTGCTGCGCTCCGGCGACACCTGGACCGTCAGCTGAGAGTGGCGAAGCTCCGCTTCCGGATTTCGATCTCGCTCGACGGCTTCGTCGCCGGCCCCAAGCAGAGCGAGGAAAACCCGCTCGGTGTGGGCGGGATGGGGCTGCACCAGTGGGCCTTTGAGCTCGCCGCCTGGCGGGCAGCGCACGGTCA
Organism: uncultured Solirubrobacterales bacterium; assembly: GCA_963753245.1. Lineage (GTDB taxonomy): Bacteria > Actinomycetota > Thermoleophilia > Solirubrobacterales > 70-9 > VRUE01. The sequence goes on from CAVWBK010000005.1 coordinate 46,485, forward strand.
GGAGGGCGGTGAGGTGAACGCCAGCAGCGAGGTGATCGAGCGCAGCAACGAGAACATCGGCGCCCAGCTCATGGGGCGCAACATGTTCGGCGGCGGGCCGGGGGAGTGGGGGGAAGAACCGTGGACGGGCTGGTGGGGAGATGAGCCGCCCTTCCATATGCCGGTTTTCGTCCTCACCCATCATCAGCGCGAGCCCTTGCAGCTCGGCGATACCACCTTCCATTTCCTAACCGAAGACGTTGGCTCAGCGCTGGCCGAGGCCAAGCAGGCGGCTGGCGGCAAAGACGTGCTGCTCGCCGGCGGTGCGGCGATCGCCCGCCAGTGCATCGCGGCGGGCCTGGTCGATGAGATGCTGCTCAGTCTGGTGCCGATTGTGCTCGGCTCCGGCGAGCGGCTCTTTGAAGGACTGGGTCCCAGCGACCCGGGTTTTGAGCAGGTGGGAGCGGTCGAGGCCCCCGGCGTCACCCACCTGAGCTATCGGCGCCGCTGAGTGGGCCGGGCCCCGGCGCCGAGGCCTCAACGTCATCCAGCGTCTCGGCCAGCGGGTCATAGATCAGGCCCCGAATTCGGTCGTGGTGGATTAGCTCTGGGCTGGAGCGCAGGCGCTCAAGCCCGGCGCGGAGGGTGAGCTCGAGGTCTGAGAAGGCGCCCAGCCGCCAGGCCGGCCGTGCCCCATCGGCGCGCAGCGACTCGGCGAAGCGCTGATCAGAGGCGCCGTGCAGGCCGCAGCCGCGGTGCATGAGGACGACGATTTCCTCGGTGTCGAGCAGGCGCTGGGAGGCGCTCAGCGAGCGCAGCGCGTCCTCGCTGACCAAGCCGCCGGCATTGCGGATGATGTGGGCGTCGCCGCGGCCGATATCGAGCAGCGCGTAGAGGTCGATCCGGGCGTCCATGCAGGCAAGCACGGCGAGCCGGCGACGCGGACGCGGGTCATCGGCGCCGCTAGCCATCGGCAGCCGCTCGCAGCCGCTCTGCCAGCCTGTTCATGCCGTGAGCCTCGGCCGCCTCGGCCGCCTGGACCCAATCGGTCAGGCGATCCTCGGGAGGCTCCACGCCGGCCTCGCGCAGGGTCGCGATGTCCTTGAAGGCGAGGAGTTCATCGTGCCCGTTGATCAGTGCTTCGCGAAGCTTTGGCCGCTCGATACGAATCGCGGTGTCGAGCAGTGCCTCCAAAGAGCCGTGGCGGCGCAGTAGCTCGGCGGCGGTTTTTGGGCCGACGCCCTTGGCCCCCGGCAGGCCGTCGGAGGGGTCGCCGCGCAGAGCGATGAAGTCCGGGACCTGCTCGGGGTCGATCCCGTAGCGCTCACGGACCCCGTCGGGCCCCACCTCCTCGGCGCCTTTGCCACCGGTGCGCACGTAGAGCACCGTGACCGCCTCGCTGGCACACTGATACATGTCGCGGTCGCCGGTCAGGATCAGCGCCCGACCGCCGGCCTGGGCCTCGCGCTGCGCGAAGCTGCCGAGCAGATCATCGGCCTCCAATGAGTCGCTGGCGATCACCAACCAACCAAAGGCTGCGAAGAAATCGTCGCACTGGGCCCACTGGCCAGCGAGCTCCTCGGGCACCGCGGGGCGATCGGCGTGGTAGGCCGGATAGAGCTCGGTTCGGTAGGAAGCTGCGTCGGGTCCAAAGCAGAGGACGACCGCACGTGGTCGGTGGGCTTCCACCTCGCGCAGGATCAGATTGGCGCTACCGAGCAGCGCGTTGACGGGGTTACCCTCGCGGTCGACAATCGTTTTGGGCAGCGCGTAGAAGGCGCGGAAGAGCATCGAGGGGGTGTCGACGACGAGGAGCGGCGATCTCATTCGCGACACCCTATGCACCGACCAATCTCCACGGTTCCCTAGATTCCATGGGATGGACAACGCCCTTCACATCGAGGAGTTGGTGAAACGCTACCCGACCGGCGTCGAGGCCCTGCGGGGTGTTTCACTTGAGATCAAGCCCGGTGAACTGTTCGGCCTGCTCGGGCCCAACGGGGCTGGGAAGTCGACCCTGATTCATTGCACGACCGGCTTGGCGCAGACCACCTCGGGGAAGATCGAGGTCTTCGGCCACGACGCGATCTCTGACTATGAAGAGGCGCGCCAGGCGGTTGGGCTGGCACCCCAGGAGGTCAACCTCGATTGGTTCTTGACCGCCGAGGAGACGCTCGACTATCACGGCGGCTACTTCGGGATGCCCAAGCGAGAGCGGCGTGAACGGACCAAGGAGCTGCTTGAGACCTTCTCGCTGACCGCCAAGCGCGACGAACGCACACGCACCCTCTCCGGGGGGATGAAGCGGCGGCTGATTCTGGCGCGGGCGGTGATGCACCGTCCCCGACTGCTGATCCTTGATGAGCCGACCGCCGGGGTCGATGTAGAGCTGCGCCTCGAGCTCTGGCATTACGTGCAGCGCATCAACCAGGAAGGGACGACGATTCTGCTCACCACCCACTACATCGAGGAGGCCGAGCAGCTCTGTGACCGGATCGCCTTCATCAACGAAGGCAAGATCGTCGGCGAGGGGACCAGTGAGGCACTGGCCGATCTCTATGACGTCGACAACCTCGAGGACGCCTACCTGGCACTGGTTGGGCGCAAGGAGCTCTCACGCTCGCGCCTCGAGGTCGAGGCATGAGACGCCAATGGGTCGCGCTGTGAGCGCCGCGCAGATCCGGTTCGCGACGCTCTGGCGGCGAGAGGTCAACCGCTTCATGAAGATCAAGAAACAGACGCTGGGCGGCCCGCTGCTTGAAACCTTTCTCTACATCACGATCTTCGGCGCGGCACTCGGCTCGCGGATCAAGGAGATCGACGGGGTCAAGTACATCCTCTTCGTCATCCCCGGCCTGATCATGATGGCCTGGGCGACGAACGCCTTCACCAACAACTCCTCCTCGATCCTCCAGCAGAAGTTCCAGGGCGCGATCCACGACCAGCTCTCCTCGCCCGCCTCGCCGCTGGAGCTCCTGCTCGCCTTCTGTCTGGGCGGCTTCATGCGCGGACTGATGGTCGCGGTGATCGCCTTCCTCGTCTCGCTGATCCTCATCGGCCTGCCGGTCGAACACGTCCTCGTGCTGATTCCGGCACTCTTCCTGGTCGGCTTCTTCTTCGCCAATCTCGGCGTTCTGATCGGCGTGCGCGCCGAGCAGTTCGACGACGTCGCCTTCGCCCAGACCTTCGTCCTGCAGCCCTTGATGTTTCTCGGCGGCGTCTTCTACTCGGCCAAGCTCTTGCCGGAGCCATTTCAGACCCTGACCCGGTTCAACCCAATCTTCTACATGATCTCCCTGGTGCGCTACGGCTTTGTGGGCATCACCGAAATCAGCATTCCGCTTTCATTGTTGGCGCTGACCGGAGCGACCGCCGTGCTCTTCGCCGTCAATCTTCGCCTCTTCTCGCAGGGGTACAAGCTGCGCGCCTAGCTGCGCTCCGCTCAGCCACGAGGTGAGTCCGAGGCCGATCAGCCTGTCCGCACAACTGCGCCGATCCGCGCGCGGTTTGGGGGGAGGCGCGGAGCGCCTGCTTCTGACCGGTGGCGGGGGTTCGACATGGCGCGCACCGCATCGGGATGTCGCGCTCAGCTTTGGCGATGGACCTCGACCGCGGTCGCCTGCGCGCGCGGACGGACGACGATCTCATCGACGTTGACGTGAGCGGGTTGGGCGATGGCCCAACGGATGCACTCGGCGACATCCTCGGGGCGCAGCGGCTGCACGCCCGCATAGACGCGGCTTGCCGCCTCCTCGTCGCCGCCAAAGCGCACCAGGGAGAACTCGGTCTCGACCATCCCTGGCGCCACCTCGGTGATTCGCAGCGGCTCACCCAGGAGCTCCAGTCGCAGCGCCCGCAGCAGCGCTCGCTGGCCGTGCTTGGCGGCCATGTAGCCGGCCCCGCCTCGATAGGACTCAAAGGCGGTCGTGCTGGTCACGGTGAGGACGTGGCCAGCGCCGGAATCCAGCAGGGCCGGCAACAGGGCGCGGGTCATGCGCATCGTCCCCAAGACGTTTGTCTCATACATCCAGCGCCAACGCCCCTCATCGGCCTCGCGCAGCGGTTCAAGCCCGAGCGCGCCCCCGGCGTTATTGACCAGGACGTCGCAGGGCCCGACCGCGGCTGCCAGCGCGGCGACCGAAGCAGGGTCGGTGACGTCCAGGGGCAGCGCTCTGGCACCAGCGCCGATTTCCTCAGCGAGAGCCTCCAGGCGCTCTAGGCGTCGCGCGGCGAGGATCACCTGATGGCCATCGGCGGCGAGGGCGCGGCCGCTGGCCGCGCCGATCCCGCTCGATGCGCCGGTGATCACCGCGATCTTGGCCACGAGGGCAGACTATCCCGCTGGCGCTCCTCCGCGGGGCCTCAATCCCCCCCCGCCAATCGCCGCACCTGGGGCAGATGAATCTCCTGCAGATAGACGTCCCAGTCGATTGCGGCGGTGTCGAATGGAAGCTCGACTTGATCATCAGCGGGCATCGATCGAAAGAGCGAATGGGCGTTTGCATCATCAAAAACGCAGTCCAGTTCGGTGTAGGCGCCATAGATCTTGACCATCCTCGTGATCCGTTCGGCGAGCGCCCGATTGCCACGCAGCATCCTCTCCTGGGGGATCGAAACCGGAGAGGCGATTGCCAGTCGGGCGAGGCCGGCTGCCAGGCGCTCACGGCGGCTCGCCTTGCGCAGGGCAATGCGCCGCTCGACGAAGCGCAGCTCGCCGATCTCAATCTCTGAGCCATCGGGCCGGCGCAGCGGGTGCTGCAGAAAATAGGTGCGGATCTGGCCGGCCAGCTCGCCGATCGAGAGTGGGTTGCGGGCGCTGCTCGCGAGTGCGATCGTGCGCTGGCCCTGGGCCGGGGGGTGGGCCGCGGCGGCGATGCAGGCATTGGCGACGTGATCGACCGGGACGAGGTCGATCCGGTTTGAGCGATGCCCTGGCAGATGCGTGAGCCCGCGGGCCGCATAGGCGAGGATCAGCGGATCGGCAACCTTGATCCCCTCCAGCCAGCCAGGTGCCGGGTGCTCGAGCGCTGACTCGATGATCGTCGGGCGGACGATCGTCGCGCAGGTGGAGTGCTCGAGCAGAAAGCGTTCGCCGAGCGCCTTTGAGAAAGCGTAGGTGTCGGGCCAGCCCGCTCGCATTGCCTCCCTGCGTCCAAGCGTCGAGAGGTGCTGACTGACCCAACGTCGGCGCAGCTCCTCGGCGCGTTTCGTCGCTTCCAGACCCGGCCGCCGCGCGGCATCGCGCCGCGCGGCCTTGGCGAAACCAAGGCTCAGGGGCTCGGCGTTTGACTGCTGCTCGGCCGCGCTGCGCCAGCTTTCCGCCGTGGCTAGAAGCAGCTGCGGATCGAGGTCGGCGACGGCCTGGTGGGGGACGCCCGCCTCACTGACCAGGCCCGAGCGGCGATCGGCGACGTAGGCGGTGGAGACATGGATGAAATGTGGTTTCGATCCGCATCTGATCAGGTGCTTGAGCAGCCGCGTCGGGCCGAGTGAGTTGAGGCGGATGGAGTCATCGAGTGGTTCCTCAAAGGAGACCGTGGCCGCGCAGTGGATGACCGTGTCGATATCGGCGAGCGTCTCGCGGTGAGCGAGGTCAGCGCTCTCGAGGTCGCCATCGATCGCCCGCATTCGACCCCGATCGAGCCAGCTGCGAATCTCGCCGGGCTCCAGATCAGAGAACGCCTCCGCGCCCAGGACCTCGTTCTCCAAGCGCTCCTGCGCCTCGGCCTCTGAGCCGGCGCGCAGCAGAACGATCAGGGCGCCGAGCTCATAGGAATTGCGCAGCAGGGCGGCGAGAACAGCCTTGCCGAGAAACCCTGATCCGCCGGTCAGCAGGATCCGTTGGTCGGCCAGGCGGTCTGCCACGCGATCCCCTTGCCGACTCACCGCGGCGATTCTAGCCGCGGGCGTGGTTCTCGCGCACGCGAAATTGCGACTGGCGAGGCCGGATTGGGCGATTGGCCCGCCTCAATACAATCCGAACCGATGACCCGCAGAATGCGGCGCCGGCGCCGTCGCTCCCATAGCTCGAAGCTGAAGCGAGTCCTGGTGCCCGTCGGCGTCCTGCTCGTCTTGCTCGCCGTCGCCGGCGGAGTCGCCGCGAGCTGGGCGATCAACGTCTATGAAGAAGCGCCGCCGCTGTCGAGCCTGAAACCCGTACAGAAGGGCCGCTCCTCGGCGATCTATGCCGCCGACGGCAGCCTGATCGGCTTCATTCGTTCGAGCAGTATCCGCCAGCCGGTCTCCTCCCGGGCGCTGCCCACCGATCTCAAAGAGGCGACCGTGGCGATCGAGGACAAGAACTTCTACCACCACGGGGCGCTGGACTATGCGGGGATTGTCCGTGCTGGATTGAAGGACCTCGAGGCCGGCGGCAAGCCCGTCCAGGGGGCGTCGACGATCACCCAGCAGCTGGTCCGCGACCTCTACATCCAAAACCCCGAAGACACGCTGAAGCGAAAGATCTATGAAGCGCATCTCGCCAATGAAATGTTCGAACACCACGATCGCAATTGGATCCTCACCCAGTACCTGAACACCGCCCCCTACGGGACGGTTGAAGGATCGACCGCGGTGGGGGCCGAGGCCGCGGCGCAGACCTACTTCGGCACACCGGCCCGCGAACTCGATCTGACCCAGGCGGCGCTGATCGCCGGTCTGCCCCAGGCGCCCTCCGAATACAACCCGTTCCTCGACCCGCGCGCGGCGTTGGTGCGACGCAACGAGGTACTGGCGGCGATGAACGAACAGGGCTACATCAGCCCGGCGCGCTATCAGGTGGCGATCCACAGCGGGCTGGGCCTCTCACCGGGCCACAAGTACCAGATCATTCGCGACCCCTTCCTCTTCGATCTGGTCCAGGAGGAACTGATTGAAAAATACGGGATCAACACGGTTCGAAACGGCGGCCTCAAGGCCTTCACGACGATCGACCCCAAATTGCAGGAACGCGCCGAAGAAGCGGTCGAAAGCTGCTCGGTCTGCTACCCCGAAGGTGGCCCCGCGGCGGGGCTGGCCTCGGTCAATCCCGAAAACGGCGAGATCGTCGCGCTTGCGTCGACCAAGGGCTTCGCCTCAGAAGAAGAATTCAACTACGCCTGGCAGGCGCAGCGCCAGCCGGGCTCCTCGTTTAAGACCTATGTGCTGACCACCGCGATCAAGCAGGGAATCGACCCGCGGACCACCTACTACGACGGCACCTCGCCGATCACCCTGCAGGTGCCGGGTGGCGGCAGCTGGACCGTCCACAATGCCGAGCCGGGCGGTGGGGTGATGTCGCTCGAAGACGCGACCTGGAACTCGGTCAACGTCGTCTTCGCCCAGCTCGACCTCGACGTCGGGCCCAAAAACGTCACCCACACCGCCCACCAGATGGGCATCGAAGCCCACCTCGAATCGGTTCCGGCGGAGGCGATCGGCGGTCTCCGCGAAGGGGTCACACCGCTGGAAATGGCCGACGGCTACGCCACCCTCGCCGACGGTGGTGTCCACCACTCGCCGACCGCGATCTCCAAAGTCGAGTTCCCGGGTGGCAAGGTCGACGAACCGACTGCCGAAGAAGGCAATCGGGTGCTGACCGAAGGTCAGGCCTACGACGTGACCAAGATCCTCGAGGGTGTGATCACCAGCGGTACCGGCGCCGGCTACACCTACATGGGCTGTCCCTCTGAGGCGGGCAAGACCGGCACCTCGGAGGGTCTCTCCGATGCCTGGTTTGTCGGCTACACGCCGCTCTACTCGACCGCGGTCTGGGTCGGCCACCCGCAGTCCCGCGAAGAAACCGGCTTCGGAGGCCCGACCGCCGGGCCGATCTGGCGCTCCTTTATGGAATCGGCGGCGGGCGGCAACTGCCCTGAATTCAAGGTTCCATCGAGCCTGCCCGAACTCCACAGCCTGACCAGCGAACACACCCGTTCCTCGGGCGAAGCGGCGCCGAAAGGCGAAGAAACCGAAGAACCGTTCGAAAAGCCACACAAGGAAGGAAAGCAGCAAGAAGGCAGCTCCGAAGAAGAACACAAGGCTGCCGAACCGGCTCCGACGCCCGAATCGCATCCGGCCCCGACCCCCGCGCCGACCCCGAGCCCCGCGCCGACCCCGAGCCCGCCGCCAACCACGGGCGTGGGCGGCGGGGTTGCGGCACCGCACTAGTGCCGGCCGCCAGCGCCCAGAGCGGTGCGACGGCCAGTGGGAACGATCAGGCTCCGTCGAGCCTAGACGCTATGGCCTCGATTAATCACCGGAGCCATCCGAGGTAGGCCGGACCCTCTCGCTCAGTCGGGGGTTTACCTGACCGGAGACGGGCTCCGGCTGACCCCAGGCGAAGGAGGGTCCGGCCATGAACGGCACGATGACATGGGTTGGGTTGGATGTCCACGCGCGCTCCACGCACGCCGCGGCGATCGATTCGCTGAGCGGCGAGCTGCACAGAGCGCGCTTTGGCCCCGGCACCGAGGAGGTGGTGGGATGGCTCGGCGGCTTGGCGGCCCCGCTGCGGGCGGCCTATGAGGCGGGGCCGACCGGGTTCGGGTTGATGCGGGCGGCAACGAGCGCCGGCATCGAGGTCGCGGTGGTGGCGCCGAGCAAGACGCCGCGGGCCTCCGGCGATCGGGTAAAGACAGACCGCAAGGACGCTGAGCTCCTGGCGCGGCTCTTGCTCGCCGGGCAGCTAAAGACGGTCACCGTCCCGCCGGAGTGGCTGGAAGCGATCCGCCACCTGGCGCGCACCCGCGAACAGGTGCGCCGCGACCTGATGCGTGCCCGCCACCGGGTCTCAAAGCTCCTGCTCGTGCACGGGCGGGTCTACCCGGGCAAGAGCACCTGGGGCCACGATCACCGCCGCTGGCTGTCACAGCAGGCCTTCGAGCACGAGCCGACCGAGCTGGCCTTCGTCGACCAGCTCGCCGCCGTCGACGGGCTCTGCGCCCGCCGCGAGGCCCTCGATGAGCGGCTCTCGCGGCTGGCCACCGAAGAGCGGCTGTGGCCGACGGTCGCCCGCCTGCGCGCCTTCCGCGGCATCGACACCCTCACCGCCCTGATGCTCCATCTCGAGCTCGGCGGCGACTGGCGCCGCTTCTCCTCGCCGCGCAAGCTCTCCAGCTGGCTCGGGCTGACCCCCTCCCTGGAGCAGTCCGGGGAGTCCTCAAGTCAGGGATCGATCACCAAGACCGGCTCGGTGATTGCCCGCCGGCTGCTGGTCGAGTCTGCCCACCACTACGCCAGAGTGCCGCGGATCGGCGCCACGCTCGCCAACCGCCAGGCCGGCCAGCCCGACCATGTCCTGCAGATCGCCTGGCGCGCCCAGCACCGCCTGCACCGAGTGGGCAAGCGGCTGCGCGAGCGCGGCAAGCCTGGAAACGTCGCAACCGTCGCGGTTGCCAGGGAGCTGGCGGGCTTCCTCTGGGCCGCGGCCACCGCGCCATGAGCTGACCGCCCCCCACAGCGGTCGCGCTCGGTCACCTGGGTCCGGGCCAAAGGCCGCCGGCACGCGCGATGTCACTATGGGCGGCCCTCACCGGCTATGCCCGTTCCTAGATTGCGCTCGCCGGCGACGAAGCCAGCGCCCTGGGATAGCCAACTCCCGCATTGTCAGACTGACAGCCGTCGATTTCGTGCCCGGGCCCGGGCACCGAGCCCCTCTCACATCCGGCCGTTTTGCGGTCGCGATCAGCGCTGGGTACTTGACAAATCGGCGGCCAATCAGGGACCGACCAGCTCAATTCTGTACTGATCGAAGTACCGTACCTGGGATAATTGAGTTCCGTCTACTGAAAACGGAGCCAGAGGAGGGATCTACAGGTGCGAGTCGTCATGGACGGATACGTCAGGGTCTCAAAGACCGGGGACCGAGAGGGCGAGGAATACCGCTCGCCCACCATCCAACGTGAGGAAATCGAGCGCTGGGCCAAGGCCAACGACGTCGAGGTCGGCAAGATCCTGATCGACGAGGACGTGTCGGGGTCCACGCCGGTCGGGAAGCGAAAGCTGGGTCGGCTCATCGAGCGGGTCGAGGGCGGACTGAGCGAGGGAATCATCGTCTACCGCGCCGACCGGTTCGGGCGCGATCACGCGGAGACCCTCGTGGCCGCCAAGCGGATCAAGGACGCGGGCGGTCGGCTGGTCGGGGTGCAGGACGGCCTCGATAGCTCGCAGCCAGCGGGCAAGTGGGTCCTCAACTTCATGTCGCTCCAGGCGGAGGACTACCTGGACCGCGTGAAAGCGAACTGGAAGGCATCGGCCGTCCGCGCGGTGCAAGAAGGCAAGCACATCGCGTGCCGTGCTCCGCTCGGCTACCTGCGCGCCGACGAGGACGACCCGCAATACGACTCGGGCGGGAAGCTCATCAGGGACGCTCGCCTCGTCGTCAACCCGGAGACCGCGCCGTCCGTCGCAATGGCCTTCGAGATGCGAGCCACGGGCAAGACCTACACGGCCATCGCGGACTATCTCGAGGGACAACTCGGCCGGGTCTTCACGAAGTCGACCGTCTGCTCGATGTTCAAGAATCGGGCCTACCTCGGAGAGGCGCGCGGCGGAGGCGGGGGCGAGGTCAAGGCAGGCGCCCACGTCGCGATTGTGGAGGAGGGGGTATTCGACAGGGCGCAGCCGACCAAACGAGGTTACGTGCCGCGTAATGGGACGCTCGCGGAACAAGCACTGCTAGGGAGCCTCGTCCACTGCGCCGCCTGCGGCCACAAGATGTCGGTGATGGGCACGACGAGCAAGAAGACGGGCGAACGGTTCGCCAACTACGTCTGCAAGGGGCGGTTCTCCGAGGGCCACTGTCCGGCGAAAGCGATCATCAACGTCGCCAAATTGGACGGGTTCGTGATGGAGAGGTTTCAGGACGACGAGCGTGATTTGAAATCGGCTAGGGCCGACGCCGAACGCCGCTACCTCATCGCGAAGGAGACGGTCGCGAAGGCGGAAGGCGACCTTGATAGCTGGATCGAGGACCCGACCTACCGGGAGACGCTGTCGAAAGACCGCTACAAGGCGGGCCTCGTCTCGCGGCAGGAAGCGGTCGATCAAGCCAAGCGCGACATGTGGGACGCCGAGGAGGACGGCACTATGGAGGAGGGGGACGTGCTGTTCCCCGACAGTGACGAACCGATCGTCTACTCGCTTTGGGGTGAGGACAAAGCGAGGGATCGCCGCCTCCTGAAGCGATACATAAAACGTGTCGAGGTCAGCAAGCCGGACCCGAAGCGGCGCAAATACCAACCCACCGAGGAGCGGGTGAACATCTACTGGACAGGCGCCGACACGCCCGCCTGAGCGTGCTGGCCTCTGGCGAACGTCGGATGCTCGCCTCCTACGGCCATGGAGTGATCGGTGCGCGCGATGAGGGCGATGCCGCGTTCGCATCTCACAAGCCGAACCTGCGGGTAGTCGGCAGGCGAGAATGACGCAGCGCCGCGCTAGGCCGCTCGCGGTGGAGCGGCTAAGGGCACCGACTCATCGCCACAGGAATAGCGCGGCTGAGTGGAAAGGTTCCATCTATGTCCTTCGCGTTCGGCACCGCTACGCACAACTCCGAACCGTCGTGGTGAATGACGAGGCACAGAAGATCTCCCTGCTCCGGAACCCCACCGACCCTAAAGGTTTCTCCTGCCGCAACGTTGATGGTGTCATCTACGCAAGCGGAAATCCTCAGATCGGTGCCAGAGTCATTTCGCATGGAGACGTCTACGCTGGCACAACCCACAATGGCAAGCGCGGACAGTAGAACAACAGCTGCGCAGATACAGGTCGAGATTTTCGGCTTTGGAGGATTCACCATCGCGATGTTTATCTGACCGCCCGGGGAGATCCCGAGCGCTTCTCGAATCATCGTCCACTGGCTCATCATTGTGCCCTTCGTGGCAGCACCGGACGAGAGTGACGCAATCATGACGCAGCGCCGCCGGTAGCCGCTCCCAGCCTCAAGTTGAACCAGCCGTGCCCATGATTCGCTCTCGTTTGAAGCTCGCTCACTTGAGGGTCCTGCCTCTATGTCCGGTGGCCTTGTGGTGCCATCCCCATCGGCCCGGCCGTCGTCTCGTGGTCGCACTCAGCGCACCTGTAGCGCTTTGTGTTCAGGCCGGCAGCAGCGATCCCGCGCCGACCGGCGGCAGCCAGCTTCTCGTTCTTCATCGCAGGCGCCGGCGTGCTCGTCGGCCCATCGCTACCCAGCCAGAGGGCAGCCGCGGCGGCTGCCAGCGCGGCACCGACGACGAGCCACCCGACACGCTCAAGTGCCGAGGCCGCCATGGGCAGTCTGAGCCGTTGGAGAAGGGGTCTGGGCATTCCCATTCAGAGGCGCTGGATCGGCCTTAGACGCTCCCTGTGGGGGTGGAGATGAAGGGTCTGGCGGGTCGAGCACGGTCACTACGAAGCCGCCGTCGCCGATGGGCGGGCGGTGGGCCAGTTTCTTGAAGCCATCTTTCCCGTCGAGGACGGCCACGCCCGTACGGCGGGGGGTCTCCTCCAGCACCTCGAAGACCCGCTGATTAAGTGTCTTCATCGGGGTCCTCGGGCAGGTAGACGATCGTCTCTCTGACCTCGCCATCCGTGTCGTCGTCGGCGCCCTCATCACCGTTGAGCCTCATCAGCAGCCGTGCCGCCTGTAGTCGCACGTTCCACGACGGGGAGCCGTTTTTCAGCGTGGCGCTCAGCCCCGCCTCCAGGACCGAACGGACGCTGGGGTTCTCGTCTAGCACGGCCTTCCTCGCCTGCTTGACGAGGGCGTTGAAGTCATCGCGTCGCAGCCACGACCGACAGACGTCGTGGTGGTGCCCACCTCCGTCGCTACTTCGCTGTGCGACCGGCTCTGACCGAGCAGTGCCGCGGCTCGGGTCTGGTCGGGACGGAGTAGCTTCTGCTGTCTCACCTGACCGGCGCGTGGCTCATGTGGCGGGTGCGGGTCTGGTGTTGCAGAATGTTTCCGAGGTTGCTCCGAAAACCGCACACGGTGCATTCGCGAAGCTGTTCCTTCCGTTCCTTCCGGAATGCCTCGAAGACGTCAAGTCCCGTCACCTCGTCAGGCCGTTTACAGACCGCGTCGCCGATGACCTCGCAGGCCGCCTGCATTCTCTGCGCCTTGTTGAGTCTCTCCGATCTCGGCGCGTCGTCAGCGGTCAAGTGCTCTGCGAGTCGGTACATACTGTGCAGTCGCTTCGACAGGGAGTCGCGAACGAGGTCAGATTTAGACTGCTCAGCTGCTTGGCTATCAGCTAGACGGCTACGGCGAAGGCGGGCGACACCCACGCCTGCACCGATCGTTGGTCGCTGTGTCGGGTGGCTATCAGTAGATCTGTGCGGTGAGGGCTGAGGACACTCTACAGAAGCTCTCGGCACGCACCGGCGACTAAGCGGAGATATACGTGGTCTACTGTGACGAAGTCTAGGTCCGGCGACGAGGACAAGGTCTAGGACGCTGTAGTGACGAGCTAGCGGGCGCTGACGACCTAGTCGGAGGTGAGCGCTGCGCTAGCGTCGGTGGGGCTGTTGATGACCTCGCGGATGGTGGCGAGGTCGCTGTCGCGCAGGGCGTCGCGGTACAGACAGACCTCCAATGCGTCTACCTCCGCTTTCAGCGCCGCTAGGTTGTCTGCCTCGAAGCGGGTGACGGCTGTGCTCGCCTACAGCTGTGCGACTGCGCGTCGGCGTAGTCGGTGTCGATGGACGGGTCGGTCAGTTTGAGTGTGGTGCTGTTGTGGATCGGCTACAACAACAGAGAGAGGTAGATGACCGCCTGTGCGAACTAGGCGGTCAACGCTTGTTTGCGCTGGACCTGCTAGACGGTGTGTCGGTATAGGTTTAGAAGACGATGGTGTCGCGGTACTAGACCAGCGCTTTACAGACCTCGATCGAGATATAGGCGCGCTCCCTGTCGGCGCGGAATATCGCCTCAGAGACGGCGTCAATGGCCTCCTCTAGTGCGACGCGCAGGTCGGTGAGGTGGTACTGAAGCGGTGTGTCGCTCACTGCGAGTAAGAGCTAGTGTAGTAGGCAGTCAACGCGGCGAAGATCTAGTTGTGCGAGACCAGTACTACTGATACTGCGGGGTAGGGTAGAGGCCTTCTAACTGCTGGAAGGTGCGGAGCAGACTCAGATGCTCAAGCGCCATCTTTTCGGCCGGAGTGTGCTACGGGGGTACGCTGTGGATCGCCTTGCGGATGTCGCCGGTGATCGAGCCTGTGAGATCGATGAGGTGGGGACTAGGTGGCGGAAGTGTGTGAGAGGCTAGAGTTAGATAGCTGCGGACTTCGCTAGAGAGTAGAACTAGGCGGCGGCTCTGGCCGCCTCGCGCTAGTAGGCGCGGTTCATCGCGCTGGTGCGCGGGAGGTCCTCTCGGTAGCCGGTGCCCAGCTCGGCTGAGGCCTTCTGCATCTGCTCGGACTTCGTGGGGGTAAGTGGCATAGATGTGTATCACCCAGAGATGCCCTCTCGCGGTAGGTTCCAGCCACGGCGGAAGGGCGGCCTTCGACAACCGCTCAGGGGCGGTGGTTGCGGTGTGTCTTGTGTTGAACGGCGCAGTACCATCGCCCCGCCGCCACCTTTACCACGTCGAGACGCGGCCTCGGTCCGGCCGTCGCTTTCGGGGTATCTCCGACTCCGTGCAGATGAAGACGTAGCAGGCCTCTTTGCGGGCGTAGCTCTTCGGCGTCGTCCCGACGCGCACCCTGTGCGTCAGGCGTCCGGGGTTCGTGAGCATCAGCCCCAGGTCGCGGCAGCCGCGCAGGTGCGCGGTGCGCTCGGCGCGGGTCAGCGTGCCGAGCACCGCGTCGGCCTAGTCACGCCGCAGGACCGTCACCCGCCGTGGTGGGCCGCCGTTGCTGCGGAAGTCTGGGATCTCGTAGGGCACCGGGTTGATCGTGCCTCGCGGAGCGCCTCGGGGGTGCCGTACTATACATCGCGCATGAGGCTACTGCGTTCTCCCAACTGGTCGCTGGTTGTGGCAGCGGGCTGGCTGTTTGTAGCGACCCTCGCACTGATAAAGGGAGAGTTGCTCTTCGCGGGGATCTGGGCCTTGTTAAGGTACTCTCTAAGGACAGCTACCGCAGGGCTAAGAGAGGGTCGACGTCGAACAGTACCGCGGGAACGAAGGGTCAGTCAACATGAAACAACGAGCCACCTCGGCGGGTCGTTTCATGTTGGACCCGAGAGTGTAGTCTGAGAGTCCACGCTTTGTCGTGGACTCTACGGTACGGTCACTCTCCTTTCGAAGTATCGCTCTCCGGTAGGCTTGTAGGCTTAAGTAAAAGACGGAGCGGCTGCGGCGATCATCTAAGACAGGTACTTGGCGTACTGCGACGTCGAGTCGTGTGGGTGGACGATCTGGCAAGCCGCATCGCGGATCGAGGCGATGCTCTACGCACGGACTAGAGGATGGTGTAGGGGCGATCGAACTCTACAGATCGGCGGTCTAGCGCATCTCAGCGGGTAGAGCGCCGAGCACCTTCAAGGTGAACTCAGAGAGGGTGTGCACTTTCTTGTCAGCGGCCATCTGAGCCTCCGTATACGGTGGGCCTCGCGGTCGAAGCTCGGTCGGGACTAGAGGGAAACAAGTTGTCTGAGACGACGAGACGGCTACGAGGGCGCTCAAACCCCGCCAGGGAAATTTGACCGCCACTTGGGGCAATGTTGAGGCCAGAGAATTTGGTAGCACACGGTACGGATAGGTCGGAGTCAGCTCAGCTGGTACCGAAAGAGGGCGAATCTCTCACCATCGGGAAGTCGTGGGTTCTAGACCATCTCGGCGACCAGCACCAGTCCGTGTCCGATCGGCAGCACCGTTTCCCGACTGTGTTGGAGCTATGTCCGTAGAGCGTCCTGACGATTCCCGCTAGCCGAACTGCCTGTCCAGCTGTCCGTCGGCACCCAGTCGGGCAAACACCAGGAGGCGCGAGGTACGTGCTCGAAGGGGCGTTCCTGAATATCAGCACCAGTAAGAAATACGGAGCTGAACAGACGAGGAGCGATGTCCGCGATTCTGCGATTTCCTCCAGGGAGCAGAAGGTCGCCGTTACCGAGTTGCCGAAGCTCGAATCGACCGCACCATCTGCGAGCAAGCGAAAGAGACTGTCGCTGGAGGTGAGCGGGAGAGCGAGTCCGAAGATATCTGGAACAACCTGCAGGGGGATCGGCAAATAGACTAGGCTGCTCTGTCCGAATGACGGGTCGGCGGTGCTGTCGGCTACCAGACGCTCGATGCCGGAGCTGACAAAGACCAGTCTGCAGCTGGTGTAGAAATGCAGGCTCTATGCTGTACGAGGTACGGGGTCGATGATCGTCGCGCTGCTCCCAAAGGCCGCATCAATAGACGAGGCTGTAGAGAGACGGCAGAGGAAGACCTAGTAACGATCGGGTCGAGAACACAGATAGCTAGGTGTAAAAGACGCAGACGAGAATACGGCCTTCCTGATCGACAGCGATGCTGAGGACGCGGACGCTCGTAGAACCACAGAGGCGACGTGGGGCAAGCCGAAATCAGTAGTGATTACACGTCACCGCCGCCGAATGTCGGATCGGGTAACCCGTTCGGGGTGAAGAGAAGAAATCGGCCGTCGAGTTGACCGTCCAAGCGACGACGATGCGGCCGTCGGGTCGACTGCGAGATAGCTGAATACGAACGGCTGACCTACCACGCTCGCAATACGGAGAAGGCCGTCGTGCGCGAAGCCACGGTCGATGTGGCCATTTCCTAAGAACGAGACCACGACGGCTTCTCCTCCCAGCGCCCCGGCAGCGAATATCTCACCGCTCGGAGAGCGTGCCATCTGCACGTTGACTTGGGCGAAGAACTGACTCCCCCCGAGAGAACTGGCGCCAAAGCTCTGCCGCCGGAGCCAAATCCGGGATCCAGTTGAATGGTCTTGGCGGTGGCTTGCTGAGAAATGCCACCCGACAGCAGCGACGCAGCCAGCGCGGCGCAGAGCATCCACCACGTCCATCGCGCCCTTCGCTATGGATGCGACTCGATCCTCTCGGCCAGGCTGGTCTTTCTGAAACAGTGAAGTGCCCGAAAGTCGCACCTTAAACGCTGCCATGCGACTAGCGGCAACAGCGGGAGGCCGCGGATGCAACAAACTCCAGGCCGCTCACGGGGGCGGCTGTGGTTTTAGGGGGCGCTCGTCGGCGCCCAGACGCTAGGAGTCGGCGACTGCACGGCAGTGAACGCCGCTGGGTCGTCGGGGACGAAGGTCAGCACCTGCTGGCCTTCGACGGTCGCCAGGACGATTTCGCCCTTGGCGCGCTTGCGGGCGTTGGCTGAGCCTGCGGCTACCTGCACCTTGCCGGTGGAGGACGAGAGGTCTGTCGAGACGGTGATGCTCACGGAGAGATCCGACGGCGGAGTGGACCTGCGAGTAGGCGGTGTGGTGAGATTTTAGAGCGCTCGTCGCGCGTCGCCGAAATCTGACGAGATGTATGCGCCACCCGCTCGCGTGGCCGCGCGCTCTGTGACGTTCCCGGTCTCACGCCGTCGTTTGGCCTACGCGGCGTCGGCATCCAACCTGCGCAGCAGACGACGAACTGAGTTGGCGTGCCAGCGCTTGCCACCCAGCGACGACAGGCCGTAAGCGTTGAGTCGTTCTGCCATCAGCGTGGCGCTCTTGCCCTGCTCGCGTAGGTCGCTGACGACCGCCACCACGGCCTCAGGAACCGGCCTTCGCTTGCGACCGCCGACAGCAGGCAGTCCGGGCTTGCGTCCAAGTCGCTTCGTGGACTGCGCCAGACCCTCTTTGATGCGCAGGCTGATCGTTTCGCGCTCCCATTCTGCCACCGACATCAGCACGTTGGCGATCAGCTTGCCGTTTGGCGTCGTGGTGTCGATTCCAGGATCTAGACAGACCAACGACCAACCAATCGATTCTGAATGCGCCAACATGCGACTGAAATCCAGAACTGATCGTGACAGCCTGTCTAGGCGCGTCACACACAGCACGTCGCCTGCACGCAGGCCAGCCAACACAGGACCAAGCGCCGGCCTGTCGTGGGCTGAGACCTTGCCACTTACGTCCTCGTCCACGACCTGCTCAGTCACCGGCCAACCACGACGCGCCACCTCTGCGCTCAGCAGCTCTGCCTGCGCTGCCAGTCCGAGACTCTGCTCGTTCGTGCTCACTCGCCTGTAGAGCACCACTCGTCGTTCCTGCTCTGCCATCGCTCCACCTTCCATCGCTTTGCTGACACCTGTTTGGTTGTGTGTTGGTAGCAGGTGTGGGTCTTCGACGAGTGGAGCAGCGCCTGTGCTCAGCAGCAGACAGGTTGGTAGGCGACTGCACCGCCTCACCACGACTGCACCACGCGTTCTCGTGGCACTGCTCACCACCTCAGCGTGTGTGGCGTGGTCGCTCGTGTGTGAGCACCGCAGGGACGGCCTGACTCGCGGACGGTGGCCACCTGCGTGTGCCCCTATGCGCGACCTGCAGGACCGCTAGGTCGAAGGGTGGGTGGCCCGAAAGTGTCCCCAGGGCGTCCCGGTCATCAGATTTCGGGCGTGCAATGTCCAGAAATCGCTAGCAACCAGATCCACAGCAGCAATAGCCAACCGAACAGGGCGACATTCCCCGCTATCGCGAACCAGCCGCCCCTAAAGACTCCGACAGAGCGGGAAAATAGCCCGATGACACCGCCTACCAAAGCGACCGCCCCCAGTACGAGCAGGAAGCGATGCAGGTCATTCTGCCCGCCCGCCGTGACGTGGGGTATGAAGTAGAAGAAGTTGCTGACCACGCCCACGATGAAGATGGCCACGGCCCACGGCCTCCCCTCTGCCTCGGTCCGCCTCCAGGCGACGACCAGTAGCAGTCCCCAGAGCGCCACGATCATCGGCGGGAGGACGATCCAAGCAATGCGTTTAGAGCCGCTATAAGCGTCGCAGGCGGCTAGGCTCACCAGACTTTCCGTGGTCACCGCCGCCGGATGCTAGCGGTCCGGTCTGCGTCGCCCGCGAACCTCGCCTGACCGGCCCGCTCCACGCCACCGCTGGCGTGATCGTATGACCTGCTCTACGCGATGTCGGAGGCGTTTAGTACGCCTCGCCACCGTGGTCGGAGCAGGCGCCTTGGATGCCGCCAGAATCGCTCCACTCCCCATCGGCGCATTCGACCGGGTAGCCGCGCCCCTCGCCGAAGCTGGGGATGCATGTGTGGGTGGAGCAGAAGCCTGAGCCCGAACTCGAGGATGACCGGACCGGGGCCGGCGATGATTCGCCCGACGTCACGATCCCTGCGGAATGCAGGACGGCAGAGATCCCGATGAAGGGGAGGATGAGTGCGGCCACCACGGCGGCGATGAGGACTAGGCTGAAGATGGTCGCGACCGCCCAGCCGAGAAACATGCACGTCAAGAGGAATACCCAGACGAGGACCTGTACCGGCGCGATGAGGACCGCCACGAGCCGCCACAATCCACCTCGTTCCCAGGTGCGCCACATGAAGGAGCCGTAACGCTCGACTGTACGGTCCGCCCAACTCTCGGTCGCGGCCCTCGCCCGCTCGAATACACGAGCCACACGGCGCCAGGCGCGTATCAACCGCGCGAACACGGCGCCAGCCTATCGCCGGATTGTCGCATCGAGTTACCGGCGCATTCCGCCGCGCCTGCGACTACCTTTGATCCATGGTGTCGAGTGCCGAGAAGCGCCGAGCGCGGGAAGCCGCACGACGGGCCACCAAGACCGGGAAGATCGTGGATCCCGGCCGGTGCGAGGTCTGCGGCGACGAGGTGAGGCTCGACCGCCACCACCCCGACTACACCAAAGCCATCGACGTGGACTGGCTCTGCCGCGAGTGCCACGCCGTCCGTCACGCTGAGGCCGGCGACATGGAGCGGGCGCACTTCGAGGCGGCCTTCCGCGGCACCGAGGCCGTGGCGGCAGGCTACGAGGACGAGGCGGCCTACTACGACTGGCCCAGCTGGCCGCCGAACTGACGGCCCCTCTATGGAGAGGCACAGACGCCTGAAATAGGCTCCGCGCCGTGATCCTCGCGGCGGTTGAATTCTTAGGGGTCGAATGGATCGGGAACGGAAGCCCGGCACTGGAACAGGTCGGCCCTCTGCTCGGCTCGGTGGTGCTCGCCTTGGTCGCCGCGTACGCAGCGTGGCTGGCGGCGGGGACCGCGAGCGACTGGCAGGAACGACAGCTTGCCAGTGCGGATACTCGGCACCGGGAACAGCTAGACCACGACCTGAAGGTGCGGAAGGACGAGTACAGCCGGGACGCCATCGACGCGGCCATCGTGCTGGTCATCGACCTCCAGCGTCAGATCGCCACGGCGACGCAGAACGCCGCCTGGACTGAACGGCAGCGGACCCACTACGGCGATCTCGGCGATTCGGCGGGCAAGGAAAGGGCCCTCAAGAAGCTCGACTACGACATGAAAATGGAGCTTCTGCCGCTGGGGGAGAGGGTGCTTGAGATGCACCAGTTCACCATCCGTCTCGGCCTCCGCTTGGGCAGCCGTCACGCAATCCCGACCCTCAACACGGACCTTATGAACAAGTGGTGTGAATGTGTCAACTCCCTACGGCCCGCCGCCCAGCGGAACCGCCGCGATGATGAGGCGGTGGCCAGCGAAAAGCTGGCCGAGGAAGCTAGCGACGTACAGGCCAAGCTCACGGCCGAGTGCGAGCTGTGGTTCCAATAAGGCAGCGTCAACGGAGACCGGTGGAGGAAAGGGGAAACCCAAGGGTATTCCCCTTTCCTTTCCACCCGGCGCTCACCGGTGCTTCTATTTTCCACCGTTTTCCGTGACCCGCCACTAGCCCCAGCTATAGATACGAACTGGCTGGAAAGGAAAACAGAAAGGCTTCTGTTTTCTGTTTTCCACATGACCGCGAACGGGCTTTCCACCGACCGGCCGTATTTCGCGCCGAGTACTGTCATTTCCGATGACTGACGCCCAGTGGAAGCAACGCCTAGAGGACACGCGCTACATGCGCAGCCGACCGGGTCGGCGGGGCGAGGTCTCCGTCTACCGGCATGACGACGACGGCGA
The DNA here is from genome assembly GCA_963753245.1 of uncultured Solirubrobacterales bacterium. GTDB lineage: Bacteria > Actinomycetota > Thermoleophilia > Solirubrobacterales > 70-9 > VRUE01. The sequence continues at coordinate 67,448 of CAVWBK010000005.1, forward strand.
GCTGCGGTTCGACCACATCGAGTGGCCGGACGGGCGACAGACGACCTAGTCTCATCCCCGGTCAGCTCGGTGCGGTAGTTGGCCACCGTCTTCGGGCCGACGCCGAGTTGCTCAGCGATCTTGGCGTCGGTGATGCCCGGCTCCTCGTCGAGAAGCTCCTGCATCCGCTTCTTGTTGTGCTCCTTCTTCTGTGAGCCCTTGGACCCCTTCCCCGCGCCTTTCCGGTTGACCGCCGGGCCGGTGGCCTCTTCCCAGGACCCATAGACATTGCCGCCGAGCGCCATCGTCCAGCGGCCGGGTACGCCATCACGGCTCGCCTCAACTTCGAGCGTGACCTCGCCCGTGTTGTCCCGGTCGAACTCCTTTGTTTTCTCGGAGGTGAACAGCTGCTCGTTGAGGTCGCCCTTCGACGAGGTCCCGCGAGCACGGCCCTTGTCTGAGTGGCCGGCGTTGTCGAGAATCAGGGTGGAGATGCCCTGCTGAAAGAGGGGGTCAATCACCTCGCCCATGAATTTGGAGTACTGGTCCGACGAGTCCTCTTCTAGGCCGAGGCTGGTCAGGAACGCGCGGGAGGAGTCGAAGACGACGAGGTGTGCGCCCTGAAGCTCGGCGGTCAGGTCGTCCCGGTCGCCTCGGCGGATCTGCGGGAAGGAGTAGTACGACAGGCCGCCGCGGACGACGTCGAGCTGCTCGGGGGTGAGGTCGCGGGCGCTCGCAATGTCCTTGAGCCGGAGACCGTAGCGACGGTGCCCGTTCTCGCGGTCGAGGATCACGACCCGGCTACCGGCCAAGGCGATGTCCACCGACATCACCAGTGTGGCGAGCGACTTCCCGCCCTTCCGCTCCATCGGCCAGAGGTGGCGGGCACCCTTGAGGATCACACCGCTGGAGCCGGGGAGAGTTTCGGGGGGCAGCAGGTCCTCGGGGCGGAGGTCGAGCAGGCTGACCTTTGTCGCCGTGAAACGAGACGCGAATGTGTCGATCCCAGCGCGGCTTTGGACCTCGGTAGCTGCCTCCTTGGCGTCCTCGAGCTTCTCGCTGGCGACCTCAAGCTCACGCTCGTAGATCGCGTACAGCTCGGGCACCGTCAGCTCGCGCTTTCCACCGGAAGCAGCCACGGCGTCGGTTGTAGGATCTATCTCGGTTGTAGTCATGCTTTTCCTTCTGAGAGGTCACCTGGGCGGGTGGCCTTTCTGCTTTTAGGTGGTCAAGTTCTTTCGGCCCTTACGCTTCGGGCCTCGGTGGTTGGTGTGGATCCCGCCGCCGCGCCTCGGTTTCGGGAGCGGGTCCGAGACGCCGGTCGCGGCACTGATGAGGTCGCGCACGACGACGGACGTGGGGACCTTCCGGTCGGCGGCGATCTCGTCCAGCTTCACCTTCTGCTCGGGCGCGATCCTGAATCTGAGGCTGACTGCTTTTTGTGGATTCATGGTTGTACGTGGATCCTACGTTTCGATGTACTGCTGGGGACGAATATGAGAGGCGGGGAGGACCTACTCGACCGGCGCGGGCGGGAACTGGAAAGCGATCTCGATATCGCCCTGCTGGACGACCACCATCACGCCGGAACTGCCCTCGACTGTCCACTGCCACCCACCGTCGGAGGCGGAGCGCATCAGGGTCACGAAGCCGGTCGTAGTCAGGTCCACGTAGTGGTATTCGCCGTCGTGACGAACGCCCTTCAGCGTCCCGTCGAACGAGGCCCACGGTCGGCTGCCACTCATACGGACGCCCACCTCCTCGCCGATCCTCGCGGTCACGGCCTCGATAGCCGCGTCATAGGTCAGCGGTTCCATCTGCGTGCTGTCGGTATTCATGCTGCTCCCTTCGTAGTTGGATATGACTCCGGCGGAGACCGCCGCCCGAAAGCGACGGCCCCCTGCTCGCTATGCGCTGTGGTCGTCCATACGCATGCCCCGCTGTTTCGCGTCCGCTAGCAGCGCGGTCCGCATCTGCCGGACATCACCTGGCAGGAGGGTGCGGGACTCGTCCCCCTCCCCATTTCGGATGACCTCGACGCCGCTGTCGCCGACGTTGAAGTCGAGCCGCTCGGCAACTTCACCGCCGGCGCAGGTCAACCGACCGGCCCACCCTGAGCTTTGGCTTGGCTGAACGGAGCGTGAACGTCAGCCCAGACCACCGTTCGACAGCGCGGACTAGCTCATACGCGGGCCACTCGTCCCGGGAGGCGAACTTGTATTCGACACGCCCGTCCGAGATGTCGCCGCCGAGCAGCCGTGCGCCGTTCGGAGCCTCGTAGTGGGGGTTGTGCACGTTCGCCTTCGCGCTGATCGCGGCGCTCGCCTTCACCGCCGCACGTAGGCGACGGAACAGCGGGTACGCCTGTTCGTTGTCGGTCGCTGGCAACGGCTTGTCCTGCTCCGTCGCCAGATCGTGGAACGCGGCGACCTCGTCGGCGTCGCCGGTCACTACCAGTCGGTTGCTCACGTCGTTTGCCATAGGTGGCTCTCCTCGGGAAAGCGCCCGCGGGATTGCGGGCGCACCTTTGATGATGCCCTCGCTTTCAGGCTGCTTATATGGACCGCATGGATGGGGTCGAGCTACGCACGTGGCGTCGGGAATGCGGCTTGAAACAGGAGGACCTAGCCGTGCTTCTAGAGGTGTCTCAATCGGCGATAAGCCAGATGGAGAACCGTGTCATCGCCATTTCCACGGAGCCGCAGAAGCTCTGGGACGAGGAGCCGAAGAACGACCTAAGTTTCGATCCTTCGATGGAGCAGGACATTCGCGATTTGATGGTGCTCGCCCCCGAGGATCTCAAGGCGTCTCTTGAATGGGCGCGAGGACACCAAGAGCGCGAGGCGAGCGAGCCGGAAACGCCCGAGGAGAGCCGGAGATGGTACGAAAAGCACTCAGGCAAACTGGCCGCGTCGAGGCCGAAGGTCCCAGTGAGCAGGAACAGCCGATTCCCGCCCGGCAAGAGGAAAGAGCCGCGACCCGACGGGAAGATGAAAAGGAGCTGGATGCCCGGCAAAGAGCCGAAGGGCGAGGGCTAGGCGGCCAGGAGAGGCCGCGCGGCAGATTCAACCAGAGGCCGCGCGCAGCGGAGACGCTTGACTAGGCGGCGGGGCAGGGCGGACGTGGGACTGCACCGGCCCTATTCACCAATTATCTCAATACGGTACCATCGGGGTCGCGCACGAAGCAGATCCGGTGGCCCTCGGTGCGCCCGCCGGGGCGGTAGGGCGGTTTCTCGGGTTCGATCCCCTCGCTCGCTAGTCCCTTCAGCGTCGCGTCGAGGTCCTCGACCGCGATCGCGATGTGGTTATACCCGTCGCCGAGCTCATAGGAGTCAACGCCATGGTTGTAGGTGAGCTCGAGGCGTGGGTCCTCACCGGGCAGGGCTAAGAAGACATTGATCGCCTCGTCACCAATCGGCATCCGTGCGACCTCCGCGAAGCCGAGTTTCTCGTAGAAGGCGACCGAACGGTCTATGTCCCCGATTCGGTAGCAGGTATGCAGGTAGCTGGCCATTCGCAAAGCTCAGCCTAGCGCCAGACCCGCGGCTCTTGACCGCTGCCCACTGGACGAATATCTTGCGCTCCTTGATTATTGAAATCGGGCGCTGATGCAGGTTGGGGTTGACGCCGGGCGGGTCCAGGATCGGACCCCCCGCGGCGCCTGCGCCCGCTGCCGGCCTGGACCGAGCGAGTCTCAACCAACCCCGACCGCACCTGGACGATCACGATCGGCAGTGGTTTCACCCCCGTCTGGGAGATCAACGGCCTCACCTTCAATCCCGCCCACTCCGATGCCTTCCCGCTGATCGACACGACCGAGACCTGGGAGATCGTCAACCGGACCGGGGTCACCCACATGATCCACATTCATCACACCGACTGGTACCTGCTTGCCCAAGATAATCGACCGCCACCGCCCTGGGAAGACTGCCTCAAGGAGACCTTCTTCCTGCACCCCGGCGAACGGATCAAGGTCGCCGGGCACTTCTCCGATTACACCGGCAAGTTCGTCATCCACTGTCACATGCTCGATCACGAGGATCACGGCCTGATGGCGCAGTTTGAGGTTCGCGGCAGGGGTCGCTGATGGAGGGCGATGCGGCGCGGGCGGAGCTCATTCGTCGCTACCGCTCGGCGCGGCGCGACCGCGAGCTCGCGGTGCTGGAGGGGTTCCATGCGCTCAAGCACGCGATCCGCTTCGGCGCCGATCTGCACGAGGTGCTCGCCACCGACCCCGATCGCCTCGAGCAACTGGCCGCCGGACTCGCGCCTGATCTCGCCGGCTCGATCCGCCGGCGGGTGATCGAGGTCGACGCGGCGACGATCGCCGCCCTGGTTCCGCAGGCTCCGAGCACCGGCGTCGTCGCGCTCGCCGCCCGCCCAGCGGTCGACGTGGCCACCGCGCTCGCCGACCCACGCCCGGCCCCATTTGTCTTACTAGAGGACCCGCGGTCGATGGGAAACATGGGGGCCTGCGTGCGAGTCGCCGCCGCGGCCGATGCCGCCGGGGTGCTGAGCACCGGTGCCAATGACCCCTGGCATCCCGACGCGCTGCGCGGGGCCGCCGGCCTGCATTACGCGCTGCCGGTAGCGGCGATCGACTCACCGCCAGCAAGTGAGCGGCCCCTGGTGGCGATCGATCCCGGCGGCGAGGAGCTCTCCGCGCAGGCGCTGCCACCGCGGGCGATTCTCGCCTTCGGCAGCGAGCGCTACGGACTCAGCCCGGAGCTCCTTGAGCGCTCCGACCTGCGCCTTGGGATCCCGATGCGCACGGGTGTCTCGAGCCTCAACCTGGCCACCGCGGTCGCCGCGGTGCTGTTTTCACGGACGCTTTGAACCTCGACGTGGGCTGCTCCGTAAACCGGGCCAAATGGGAACTATCCGACTTAATCCAGGACGGAGGGCGTGGCTGGCCCTAGCTGCCGCGATCCTCGCCATCGCTGCGCTGGCACTGCTCGTGCTAAACCGCAGCCCGGCCGCGGCCGCCGGTTCGGCGAGCGCCAGTGGCTCGAGCACGGTGACGATCGACCACTTCAAGTACAGCCCGACGCCCCTGCACGTGAGCAAGGGCGCGACGGTGGTCTTCTCCAACACCTCGAGGATCAAGCACACGGCGACCCGCAATGGCAGCTTCAACACCGGCAAGATCAAGCCCGGGCACTCGGTATCGGTGCGTTTCACCGCGCCCGGCACCTACGCCTACCACTGCCAGATCCACCCCGAAATGCACGGCAAGATCATCGTCGGCTGAACTTCTCCGGCTGGGGTGTAGCGTTTGCGCAACGCGATCCGATTGATCGCTTTCGTAACCACCGAAAGGAAGCCCCTTGTTCCTCGCCGCTATCAACCTGGGTGAAGCGCTGCTCGTCGCCTTTGAGGTCTTCTTCTTTGTGATCTGGATCTGGATCCTGATCACGATCCTCTCCGACCTCTTCCGCGACCATGAGATCTCCGGCTGGGCGAAGGCCGCCTGGGTGCTTTTCCTGGTCTTCATCCCCTTCCTGACCGCGCTGATCTACCTGATCGCTCGTGGCAGCGGTATGCGCGAACGGACGATCAAGGCCCAAAACGAGGCCAAGCACCATATGGATGCCTATATCCGCGAACAGGCACACAGCTCGCCCGCCGATGAGCTCCACAAACTCAATGACCTGAAGGAAAAGGGCGCGATCTCCGTCGAGGAGTTCGACCAGGCAAAAGCGAAATTGCTCGCCTAAACCGCCGCGGCCGCCGCGGCTGTGGGGTTCGTCGCGGCGGCAGATTTCCCTTTTGCAGCGGCCCCGCTGCAAGCAAAGTTGCAAGTTATTAGCAACTCCTAACAATCTTGCGGCGTTTTCGCTAGCGTGCGACGCCGATGTTGACCTCCTTCCCAGGGAACTCGAGGCGGCTGGTGCTGCCCGCGGCGCTCCTGCTCGCCGTGCTTTGCGTGCTCGCTGTGCGTGGCGTGGCCAGCGCCCCGGCCAAGGACCTCGAAGAAAAGTTCCACGATGGCCAGGGCAAGCTCGCCCATCTGCGCAAGAGCGAAGGTGCCCTGAGCGCCTCGATCGCCGTGGAGAACAAAGAAATCAACTCGATGATCGGCGAAGTCTCCGCGCTGCGCCAGCGCCAGGCCGCGGTTGCCGCCGAACTGCAGGAAAAGCAGAGCGAACTCGAAACCGCGACCGAAGAGCTGCGCACCGACCAACGCCGCCTGGCGCGAATTCGGCTTCGTCTACATCGAGCGCTGGGCGTTCTGCGCCAGCGCCTTGTCGCGATGTATGAGGCGGGCTCACCCGATGTCGTCAACGTCGTCCTTAACTCCTCGAGCTGGTCGGAACTGAACGCTCGCGCTGGCTATCTGAGCCAGATCCACGAATACGACGACTCGGTCGCCGTCCGGGTCAAGGGTTTGCGTGACCAGGCCCGGGCCGCGGTCAAGCGGATGACCGCCGAGCGGCTGAGGATCAAGAGCGCCCGCGATGCGATCGCCGTCAAGGAGCGCGAAGTCGCCCAGGCGAAGGCCGCCGCTGAGGCTCGCTTCGGCGAACTCAAGCAAGCACAGGCCTCGCGCCAGGCCCAGCTCGAACAGCTCGAGTCGCAATCGAGTGCGCTCAGCGACAACCTTGCGGCGATCTCCGAACAGCTCTCGGTCACGGGCACGCCCGCCGTCGCGAGCACGCCAGCGCCGCTGACGCCGGGAGAGGCCGCCAGCTTCATCTCCGAAAGCCAGGCCAGCGTGCCCTCGGCGGCGCCGCCGGCGGTGGCGGCCGCGATCGAAGCGGCGAACTCGATCGCGACAACCCCCTACATTTGGGGTGGCGGCCACGCCTCCTTTGAATCCTCTGGCTATGACTGCTCGGGCTCAGTCAGCTTCGCCCTGCACGGCGGCGGTTTCCTCGAAAGCCCACTGGATTCGACCGGTCTTGAGACCTGGGGTGAAGCCGGGCCGGGCAGGTGGATCACGGTCTATGCCAACGCCGAACACGCCTGGATGATCATCGCCGGGCTTGCTTTCGACACGGTCGGCGGCCCGGGACCGCGCTGGCATTCCTCGCCGGTCGATTCGCCCGAAGGCTTCATCGCTCGTCATCCCGCCGGCTACTGAGCAAAGGCCCACGCAGAACCGCGGGTCGGGCCTCGGCGAGCGGTGTTAGACCTCGCCCGAATGGGGTAGCTATGCAAAGCGGGTGAGGACATAGATCGCTCCCGCTCCCTGGGAAGCCTCGAGAGCGGGCGAGAGAGGAGCCACCATGGAGTCCGCATCGCTTCCGAGGAAGGACATGGCAAACGGCGAGCGTGCCCAGCAGGTCGGCGTCGCCCAGGTTGGGCAGGGATGGAGCCCCGCCGATCCCGCCCCGCTGGGCCTCGGAGCCTTCGCCCTGACCACCTTCGTCTTGAGCATGTTCAATTCTGGACTGGTCAGCAAAGCCGGCGAGCCGGTCGTCCTCGGACTGGCGCTCGGCTATGGGGGGATCGCCCAGATACTGGCCGGCATGTGGGAGTTCCGCACCGGGAACACCTTTGGCGCGGTCGCCTTCACATCATTTGGGGCTTTCTGGATCTCCTTCTGGGCGCTTCTGACCTTCTTCGCCGGCGATATTCCCGCCGCGCATCTCGGCGACGCGGTCGGTCTGTACCTGATCGCCTGGGGTATCTTCACGACCTACATGTTCGTCGCCTCGCTGCGAACGACGGCCGCCGTCGCGGTGGTCTTCTTTTTGCTTGCGGTGACCTTCTTTTTGCTCGGCATCGGCAACTCCCGGGGATCAGAAGGCCTGATTGAAGCCGGTGGCTGGTTCGGCCTGGCGACCGCGGCAGCCGCCTGGTATGCATCGTTTGCTGCGGTCACCAACTCGACCTTCGGACGGACGGTCCTGCCGGTCCGCCCCTTGGGTCGCTGAGCAGGAGGAGGGCAGATGGCAACCAAACAACAGGAGTCGATTGACCTAGAGGGCGAGTTGAGTGCACTGCTTGAGGTGCAGCGCTTTGATCCCCCCGCCGAGTTCCGCTCCCAGGCGCTGCTCTCCGACCCCTCGATCTATGAGCAGGCTAGCGCCGACCCTGAGGCGTGGTGGATGCGCCAGTCAACCGAGTTGCTCGACTGGATCGAGCCGCCCAGCCAGGGACTGGACGCCTCGAACCCGCCCTTTTACTCCTGGTTTGCCGATGGCAGGCTAAACGCATCGGCAAATTGCCTCGACCGCCACGTCGAGGCCGGTCGGGGTGAGCGGGTCGCCTACCACTGGCGCGGAGAGCAGGGCGAGGAGCGCCAGATCACCTACGCGGGGCTGCTCGCCGACGTGCAACGATTTGCCAACGGTCTCAAGGACCTCGGGGTCCAGAAGGGCGACGTGGTCGGCATCTATTTGCCGATGATCCCCGAGGTCGTTGTCGCAATGCTTGCCTGCGCGCGGATTGGCGCTCCCCACAACGTCGTCTTCGGCGGTTTCTCGCCGGAGTCGGTGCGCGAGCGCATGGAGTTCTCCGAGGCGAAGGCGTTGGTCACCGTCGACGGCGCCCGCCGCAAGGGCAAAACCGCTCCGATCAAGGAGCAGGTCGACCAGCACCTAGGCGAGCTTGGGAGCCTCGAGACGATCGTCGTGGTGCGGGCAACCGGCATCGATTGCCCGATGACCGAGGGGCGCGATCATTTCCACGACGAGATGATGGAGGCCGCCGATCCGCTCTGCCCCCCGGAGCCGCTCGGAGCCGAGCACCCGCTTTTCATCCTCTACACGTCTGGCTCGACCGCGAAGCCGAAGGGCATTCTGCACACGACCGGCGGCTACATGACGGGCGTTACCGCAACGCACCGCTACGTCTTTGACATCAAGCCCGACTCCGACGTCTACTGGTGCGCCGCCGACGTCGGCTGGGTCACCGGGCACTCCTACATCGTCTATGGGCCACTCTCAAACGGGGTGACCAGCGTCATGTGGGAGGGGGCGCCCGACTACCCCCACAAGGGGATCTGGTGGGAGAACATCGCCCGCTACAAGGCGACGATCCTCTACGCGGCGCCGACCGCGATTCGCACCTTCATCAAATGGGGCGCCGAGATCCCCGCCGAACACGATCTCTCTTCGCTGCGCCTCCTGGGCTCGGTCGGCGAGCCGATCAACCCCAAGGCCTGGCTTTGGTACCACAAGGTGATCGGCGCCGAACGCTGTCCGATCGTCGACACCTGGTGGCAGACCGAGACCGGCGCGATCATGATCACCCCCCTGCCGGGGATCACGGCGACCAAGCCCGGCTCGGCGACGACGCCGTTTCCGGGGATCGATGCCGAGGTGGTGGGGGAGAGCGATGGTGAGCCGGTCAAAGAAGGCCAGGGACTGCTGATCTTGACCCGGCCCTGGCCGGCGATGCTGCGCGGCCTCTACAAAGAGGACGAGCGCTTCGTCGAGACCTATTTCTCCCGATTCGGAAAGCAGACCTACCTGGTCGGCGACGCCGCGCGTCGCGATTGCGATGACTACTTCTGGGTGATCGGTCGCATCGACGACGTCGTCAACGTCTCCGGGCACCGACTCTCCACGGCGGAGGTCGAGTCGGCGATCGTCGCCCATGAGAAGGTCGCCGAGGCGGCTGTCATCGGCCAGTCCGATGAGGACACCGGCCAGGCTATCTGCGCCTTCGTCACGCTCGCCGGTGAGACCGAGCCAAGCGAGGAGCTGGTCGAGGGGATCCGCGCTGTGGTCGCCGAGCGGATCGGGAAATTCGCCCGCCCCAAGCGCATCGTCTGGGCCGATGATTTGCCCAAGACGCGCTCGGGGAAGATCATGCGCCGCCTCCTGCGCGATATCGCCGAGGGCCGCGCCCTTGGCGACGTGACCACCCTGCGCGACCCGGCGGTGATGGGTGAGCTCGAGACCAAGATCGCCGAACTGCGCCAGGAAGAGGACTGACCCGACGCGCAGGCGAGGCGGGCGGCTCTAGCTCGAGCGCTGGTCGATCATTCGCTCAACGGCGACCTCGAGCGCCTGCAGCTGCTCACGGACGCTGTGCAATTCCCGCAGGGCGAGTGCCTCGACCGAGAGCTGCTCCTGTTCGAGCTCCTCCTCGACCTGGGTGAGCTCGGGGCCGAGGAAGCGCTGCGCGAAGGCGCCGGTGAGCAGCGCGACGAAGCCGATGCCGACGATCAGGATCACGGTCGAGACGATCTGCCCGCCGGTCGTCGTTGGATAGATGTTCGAGCCGAGGGTCGTCATCGTCGTCACCGCCCAGTAGATCCCGTCCCAGGTGTCGAGATGCTGGTGGCCTTTCTCAAAGGCGTCGAAGAGGGCACCGCCGCCGATCACCGTCAAGACCGAGAGCAGGAGCGCGTAGCGCAGGCCCTGCAGGGAGAAGACCGCGCGCGAGAGCTGGGCGAGGCGCAGCAGGCGCAGCAGGCGCAGCAGGCGCAGGGCTCGCAGGCTCTGCAGGCCTGCCGGCAAGATCGGCGGGGTGAGTATGACGATCACTGGGCTCAGCGGGTTGTGGCGAAGCCAGGTGCGCCGATCGGGGACGACCGCCAGCATGACGACGAGCTCGATCGCGAAGGCAAACCAGGTCGCCCAGTTCAGAACCCGCGCGGTGGCCTCGAGCCAGCCGCCCGGGTGGGACTCGGTGATCGCGACCATCGGCAGGGTCAGGGCCGCGGCGATCAGCATCGGCGTGTTGAGGATTTCGGCGACCCTGGTGCTGCGGGCGTCCATCCCGGGCTCATAGCGCGTGGGCTGTTGGCCATCCTTGACTTTGGTGCCCATCGGCGTTTGTTTCGACGCGCCCGCCGCGGTGCCTACCTACGATTGCCAGCCGGCGGGGCCGCGTCGCGACTCGCAGCCTCTGGTATCGGTCGTGCTGCAGGGCCAGATTCCCACGCGCGGCGCGGCCCCAGCGATGCCCGCCGCGCCGAGGGCCCAGCCACGCTGCTCGGCGGTTTCAGGGGGGGCTCTCACCCTTTCGCCGGGTCCACTCACCGGGTCGATCGCCACTAGCTACCAGGCACCGCGCCGGCGAGGATCCTCGTCACGACGGCGGGGTCAACTGATCAGCGCGGGTCTCAGGCGGGGCTTGATTGCGGCTCCCAGCGGAACCGGCGGCTGGCAATCCGCATGCCGAGAAGCGCCCAGATCACCAGGATCAGCACGTTTTCGGCGACCAGGCCGCTGCCGCTGGCGCCGGGAGCGAGGGTCGTCTGCAGACCCAGGGCCAGGTGGTAGAGGGGGAAGAGCTTGCCGAGAACTTCCAGACCGTGGGGTAGATGTTCCACCGGAATCCAGATCCCCGAGAAAAAGGCGAGCATCACCACCGTGAAGGGTGCGATCGTTGAAGCCGAGTCAACGGTCGGGGTGAAGGCGCTGAGCGCAATGCCGAGCGAGCACAGGGTGGCCGTCCCGAGCACGACATAGAGCAGGAAGGCGGGGAAGGTCGATCCGGGCACCGGCACCCCGTAGGCGATCCCGGCGACGGCGAGCATCAGGCCGGTGACCACCAGCGCCTGGGCGGTCGCGCGCAGGATCTGGGCGGCGATGAAGGTCCAGGCCGGCATCGGGGTGCCGCGCAGGCGCTTGAGCTGGCCGCGCTCGCGTGAGGTTGTCAGCGAAACGGTCAGCGTCGTGAAGGTCGAGAGGGCGACGGCGTAGGCGATGATGCCCGCCGTGAAGTAGGCCTGGGCGCTCAGCTTCAGGTTGTTGGGAAGCGTCGCTGTTTCGCTGCCGCCGATGAAGATCGAGTTGAAGAGGACAAGCAAGATCAACGGGAAGGCGAGCGTGAAGACCAGGCCGCGCGGGGTCCGCAGGGCGACGAGGATCGCCACCCGGGTCTGACTGAGGACGAGGCGCCGGTCGCTCACCGCTGCTCCTCGCGGGTCAGCTCGATGAAGATGTCCTCGAGGCTCGGTCGGCGCACCTCGAGGTCCTCGAGCTTTGCCCCGCGCTGCTCGGCGAGGCTGAGCAGGCGGTAGAGGTCGGCCTGCGGGTCCTCGGTCTGGACCTCGACCTGATCGCCGGCGACCTCGACCGGGACCGAGATCGCGGCCCTCACCTCCTCGGGCCCAAGTCCGTTGCGCAGCGTGAAGCCGATCACCGTGCGACGTCCGAGGCTCTCGCCGAGCTCACCTGGCGCCCCTTGGGCAACGATCTGGCCCTCACGCAGGATTGCGACCCGATCGGCGAGATGCTGGGCCTCGTCCATGTAGTGGGTGGTCAGGAAGACGGTCTTACCGAGCGCCTTCAGGCCTTCGATCATCCGCCAGGCATCGCGCCGAGCGGTTGGGTCAAATCCGGTGGTCGGCTCGTCAAGGAAGATCAGGTCGGGGTCGCCGATGATCCCGATCGCGACGTCGGCGCGCCTTTTCTGACCGCCCGAGAGCGATCCGATCCGCGCCCGGCGTTTGTCGGCGAGGCCGACCAGGTCGATCGTCTCATCGACCGGGCGAGGAGCCGTGTAGAAGCTCGCAAAGAGCTCGACCGCCTCGCGCACAGTGAGCAGCGGGTCGAGCTCGCACTCCTGTAGGACAAGGCCAACCCGCTCGCGCCAGGCCCGGGTCGGGGCGCCGGGGTCGACCCCCAGCACGGTGACCTGCCCGGCGCTGCGCTCGCGGTAGCCCTCGAGGATCTCGATCGTCGTCGTCTTGCCGGCGCCGTTTGGCCCGAGGAAGCCGAAGACTTCCCCGGCCGCGACCTCGAACTCGATTCCCCGCACCGCCTCGTGCCCCGCGTAGGCCTTGCGCAGGCCCTCAACCCTTATCGCGGCTTCCTCCACCCCCTCTTTATACCCGCCCCACTACCTAATAGTCGCGATCGATCCACCTTTGGGATCAAATCTCGATGATAGTTTGCTAAACTAATTACCTAGGCTAATCAATGCAGGCAGAGACGACGACAGAGATCAGGTTGACCCCGCTGACGGACTCCGCCGCGCGGCTGCGGCTGGCGATCGTGCGCACCGCGCGTCGCCTGCGACAGGAGGCGGCCGGGGCGGGGGGCGAGCTGACCCCGACCGGCGTCTCGGCCCTGGCGAGCGTCGAGCGTCACGGTCCGATCACTCCCAGTGAGCTGGCTGAGATCGAGCGCGTCAAGCGACCGACCGCGACCCGCACGTTGGGGGTCCTCGAGCGGGCCGGGCTCCTCGATCGCGCTCCCGACCCCAGCGACGGGCGCAGCTGTCTGGTGAGCGTCAACGCCGCCGGGCGCGAGCGGCTGCGCCGCCTGCGCGGCCGCAAGAACGCCTATCTGGCGCGCCGCATGCGCGAGCTTCCCGCCCTCGACGTGCAAACGCTGGAGCGCGCCGCCGAGATCCTCGAGGGGATCTTGGAGGACGGTCCTTGAGCGCCGCAGTCCGCCGCAGCTTCGACTCCCTTTCGGTCCCCAACTACCGCCGCTACTTCGCCGGCCAGGTGATCTCGCTCTCGGGCAACTGGATGCAGACGGTCTCCGCGCTCTGGTTGATCCTCAGTCTGACCGGCAGCGGTGTCGCCGTCGGCCTGACCACGGCGCTGCAGTTCTTGCCGATGTTGCTCTTCGGTGCCTGGGGAGGCCTGCTCGCCGACCGCTTCTCCAAACGGCGCCTGCTGATCGTCACCCAGACGCTGATGGCGCTGCCGGCCCTGGCGCTCTTTGTGGTCACGAGCACCGGCGTCGTCAGCCCCTGGATGGTCTACCTCGCGGTGTTGATGATCGGTGCCGTCAACGCCGTCGACAATCCCACCCGGCAGAGTTTCGTCTTTGAGATGGTCGGTGCCGAGCGGGTCGTCAACGCGGTCAGCCTCAACAGCGTGATCGTCCAGGCGGCGCGGATCGTGGGCCCGGCGATCGCCGGTTTGCTGATCGCGGCCTTTGGGGTCGGACCCTGCTTTGCCGTCAACGCGCTGACCTTCGTCGCAATGATCGTCGCGCTCTGCTCGATGGATCCCACTCGCCTGCACGCCTCACCGCGCTCCGGGCATGGGCGGGGCGCGATCCGAGCCGGCCTGCGCTACGTGCGCCGCACCCCCGAGCTGGCGCTGCCACTGGCGCTGATGGCCCTGGTCGGCACCTTTGGCTTCAACTTCCAGGTCGTCCTGCCGCTGCTGGCGCGCTTCACCTTCGGCGGCGGCGCCTCGGTCTACGCGGCGCTGGTCGCCTCGATGGGGGTCGGCTCGCTGCTCGGCGCCCTCTTCGTCGGCTCCCGTGGCCGCACCGACGTGCACCTGATCGCGCTCGCCTCCGCGGCCTTCGGCGCCCTGGCCTTGCTCGCTGCGCTGATGCCGAGCCTCGCCCTTGAGGTCCCCGTCCTCGCCCTGCTCGGCGCCGCGGCGGTGGTCTTCGCGGCCTCGATCAACTCCTCCCTGCAACTCGCGGTTAAGCCCGCGATGCGGGGTCGGGTGATGTCGCTTTACTCAGTCGTATTTCTCGGCTCGACGCCGATCGGGGGGCCGCTCTCGGGCTGGCTGGCGCAGGCCTATGACCCGCGCCTGGCGCTGGGACTGGCCGCCGCCGCCGGATTGGCGGCTGCCTGGCTGGCGCGAATCTCCCTGATCCGCAGGCGGGCGGAGCCACGGGGGCCCCGCCCGCTTGAGGGAAGCTCCGCTCAGCCGGTGTAGCCGGCTTCCTTGAGGTACTGGGAGGCCGCTTCCTTGGCCGTCTCCTTTTCGAGTTCGACCCGGGCGTCGAGCTCCTGCATGACGGCGAGCGTCAGTCCCTTCTGGACCTTGACGATCGTGCCTTCGTAGTCGGGGCCGGCTTCTTTGGCGGTTGACTTCTTGGTCAGGAAGATGACGTTGCCCGCCGGGAACACGTGCTTGTCGTCTTCGAGAATCACGAATTTGTCCTTCTCCGCCGAGAGCTGGGGGTCGGTGGTGAAGAGGATCGAGAGGTCCGCCTGGCCCTTTTCCAGCACCGTGTAGCGGAGGCCGATTTCGACCGGGTGGAAGGAGGCGAACTTGAGCCCGTAGAGTTTTTCCAGCCCGGCCAGGCAGTCGATTCGCTGACGGCACTCGGGCGAGCCGTAGAGGCTCAGCTTTTCCGAGACACCTTCGAGGTCAGAGACCGTCTTCAGCCCGTACTTTTCCGCCGTCGATTTGAGCGTCCCGACCGCGTTGGCGCTGGCGAACGGAGTCGGCGGGAAGGCGGTCAGACCTTCCTTTTCGAGTTCTTCGTTCGCCTTTTCGGCTGCTTCTTGGGCGTTTGAGGGCACTTCTTCGGGTTCGAGGCCGAAGAACGAGGTCAGCGCCGTGCTGGCGTACTCCGGGTAGCCGGATATCTGGCCCGACTTGAGAGCCTGCAGGGCGACCGTTTCTGATCCGAGACTGAGCTGCGACTTGACCTGGTAGCCGGCGGCGGCAAGTGCCTGGGCATAGATTTCGCCGAGGATTTCCTGTTCAGGGAAATTCTTCGACCCGATTGTCAGCTTGACGTTGGCGTTTTCGGGATTCGAGACGATCGCGCCTTCTTCGCCGCCACTTTCGGCCGACGTTGATTCACCCGTCGTTTCGCTGCTGCTGCTCCCGCAGGCGGCGATCGTGAGGCTCAGGACGAGTGCGAGCACTATCGCCCCACTCAACCGGATGGTCTTGGTCCTCATCGTGATTCCTCTCTTGGTTTGGTTGGTTCGAGACATTCAGGCGGGGCGGAGCTTCAGCCCCTTGGAAGTTAGGCGACGCTGCAGGAGGGCGAGCAGCCCCTCGAGCGCCAGGGCCAGCAGGGCGACCATAATCGCACCGGCGAGGACGCCGTCGGTGCCGTAAACGCTGCGGTTGAAGATGTAGTCACCGAGTGTCAGAACTCCCGCCAGAGGGCCGATCGTAGCCGTCGCCACGATATTGATCGTCGCACCGCGGATGCCCGTCATCAGGGTTGGGATCGCCAGCGGGACCTCGACCTTGCGGAGGATCTCAGTCTCGGTCATGCCCACCCCGCGAGCGGCCTGAACCGCGGACTTATCGACTTGGCGGATGCCGATGAAGGAGTTGGTGAGGATCGGTGGGATGCCGAGAATCGCGAGCGCGATCGTCAGGTTGAGGACGCCGACGCCGATCAAGGTCGCCATCAGCGCGATGACGGCGAGCTCGGGAACCGCGCGGCCGACGTTGCCGAGGCCCACGGCAAGCAGTTCGCCGGTTCCCCGATGGCCGAGGTAGAGCCCGAGCGGCATTGCGATCGCGATCGAGAGAGCGAGGGCGAGCAGCGTGACTTCGAGTTGTGTAACGGCCAGTTCGAGCGTCTGCGAGGGCCCTCCGACCAGGTTGCCCCCGGTGACGTTGGAGGCCTGTTCTT
The DNA here is from genome assembly GCA_963753245.1 of uncultured Solirubrobacterales bacterium. Taxonomy (GTDB): domain Bacteria; phylum Actinomycetota; class Thermoleophilia; order Solirubrobacterales; family 70-9; genus VRUE01. The sequence continues at coordinate 83,646 of CAVWBK010000005.1, forward strand.
CAAAGATGAATTCGAACGCACCGCCGAAGGAGGCGAGGAGCAGGTGAGGGACGAGCTGGATCATCCCTGCGCCACCCGTCGCCAGGGCGTTACGAGGCGCTGGATGGCGAACAGAATCGCGTCGAAGGCGAGCGCCATGATCAGCGCGATGCCGCCCGCGATGATGATCCCTGTCTTGAAGGTGAGGTTGCCTTCCCGATAGATCTGCGTGCCTAGGCCTCCCGCTCCGATGAACACGGCGAGCGTCGCCAGTGCCACGGTGCTGACCACGGCAATTCGGACTCCGGCGATGATCTCGGGCGTCGCCAGCGGCACCTCGACCTTCCAGAGGATCTGGGTCTCGGTGAGGCCCATACCCCTCGCCGCATCTCTGGTTGCGGCCGGGACATTGGCGAGGCCGGCCATCGAGTTTCGGTAGATGATCTGCAGGGTGTAGGCGGTGAGGACGATGATCGCGGTATCGCGGCCGAACCCCGTGATCGGCAGCAGCAGGAAGAAGAATGCGATGCTCGGGATCGTGTAGAGGACCCCGGTCCCGGCGAGCAGAGCCGGTTGCAGCCAGCGGCGGCGATGTGCGAGGAGGGCCAGGGCGAAGGCGATCGCGAATCCGATCGCGACGGTGAGCAGGACCAGCGTCAGCTGCTGCAAGGTGGGCGTCGCGTAGCGATTGATGTGATGCACGGCCCAGTTCCAGCAGAACAGCTTCCCCGTGGCCTGACAGGGCAGCGTGGCGCTGGTCCGTTCGTGAAAGAAGGATGGCGGCAGTTCACCAGCGGCGGCGAGCGGGAGGAACCAGCTAGTCATCGTCGGGCTTCTCGGTGGAGAGCGGCCGCTCTGTGGCTCCGTGCTCGTCACTCTTCGCCGCCGGCGAGACCAGGAACTCGGAAATGATCTCGACCGAGAGCACGCCGGCGATCCTGCCCTCGCTGTCGGTCACGGCCGCGTACTGGGCGCCTCCCTGGAGGATGTCGGCGAGTGCATCGCGCATCACGTCGTCGGGTTCCAGGGTCGGCCCGAGCGGCGAGTCGGGTTTGGCGGGGACGGTCTCGGCGAGCAGGTCGCGCTCGGAGAGCCAGCCAAGCGGGCGGCGCTCGCTGTCGACCAGCAGCGGATAGGGCACCTCGGCCCCCTGCAGCTTGACCCGGACCTCGGCCGTCGGCTGTCCGACGTAGGCAAGTGGCGCTTCCCAGAGGTCGATGTCTGAAACCCGCATCAGCGCCAGCCGCTTGAGCGCCCGGTCGGCGCCGACGAAGTCCTCGACGAACTCATCGGCCGGCGACATCAGCAGCTCGGCAGGGGTCGCGTATTGGGCGACCTTGCCCCCCTCGCGCATGATCGCGATCCGGTCCCCCATCTTGATCGCCTCGTCGATGTCGTGGGTGACAAAGAGGACGGTCTTCTTGATCTCGGCCTGCAGACGCAGGAACTCGTTTTGCAGCCGCTCGCGGTTGATCGGGTCGATCGCGCCGAAGGGCTCATCCATCAGCATCACCAGCGGGTCCGCGGCCAGCGCCCGCGCGACCCCCACGCGCTGCTGCTGGCCGCCTGAGAGCTGCGCCGGGTAGCGTTCGGCGAGCTCTGGGTCGAGGCCGATCAGCGCCAGCAGCTCGGCGGTGCGGGCCCGGCGGCGCTCCTTCTCCCAGCCGAGCAACCGGGGGACCGTGGCGATGTTCTCGCCGATCGTGCGGTGGGGGAAGAGGCCGACCTCCTGGATCACGTAGCCGATCTCGCGGCGCAGGCGCGCCGGGTCACGCGAGCGCACCGACTCGCCACCAATCAGAATGTCACCGGCGCTCAGCTCGACGGTGCGGTTGACCAGTCGCATCGCGGTCGTCTTGCCGCAGCCCGAGGGCCCGACCAGGACGCAGATCTCACCGGCGGGGGCCTCGAGGGTCAGGTCATCCACCGCGGCGCGCTCTGAGTCCCCGTAGCGCTTGGTCGCGCCTTGATAGCGGACGGCCGAGGCCTCCTGGCGCGATCGTGCTCGGTCAGTGGCCTTCCGCGTGGGCACTAGATTCGACCCTATACCCACCCCGGCGCCGACTCACCCACATCAGCGCCGCGAAGACAGCGGTCGCGATCAGGTTCAAGACCAGCTTGTAGTCAAGCTGCACCGAGCCGAATATCTCGGCTCGGCTCGGTCGGGCGGTCGGGATCAGCCCGGCGGCGCCGAACAGGGCGTCGACGGCGAGCGCGGCGAGCATCATCGTGATCAGCATCAGGGCGACGATCCTGATCGTGAACGGCCAGCCGTAGTACTTGCGGTAGATGGCGATGATCGGCAGCACGATCAGGTCGGCGAAGATGAACGCCATCACCCCGGCGAAGCTGATCCCGCCCGACCAAAGGACGGCGGCGAGTGGGATGTTGCCGACCGAGCAGACGGAGCTGAGCACCGCGATCAGCGGGCCGACGATCACGTTCTCGAGCGTGTTCGCCCAGCCGGGAGCGCTGCTCAAGAAGAGGCCATTGAAGAAGTTGTTGCCAAGTAGGCCGATGAAGCCGGCGAGCAGGAAGCCGATCGCGATCTCGCGGTAGAGCATCGTCCAGTCGGCACGGAAGTTGTAGGCGACATCGACCCAGCTGCGAGAGCTGGCGGAGTCGTGCTGGTGGGTGCTTTGCTGGGCCTTCCGGGCGTGTTCGCGCGCCGTCTCCTCCAACCGTGGCGAGATCAAGGTGCGCAGCAGGAGGCTCATCATCACGATCATCACGATGCCGCCGATGTACTCGGCGAGCGTGAACTGCCAGCCGATCAGCACCCAGAGCACCAAGCCGAGCTCCCAGACCAGATTGGTCGAGGCAAACTGGAAGGCAAGCGCAGCGGCGGCTGAGGCGCCCTTCTGAAAGAGACTCTTGGCGATCGCGATCGCGGCGTAGGAACATGAGGAGGAAGCCGCGCCCAGGCCCGTGGCCCAGGCGATCGGCCTCGCGCCCTCACCGGCCATCGTCGCTTCGATCCGCTCACGCGGGACCCAGGCCTGGACCGCGCCGGAGATCGCGAAACCGAGTACCAGAGCCCACCAGACCGCGTAGGCCATCAGGAGTGATTGTTCGAGGCCTTCGCCGATTGAGTCAAGGATCTCGACCATCGGCTCAGTATCGAGAGCCGGTCAAGCGCGCGGGCGCAGGCCGAGGCGCTCGGCGCATTCGGCAGCGGCCCCGAGGACCTCGGCGGCGCCCTGCACCTCACCGCCGCGCATCAGGACCCGGCCGCCGACAACCGTGGTGTCGATCACCGAGCCGCTGGCGGCGTAGACGAGATCGGAATACAGCTCGCCGATGCCGAGCTCGGGGGCATCGCGCCGCAGGAGCAGGAAATCCGCCGGGGCACCTACCCGGAGCGGCGTCTGAGCGCCCCCGAGCAGGGCCGAATCGGCCCCGCAGGCGATCGACCAGGCCTCCGCGGCGCCCAGCACGCTGGCATCGTTGGCGGCGTGGCGCTGGATCAGGGCGAACGCCTTCAGGTCGGCGAGCAGGTCAAGGGAGTCATTGGAACCGGCGCCGTCGGTCCCGAGTCCAACCGCGACCCCCGCCGCGCGGGCGCCGGGGTAGGGGAAGACGCCGCCGACCGCGAGCTTCATGTTGGCGACCGGATTGCTGACCACGGTCGCCCCCCGTTCGGCGATCAACTCCAACTCGGCGCGGTCGAGCCAAACCCCATGGGCGAGCACGGTGCGTTCGCCGAGCGCGCCGAGGCTGTCGAGGTAGGCCGCCGGGCGCATGCCGTGGCGCTCCAGGCAGGCTTCGACCTCGGCGGCGGTCTCTGAGAGGTGGATCTGAAGCGCGACCCCGTGCTCGGCGGCGGTCTCTGCACTCCAGCGCAAAAGACCCTCGCTGACCGTGTAGATCGAGTGCGGCGAGAGCGCGCGATCGATCAGCGGGCTGAACTCCCCAAGCGCCTCGAGGTCGCCCAGGGCCCGCGCCTGCATCTGCTCGGTTTTGCCGTTGGCGTCAAAGAGCGGACCACCGATCGTCGCCCGCAGGCCGGCGTCCCGAGCCGCCCTGGCGCTCGCCTCGGGATGCCAGTACATATCCCAGAAGCGAGTCGTACCGGTGCGGATCATCTCGACGCAGGCCAGGCGGGCGCCCCAGTAGACATCCTCGGCCTCGAGCCTTGCCTCGATTGGCCAGATCTTCTCCTGCAGCCAGCGCATCAAGGGCAGCTCGCCGCCGTAACCGCGGAAGAGCGTCATCGCGGCATGGGTGTGGCCGTTGAGGAGCGCCACAACCAGCGGCGCTCCGCCCGCGTCGATCGTCTCATCGCCGGGCTCGGCGAGGACCTCGGGGCCGAGCGCGGCGATCTCGCCCTGCACGCAGCGCAGGGCGACGGTCTCACCGTCCAGACGGGCGTTGGTGACCGCGAGGCTCATCGCGAGAGCTCCGCTAGGAGCCGATCGAGGACCGACTGCAGGCGCCCAGCGTTGGCCTCGCGGTCGGCTTCCAACTCGGCGACGCTGAGCGCTTGGGGGCCGATCCCGTTGGCGAGGTTGTCGACCATGCAGAGCGCCGCGTAGGGGAGGCCGAGCTCGGCGGCGATTACGCACTCCGAGGCGATCGTCATCCCGACCAGGTCGGCGTGCGCCGCGATCATCCGGATCTCGGCCGGCGTCTCGAAGCGAGGCCCGAGCGTCTGCCAGTAAACGCCGGTGTCTCTAAGCGATGCGGCGGCCCGCGCCGAGCGCGCCGCGCCGAGCACACACTCGCGCCAGTGGCGCTCAAAGCCGGGCGCCGAATGGGCGCGTGCGTCGTTGAAGGTTGTGATCGCGAGCTGGGGGGCGATGAAATCATCGGGGCAGACCAGGGTGCCGACCCCGATCTCCTCCCTCAGCGAGCCGACCGAGCCGATCGCCAGGACCCGATCACAGCCGGCCTCCAGCAGCGCCCGGAGATTCGCTGCGTGGTCGATCCGGTGGGGCAGCACATACTCGCCTGACCCGTGGCGCTGCAGGACGAAAGCGTCGTGAGCGGCGGCGCTGGCGGCGATCGGCTCGCCGCGGGCGCCGGTCGCGCTGCTGCCGAGAATTAGAGCCAAGCGTCCCATCGCTCGCGATCCTAAGGGGGTCGCGCACTTCGCCTATGGTGAGCGCATGGCCGATCGCCCCTCGGGACGTGAGGAGACGGAGGATGTGCGTCTTGATCGCAATCTTGGCGAGCTCCTGCAGGAGCTGCGCGTCGCCCTGCCGGGCGTCCAGGTCCTCTTCGCCTTCCTGCTCGCCGTGCCCTTCCAGCAGCATTTCACGCAGATCTCTGCGTTTGAGAAAAAGATCTATTTCGCGACCCTGCTCTGCACCGCGGTCTCGGCGGCCCTACTGATCGCACCGACCGCATACCACCGGCTCACCTTTCATCTCCAGGGCAAGCACCAGCTGGTCTTCCTCGCCAACCGCCTGGCGATCGCCGGCCTTGGCTTTCTCGCCTTGGCGATGACCGGCGCCCTGATGCTGATCAGCGATGTCCTCTACGGGAGCGTCGCGACGATCCTGGTCGGGATCGGCGCGGCCTCGATGTTCAGCGGGCTCTGGTACCTGTTGCCGCTGCGCCGCCGGGTCAACCTCTCGAGATCTGGGTCGCGCGCCGATCTGCGGCGAGACCTCTGAGCTGCTCGGAGAGGTTCTCTGAGAGCGCCCGGATCGCCGGACTCTCGCCCTCGTTTTTGTGCAACATCTCAAGGTCCCGTTCCCAGATCGTGATCTTCTCATCGAGGGGCACCTTGAGCTCGGCTTCGATCCCCTCCTCGCCGTCTTTCTCATAGGCGCTTCGCAGCATCCGCACATTGGTCAGCTTGTCGGCGGCATAGATCGCGATCGCCTCCTCTCCGGCGGCCTCGACTCGGCCGCGGTGCTCACGCTTTCGCCGCGAGTAGGGATCGATCGATTCATCATCGGTCAGCGCTGCAACAATCTCGGCGACCCGATCGCCGCAGCGCCGGCGCACGTCAGACACTTCCAGCTCGCTGTCCTCGACCACGTCGTGCAGCAGGGCGGCGGCCAGCACCTCCTCGGCGGAGAGGTGCTCGCTGAGCACTTCGGCGACGGTGACCGGGTGGTCGATGTAGGGCCGCCCACCACTGGCGTTGCGGGTCTGGCCGGCATGCGCTTCGCGGGCCATCTCAAGCGCCGCTCGGATCAGATCCGAGCGCCCAGCCGCAGCTTCAATGCCTGGCGACGTGGACATAGGGTGCCCAGGGTAACCCGGCAAGGCTCCGGTTCAGGCCGTGGCGATTGCCGGGGCTGGAACTGCCAACCCCGCACCGGGTTCGAACTCCGCCCCCTCACACCCCAGCTCGACCGCCCCCTCGGGCCCGCCCAGGTCCGCCCAGCGCTGGCGCGCTTCGCTTCCCAGCAGGTCGAGCCGCTCATCGTTGTGCAGCGGGTCGTGGTGAAAGAGGACCGTGCGCTCGGCGCCGCTGCGCCTGGCAAAGGAGAGGGTGTGGGAGAGGGCCGAGTGGCCCCACCCCACATGCGCGGGGTACTCGGCGTCGGCGTATTGACCGTCATGGATCAGAAGCGAAGCGTCGCGAGCGAGCTCAAAGCCAGAGATCCAGTCCTCTCCGAGGTTGTCGAGGTCGGCGCCGAGCGCTGGCTCGTGATCGGGGATGTAGGCGAGTGAGCTCGGACCGTCATCGATCCGGTAACCGAGGGTCGGGCCGCGGTGGGTGACCGAGGCGGCGCGAACCCGCGCTGGTCCGATCTCCCACTCGGTCTCAGGGCAATGGCGAAACGAGACGTCGCAGGGTAGCTCGCGCACCTCGACCGGGGAAAGCGGGGCCGATATGTAGCGCGCGATCCGGTCCCGCAGGGAGGCCTCCGGGGAGGCCGGCCCCCAGATCACGATCTCGGTCTGCGGGCGGAAGGCTGGGGCGAAGAAGACCAGACCCTGGATATGGTCGAGGTGCAGGTGGGTGAGGAGAATGTGAAGGCGGGTGGGCTCGGGGCCGCAGTCGAGCCCGAGATTGCGGATCCCGGTGCCTGCATCGAGCGCCAGCAGCGAGCCATCGGAGAGGGTCACCCCCACGCAGGAGGTGTTGCCGCCGTAGCGGATCGTCTCCGGTCCTGGGGAGGGGATCGAGCCGCGGGTACCCCAGAGCTTGACCTTCATCTGCCCCATCAGGTCCCGCCTCCGTTGTTTGAGGCGCAGGGCCAAAAGACCGCGATCGCACCCTGTGAACCGTGGGCTGTGAGGATCGGGAAGGCCGAGGCCTCGATCCTGTGGCGGGCTCCATCGGCGGAGCGGATCTCAAAGTCGGCGTGAGCGGGCCGGCCGTTGCGCACGGCGACGACGAGCGGCAGCTCGTCATAGGGGATCGGCTCCCCGGCGTCATCAAAGGGCCCAAAGAGTGACCCCCACTCCTTCGGGCCGACGGTGCCGAGCTCCTCATAGCGTTTGCCCAACAGCGCCCCGGCAGCCTCGTTGTAGAAGACGAGGACGCCGCCCTCATCGACGAGGAAGGCCGGGGTCGAGAGCGCCGTCATCAGATTGCGAGCGAGAATCAGCTCGAGAGGCCTTTGCGTCACAGATGACACTTTAGTCGTGTGTTTTCGGCATGGTCATCGGTGGGCGGGAAAGGCCCGGTTTTTCCCGCAGCCAACCTTCCTGCGCCACAGGGGGCGACTGAGTGACATTGATCACATTTGACCGATCCTCGCATCGCCGGTCGTCGGCTACCCGCCGACAGTTAGGGTCGAACCGAGACCGCCGAAACGAACTCGAGAAGGGATGACCGGATGGGACTCGATCAGAGCAAGATGGGAAATGTTGTGGCAAAACAGATGGAAGCGCTTGAAGCCGACTATGGCGATGACTGCGAGATTGGCGATGTCTGCACGATCGTCGAGGTCCTCGGTCCGCATGGCTCACACCTGCGGGTGCGCAGCAGCGACATGCGCCCCCACATCACGATCGGTCTGCTGCGCGCCTCGGAGGGGATGTTCCTCGGCGGTCTGCGTCCCGGTGCGGCGGGGGAGGAGTAGGGCATCTAGCCGCCGGCCGCTTCGCCGTTTGGTTTCAGCGCGTGCCACTGGGCCCCGAAGGAGGAGTAGCGATTGCCGCTTGTATCGCCGGGCTTCTTGTCGGCGACGTAGGTGTAGAGCGGGTGCCCGGCGTAGGTGACCTGGGCGGCGCCGTCTTTGCGCACGCTCGTGCCCAGCTTTGCGGCACCGGCGCCTTCGCCCGCCTGCGGCTTGCCTTTGCTCAGCAGTGCTGGCCAGACCTTTTCGCAGCTGCCATAGCAACTCGAGACCGTGCCCTTGTCCGCTTGGAAGGCATAGAGGGTGTGGCCCTTGGATTCGACGATCACCCGGCCCAGTTTTGGCGTTGAGCCGGCCGAGATGACCGCTCCGGTGGGCGCCCCGGCGACCGGCGGGGCGGGGGTGGTCGGGACCGAGGCGCCGGACCCCTTTGTGTCGGTGCTCGCCGAGTTGCCCGAACCGCAGCCAGCGATCACCAGGGCCAGGCCGGCGAGCAGCGCCAACGCCCCCCGGCCTCGGCTCACTGGCGCTGCTCCGCGCCTGCTTTCGATGAAGCTTCCGATTCAGCGGAGGTCAGCTTCGCCTCGTAGGTGCGGTTGCCGACGCGGACCTCGAGCGCTTCGGTCTTTGAGAGGTCCAGGGCGGAGCTGAGGATCGGGTAATGGCCGTCCCCCCAGCGATAGCGGAAGGTCCCGGCCGAGAGCAGCTTGCCATCGGGCCGGCGCAGATAGACCCGGCAGAGGGTTCCCGAGCTGACCCCGCTGACGTACATGTGGATTTCGGTCCCGAACGCGTTGGGAATCAGCTTGGCTGAGATCTCGGTTCCCTTGGGCAGCGAGCTGAAGCTGACCTGCTGTTCGGGGCCCGGTGTGGAGGCGGCGCTGAAGACGAAGATCACGAGTAGCGCCGCGAGCGCGGCGCTGGCGCCACCGAGGGCGAGGCTGAAGCTCAGCCGTCGCCGCTGGCGGGTCTGGCGCTCGTGCCCGATCGCGGCGGAGACGCGGCCGGCCAGCGCCGCGGGCAACGCCGGCGTCGTGTCGAAGCGGGCCGGGTCAGCAAGCGACATCGGGTGGATCAGCGCTCCCAGCTGCTGCAGCTCGGCGCTGCAGCTCGGGCAGCCCTCGAGGTGGGCCTCGAGCCTGACCCGGTCCTCGCCCTCGAGTGCACCGAGCGCATAGGCGCCCAGCGACTCGCGCCATTCGCGACAGCTTTCAGCCTTCATAACCGATCTCCTCGAGCGTGATCCGCAGGGCCCGCAGCGCATAGTAGACGCGGCTCTTCACCGTCCCGACCGGGATTCCCAGTTCCTCGGCAACCTCGCCATAGGGGCGGCCGCGGTAGTAGGTCTCGACCAAAATCCGGCGGTGCTGGTCGCCGATCCGGCGCATCGCCTCCTCGACCTGCCAGGCGAGCAGCGTCTGCTCAAACGGTTCCACCGATGGCTCGGTTTGGCTCTCGGCGACCGAGGGTCGCGCCGCACGCGCCCGGCCGAGGTCGATCACGACATTGCGCAGGATCGCGAACAGCCAGGTTCGCAGCGAGCCGATCTGGGGGTCAAAGCGCTTGCCCGCTCGCCAGGCGCGCAGGAAGGTCTCTTGCACGGCCTCTTCGGCGAGGCCGGTATCGCCCAGGGAACGGGTGGCGAAGCCGTAAAGCTCGCCGGCGTGGGCGGCGTAGGCCTCGCGGACGTCGCGCTCTCGGGTTAAAGCACCAGCCGGCATACGTCTCGATGTACGCGACGCATGCCGACTGGGTTCAAGTCACGCCTACAGTTTCCCGATCTTGAAGATTTTGGTACCGCAGTCGGGGCACGTGCCTTGGATCGCTGGGCGACCGTTCTTCATGGTCACCTGTTTGGCGTCTTTGATCTCGACCTTCTTACGCTCTTTGACGCAGTAGCCCTCGGGCATCGGAGGCTCTCCTTTCGCTGCCGCTGGCGGCAAAGCTCGCGATCGCTCGCGAGGTGGATTGAGGCGAATGTAACGGAGGACGGGGACGACGTGGGCATTTCACGTGCGATTTCGCACAAGTGCCCGAGCTTCGCGTTCGCGGCTCGCGCCTATTTTCCGGGCGGCTTGGCGGTTTGCACCGGCGCTTCGGAGCTTTCACCGGGCGTCTTGGCGGATCCTGAGCCTTCCGTGGCGGCGGCTTCGCTGCGCAGGCTGGCGATTTCTGACTGCAGCTGGGAGAGCTCTGTCTGCAAGGACTCGGTGGAGGTACCGATGCCGCCGGTTTCGACCCGTTCTTCGAGCGCCTTGATTTCAGCGCTGCTGGCGCTGTTGTCGGCGGCCTCGATCGCCAGGTAGATCCCGGCGCCGGCGCCGCCGATCGCGATCGCGAGCAGGACAAGGAACACACGCGTGCGCATGCGGAGCTTGCGCTCCACCTCGCCGATCCATGCCCGCAAGCCGTCGAGCGACATCGTCGCAACGTTAATCCACTACCCTGCGGCCCGCACTTTCGCCACCCAGCCCGCAAGGAGATACCCCCGATGCCCGATGCAGTGATCGTCGACACAATTCGCACGCCGATCGGCCGCGCCTTCAAAGGCTCCCTGGCCCAGTTGCGCCCCGATGAGATGGGCGCCTACGTCGTCGATCAGCTGCTCGAGCGAAACCCCGAGGTCGACCCGGCTCTGGTCGAGGACCTGATCTGCGGCTGCGGGATGCCGCAGGGTCTGCAGGCATTCAACATCGGCCGCATCATCACCCTGCTCTCAGAGAAGCTGCCGCAGACCGTCAACGGAATCACGGTCTCCCGCTACTGCTCATCGAGTCTCGATGCGATCCGCCAGGCGGGCAACGCGGTGATGGCCGGTCAGGGCGATGTCTACATCGCCGCCGGGGTCGAGTGGGTGAGCCGTTACAACGAGCGCACCGAGCCCGCCGGCGCCACCGACCAAAACGAGAACCTGCAGGGCAATGATGGGCAGCCGAACGCTTACATCGAAATGGGCCTGACCGCGGTCAACGTGGCCAAGAAATATGAGGTCAGCCGCGCCGATATGGACAAGTTCGCCCAGCGTTCACAGGAACTCGCGGTCAGATCCCAAGAGGACGGCTTCTTTGATCGCGAGATCGTCCCGGTAAGGCTTGCCGACGGCACCGAGGTCGCCAAAGATGACGGCCCTCGCGCCTCCTCGACCCTGGAGAAGCTGAGCGAATTGCCCGAGGCCTTCGGCGGCGGCGGGGTCACCGCCGGCAACTCCTGCCCGCTCAATGACGGCGCCGCCGCGGTCCTGGTGATGAGCGACACCAAGGCCAAGGAGCTCGGCCTCACCCCACGCGCCAAGATCATCACCGCGGCGACCTGGGGCAACGAGCCCGAGTACATGGGCGTCGCCCCGATCGGAGCGATCAAGAAGGCGCTTGACCGGGCCGCGATGACGATCAGCGACGTCGGCACGGTCGAGCTCAACGAGGCCTTTGCCGCTCAGGTCATACCAATCATGGACGAGTGCGACATCCCCGAGGAGAAGCTGAACACCCACGGCGGTGCGATCGCGCTCGGGCATCCGTTCGGGATGACCGGCGCCCGGATCATGGGCACGCTGCTAAACGTGATGGAGACCGACGATCACCAGATCGGGCTGGAGACGATGTGTGTGGCGGGCGGTCAGGGCAACGCGATGATCGTCGAGCGGATGAACTGATCCGGCTGCACGTGCCGAGCTGCCCGCCCCAGGGATCGGCAGCCCGGGATCTGGCCGCCCTTGGCGATGGAGCTCGCGACCCTCACCTACGAGAGCGATGGCCGGCTGGCGCGGATCACGCTCGATCGGCCTGAGCGCGGGAACGGGATCACGCCAGCGATGCCGGCCGAGATCGCGGCCTGCGTCGAGCGTGCCAATCTCGACCCCAAGGTGCACGTGATCGCCCTGGCCGGCAACGGCAGCGGCTTCTGCGGGGGCTATGACCTGGTCGCCTCCGCTGAGGGCGAGATGGCGGGGCTGGAGGGAGTGCCGGCGCCGCCGGGCTCGCCGATCGAGCCGGCGAAGATCGCCGCCAACCACGCCCCCGAGTCCAACTGGGACCCGGTCACCGACTTTCAGTTCATGTCGCGCAACGTGAGGGGATTCATGAGCCTCTTTCACTCCGAGAAGCCGGTGCTCTGCAAGGTCCACGGCTACTGCGTGGCAGGCGGTACCGACATGGCGCTCTGCTCAGATCTGCTGGTGATCGGCGCCGACGCAAAGATCGGCTATCCGCCGGCCCGGGTCTGGGGGTCACCGACCACCGCTCTCTGGGCGGCCCGGCTGGGCCCGATGCGGGCCAAGCGCCTGTTGCTGACCGGCGACTCGCTGAGCGGCGAGCAGGCGGCCGAGTGGGGACTGGCTACCGAGGCGCCCCCGCCAGCGGAGCTCGACGCGCGCTTTGAGCGCCTGCTCGAGCGCGTCGCGCGGCTGCCGATCAACCAGCTGGTGATGATGAAGATGCTCGTCAACCAGTCCCTCTACGCGCAGGGCCTGCACCAGACCCAGCTGCTGGGGACCTTCTTCGACGGGATCGCGCGCCACACAGAGGAGGGCCACGGCTTCGTGCGTCGGGCGGCGAAAGATGGCTTCAAGGAGGCTGTGCGCGAGCGCGATCAGCCCTTTGGCGACTTCGGCATGGAGGGTTTCGGGGTCGACGAGGGTCCCCGCCTTGCCACTATGAGCGACCACGCTTCTCGCCCCAGCACCGAGATCACGACCGAGTCGGCCCGGCAGTTTCTGCCCGGCAGTTTTCCCGGCGATCTCGAAATCGAGCCGCTCGAGATCGAGGACAGCCACTCACTGGGGCGGATCGCGGTCGACAAGCGCCACCTGCATCCAGGGGGTTTCGTCCATGGCGGTGTCTGGACGGCACTTGGCGACACCGTCGCCGCCTGGGCGACCTTCCGCGCGATCCCGCCCGGCCACAATTTCACGACAATCGAGCTGAAGCTAAACGTCTTCGCCGCCGGGTTGCTCAGCGATGAGATTCGCGCCCGCGCCCAGACCCTTCACGTCGGCAAGAGCACGGTCGTCGTCGAGGTCAAGATCAAGCGCCGCCGCGCCGCGGAGGAGCGGCTCGCCGCCAACCTGATCGTCACCCAGTTCGTACTGGCGCCGGCCGCCGAGTAGGCCGGCGCGCAGAGAGGTCCTCGGCGAGCGGCGCCGAGGGGGGCCTCGTCCTCGGCGACGGGCCAATCACGGTCCAGGGCCAGCGCCGGGGGGCGCAGCCCCCGGCGAGTTCTGTTCCAGGCGTTCGATCTGGGGCAGACGCCAGAGGACACTGGCGATCGTCAGGCCCGCGGCAGCAGAGAGCAAGGCCAGAAACCACTGCGTGGCGCTCAGCAGTTCCATCTGAAAGAAGTTCCGCACCGGCGCCGCGGCAAGGATCAGCGCATAGAGCGCGCCGAGTCCGGCAACCAGGGCCAACATGTAGCTCTGGATCGCGATGTGCTCGCGGCCGGGGCCGCGCTCGAGCAGCAAGACGAAGGAGAGTCCGAGGACGATAAGGGTGGTCGTCGCGGCGGTCCGCCCGGCTTCCAGCGTGCCGCCGAACATCGTGTCGACGAGGAAGAAGGAGAGGATCGAGCCGAGCGCAGTCGCGACCCCGGCCGGCACCGCGAATGCCGCCAGCGCCCGCATTAGTCGGCCGCGGTAAAGCGGTCCGTCTGAGGGCGCGAGAGCGAGCACGAAGGAAGGGATACCGATCGTCAAAAATCCGGCCAGGGTCAGGTGGCGGGGGAGGAAGGGAAAGGCGAAGCCGGGGACGGCGACGAGCAGGATCAGCGTCGCCGCGTAGACGGTCTTGGTCAGATAGAGGCGCCCGAGGCGGTGGATGTTGCGGGCGATTCGCCGGCCCTCGGCGACAGCTTCGGGCAGCCGCGAGAACTCATCCTCGAGCAGGACGACGTCGGCGATGCCTTTGGTCACCTGGGCGCCGGAGCCCATCGCGACCGCCAACCGCGCCTGCTTTAGGGCGGGCACGTCGTTGACGCCATCACCGATCATCGCCGTGTAGCGGCCCGATTCGCGCAGTGCCCCGACCAGCGCTTTCTTTTGCTCGGGCGCGATCCGGCAGAAGATCGTGTTTGCCCTGGCGGCCTCGGCGAGCCCGGCGGCGTCCTCAGGAAGGTCGGGACCCTCGATCGTGCCCGCCTCGGCGGGCACGCCGACCGCGCGCGCCACCGCCGAGACGGTCGCGCGGGCGTCTCCGGAGATCAGCTTCAGCTCGACGTCCTGGTCGCGCATGAAGGCGATCGTCTGCGAGGCATCGGGCCGCAGCGTCTCCTCCAAAACGACCAGCGCCAGCGGTACCAGTCGCGGCGGCCCAGCCGCTGGGGAGGAGGGCAGGGCCTCGATGGATTCGCCGAAGGCGACCACGCGATGGCCGGCGGCGGTCTCGTGGTGAAGGACAGCCTCCAGGCCCGGGGGCAGGGTCAGCGCGCCGGCCCCGGCGAGCACATCGGGCGCCCCCATCACGTAGCTCTTCGCGCCGATCCGCAGGCCGCTCCACTTCCACTCCGAGGAGAAGGGCACCTCGGCGCCGACTCGGGCGGGCTTGGCAGGGAGCTGCTCGGCGATCGTCTCCAGGGTGCGGTTGCGCTCCCCGGCACTGGTTGCGAAGCGCGCCAGTGCGCTTCGCGCCGCGTCCTCGGTGACCCCCTCGGCGGGCGCGATCGTGATCAGCTTCAGCTGGCCGTCGGTCAGGGTTCCGGTCTTATCGACGCAGATCGTGTCGACCGATGCGAGGCTCTCGGTGGCGCTCATCTGCTGGATCAGCGTCTTGCGGCCGGCGAGCCGCACGACGGCGACGGCGAAGGTGACGCTCATCAAGAGGACCAGGCCCTCGGGGATCAGGGTCACCAGTCCGGCGGTCGCCGTCTCCGCCGCTTCTTCGAGCCCGGTCGCCCGCAGTTTCAGAGTGATCAGCAGGATCACCGCCAACGGCAGCATCACGTAGACGCAGGCGACGATCACCTGGTTGACCTCTTCCTGCAGCGGTGAGAGCGGGTGGCGGAAGGCACGCGCCTCGCCGGCCAGGCGGCCGGCGTAGGACTCCTCGCGAACCGCGTCGACGAGGTAATGGCCCGAGCCCGAGACGCAGAAGGAGCCCGACAGCGCCCGCTCTCCGGGTGGCTTTTGGATGCCGTCGGCCTCGCCGGTCAGCAGTGACTCATCGAGCGTCATCCCGCGACTGTCAACGACCTCGCCGTCGGCGACCAGCTGGTCGCCCGGTTCGACCGCGATCAAATCGCCCGGCACGATCTCCTCGGCGAGCAGGCTGACGGGCACTCCGTCGCGGCGCACCGTGGCTCGCGGTGCGACTAGCACCGCGAGCTCGTCGAGGGTGCGCTTGGCTTTCAGCTCCTGGCGAATGCCGATGTAGGAGTTGATCACCGCGACCAGCCCGAAGATCGAGTCCGCGTAGAGGCCGAGGCCCAGATCGAGGACGAGGAAGGCGCCGATGATCGCGTTGAAGAGCGTGAAGACGTTGCTGGCGACGATGCTCGAGGTCGAGCGCGATGAGGTCTTCGGTGGATCGCCGAGCTTGCGCAGCCGCGATTCGGCCTGCTCGCTTGAGAGACCCGGTTCGGTGATCGCAGCGCTCACGGCTGCATTGTTTACCGGCTCGCTCGGCCCGGAACCCGGCAGGGCTGTTCAGTAGTAGGTTTCGAACGATGGCGAGCGAGCTGAAGCTGGGCCTCAACCTCGGCTACTGGGGCATCGGCCCGGCCGGCGAGGAGGCCCTCGAGCTGGTCAGGGCCGCCGAGGGGGCCGGCTTTGAGTCGGTCTGGGCGGCGGAGTCCTATGGCTCTGACGTGGTCAGCGTGTTGGCCTGGCTCGCCGGGCAGACGAAGACGATCAAGCTCGGCGCGGCAATCATGCAGGTGCCCGCCCGCCCGCCCGCCGCGGCGGCGATGGCGGGGGCGACGATCGACAAACTCTCGGGCGGGCGCTTTCTCTTTGGCTTCGGACCCTCCGGTCCCCAGGTCTCGGAGGGCTGGTATGGGGTCCCCTACTCCAAGCCCTGGGGGCGGACCCGCGAGTACATCGAAGTCGTCCGCGAGATCATCGCCCGCGAGGGCCCGCTCGAGCACGATGGCGAGCACTACACGCTGCCGCTGCCAGACGGTGAGGGCAAGCCGCTGAAGCTCAACTTTCACCCAGAGCGCAACGAGATTCCGATCTTTGTCGGCGCGATCGGGCGCAAATCGGTCGAGATGGCGGCCGAGATCTGCGATGGCTGGATCCCGATCTTCTTTTCCGTGGACGCCTTCGAAGAGACCTGGGGAGAGCATCTGGCGGCGGGTTTTGCGGCGGGTGGGCGCCAGCGCTCTGACCTCGAGGTCTCACCCTCATTGCAGGTCGCGATCGGCGGCGATCAGGAGGCGGCCAAGGGCGTCGTCAAGGCCGGACTGGTTCTCTATTTCGGCGGCATGGGTAGCCGCAAAACGAACTTCTACGTCGATCTCGCCCACCGTTTCGGCTTCGGCGAGGTCGCCGATGAGGTGCAGCGCCGCTTCCAGGATGGCGATCGTGGTGGCGCCTTTGAGGCGCTCCCGGATGAGATCGTCGAGGCGACCTCGCTGGTCGGTAGCGAGGAGGAGGTCGCCGCACGGGTCGAGCGCTTTCGCAGCGCCGGTATCGATCGCCTGATCGTCTCGCCGGTCCACATCGACCGTTCCCAGCAGTTGCACACGCTCGAGCGTCTCGCCTCAATGGCGGCTCTCGGCGCCTCGGCCTGATCGGTTGTCGTAGTCTCCCGCGCCGTTGAGATGAAGATCGGAGTTCCGAAAGAGACGGCCGAAGGGGAGCGGCGCGTGGCGCTCGTCCCTGACGTGGTCAAATCGCTGAAGCGCAACGAGAAGCTCGAGGTCATCGTCGAGCCCGGTGCCGGGCTGGCGGCCGGTCACCCCGACTGCCAATACGAGGAGGCCGGCGCCGAGTTGGGCGAGGCCGCGGCCTGCTGGAGCGCCGATCTGGTCCTCCGTGTTGCCGTCCCCTCGCTCGAGGACATCGGCCGGCTCCAAGCCAAGCAGCTGCTGATCGGCCACCTGGCGCCCTGGACCGCAGCTGAGACCAATCAGGCCCTCGCCGCCGCGGGGGTGACCAGCTTCGCGATGGAGGCGATCCCGCGCACGACGCGTGCCCAGGCGATGGACGCGCTCTCCTCGCAGGCCGCCGCCGCCGGTTATGCCGCGACCCTGATCGCCGCCCGTGAGTCGGGCCGCTTCTTCGGGATGATGACGACCGCCGCTGGCACGGTCCCGCCCGCCAAGGCGCTCGTGCTCGGCGCCGGTGTCGCCGGCCTGCAGGCGATCGCCACCGCGAAGCGCCTCGGCGCGATCGTCACCGGCTTTGACATCCGCCGCGCCGCCTGGGAGCAGATCGGCTCGCTCGGTGGTCGGCCCTTGGAATTGGACTTCATCCCCGACGCCGAGGGCGAGGGCGGTTATGCCCGCCCGCTGACCGAGGAGGAGAACGCCCAGGTGCGCGAGGCGCTCGGCAAGAACGCCGCCAAACAGGACATCGTGATCACCACGGCGGCGATTCCCGGTCGCCCGGCACCGCTGCTGATCACCGCTGCGGCGGTGCGCGCCATGCAGCCCGGCTCGGTGATCGTCGATCTCGCCGCCGAGAGCGGCGGCAACTGTGAGCTGACCGTCGCCGGAGAGACGATCACCGAGGGCGGCGTCAAGGTGATCGGGCCGCGCAACCTGGCAAGCGAGATGCCCGCGCCCGCCTCCCAGCTCTATGCAAAGAACCTTGAGAACCTGCTCGGCCTCCTGGTCAGCGCCGAGGGCGAGCTCAATCTCGACTTCGAGGACGACATCATCGCCGCCGCCTGCATCACCGATGGCGGCGAGATTAGGAACGAGCGGGCGGCCAGGTAAATGACCCTTTTCAGTGAGATCACGATCTTCGTCCTCGCCGCCTTCGTCGGCTTCGAGGTGATCTCCAAGGTGCCGACGACCCTCCACACGCCGCTGATGTCGCAGACCAACGCGATTCACGGGATCGTGATGTTGGGCGGGCTGATCGTGGTCGGTTACGCCAACGATCCACTCGAGTACGTGATCGGCACGATCGCGATCACCTTTGGCGCGATCAACATCGTCGGCGGTTTCATGGTCACCGACCGGATGCTCGGCATGTTCTCCAAAAAGCCGAAACCAAAGGACGATGGAAAGGCTGAGAAGTGATCGCCGAGGCGGTTCTGAAGCCGGGCGGCGATGCCGCCACGGCCCTCTACATCGTCGCCTTTTCGCTCTTCATCATCGGGATCAAACGTGGCACCCACCCGAGTACCGCAAAGCAGGGGAACATGATCGCCGCGACCGGCATGGCGGTCGCCGTGGTGACGACGCTTCTGCTCGACGGAATGGGCAACTGGGGCCTGATCGTGATCGGTCTGGCACTTGGTTCGGCGATCGGTTTCATCGCCTCGGTGCGGGTGCAGATGACCGAGATGCCGCAGATGGTCGCCCTCTACAACGGGGTTGGCGGTGGCGCCGTCGCGCTGATAGCCTGGTCGGAGTTCCGCCACGGGATCTCAGTCGGCGGCGAGATCCCACTCGAAGAGCTGATCCCCACCTTGCTCGCCGCGGTGGTCGGCTCGGTCTCCTTTTGGGGCTCCAATATCGCTTTCGCCAAGCTCCAGGACCTGATCCCGACAAGGCCGCTTGCGATCCCCGGCCAGCAGCTCATAAACGCCGTCCTTTTGATCGGCATCCTCGCCGCCTGCGTTGACATTGCTGCCAACAACGGCGATCCATCGCAGGCTCTCTTCATCGCGATCCTGCTCGCCGCAGCAATTCTCGGCAACCTGGTCGTTCTGCCGATCGGCGGCGCCGACATGCCGGTCGTGATCTCGTTGCTGAACGCCTTCACAGGAGTCTCGGCGGCGGCCGCAGGCTTCGCCCTCGACAACGTCGCGCTGATCGTCGCCGGCACCCTGGTCGGCTCCTCGGGGACGATCCTCACGCTGGAGATGGCGACCGCGATGAACCGCTCGGTTGCCAACATCCTCTTCGCCGGCTTCGGCGGCGCCCCGGCGGGCGGGGCCGGAGCCGGAGATGGCGAGGAGCGACCGCATATCTCGATCGGCGCCCAGGACGCGGCGATCAAGCTCGCCTACGCCGACTCGATCGTGATCGTGCCCGGCTATGGCCTCGCCGTCGCCCAGGCCCAGCACGCGATCAAGGAGATGGCAAACCAGCTCGAAAAGCGCGGGGTGACCGTCAACTACGCGATCCACCCGGTGGCCGGGCGGATGCCCGGCCACATGAACGTCCTGCTCGCCGAGGCCGATGTTCCCTATGAGCAGCTCAAGGAGATGGATGAGATCAACCCGGAGATGCCGCGCACCGACGTCGCGGTTGTCGTCGGGGCAAACGACGTCACCAACCCGGCGGCCAAAAATGACCCGGACAGCCCGATCGCCGGGATGCCGATCATCGAAGTGAGCGAGGCCCAGCAGGTGATCGTGATCAAGCGCTCGCTGAGCCCCGGTTTCGCCGGCATCGACAACGACCTCTTCTATGAACCGAATACCTCGATGCTCTTCGCTGACGCCAAACAGGCCGCCTCAGATATTGCCGCCGAGATCGAGAACCTCTGAGTCACCGTCGCCAGTGCTCGCCCCCGCTGCAGCTCCTCCAAAACTGCAACCGGCGGGGCGCCTGACCCTGAGTGAGCCAGAGATCGCCCGAGTCGGTGCCCGGAGCTCTCACCGCCGCTTCGGGAAAGATCAGGTCGAACTCGCCAGCGATCATCTGGGCGCCATCCGCAGGGCGCCGTCGAGGCGGATCGTCTCCCCGTTTAGCATCGGGTTGGCGATGATCTCGGCGACCAGCCGCGCGTACTCCGCCGGGCGCCCAAGGCGAGCGGGGTGGGGGATGTCGGCGCCGAGCGCCTGGCGAGCCTCCGCGGGAAGCGCGGCCAGCAGCGGGGTATCGAACAGACCGGGCGCGATCGTCACCACGCGGATCCCGCGCCCGGCGAGGTCGCGGGCGGCGGGCAGGGTCATCCCGACGATGCCACCCTTGGAGGCGGCGTAGGCGATCTGCCCGATCTGCCCGTCGAAGGCGGCGATCGAGGCGGTGTTGACGCAGACCCCGCGCTCGCCCTCGGCATCGGGCTGGTTGGCGCTCATCGCCGCGGCCGCCTGGCTGAGCAGGTTGAAGGTGCCGATCAGGTTGATCGAGATCACCTTGGCGAACATCTCGAGGTTGTGGGGCCCGCCCTTGTGGGCGACGCGCTCGGCCCAGCCGACTCCGGCGCAGCAGACCGAGACCCGTAACTCCCTATCGCCCTCAGCGGCTCGCTCGACCGCCGCCGCCACCGCAGAGCCGTCGGTCACGTCGGTCTCCAGGAAGCTCGCAGCGTCGCCCAGCTCCGCCGCCAGTGCCTCTCCCTTCTCGGCGTTCAGGTCGGCGATTGTGACCGTGGCTCCGGCCTCGACCAGCGCCCGGGCGCTCGCCTCACCCAGTCCCGAGGCCCCACCCGCGACGAGCGCCGCTGTTTGATCGATCCGCATCGCCAGCCAGCCTAACCACCAAACATCGCTTCGAGCTCGCTTGGTGGGGACCGTCCTCGCACGGATTTCAGTGCCAGCGATCGGACATCTATAGGGTTTTCCTATCGCCACCGAGGTGACGACCAGTTCCGGGGAAGCGATCGCCGAACGTCTCGCCGAGGCGCGGGACCGGACGCTGGAATTGATCGCCCCTCTCGACGACGAGCAGCTCAACCGTATCTACTCGCCGTTGCTCAGCCCGCTGGCCTGGGATCTGGGGCACATCGCAAATTTCGAGGAGCTCTGGCTGGTGCAGAGGGTCGGCGATCGCCAGCCCCTGCACGGCGATCTCGGTCGCTTCTATGACGCGATCGAGAACCCACGCAAGACCCGAGGCGAGCTGCCGATCCTGCGTGATGCCGAGCTGCGCTCCTACCTCGCCGAGGTGCGCGAGCGCACCCTCGAGGTGCTTGAACGGGTGGACCTCAGCGAGGACGCCGAGGACCCGCTGCTGCGCGCCGGCTTCGTTTACGAGATGCTGCTCGCCCACGAGCACCAGCACAACGAGACGATGCTGCAGCTGCTGCAGATGGTCGAGGGCTATCAGCCGTTGCGGGCGCCCTTTGGCCCGGCGACCCAAACCGGTGATCACAGCGAGACGCTCGGCCTTCGGGCCGGCGACTTTGAGATCGGTGCCCTGCCGCTGGCGGCTGGCTTCTCTTATGACAACGAGCGCGCCCGCCACTCGGTCGAGCTCGCCGCCTTTGAGATCGACCGGTTGCCGGTCTCAAACGGCGAATACGCCGATTTCCTCGCGGCGACCGGGGCCGAGGCGCCGATGTACTGGCAGCGAGAGGGCGGCGAGTGGCTGCGGAGCGCGAGCGGCAACCGCCAGCCGATCGATCCCGATCAGCCGGTCGTGCACGTCTCCTGCCTCGAGGCGGAGGCGTTTGCGCGCTGGGCCGCCAAGCGCCTGCCCAGCGAGCAGGAGTGGGAGGCGGCGCAACCCGAACTCGACGGCCTCGGGGAGGTCTGGGAATGGACCTCCTCTCGCTTCGCGCCCTACCCGGGCTTTGCGGCCTTCCCCTACCCCGAGTACTCAGAGGTCTTCTTCGGCGAGGACTACACGGTCCTGCGCGGCGGCTCATGGGCCACCCACGAAAGCGTCATGCGGCCCAGCTTTCGCAACTGGGACCTGCCCGTGCGGCGTCAGATATTCGCCGGCATTCGCTGCGCGAGGGACGCCTGAGCGATGACCACGACCGAGCCCCAGATCACGATCGAGGTCCACCTCGACGCCGGTGCGGCCGCCAACATGGCCCGCGACATCCGCCTCGGTCTCTCGGCTCGCTTCAAGGAGCTCTCCCCCAAGTACTTCTATGACGAGCGCGGCTCGCAGCTCTTTGAGCGGATCACCGAGCTCGAGGAGTACTACCCGACCCGGACCGAGCGCTTGATCCTTGCCAGCGACTCGGCCGAGATCATCGCCGCGGCGGGCGAACCCGCCACCCTGGTCGAGCTCGGCTCGGGCTCGGCCTCAAAGACGCGTCATCTGCTCAGCGCGATGCGCGGCCTCGGCTGCCTCTCGACCTACGTCCCGGTCGACATCTCCGAAGAGATCACTCAGGAGACCGCCGCGGCCCTGGTCCGCGAGTACCCGGGACTTGAGATCCACGCTTTGGTCTGTGACTTTGAGCATCACCTCGAGCGGATCCCCGAGCGTGACGGAGGCCGTCTGATCGCCTTCCTCGGCGGCACGATCGGAAACCTCTACCCCGACGCGCGCCGCGAGTTCCTGGCCCGGATCGCGGCGATGCTCGGAGGCGGCGATCGCCTGCTTTTGGGCACCGACCTGGTCAAGGAGCGGGTCAGGCTCGAGGCCGCCTACGACGACCCCGGGGGGGTCACCGCGGAATTCAACAAGAACGTTCTGCTCGTCCTCAATCGCGAGCTCGGGGCCGATTTTGACCCCGAGGCCTTCGCCCACGTCGCCCGCTATGACGCCGAGGAGGGCCGCATGGACATCCGCCTGCGTTCCCGCGGCGATCAGCGCGTGCGCCTCGACGGCCTCGACCTCGAGGTGGCCTTCGCCGCCGGGGAGGAGATGCGCACCGAGATCTCCTCGAAGTTCACCCGCCCCGGACTGGAACGGATCTACGCGGAAGCGGGCCTTCGTCTCGACGCATGGTTCACCGACCCCGCCGCCGACTACGCGCTCTCGCTGGCGACCGCAGTCTAGGGCGCGAGCGCAGCG
Source organism: uncultured Solirubrobacterales bacterium (assembly GCA_963753245.1). GTDB lineage: Bacteria > Actinomycetota > Thermoleophilia > Solirubrobacterales > 70-9 > VRUE01. The sequence continues at coordinate 106,358 of CAVWBK010000005.1, forward strand.
ATCAGCCCACCGAGGCGCTCCGGCGTCGTGATCGGGGTCAGGATCGGCAGGGTGACGCCGCCCTGCACGAAGGCGTCGATCCGCTCCTTCATCTCCTCCGGTGAGCCGAAGATGAACATCTCCTCGATCAGCTCCCAGGGAGCCGCCGCGGCCGCCGCCGCTCGGTCGCCGGCCTGCCAGGCGGAGACCATCGGCTCGATCTGCTCGCCATACCCGAGCCAGCGATAGAAGGCCGCATAGACGGGCACGGTGATATAGGAGGAGAACATGAATCGGGCCAGAGGCTCTACCGCCTCGCGCTCTCCGGGCAGGCAAAAGAAGCGGCAGAGCAACTCAAAGCCAGCCGGCGCCCCGTCGAGCTGGGCGCTGACCTTGGGCAGGCCACCCAGCGGCAGGAAGTTGGTGAAGGCCCCATCGGCACCTGAAACCGCGAGCTCGAGCATCTTGCCGCGCAGCGCCGCCAGCACGATCGGAACCCGCTCGGCGGGGGCGACCTCGAGCTTAAAACCGCTATCTGTGCGCTCGCCATCGAGGGCCAGGCGCAGGAAATCGAGCGTCTCGTGGACCCGGCTCAGCGGCTTTTGGAAGGGGATCCCATTCCAGCCTTCGACGATCCGATCCGAGGAGGAGCCGATGCCGAGCACAAAGCGCCCGCCGGAGGCGTCGGCGAGCGCCGCCGCCTCCTGGGCGAGAAGGGCCGGCCCGCGCTGAAAGACACCGACGATTCCGGTGCCCAGCCGAGCCTCGGTGGTCCAGGCGGCACCAAGCGCCAGTGGCGTGAAGCCGTCGGGCCCGTTTGTCTCACCACTCCAGAGGTCGGTGTAGCCGGCGGCCTCAGCGGCCTTGACCAGCTGCTCGTGCTCGGCGAGCGGCGTCCCCGGCAACGGCAGCGTCAGTCCCCAGCGCTTCATCGCTTTGGACCCTACCTTCGCGATCCGATCAGCGCCGATCACGGGTAGGGTTCGAGCGATGGGGGAGAGTCCAAAGCCCGACCGAAATCTTGCCCTGGAGCTGGTCCGCGTGACCGAGGCCGCGGCGCTGGCTGCCGCACGCTGGGTCGGACGCGGCGACAAGATCGCCGCCGACGGTGCCGCGGTTGACGCGATGCGCTTCGTCTTGGACTCGGTGGCGATGGATGGTGTGGTCGTGATCGGCGAGGGTGAGAAGGACGAAGCACCAATGCTCTTCAACGGCGAGCAGATCGGCGACGGCAGCCCGCCGGTCGTCGACATCGCGGTCGATCCGCTCGAGGGCACAACGCTCTGCGCGCGCGGCATGCCGAGCGCGCTGGCGGTGATCGCCCTCGCCGAGCGCGGCTCGATGTTTGACCCCGGACCGTGTGTCTACATGGAAAAGATCGCCGGCGGCGAGGAGATCGCCGATCTGCTCGATCTCGACCGGCCCCTGCCCGAGACCCTGAATCTGATCGCCGAGCGCAAGGGGGGCAGCGTCGGGGACGTGATCGTCGTGATGCTCGACCGACCCCGCCACGAGCAGGCGATGGGCGAAGTGCGCGAGGCCGGTGCCCGGATCAAGCTGATCTCAGATGGCGATGTCTCAGCCGCGCTGCTCGCGGTCAGCGAACGCTCCCCGGTTGACCTGCTCTGGGGCATCGGCGGGACGCCCGAGGGAGTGCTCTCCGCGGCCGCTCTGAAGTCGATGGGCGGACAGCTCCTCGGTCGCCTCTGGCCACGCGATGACGATGAGCGCCAGGCCGCGATCGAGGCCGGCTATGACCTCGATCGCATCCTCACCGCGGATCAGCTCTGCGCCGGCGAGGACGTCTTCTTCTCGGCGACCGGCGTCACCGATGGCGATGTGTTGCAGGGCGTGCGCTACCGCGGTCCCGGCGCGACCACGGAGTCACTTGTGATGCGCTCACGCTCGGGCACCGTGCGCCGCGTGCACGCCCGCCATGATCGCTCCAAGCTGCGCCAGATCATCGGCGAGCGCTACGGCTAGCCCTGTTCGCAGCCGCAGGGTGGTTGTGGCTTCGACGCCCCCTTGGCATAGGGCATTTCGCCCGTTTCGCGAAGCTCGTGGCGAAGGCTGTTGATCACCGCGCCGGCCAGCATCCCGAGGCTCAGCAGATAGAACCAGAGCAGGGCGATCAAGATGAAGCCGAGGGTCGAGCCAAAGCGCGAGAGGCTCGAGACATTTGAGAGGTAGATCGGGAACAGCCAGTTGGCGATCGTCGCCGCGATCGTGACGAAGAGCGCTCCCGGCCAGACGGCCCGCCAGGGCATATGCCCTTTGGGCACCGCCCAGAAGATCACGCAGCAGATTCCGAAGGTGATCAAAACGGCGGCTCCGAGCAGCGCGGCGGTGCCGATCGCCTTGATATCGGCGAGCCCGAAGGGCAGCCTGTCGGTGCTGGTCACGATCCCGCTCTCCAGGGCCGGCACGAAGATGCTGGCGGCGATGAAGAGGAGGACGACGCCGAGCATCGTGAAGGAGAAGCGCTTCTGCTCGATCCAGCCACGGCACTCGACGTGGTAGATGCGACAAAAGGCGGTGTCCATCGCCCCCCAAAAAGAGGCGCCGATCCACAGCGAGCCGACGAAGGCGGCGATCCCGATCGTGGTCGAGTTGTCCTCGATCCGGACCAGGGCGTCGGTCAGGGTCTGCTGCTCCACGTTTGGGAACAATCGTTTTAGGTCGCTGAGCACGCTGGTCTCGACCCCGCCAATTTTCAGTACCTGGCCGAAGACGAAGAGCACGAGCAGGGCGAAGGGGAAGACCGCCAGCATCAGGTTGTAGGCGACCATCGCCGAGAGCCCGGTGACGTTCTCGCGATAGGCCCGGTTCCAGAAGGCGCGCAGCCACGACCGGGCTTTTTGGGGGGAATTTGGCATTGACTTCAGAAAGTGAAGCGCTAAAATGCGAACAGGCGTTTGAGTGGTCGTCTCATGGCGCCGGTCGACATGCTTCGTAGCGCAGAGTAGTTTTATTCGCGGACCGGACCGCCGGTCCGTTTTTTCGCGACTTTCAGCCCCCGGTGGCCTTTATAGGGTCACGGTTAAACATTCGAGCGCAAGGGAATGAGTAAGAACAGATGCTGGTAGCTGAGCTTCAAGAGCTTGAGGAGGTAAAAGGCCTGATCACCCGCGGGCAGCAGCTCGGGGTGCTCACCTTCGGAGACATCGCCTCCGCGGTGTCTGAGGTGGACCTGGATGAGTCCGACGTCGAGGACCTCTACGGGCACCTCGAGAAGTCGGGGATCGAGCTCGTCGAGGACATGGATCCGGCGCAGAAAGCTGCCGCCGAAGCGATGCCCGAACCGACCGGGAAAAAAGGCCGTCGCCGCCAGAAACAGGCACTCGACCTGAAACCGGACATGACCACCGATTCCCTGCAGTTGTTCCTCAAGGACATCGGCAAGGTCCGTCTGCTCACCGCCCAGGAGGAGGTTGAACTCGCCAAGCGCATCGAGCGCGGCGATCTCGACGCGAAGCAGAAAATGGTCGAGTCCAACCTGCGCCTGGTCGTCTCGATCGCCAAGAACTACCGCAACCAGGGACTGCCGTTCCTCGACCTGATTCAAGAGGGGACGCTGGGCCTGGTCCGCGCCGCGGAGAAGTTCGACTACCGCAAGGGCTTTAAGTTCTCGACCTATGCGACCTGGTGGATTCGCCAGGCGATCGCCCGAGCGCTGGCCGACAAGGCGCGCACGATCCGGATCCCGGTGCATGTGGTCGAGAAGCTCAACAAGATCGGTCGTGCCGAGCGCAAGCTGGTCACCGAGCTGGGCCGCGAGCCGACCCCCGAGGAGATCGCCGAGGTCACCGGCATCGATCCTGAGGAGGTCGACTCGATCAAGCGCTCCGCCCAGGCCCCGGTCTCGCTGGAGAAGCCGGTCGGTGATGAGGAGGAGTCGGAGTTCGGCCAGTTCATTGCCGATGAGAAGGCCGAGTCCCCGTTTGATCGGGCGGCTGACCTGCTCACCAAAGAGGCCCTCAAGGAAGCATTGGAGAATCTCTCCTACCGCGAGCGGCGTGTTCTGGAGCTCCGTTACGGGCTCGGCGGCGAGCATCCTCGCACTCTCGATGAGGTCGGGCGCACCTTCAACGTCACCCGCGAGCGGATCCGCCAGATCGAGAATCAGAGCCTGAAGAAGCTCCAACAGCTGGGCGAAGCGCAGAAACTCAGGGAAGTAACCTGAGCGCCCGGCGCCGCGCCGGGCGCCGGCTACTGAATTTCGACTTGCACTGAGCCTTTAGGCATCCGCCCTCACGGCCGATAGAGGTCGTGATGTTCGACATCGATACAGCCCTGCGCACCCTGATCGAGCGGGAGGGGTCTGACCTTCACGTCAAGGTGGCCTCACCGCCGGTCGTCCGCCTGCACGGTGAGCTGGCCCACCTCGAGGGCTACGGCGAGCTGAGCGCCGAGGACACCGAGAAGGCCTTTCATGACATTGCCGCGGTCCGCTCGCTGACCGAGTTTGAGGAGGACGGCGAGGCCGATTTCTCCTACTCGATTCCCAACGTCGCCCGCTTTCGCGTCAACACCTTCAAACAGCGGGGCACGATCTCGATCGTCTGCCGCGCGATTCCGTTCGAGATCCGCTCGATCGAGGAACTCGGCCTGCCCGACGTGGTCCGCACCCTGGCCGAAGTGCAGCGCGGGATCGTCCTGGTGACGGGCACCACTGGCTCGGGCAAGTCGACGACGCTGGCGGCGATGATCGATCACATCAATCGCACCCGCTCGCGTCACATCGTCACGCTCGAGGACCCGATCGAGTACCTGCACACCGACAAGCACTCGATCGTCAATCAGCGCGAGATCGGCTCTGACACGGTCAGCTTCGGACGCGCCATGCGCCGAGTCCTGCGCCAGGACCCAGATGTGATCCTGATCGGCGAGATGCGCGATGAGGAGACTGTGCGCACCGCGCTCTCCGCTGCTGAGACCGGGCACCTGGTGCTCTCCACCGTGCACACCCTGGATGCGACCGAGACGATCAACCGGATCATCGACTTCTTCCCACCCCACCAGCACCAGCAGGCGCGGGTGATGCTCTCCGCGACCCTGCGCGGCGCGGTCGCTCAGCGACTGGTGCCAGATCTCTCCGGCGAGGGCCGCGTCCCCGCCTCGGAGATCATGATCGCAACCGGCCGGGTTCAGGACCTGATCCTCAACCCCGAGGAAACCGGCAAGATCACTGAGGTCATCGCCGAGGGCGAGTTCTACGGGATGCGCACCTTCGATCAGTCGCTGCTCGCCTATGTGATGGAGGGCAAGATCGCCGAGGAGGTCGCCCTCGATGCTGCCTCCAGCCCCCACGACTTCAAACTGATGCTCTCCGCCCGCGGCCAGCGGGCCAGCGGCTTCGAGCAGCTCAACGAGGAACCGGTGATCTGATGCGCGAGCGTCTGAACAAGGACCCGAAAGCCCAGATCGCGCTGGTCGCCGTGCTGGTCGCCGCCGCCGCCTTTCTCCTGCTCGGCAAATCCGGCGGCGGCGAATCGAGCGAAGAAACACCGAGCACAGAAGCGACGGTCTCGGTGGCCGGCACCGGGGCGAGCGGGACCGCCACGGGCGCCACCCCCGGCGAAGCGGTCGAAGGCGCGGTCGAAGAGGCCGCCTCGGCAGCTGCAGCTGAAGTCCCCCCGGTCCCACCCAGCGGCGTCGATGCCCCGCCGCTGCCGGCGCCGGTGATGAGCGCCTACAAGGCAAACAAGACCGTCGTCCTGCTGATCGTCCACAACGGCGGCATCGACGATCGCCTCGTCACCCGCTCGGTGCGCAGCCTCTCCTCGCTCTCCGATGTCGCCTACTTCGTCGTGCCGGCCTCCCAGGTGGCCCGCTACGCGGCGATCACGCTCGGCGTCGAAGTCTCGCGCGTACCGGCGCTGGTCGTGATGCGCCCCCGGAATCTGAGCAAGGGGAAGCCGCAGGCGAGCGTTAGCTACGGCTACCTGAGTACCCAGAGCGTGGTCCAGGCGGTCAACGACGCCTCCTACCACGGCCCCGGCGAGACCTACTACCCGCAGTGAGCGCATGAGCGCCCTCGATCCCTATCCCGATCACCTGCGCCCGGTGCCCGTATATGCCGACGTCGCCGAGCAGCCCGTGGCTGCAGAACCGGTGCCCGGCGTGCCCGGGCTCAGCGCCCCCCTGCACCGCGGACATTCGCGGGGCCTGGTCACCGATGTCCTGGTCGAGCTCGGCTACGTGACGCCCGAGAGCGTCCAGGCGGCGATCGATCAGGCGCGCCTGGCCGGCGTCTCGCCCGAGTCGCTGCTGCTCGAGCAGGGCCAGATCAGCAGCGATCAGCTGACCCGGGCGACCGCGGAGCGCTATGGCCTCGACTACGTCGACCTCGCGCTCTACCAGGTTGATATGGGTGCCGCGGCGCTCTTTCCGGTGACGATGGCGCGCCGCTACAAGGCGGTGCCGATCGGCTACGTTGACCAGCACACCCTGCTGGTCGCGACCGCCGACCCGGCAAACGTCCTGGTTGTCGATGACGTTCAGGTTGCCACCGGTCTCGATTGCGACATCGCGGTGGCCAGCGTCGAGGACGTCGAGTCACTGCTCTCGCGGCTCGGAACCCTGCAGAGTGCCGCCGCCGGGGCGATCATCGAAGAACACGACGCGCGTGAAGGGGAGCAGGACCTCGACGGCAACTCGGTCGCCGAAATGCAGGTCAGCGCCGCCGATGCCCCGGTCGTCAAGCTCGTCTACAGCATCCTCGCCCAGGCCGTCGGAGAAGGTGCCTCAGACGTCCATCTCGAGCCCGAAGAAGACGGCCTGCGGGTGCGCTTCCGTGTCGACGGCGTGCTCAAGGAGTCCGCCCATGTTCCACGGCGGATGATCAACGCGGTGATCTCGCGGCTGAAGATCATGAGCGAGCTCGACATCGCCGAGAAGCGGGTTCCCCAGGACGGTCGGGTCAGCGTCAGCGTCGAGGAACGACGCATCGATCTGCGCGTGACGACCCTGCCCACCCAGCGCGGTGAGGGGGCGACGATCCGGATCCTCGACGAAAGTAACTCCGAACGCTCGCTCGATGATCTGGGCATGGACGGCAGTGCGCGTGAGCGTTTTGAAACCTCCTTCAAACGTGCCTACGGCGCCGTCTTGGTCACCGGTCCAACCGGCTCGGGCAAGTCGACGACCCTCTACGCGACGCTGGCCGAGCTGAACAGCATCGAGAAGAAGATCATCACGATCGAGGACCCGGTCGAGTACCGGATCCCGGGCATCAACCAGATCAACGTCAACCGCAAGGCCGGTCTGGATTTCGCCACCGGGCTGCGCTCGGTTCTGCGCGCCGATCCCGACATCGTGATGGTCGGTGAGATCCGCGACGGAGAGACGGCGCGGATCGCGATCGAGGCGGCGCTGACCGGCCACATGATGCTGACCACCCTGCACACAAACGATGCCCCGGGCGCGATCGCGCGCCTCAACGAGATGGGCATCGAGACCTTCCTAACCGCCTCCGCGGTGGACTGCGTCGTCGCCCAGCGCCTTGCCCGTCGCCTCTGCCCGCACTGCAAGCGGACCGCGGTCCTGCCTGCAGCGGCGCTTGTCGAAGCAGGATTCGAGGCGGACTCCGACGTAGAAGCGCTGGAACCCGGCGGCTGCGGGCGCTGTGGTCAAAGCGGCTACCGCGGCAGGGTCGGGATCTACTCGGTGATGACCCTCAGCGCGAGGCTCAAGGAAATGACCGTCAACAGCGCCCCCGAGCCCGAGATCGCCGCCGTCGCCCGCGAAGAGGGGATGCTGACCCTGCGCGAGGACGGTCTGCACAAGGTGCGCGCGGGGGAGACCAGTCTCGAGGAGGTACTCCGTGTCACAGCTTGACTTTGACTTCGCTGGGGTTCTCGGCCGCATGGTCGAACTGCAGGCATCCGACGTTCACCTCACGGCCGGGTTCCCGCCCGCGATCCGCGACAAGGGAAAGATCTGGCCGATGGAGGGGTTTCCCGTGCTCAGCGAGCAGCAGACCCGCGAGGTCATCTACGGCATCCTCAATGACGACCAGCGCAAACGCTTTGAGACCAAAAAGCAGCTCGACTTCGCCTACGCGATTCCCCACGTTGCCCGCTTCCGCGTCAACTGCTTCTTTCAGCGCGGTTCGGTCAGCGCCGCCTTCCGCCTGGTTCCGCACGGAATCCCGAACCTCGAGCAGCTCAAGGTGCCCCAGATCCTCCGCGACCTGACCAAAAAACCGCGCGGCTTCGTCCTCATCACCGGCCCGACCGGCTCGGGCAAGTCGACGACCCTGGCGGCGATGATCGATCTGATCAACACCGAAAATCACGATCACATTCTCACGATCGAGGACCCGATCGAGTTCCTCCACCAGCACAAGAACTCGATCGTCAATCAGCGCGAGATCGGCGCCGATGCGCCCGATTTCGCCCTCGCCCTGCGCGCCGCCCTGCGAGAGGACCCCGATGTGATCCTCGTCGGCGAGATGCGCGACAAGGAGACGATCTCAACCGCCCTGACCGCGGCGGAGACCGGCCACCTCGTATTCGCCACCCTCCACACCCAGTCAACCGCCCAGACCGTCGACCGGATCATCGACGTCTTCCCCTCCGAGCAGCAGGCCCAGGTACGCACCCAGCTCTCGATCGCCCTGCAGGGGATCGTCACCCAACAGCTCCTGCCGATCGCCGATGGCAGCGGCCGGATCGTCGCCTGTGAGGTGCTGATCCCAACCCCGGCGATCCGCAACCTGATCCGTGAGGGCAAGACCCACCAGATCTACGCCGCGGTGCAGACCTCCGGGGCGGTCGGGATGCAGACGATGGACTCCGAGCTGGCTCGCCTCGCGCGCGAGGGAACAATCTCCCACGCGGTCGCCGAGCAACGCTCCTCGGTGCCCGAGGAGCTCAAACGGCTGCTCGGGGCGATGCCCGGCGGCGGAGCTGAACAACCGTCCTATTCCTACGACGGTGCGCCGCCCCCGATCACCCCCGCCTACACGCAGGGGGCCTAGCCGATGTCGGGCGCCACCACCTTTGCCTTCCGGGCGATGGACGTCTCGGGCTTTGCCTCCGCCGGCGAGCTCGAGGCCGAATCCAAGGCGCAGGTCTCTGAGCGCCTGCGCCAGCGCGGCCTGATCGTCCTTGACGTCAGCGAGAAGCGCGAACCGCTCAATGTCGAGGACCTGTTCAAGAAATGGCAGGGGGTCGACATGCGCGAACTGGCGGTCTTCTCGCGCCAGTTCGCGACCCTGGTCGCCTCCGGGATGCCGATGCTGCGCACCCTGCACACGCTTGAAGAGCAGACCGAGGACGAGCAGATCCGCGATGCGGTCGCCGGCGTCAGGGCCGACGTCGAGGCCGGTTCGACCTTGGAGAAGGCGATGGAGCGCCACCCGAAGGTCTTTGACCGCCTCTTCCGGGCGATGGTCCGCTCCGGCGAGCAGTCCGGGCGCCTCGAGGACTCCCTCGACCGGATCGCCTTCCAGGTCGAGAAAGCCGACGTGCTGCGCCGCCAGGTCAAATCGGCGCTGATGTATCCGGCGCTGATCTTCGGTTTCGCCGCGGTGGTCCTGATCGTGATCGTCGCCTTCGTGATCCCGGTCTTCGTCAAGATCTTTGAAGAACTCGCCGCCGAACACCCCGAAGAAGCAGCGGGCTTGCCGCTGCCGACCCAGATCTGCGTCAACGCCTCAAACATCCTCACCGGCTACTGGTACTTCCTGATCCCGGCGATCGTCGTGATCGTCTTTGGCTTCATCAAATGGAAGAAAACGGACTCCGGCCATGAAACCTGGGACCGCTTCAAACTGCGTCTGCCGGCAAAAATCGGCGACGTGATCCAGAAGGTTGCGCTCGCCCGCTGGTCGCGGACCTTCTCGGGTGCGGTCTCCTCCGGCGTGCCGATGCTGCAGGCGATCAAACTGACCGGTGAAACGGCGGGAAACATCGTCGTCGAGCAGGCGATGGAAGACGTCTACGCCTCGGTCAAGCGCGGCGGCTCGCTCGCGGGCCCGATCGAGACCAACCCGATCTTCCCGGCGATGGTCGGCCACATGGTCGCCGTCGGCGAGGAGACCGGCCAGCTCGAGCACATGCTGAGCAAGGTCGCCGACTTCTATGAGGCCGAGGTCGACGCCAAGGTCAAGGCGCTGACCGCCCTGATCGAGCCGCTGATGATCGTCTTCGTCGGTGGTGTCGTCGGCTTCATCGTGATCTCGATGTACCTGCCGATGTTCAGCATCTACGAACACATCCGCTAGGCACTCCCTGCCAGATCGAGCTACTCGCTGCGGCCTCGGGTTCCGAGCGCGGGGCCCTGAGCCTGCTTGAGTGTGGTCGGCATCCGGGCGCCGTTGCAGTCATCTCACCGAGTGGGAACCGCGGCGTACTATCGCGATTCCAGGGGCGAGTCCTCTTCCCGCCCCAGGCTGAAAGGAATGGTACGGGCAGAAGCGCCTAACACCCGTGGACGCCCGTACGATCGTTCCTGCAAATTGACGGTATCGGGGGTTGCGCTAAGCAATAATGGGGCCGCAGAGGATCAATTAATCGGCGCCGCAGTGGGGAAAACTGGCGTTTTCGGATCTATCACTCTGCAGAGCTAAAGATGTCTCGGCAGCCGCCGATGAATGAGGCGTAACTGCCAGAGTCTCGGAGCCCCAAAGCCCGGACAACGGCGCAAACGATAGGTCCAATAGGAGGTACCTATGTTGCTCCAGAACCTCCGGGCACGAGTAGGAGCCCGGCTCAACGGCGATAAGGAGGCCGGTTTCACACTGATCGAGCTTCTTGTCGTGATGCTGATCCTCGGCATCCTGGCCGCCATCGCGCTGCCCGCCTTCTTCAACCAGAAGGAAAAGGCCGGCGATGCAAAGGCCAAGGAGTATGACCACAGTGCGCAGGTCGCAATGGAGACCTGCAACACCGAAAAAAATGGCACCTATGTTGGTTGCAACGAAGCAGCGCTCATCGCAATTGAGCCAACACTGCAGAGCGCGACCGAACTCAAAACGAACGGCAAAGGCGGTTTGCTGGCCCCGGAAGAAAAAAATTACCGGGTGACCACAAAAGGATCGTCCGGCACCTTCTGGATTGAAAACGAAGGTGGCAAACTCTCGTTCGGATGTTCGAACGAAAAACACGGCGGCTGTCCAGCCGGCGGCAAATGGGGCGAATAGTCCTATGAGTCGGATCGCTTAGGCATGAATACGCTAAGCGCAAGCAACGCCGCGGGGCGGGCCTTCAGGGCCCGCCCCTTGGTGTGCTTGCTGTCAATCGCGGCCCTGGTGTTGGGTCTGCTGGCTTCTCCGGCCGCGGCGACGACAATCCTGAAGACGCCCACCCTGACCGGAACCCTTCCGGCATCTCCTTCCACCGCGTTGAGACCGACGGTGACCGGGAACTCCGAAGGAGTGATCACCTCCGTTTTTGGCGCCGGCAGCAAGCTCGGAGCGGTCACCAGAGCCGGCGGAGAACACAGCGACCTTCAGATCACGATATATGCAGAAGATCCGACCTGTTCGCAGGCGAGCGCAATCGTCGCCGAAGGCAGCGCCAGTCAGCTCGACAGCAGCGGCATCCAGGTAGAAAGCGACGTGAAAGCAGATTGGACCACCCACTTCTATGCAGATCAGTCAGATCCCGAAGGACATTCTGAAACATCTGAATGCTCTGCCGGGCTGCCTTACAGGCAGGTCTCGACGCCACCCGCGGCTCCCAGCTTCACCTCGATAAACCCGATCTCACCCTCGGGAGTCGATACCCCGCGTCTGATCGGCACCGTCACCGCGCAGGCGACGATCACCATCTACGCAGATCCCAGCTGCCTGGGCGCACCGCTTGCCTCTGGCAGCGCCGCGGAATTCGAAGCTGCCGGGATTGCCGTCAGCTTGGCGGATGGTTCGACCACAACCTTTTACGCGACCGCTTCGCTGGCCGGGTTGGTCTCGAGTTGTTCCAGTTCCTCAATCGCCTACCAAGACGTGGCTGAAGGTGCACACGAACAGCCACACGAACAGCCCGGCGGCGGAGAAGGGCCCCACGAAAGTCTCCCAAATCCGCCCGGCGCACCTGCCCCGCCGAAGCTGCGTACCAACCCCGAAGGCACGGCAAATGACAACACGCCCAAGGTTACGGGCAGGGCGCCTGGGGCGACCAGCGTGGAAATCTTCGACGGCGTCGGCTGCCGCGGTGTGGCGATTGCCTCGGGTTCGGTCGCGCAATTCTCGGCTGGACTCACGATCCACGTCGCCGACAACGCCTCCGTCAACCTCTATGGGGTTGCAATCGATGGCGGCGGCGACCGCTCGGCCTGCTCCTCTGATCCGGTCACCTACACCGATGACGCAACGATGCCTTACGCTGAGTTCACCAGCGGACCGGGTGCCAAGACCCGCAAACACACCGTTCTGTTCACCTTCATCGACTCAAGCGGCGATCCATCGGCCTCGTTCCTCTGTCGTCTTGACCGTCGCCCCTGGTCCAAATGTCAGTCGCCTCTTCGCCTCAGTAAGCTTGGCCACCGGCGTCATAGGCTGACCGTGAGGGGTGTCGATGCCGCCGGAAACGTGGAGGAATCCGGCACCACTCGCAGTTTCAAGGTAGTTCGCGGCCACTAAGGCCGGCACGGCCGGCCGGAGCGTGAGCGCGCTGAGAACGAGCACCCGTGCTTTGGCTGCTTCGTGATGGCTGCTGTCTGCAAGAGGCGAAATGCCGCTCGCAGCACCCGAACATTCCACGTCATGGACGACGACTGTGACGTCTCGTCGGCTCGTCTGATTTCTTGGAGGGCGCTGATTTTCTGCCGGTGGTGCCTGCTCTCTTCTGCTGGCGTCCCAGCTCCGAATTTCAGACTGATGTTGAGCGCACCCAGGACTTCCAGACATTGGCATCGGATTCGTCTTTAGCGCGGATGCGCATCATCGGAGTATGGCTGGCGGTGTTGCTGGAGAAGGCCCGGGCGCTCTTTTCGACAGCGCAAAATGGGGGTCGAATACGGCGGCGGGCAGTCTTATTGACAAAAGTTCAGCGCGCCGCTTACGTTCCCGTCCCGATGTGAGCTTCCAGCCGAACCTCCCTCCCTCCCTCCCTCCCTCCTCTCGGCCTGCTGAACGCCACCGCGTCGATCACCCTGGCCCTGCTTGGCACTGGCACGAGCATTGCGGTCGGATCAAGCGCTCCGACCGAGGCCGAAACTGCCCGCCCGCCCTGAAGAAAGAGTGAACCTGACGCCACTGGTGCCGGGAGCACCGACCTCCCGGTCGGGACGGCGAAACGAGAAGGGAATCTCGAGGTTCTCCACCTGCAGATCCATTGCGGGTTCGCGGTCGACCCCAGCACGGCGACGATCGTCGAATGCAACCAGCCTCGGGTCACGGCCAGGGCCTACCGCGGCACCGACGGCGCCGTCACCCTCCCGGTCGGCCGTCTCGCCAACGGCGGCGGTTCGCAGCCGCAAACGGCACAGGCGATCCGACTGACGGAGAAGAACCTTTGCCGGATCAAAGTGCCGAAGGCGATTGAGACCGCGAAAAGCGGTGCGCTCCTCCAATTGCGCCCAAGCTGTGTTGGGCCTCAGCGTCGCCAACGAAGGTTCGGCAGTCGGAACCGCGGTGCGCCCCCAGGCATGTGTGATCGTCCAGATCACCGCCTTCACAACTCGGCAGCGACGCACGCTAAAAAGACTCGATCCCGGTCTCGATCGCGGTGGGGCGCGGCTTCGGCGGCGGCAGCTCGACCGGCTACGAGGCGGCTGACTTGGAAGTGAAGGTCTCCGACCCGTCGCTCGTCGAACCGCACCTGGTCGAACCCGAAGACCCCGAACAGGAAACGCTTTGCAAAGACTCGTGATAGGGGTTGCTGTGGCTGCTGGCGCTGGGTGAACCGGGTTCGCGGCGCCACGGCGTGGGCTGCGGGCGAACAGACCTTTCAGAATCCGTTCGGCAAGCACCGCAAGCTCTCGCTGACGTTGGTCAGTAGCGTCAACGGGTGCTCGATCAAAGCGGGCCGGGCAGCGCTCTGCGGCCTGTTGACGCGCAGTCGCGCGAAGCCAAGTTGCGTGCTCCGGTTAGGGCCCCGAGGCCTGGCGCTGATTGACCGCCAAACTGCCGCCCACTCTTACTGCTCGCCACGGGAGGGGCCATTTTCTGAGGGCCTGTCCCCGATCTTCCCTACGGATGCGGTGAGCTCCCGGCGCGCCTTCGGAGGCAAACGGCCGATGGACCGCGGACACGGCCGCCAGCTCGGGTAGAACTCCCGACATGACGGCGATCTGGGCGGCCTTCGCGTTTCTCGCCGGGTTAATCTTGGGCAGCTATGCCACCGCGGTCGCCTACCGCGTCCCGCGTGGCATTTCGACCGTATTACCGCGATCGGCGTGCCCGGCCTGCGACACCCCGATAGCGCCTTATGACAACGTGCCCGTATTCGGCTGGCTGTTGCTGCGCGGTAGGGCGCGGTGCTGCGGCGCCCCGATCTCAGCGCGCTACCCACTCACCGAGCTCTCCGTCGGGCTGCTTTTTGTGGCGACGACCTTCGTCTACCACGGTGATCCCGCCGAAGCGGTCATCGGGATGGTGTTCATCACCATGCTCGCGGCGATCACGCTCACCGATCTCGAGCAACGGGTGATACCGAACCGAATCCTTCTCGTCGGGGTGATCCTCTGCGTAGCAATCGCCGCTCCGACGGACCCGGGCGGGCTTCCCGAGCGGGCGATCGCCGCTGCGGCCGCCGGCGGCCTGATGTTCGCGGTCGTCCTCGCCTATCCGGCCGGCATGGGCCTCGGTGACGTAAAGCTGGTCGCGACGATGGGCCTCTTTCTTGGCCGGGCCGTCGCGCCAGCGATCTTGATCGCCCTGTTGGTTGGCTCCCTGGTCGGGCTCGTTCTGATCGCCCGTCACGGTCGCGAGGCCCGCAAGATGGCGATTCCCTTCGGCCCCTTCCTTGCCCTGGGAGGGGTCGTGGCGTTGCTGGTCGGAGACCAGCTGGTTAGTCTCTACCTCGGCTGACGGATGGCTCGGTCGACCGCAGCCTGACTCTGGGTCTGTGTCTGAGCCTGGGGTCTGTTACCGCTCTTCGGTTCACCCAGCGGCGCCCGATTCAACTTGTTGGTTTCGACCAGTTGGATCTTCTTCAGTTCGAGCCGGAAGATGCGATGGTTGGCGCCGTAGACGAAGGTCTCCGGTGTGCCTGGTTCGAGCGCCACCATCTCGCAGGTTTCGCCACCGAGCACGCAGGTCGCTTCGCCGAAGACGGCGGTCACGTTGGATGAGACCAGCATCAGCGCCTTCTTGCCGTCGCTGGTGGGCCCCATGAAGATCGCCGCAGGGGTTTGGCGACCGGGCAGCATCGTCAGCTCAGGTTGGTTATTGCGAACTGTTGGCTTGGCCGTGCTCGCCTTACCGTTGGACGAGACGGGCACGATGCGGACATCGATCGTCCAGGAGAAGTACTTCAGTTCGTGGGTGACCGTTGTCCCGCCGCCTCCGCCGCCTCCGCCGCCTTCTGGCGCGGGCGCCGATCCCCCCGATCCGGCCCCTTCTTCGGTCGTCGTCGGCGCTTCTTCGGTAGTTGTCGCCCCTGCTTCTTCGGCGGCGACGAAGCGCTGCTTGAAGGGGTCGGTAGCACGCAGGCCCTTCAGTCGCTTGCGGTAATCCCGCAGGCCGGGAACACTCTTGGTGACGACCAGGGCGGTCGGCTTCGCGGGCACGCTGGGGGGAGCGGCGGTTTCGCCTGATGCACTCGTGTGGCCTGATTCGCTGAGCGCGATCGGCACAGCGATGATGCCGGCGATCAGGACCACGACAAGCGGAAGCAGGTGGCGTTCGCGCAGCTCTTGGTAGAGATCTGAGATCGGGCCCGGAAGTTTGAACTTCGGCATCTTCTTCGGCATCTTGATCTCTGGGCCTTGCTTGAGGAGGTTCATTTGGCACCTTCAACGCTCGCCGAGGGGGTTCCTTCGGCCGTTTCTTCTCTTTCTTCAGTTGTTTCGGGGCTTTCGCTCGTTTCGCCGGATTCGCTCGTTTCGCCGGATTCGGTCGCTTCCCCGGGACCGGCGGGCGATGCCCCGACGGTCAGTCCCTGGTTGGGTGGAACGACGTAGGTCGTTACCGAGAAGTTCGCGTTGAGGATGGGGAAGCCTTTGGCACCCGCGCTCAGCGAGAAGCCATTGACAGTGATCAGGCGTCCATCGACCGCGATCTTCGAGTTTTCAGTTTCGACCAGTTGATCGACACCCTTGATGAAATCGGCGACGTTGAAGAAGCTGCCGCTAAAAGAGAGGTCGTAGGGCATGACGCCCAGGCCGGCCGGGCCAATGCTGGCGCCGAGTGGCAGCAGCGAGGCTTCCGCCTCGGTCGGCGGCACCGCTTCGGTTGAGGGGGTGCTCGCGGGTGGGGCCTGGGTTGCTTCTGAGCCTTCCAGCGCCCCGAGGGTGATGCTGTTGAACGTGACGTGCGATTGGTCGGCGATGTGATTGATCTGTATCAGTAGTGATGGCGTGTCATCGCCGGCCGGAACGGCCTTGCCGAGGACGACGAGCTGATGGTAGTTGTTGGCGAATTCGCGGCGCGCTGCCTGCGCTTCGGCCAGGGCGCTCTGCTGTTGGGCGAGCGTTGCCTGCAGGTTGGTGACTTCGCTCGAGAGTTCGTTGGCTTCGGATCGCTTCGGGCTGATCAGCAACACCCAGAAGGCGGCCGCGAGCGCGACGATGACGAGCATGCCGACTATGGTCCGTGTCGAGGACTCGACCTTCATCTCAGCCGCCTTCGACTTCGGTCGCGCTCGCCAGCGTTGACACCGGTGCGGCGTCAAATGCGGCGACGAGCTGGAACTGAGCGATGAAGTTCCGGGTCTGGCAGTTGGCGGACTCTTCGCCGCCTTCGCCGCCTTCGCCGCTAGAGGATCCGCCTTCGCCTTCGGGAAGGTTTGAGTACTGCATCGCGACCCGGGTCACGCCTTCGATGTCCTTGAGCGCGGTGACGAAACCGGCGACGGCGTCCTGGCCGCTCGCGCAGCCGACGATCTCGAGGGCTGGGCCGGGCACCGAGGCGCGCAGCCCGACGCCGGCGGAGCCATTGACCGAGACTTCCGGAGTGACGCTGCCGCTTAGGTTCGTCAGCCAGACGTCGTGGGGAAGGATCAGGGAGACTTCGCGCAGGACGCGTTCCCAGTCAAAGCGGCTCTCGGCCAGGCCGGTCACCGTTTCGACTCTCTCTTGGTGGACTTCACGAAGCTGGGTGTAGGCCGCGAGCTGGGAGACCCGCGCTTCGACGCTGGCGATTTCAGCGCTCAGTTCGCTCGCTTCGGCCTTGCTCGCCGAGATCTGGTTGTTGGTGGTGACCAGCAGCGTGACGCCGGCAAGCAGCACGACAAGGGCGCCGACCAGAATGTAGGCGAGCGGTCCGCCACGTGCGGCGCTGGCGGAGCCGCGGCGGTCGTTCTCGGGGATTAGGTTTACCGGTCTCATCGTCTAGCTTTCGAGCGCGAGGCCGTAGGAGAGCGTGAGGCGAGCCGCAGTGTGGGGATCGAAGTCGGCGAGGGCCTCGGGTCGGCCGATCTCACAGGGCAGGCCGAGGGAGCTCTCGATCCGCTCGGGCAGACCGCTGATCGCGCTTCCGGGGCCGGAGAGAACCACTTGGTTGACCGCCACTGCCCCGGCCTGGGCGCCGTAGTAGTCCAGCGAAAGGCGAAGCTCGTCCTGGAGGTTTGAGGCACCGGCTTCCAGCGCCGCGCGAGCGGCGCTGATCGCGCCCGGGTCGCCGGCGATCGACTCAAGCGGCTGCGAGAGGCCAACGTGCTCGAGCCACATCTGGGAGTGTTCCTGGGTCAGGCCGGCGGTTTTGGAGAGCTGATCGGCGATCGACTCCAGACCGGCCGGGGCGACCCTCGTGAAGAGGCAGGCGCGACCCTTTGCGACCGCCAGGTTGCTGGTGTCGCCGATGTTGCAGTAGAGGGTCGCGCTCGGTGCTTGCTCGGATGTCTCGGGAGCCGCGGCGCCGGCCAGTGCGCGGATCATTCCGAAAGAGGAGAGGTCAACGCCGACCGGCCGCAAGCCGGCCTTGCGCAACGGGGCGAGGCAGGCCCCGATCATGTCCCGGCGAGCCGCGACGACGACGACGTCGATCTTGGGCCCGGCGTCTTGGTCCTCCTCGGCGCCTGGCACCGCAGCGGCACCACCCACCACGCGGTGGTCGAGAATCGCCTGATCGAGGGGCATCGGGATTTGCTCCTGCGCTTGGAAGCGGATCGCCGCATCGAGCTCCTTTGGATCCTCGATCGCGGGCAGGCGCAGGGTTCGCACGACGACGCGTTGGTTGGCGATGCCAAGCCGGACCCGCTTGGAGAGCTTGTTCTCGGCAAACAGTGACTTCAGCGCCGCCACCAGGGCGTCGCCGTCGCCGACCTCACCGTCGCTGAAAGCCTCAGGTGCGAGTGGGCCGATCGCGGCCGCGCTGACGCGCGCACTGCCGTTGGCCCGAACCTCGGTCGCGGCGATGCTGCCGGCCTCGATCTCGAGACCGACCAGTGATTTCTCTCTCTTGCGGGTGATCTGCATAGCTGGACGGATGATCTATCGGCAGCAGGGGCCAATAACTGGAGTCCGCAAGCCCTTTTTCAGAGCTGAAGGACGGTCTCCTGCAGCCTGGCCTGGCTGCAGGCTCAGCCGGTGGTCTCGCGCCCGATGATCCAGGCGGAGCCGGTGGGTTCGATGAAGCTCGGGGGCTCGAGGTAGCGCAGCCGGTCGTCGTATTTGTAGTTCTTGAGGTAGCCGGTGCCGTTGCCACCTGAGGTGCCGACCGGCCCCCTGAACTTCTGCCCGATCGCCCCTTCCAGGGTCAGCGTGCCCATCTGCGCACCGCAGTCGTAGTTATCGACGATGAAGGAGTGCTTGATCGCCAGCACGGCGGCGTCGATCACCGGATTGGTCATCGAACCGGTGCCATTGGTGCCGTTGGAGCAGGGGTGGTAGACGCGGATGAAGTTGTTGGCGATCAGGCCCAGCATTCCGGCGCCGCTCGCGGTCGTGCACGAGGCGCGACACAGGGAGCCGTCGATGATCACGTCGTTTTCGGCCGCGACCGTCAGCTGGCCGGTGTAGGTGCCGTGGATGTAGACGTTGCCGCAGCCCGCGGTCGCGTTTTCGTTATAGACGAGGTTGAAGGGCGAATAGACCGCCGAGCAGCTCGTGTTTGAGTCATAGACGACGCCGTTGGGCGGGATCGGCTTCGAGGTCGCACCGGCGCAGGTCGCCGAGGTCGCGCTCACTTTCATATTCGCGCCTTCGAGGCAGATGTGATTCTGGCCTTTGAGCGAGTAACCGCTTTCGGCCAGGGTTTTGAGTTTGGAGTTTGTTTCCGGTGGCATCAGAATCGGCGCCGAGGTGATCCGGGTGCCGTTGAATTTAGGGGCGCTGCCGTTGCAGCTCGAGTACCAGCCCGGGCTTTTCGCCCCCGTCTCGATCAGGTCGGCCTGGCCTTCGCGACCGAAGACCGGGTTGCCGCAGATCGAGATCGCATCGTTGGTGTGCAGCGGGCCATTGATCGTGTCGCCGGTGACAAAGTTGATCTTGTTGCAGTATTCGTATTCGGTCTGGCCTCTGCCGTTCTTGTGGCCGGTGCCGGGGATCGGGTTTTCGTAACGCCCCTGTTCGTAGGTCAGTTCGCACTGCGAGTAGGCACCGGTCAGTTCAGGCGATGGATTCGGATAGCCGTAGGTCACCGGGTCAGATGTCTCCAGCTGGGTGAAATAGACGTAGTCGAGGAAGCTCGGCCGCTTGAAGGTGGCGACAATCCTTGCCGTCGAGCTGCCAAAGTAACCGGTCGCGCGAATTCGAAATGAGCCGGTCAGTTCACCGCTCTGCTCGATCATGCTTTCGGTCGGCGCCGTCGTCTTGCAGCTCGACTGCCCGGTCGCCGGCAGCAGTTCGATCGCGTAGGTCGCTTCTGCCTCACCGGGCACCGATAGGCGCTTGGTCGTTGAGCCGATCTGGTTGACCGCGTTTGGTTCCGGCACGTTGGTGCACTTGGACCAATAGAGCGGATCGGAATAGAGATGGAAGGCGTAGTTTTCGATCCCCGCCTTGGCGGCTTCATAGGCCTGCTTGTTGGTTTCATCGCGGCTGGTCAGGCTGATGTCACCCTGCACGGCGGTGACCGTGACCAGCGCGAGCGCCATCATCACCGTGATCCCGATCAGGGTCGCGATCATCGTGAAGCCGGCCTCTGGGCCCCTGCTGTCGACCGGCGTCATTCGCATGGCGGGTTGATCGCTCCGGTGCTGGCATTGGGCGGGGTGAGGCGCAGCAGGGCGCTGTCTTGGATCTGGGCCGCGCCGTGGGCATCGATCACCGGCGAACCCGGCGGGCTCACCTTCAGCGCGACATTGACCTGGGCGGCAAGTTCGGCGTGTTCTTCGCTGAGCGGGGTCGCGAGGCTGGTCGCCGAGACCTGGCCGCCGGTCAAGAGGAAATAGCTGAAGATCGGAGTTGTGCCCGAGACAGCGCTGACCTGAGTTGCCAGCGCGCGCGGGGTGCCTGCGACCGGGGTTGTGTTGAAGATCGGTTCGGCCATCGTGCCCGATTTTTGGGCGTAGTCGGTCTGGGTCAGGGTGGTGCCGGTCAGGGTCACGGTGCTCAGAACCGGGGTCGGCGTGACTTCTGAGCCGCTACCGTGGATGAAGCTCAGCGAGGTGCCGCTGCTTTCCTTTTGCACCGGAGCGAGGCCGGGGGCGATGCAGGCGGAGTGCAGCTCGGTGATCAGGCCATGCACGGCCGTGCGCGCGTTCTGGGTCGAGTGAACCCGATTGGTGACCCTGGTGGTGTCATGCATCGAGGCGACCACCATCATCGTCAGGCCGAGGAAGACGACGGATCCAGCGGAGATCGCGACGAGCAGCTCGACCAGGGTGATGCCCGACTCGTCCTTGAGGGAAGGCTTGCTCACGGACAGGCGCCTTCCGGGGAGTTCGCTTCGATTTTGATCGTCAGCGCATTGACGGGACTGTGGACGGCGATCGTTTCGATCTGATGTCTGACCTTCGTGTTCTTATTCGATTCGAGTCCCGTGGTCACCGAGCCGGAGGCGCAGACTTCGTAGGTGCTCCAGGGCAGGCCGAGTTCCTTTTCTTCGACTTGACCCGACGCGTTGGTCAGCCCCAGGCTACGCGACACTTTGCTACCGCTGACTTCGCATTCGGTGTCGGTGACTTTCACCGCGGCGCCGCTGAAGATCATTTCCGATTCACTCTTCTTGTTGGCTGCGGTTTCCATCTTCTTAATTGTCGGCTGCAGGGAGGGCAGGGTGATCGTCTGGGTGGCCGCCGTCCCGTTGGCCGGTACCAGGACGCTGGCGATGGCGCCACCTTCAATTGGATTGTTGGTGGTGCAGGCGCCGGCGTAGAAGACGTCCTTTGAGCTAAAAGGAAAGAGCGGCGTGGCTTTGAATTCGCCGGTGCTCATCTTGGTCCCGGCCGTGCCGAAGGATTTCGCCGTGGTCATCCCGGTGTTGTAGGCGATCAGAAATTCATTGGTCTTATCGGTGACGGTCGCGCCGCTGTATTTCGTCGTCTGCAACTTGAGCGGCACCGAGCCGGGCAGGTCGTAGTTCAGGTTGACCGTGTTCGTCCCCCGGGCGCTGACTTTGATTTTTTTCGGCGCCGGCGTGTTGCCATCGGCGTCGACGACGCCGACCGCCGTGCCGCTCGTGGTCAGCGTGTATTCACCGGCCGCCTGTTCGAGGAAGATCGCGCAGCCGCTGGCGTTGGTCGTGCCGCTGAAGGTGCCGGCGCCGGTGCCGGTGAGGCCGATTCCAGACAGGGGGGCGCCGCTGGCGTTGGTGGCGATGAAGACGAGGGTCCCCGCCGCCGGGTTCAGTGAGCCGTTCGGCGGCGCGATGATGTTGTGGATTTCGGTTGGGGCTATCGGGCCCATACCCGGCCAGGTCACCTTGGAGGCGACCTTGACGTAGTCGACTGTGGAGCCACCGTTTGCACAGCTCAGGTCCCCGCCGGTGGTGTTATTGGTGAATTTGGCGCTTGATTCGATCGTGAAGGTCGTGTTGTCGATCGGGACTTCGCGAGTCAGCGTGTAATTCTTGAGACTCGAGATCGACATCCCCCGCATCCGTGTCTGGTCTTCCTGGGCGAGCGCATAGGACTCAGACTTGTTGCGCTGGTCATTGGCGGTGTGGATCGAGGACTGCATCAGGGCCATGATTCCGGTCGCCGCGATGATCGCGATCACCCCGCTGATCAGGACCTCGATCAGAGCAAAGCCCGCCTCGGGCGACGGGCTCAATCGGCCTCGCGGGGAATCCATGCGACGTTCATCGGTTTGCGGACCCCCTGGCTTTAGCCCCAGATACCCACAAATCCCATCGCGAAGCGAGATCGGCCAAAGCTTCAGTAAGTAAAGCTTTGGCGCTACACTTCCTGAAGCGAGGTATTTCATCCCTCGCCAAATGATCAAATGAGCGCCCTGAGCAATTCACGCTGTCCCGTCTGCCGCACCGCCGACATCGTCTGCGGCAAATGGACCCTCCTCGTGATCCGCGACCTCGCCGAGGGCTCGAGTCGCTTCTGTGAGCTTGAACGCTCGCTTGAGGGGATCAGTCCGCGCACCCTCTCGCTGCGCCTGCGGGCCCTCGAAGAGGAGGGTGTGGTCGCCCGCCACACCTTCCCCGAGGTGCCGCCCCGGGTCGAGTACGCGCTGACCGAGAAGGGCGAGGCGCTGATGCCGCTGATCGAGGACATGCGCAGCTACGGTCGGCGCTGGCTCGTCGATCAGCCCGAGCGCGAGCCCGCCGCCGTCTAGGGCGAACGTCCAGGCACGATCTGCAAGGCGCCGTGCAGGCGCAGGAGCCCCAGGCGCGGGGCGGAAGCCGTCGCCGTGCGAGACTTTCTGCTCAATGAGGCGCTGAAGCGAGTCGCCGGCGAGGCCGCAGTTCGGTTCAGCGCGATGGTTGCCGGCGGCGAGCAGATCCCCTTTGATGTGGTCGAGCAGGCTGGCCCCGACTCCCTCTTTCACAGCTACCAGCCACTCACCTCGCGCTTCGTGGCTGAGCGCGAGAACGAGATTCGCGCTCTGCCCTCCTACCTCGCGGCGCGCAACGCGGTCGAGGCGGCTGGCGTCGCGGCGGCCTTCCTCGAGGCCTGTGGTGAGCCGGTGCCCACCGACCCAGCCGAGCGCGCGGGCAGGCTCCTGACCTTGTTTGTCGCCTCTCTCTGGGAGGGCTGTACGGAGTTCTCCCTGGACCGCGAGCGGCTCGATCGATCGATCGAGGCCCTCGACGCCGAGGCGCGCGATGCCGATGAAGCCGAGGTTCTGATCGTCCCGGTGGTCGGACTGAAGATGTCGCGGGCGAGCCTTGATCTTCCTCACGGAGTGCGCCTGATTCGTGCCGACGCGACCGAAGCGCCGATCGAGGCGATGCGCAGCGAGGGTATGGGGCGTGCCGCCTGGGAGCCCCAGTTCCTGGCCGTCGCCGAACAGGGCGAGGATTCCGAAAGCGCCGAACAGGCGCTCAACCAGCTGCGCGAGCTGATCAGCGTGATGAGGCTGTTTAAGGCGGGCGGCATTGGCCTCGGCCCCTACGCCTTCGCGCCCACCGCTGAGGGCCACTGGAGCAGGATCCCGACCGGGGCGCCCGCCACTCGCTCGGGCGGCTACCGGCTGAGCGAGAAGGAGGCGCAGAGCCTGGCCGAGCTGGCGATCGAGCTTGCGGCGCGCCCGGACCCCGACGCCGCTCTTTCCTGGGCGGTGGCTCGCTTTGAGCTGGGCTGCGCGCGGGAGACCGCGACCGAGGGTCTCAGCGACCATCTGCTGGCACTGCGTGCCGTGCTCGAGGGCCATGGTCCGGTCGGCGCTTCGCTGCCGATGCGCGCCTCTGCCCTGATCTGCGATCAGAGCTGTGATCGAATCGAGGCGCGAGGCAGGGTTGAGGCCGCACTTGAGCTTGAGCGCTCACTGATGAACGGCGCTCAGGCGAAGGGCTCAACCGAGCTGGCCGGCTGGGTTGAGGATGGCGTCCGTCGTCTGCTGCGCGACGCAGCCCTGGGTGAGCTCGGTGCCGATCTCGGCACCAGGGCCGACGAGACTTTGATCGCCAGCGGTCTGGCGGCAGGCGACGCCGAGATCGCGATCGCGGCGCTGGCCAGCTCCAGCGAGGCAGTGACCGCAGTTGCAGCCGAGGCGGGCGAGGGCGAGCCCGAGGCGGGCGAAGAGTTCCGCGTTTCCGTCCTCAATCGCCCGAGCGCCCCAATCGCTCACCAACCGGGACAGCCTGCGGTCGAGGGCGAGGGTTACGCCGAGGACGCCGATCTGCCACACGAGGAGGAAGAGATGGATCAGCAAACCCGCATCATGGAGCCGATTCCGGCTGAGGACGAGATCCGGATCACGGCGACGAACTGGCTCGATGAGGTCTCGGTCGAGGGCAGCACGATCGAATGGCCCGCCGGCGATGGCCAGATCGGACACCGCGAGCGGGTCGACACTCCCCGTGTACGCCATCTCTTCCAGGTGCCCGAGGACGCCGACTGGGAGGTCAGCGAGCTTCGCTATGACCACTACGGTCGCCGCGCCGGCTAGCTTCTCGACCCGGTTGCAAGCGCCGTGCGCTCGGCGCTGCTTGCGAACAGGTAGCGATTGATCTGCGCCAGCCCGGCGAGATCGTGCACATCTTCATCGAGATAGGGGACGCGGATCACCTCGTGAGCCCCCATCTCCCTGGCGAGGCGCTCGATGTTGGCGGCGTCGCGCTCGGCCAGTGCCTGGTATTCGCCGAAGTTCTCAAGGGTCCGCCTCGCTAGGTCCTCATCGCCGAGTGCCTCGGTGAGGGCGGCGGGAAGGGCGCCATCGTCGGCGCGAAGGTGCTCCGCCGGGTAGTGGACCTTGTTGACGATCATGCCGCCAAAGGGCAGCTTTGCCTCGACCAGCTTGCCGTGGAAGTAGACGGCTTCATCGATCGGCTCGCCCTGGGGTCCGCAGATGACCAGGAAGCAGGTGTGGGGGTCGGCGAGCAATTTGTTGACGCGCCTGGCCCGCGCCTGAAACCCGTCGACCATGCCACTGAAGGCGTTGAAGAACTCGGCCAGGTCGGCGAGCAGGTCAAAGCCGACGATTCGCTTCATCACCCCCAGTGCAACCGAGGCGCCGCGCCCGGCGACGCGAGCCGCCAGGCCGGATGGCTTCATAAATACCCGCAGCGAGCGCCCCTCGATGAACTGGGTCAGGCGTTTCGGCGCGTCGAGGAAATCGAGCGCGTTGCGGGTCGGCGGCGTGTCGAGCACGAGCAGGTCGTACTCGCCCTCGCTGTGGAGCTCGAACAACTTCTCCATCGCCATGTACTCCTGCGAGCCGGCGAGCGCATTGGAGATTTGCTGGTAGATCCGATTTTCCAGGACCCGGTCACGCGCCTGCTCATCGGGCGCCTGGCGGGCGACGAGCTCATCGAAGGTGACCTTGGCGTCGAGCATCATCGCCCACAGCTCGCCCTTGATCTCGACCCCCTGAGCGGCGAAGAGCTCGGGCTCGACCCGCTTGGCCTCGTTGCCGAGCTCCTTGAGGCCAAGCGAGTCGGCTAGTCGCTTGGCGGGGTCGATCGTCAGGACGCAGACCTTCAGGCCGCGGGCCGCCATCCCGGCCGCGATCGCGGCCGAGGTGGTCGTCTTGCCCACCCCGCCAGAGCCCGCACAGATGCAGACGTCCTTGCCCTCAAGGATCTCGTTCACCGCGGGCATCAGGCGAGCTTTTTGGCGAGGCGTCGGGCGGCCTCGACGTCGAGATCGGGCTCAAAGAGGAAGGGCAGCGTTTTGACCGGTGTCTCGACCCGGCGGCGCAGGCGGGCGAGCTGGGCTCGCTGGGAGCGGGCCCGTCCGTGCTCGGACACCGCGGCGCGCGCTGCGGCTCGCAGGGCGCCGTCGGTATCGGTGGCGAGTTGCGCCAGCCTGGCGGCCTCCTGCTTTGAGAAGCGCTCTGGGTAGAGCCCGTTGACGTAGATGCGGTCGACGGCGACGCCGACCTCGGCGCGAAGATCGTGCTCGAGTGCGGCGGACTCATTGACCGGCATCTCCTCGGGCAGGGCGATGATCGCGGTGCCGGTGTGTTGCTGGTCGGTGATCAGCCGATCCAGCTGCTGGGCCTGAGAATGAATCGGTCCGACTCGGGCGATCGCAGCAAAGGTGCGCGGCGTCTGCAGGAAGCCGATCCCGTGGCCGGTGGCCGGTGCATCGACGATGACGAGGTCATATTTGCGGCCCGACTTGATCTTGCGGTCAGGTTGGGCCAGCTCCCAGATCTTGCCGATCGTGACCAGCTCCTTGAGACCTGGGGTGGCCGCCGCCAGGTAGTTGAAGATCCGGCTGCGGAAGAGCATGTCGCGCATCGCGCGGACCTTGAGCTGGAGCAGCACGTACTCGCGCATCGACTGGTCGGGGTCGATCGAGATCGACCAGAGGTTCTCCGCCATCTCGACCTCATGAAAGCCAACCTCGGTGTGTTCAAAGATCCGCGAGGCGTTCTCCTGGGCGGCAACCTCGCAGACGATCGTGCGCTTGCCTTCGGCCGCGGCGCGCAGGCCGAGCGCGACCGAGACGGTGGTCTTGCCCACACCACCCTTGCCGGTGACGAAGATCAGGCGCTTGTCAAGAAGTTCGGGGATCGGTTGATTCCTAGCAATTTCGAGAGGCGGCAGGAAAAGCGACGGTCCATGCGAATACCGGCGCAATGGGATTCCTGAGCCGAAAGACCAAGTCATCCGTACCCGTCGAGGAGCAGCAAGAGGAGCGTCCGATCGTCGACGAGCTACGTGAGATGGAGAAGGCGGTCCCAGAGACTGACAGCTCCCTGCCCTCGGACCCCACCTCCCCAGCTGCCGAGCAGACTCCCTCCGTCCCGACGCCGGCCGAGGAGCGCACCCCCAGGCCAGCGGCCGAAGAGCGCCCCGAAGGTCCCCAGGAGGCGAGGCCTCACCCGGCCCCCGCCGAGCGCTCCGCCCCGGCCGTGGAGCCCGAGCCCGAGCGGATGATGGCGCGCGATCTGATCGCCCCCTCCAGGCACGAACCTGCGGCTGAGGAGAGCTCGCCCGTGGTCCCCGTCAAGCACGCCGACGTGATCGCCTTCGCCAACCAGAAGGGTGGGGTTGCGAAGACGACGACGACGCTCAATCTCGCCGTTGCTTTTGCGGAGACCGGGCACCGGGTCCTCTGCATCGATCTCGACCCCCAGGGAAACCTAACGATGAGTCAGGGAATTGACCCCGACAAGGTCGAGAAGAGCCTCTATGACGTGCTGGTCAACGACATGCCGATGAGCGAGATCATCCAGCACCGCGAGATCGACATCGCCGTCGCCTCGATTGACCTGGCCGGCGCCGAGATCGCGATGAGCACCAAGATCGGCCGCGAGCGCTCTTTGGAGAAGGCGCTCAAGGAGGTTGCTGGCGATTACGACTTCATCTGCATCGACACCCCACCAAGCCTCGGACTGCTGACGATCAACGCCTTGACCGCGGCGACCAAGGTAATCGTCCCCGTTCAGTGCGAGTATCTCTCGATGCGCGGGCTGGTGCAGCTCCAGAACACGCTGAAGATGATCCAGGAGAACCTCAACCCGGATGTCAGGATCGAGGGCATACTGCCGACCATGCTCGACGCCCGCACCGTTCACGCCAAGGAGGCGGTGGAGATTCTCGAAGAGAACTTCGGCGACCTGGTCTTCAGATCGCGGATCAAGAAGGCGATCAAATTCGCCGAGGCGCCGGTCAAGGGTGCCAGCGTGCTCAAGTACGATTCCGAGAGCAGCGCCGCGAACTACTACCGAGAGTTGGCGAAGGAGGTTTTGGCGAATGAGTCGGAGTAAGCGGGCGAGCATGCGCGAGGGCCCCCTTTCTGACCTCTTCCGCTCGACCTCCGACGATCCGCCCGCCGATCCGCCCGAGGCCCCGCGCTACGGGCGCGAGGACCCGGCGGAACGGGTTCGTGAGGAGGACGCGCGCGCGACGGAGGCCGGTGAGAAGGCCACCGAGCCCGCCGAGCGGCGGACCCCGGGATCCGGCGCCGAGAGCCGACCCGAGGCCACCCCGCCTGCGCTTGACTCCACCCCAGAGCCTGCCGCACCGACCGAGGCGCCGATTCCGGAGTCCAGCGAGACCCCGCCGGAGCGCTTGAAGCGGGTCTTCTCCGAGGAGCCCCGGCACATGCGCCGCGAGCTCGAGCCGATCGTCGAAGCGCCGCGCTATGGCCGCGAGGAGCCCGAGTACGCGCCGAAGGGAAGCGGCGAGCCCCACACTCCGGTGATACGCGTGGTTGGCGTCGGTGGTGCGGGTGTCAACGCGGTCAACCGCATGGTCGAGGCCCGCATCCCCGGGGTCGAGTTCATGGCCGTCAACACCGATCTTCAATCGCTGCAGGTCTGCGTCGCCGATGTCACCGTCCACATCGGCGATGAGCAGACGCGCGGTCTGGGCGCCGGAGCTGACCCCGAGGTCGGCTACTCATCTGCCTTTGAGGAGCAGGACAAAATCAAGCGCCTGCTGAAGGGTGCTGACATGGTCTTCGTCGCCGCCGGAGCGGGCGGCGGCACCGGATCGGGCGCCGCGCCCTTGATCGCCCGACTCGCCCGCGAGGTGGGCGCGCTAACGGTCGGCATCGTGACCAAGCCGTTTAGCTTCGAGGGCAGTCGTCGCGGCAATCAGGCCAACAAGGGGATCGAGGCGCTCGCCGCCGAGGTCGACACCCTGATCGTCGTCCCCAACGATCGCCTGCTCGAGGTGCTCGACCAGCAGACCTCAATGATCGAGGCCTTCCAGGTCGCCGACGATGTCCTGCGCCAGGGCGTGCAGGGGATCTCCGATCTGGTCACCCTGCCGGCCTTGATCAACCTCGACTTCGCCGATGTGCGGACGATCATGTCCGAGGCTGGCCGGGCGCTGCTCGGAATTGGCATGGGCAGCGGGGAGGGCCGCGCCATCCTGGCAGCCGAGAAAGCGATCTCCTCGCCTCTGCTGGAGACCTCGATGGAGGGAGCCCGCGCGATTCTGCTCTCGATCACCGGCGGCTCGGACCTCTCGCTGGTCGAGGTCAGCGAGGCGGCAAAGGTAGTCGGCGAGGCGGCCCACCCCGATGCCAACATCATCTTTGGCGCGAACGTCGATGAGGCGCTGACCGACCAGGTCTGGGTGACCGTCGTCGCGACCCGCTTTGACGGCCACGCCGTCGCCCCGCGTCGCACGGTCGAGCCGACGATCACGCGCACCAAGGGGAGCGGCCGGGGCCGTGCCGCCAAGGGCCGCTCGGGCGAGCTCGGGATCGACGTGCCCGAGTTCCTGCCCGGCTAGCCCTAGCCTGCCGATGAACGGCGTCATAGCCGCCGGGCACCCGCAGACCGCCGAGGCCGGTGCCGCCGTACTGGGCGCAGGCGGCAACGCCGTCGATGCAGCGGTCTGCGCCGTGCTCGCCTCCTTTGCCGCCGAGAGCCCGCTGACCGGATTTGGCGCCGGCGGCTTCATGATGGTCCACGAGCAATCCGGTGCCGAGGCGGCGCTGATCGACTTCTTTGTCTCCGCGCCGGGGGCCGAGGGAGTCACCCGCCAGGCCGAGCTGGTTCCGGTGCCCGTCCATTTCGATGAGGTGACCGAGCAGACCTTCTTCGTCGGACCTGCCTCCTGCGGGGTTCCCGGAACCGCGGCGGGTCTTGAGGCCGCTCTGCGCCGCTTCGGCTCGATGCCGCTGAGCGAGCTGGTCGGGCCCGCGGTGGGACTGGCCCGCGAGGGCGCGGCGGTCAACGCCGAGCAGGCCTACATCCTCGCCATCCTGAGGCCAATTCACGAGCGCTTGGAGGGCACCAGGCAGCTCTACGCGCCCGAGGGTAGACACCTTCGCGAGGGCGAGCGGATCCGCTTCCCCGAGCTGGCCGAGGCGCTCGAGCGCTTCGGCGCCGAGGGTGCCGAGCCCTTCTACCGCGGTGAGGTCGCCGCCGCTCTGAGCGAGTTTGTACTGGACCAAGGCGGCACCCTGGGGACCGCCGACCTGGCCGCCTATGAGGCGATCTGGCGGCGGCCGATTCGAGCCCCCTTTCGGGGTGCTGAGGTACTGACCAACCCGCCGCCGTCCTCGGGTGGGCTGCTGATCGCATTCTGTCTGGGTCTGTTGGAGCGCCTCGGTGAGCAGAGCGGTCCCGAGCAGCTGGTCGCGGCGATGGGCGCGGCCAACGGGGCCCGCGGCGAGGTTTTTGCCGAGGCCCTCTACGGCGAGGACCTCGAGGCGAGCATGCTCGATCCGGGCGGCCTTGATCGTGCCGCGGCGGACCTGCTCGGCTCGACCACCCACATCTCGGTGCTCGATGGCGGCGGGATGTGTGCCAGCGTGACCTGTTCCAACGGTTCGGGCTCGGGTGTCTTGGTGCCGGGCACCGGGGTGATCCTCAACAACATGCTCGGTGAGGAGGACCTGAACCCACTCGGTTTCCACCGGATCAGACCGGGCCGGCGGGTGACCTCGATGATGGCGCCGACCGTCGTCCTTCGCGACGGTGAGATCGAGATGGGGCTCGGCAGCGCGGGGTCGAATCGAATCCGCTCGGCGATCTTGCAGACAATCGTTCGGGCCCTCGAGCAGGATATGGGCGCCGAGGATGCGGTCAGGGCGCCGCGCCTTCATTTCGAGGCCGGGGTCGTGCAGGCCGAGCCAGGGATCGATGAGACCGCCCTGGCTCGTCTGGAGGCGAGCGGGCTGGCGGTGATCCGCCGGCCCGCGATCAACCTATTCTTCGGCGGCGTGCAGGCCGTCGCCCGCGATTTCCAGACCGGTGCGCTGAGCGGTGGAGGGGATCCGCGACGTGGCGGGGCGGTGGCTCTGGGATGAGCGACTTCGAGGCAGAGGGACTGCTCGATGGGGTCGAGGGTGAGGCGCGAGTGGCGCGGCTTGAGCTGCTCGAGCGCCTCGCGGCCGAAGGCGTCTCGCTGGTTGAACTGCGCGAGGCGGTCGAGTCCGCGCGCCTGACGCTACTGCCCGCAGAGCGCGCTCTCGCCGGTGGGGGGCCGCGCTACTCAGCACGAGAAATCGCCGATATCTCCGGCCTCGAGCTCAACCTGCTGCAGCGCGCGACCGCCGCTCTGGGCATCCCAAATTCCGATCCCGAGGAGCGCTCGTTGACCGACGCCGACTTGGAGGCCGCGCGACGGGTGAAGGCCTTTCGTGAAGCGGGGCTACCCGAGGAGGGTCTTTTGCAGGTCGCCCGCACGATTGGGCTGGGCACGGCGCGGATCGCTGAGGCAAACCGCGAGCTGGTCGTGCGCACGCTGATGCAACCTGGCGACACCGAGCGCGACCTGGCGCTGCGCTTTGCCGCTGCCGCCGAGCAGATGATGCCGCTGATCGAGCCGACCCTCGCCTACGCGCTGCGCGCCCATATGCTCGAGCAGACCCGGCGCGACGTGATCGGTGCCGCCGACCTCGCCTCGGGCGAGATCCGCGGTACCGCCGACCTCGCCGTCTGCTTCGCCGATCTGGTCGAGTTCACCCGCCTCGGGGAGGAGATCGCCCCCGAGGAGCTCGGCTCGGTCGCCGGTCGCTTCGAGGAGATGGCGAGCGCCGCGGCCCAGCCGCCGGTGCGGCTGGTGAAGATGATCGGCGACGCGGCGATGATCGTCTCAAGTGACGCCGAGGCGATCCTCGATGCGGCTCTGGGACTGATCGAGACGGCCGAAGCCGAAGGGGACGAGTTCCCCTATCTGCGCGCCGGCCTCGCCCACGGCCAGACTCTCTCGCAGTCGGGTGATTACTACGGCCGTGCGGTCAATCTCGCCAGCCGGATCACCGGCGTAGCGCGGCCGGGAAGCGTCCTGGTCGAAGCGGCGCTGCGCGAGCGCGTCGCAGAGGGCTTCACCTACTCCTTCGCCGGTGAGCGGCACCTGAAGGGGATCGATTCCCCGCTCAAGCTCTTTCGCGCCCGTCGCCAGCGCGGCGCTTAGACCGGCTTGCGGGCCGCGGCGAGCAGGTTGTAGAAGAGCTCCGCTGGCAGATGGGGCTCGAGCAGGCGGGTATCGAGCTTCTGCAGCGCGATGTAGCTGCGGAAGGCGAAGCGGCGCCAGCCCCACGGGACGCTTTCTGGCTCAGCGCTCGACTCGACCGTGCGCAGCCCCCAACCCCAGGCGTTGGCGAGCAGCTCCTCGCCGCCGACCCGGCGCTCCTCGAAGCCGGCCTCGCGCAGCAGGCGGCGCAGGTCGGCGGGAGCGAAGGCGTGCACGTCGACCTCGCCCTCGAGCGCGTGACCGTGGGACTGCTCGGCCTCGGGCACGCGACGGGCGCTGGCCCCGACCAGCCGGCGCCAGGCGGGGGCAAGGAGCACGCCCGTGCGCTTGGGCAGCGCCGCCAGCCGATCGCCGTAGCGCGAGGGCTCGCCGCAGAAGGCGATAACGCCACCCGGCCGCAGGACACGGCGGAATTCGGCGAAGGCACGCTCGAGGTCGGGGATGTGGTGAAGGACGGCGTGGCCGAAAACGATGTCGAAGCTCTCGTCGGTGAAGGGCAGCTCCTCGGCCTCGGTCACCGCTGTTTCGGCGCTCAGCCCCAGCTCCTCGGCTGTGTGCGAGAGGCGGTCCAGCATCCCCGGCGAGATGTCGGTCGCCGTCAGCCGCTCGATCACCCCGAGTTGAAGCAGGTTGAGTGAGAAGTAGCCGGTGCCGGATCCGATCTCCAGCCCATCGCCGAACCCCTGAACCTCGCGGCGGCCCAGGGCCTTGTCCAGCTTCAGCCGTACCTGTCCTTGCCCGGTGGCACCGAAGTCGATCCCCCACTTGGCGTCGTATTCGTCGGCCGCAGCGTCATGGTAGCGCGTGTTGACGTCCTTTATGTGCTCCGGTTTGGCGGTCGGCGAGGCTGGCATCGCGCGGCACTCTAAATCAACATCCGAGTAGTACCGTCCCTCGGGTGAGACCTGAAGGAGTGCTCTTCCACCGCAGCACGCGGCTGTTTCCCGCCTTGCTAATCACCGCGCTCATCGCGCTGGCGCTCGCCACCTCGGCCCACGCCGACCGCCTCTATTGGTCGAACTTCGACGGCCCCGACCCGATCGCGTTCGCTGAATTGGGCGGCAGCGGCGTAAGTGCGATCAACACCGGCACGGCGACCACGAAACTGCCCTACGGAGTCGCCATCGACCAAACGGGCGGCCGAATCTACTGGGCCAACAGCACCGGCGATAAGATTTCATACGCCAATCTCGACGGTAGCGGCGGCGGTGACCTGAACACCGGATCGGCAACGCTCGAACTGCCGTCCGGAATCGGGATCGACCCGGTGGCCCGGAAAATCTATTGGGCCAACGCGGATGCAGACAAGATCTCCTGGGCGAATCTCGATGGCAGCGGCGGGGCGGACCTCGACACCACCGGTGCGACCGTGCACAGCCCCGGAGCGCTCACGGTCGACCCCACCACCGGGCGGGTGTATTGGACAAACGAGTCGCTCCACGGCTCGATTGCCTCGGCCAATCTGGGCGGCGGTGGCGGCGCCAACCTGCCGATCTCCGGCACCGCGACCCTGGAATACCCGCTCGGCCTCGCGATCGACCAGGCGGCGCAAAAGATCTACTGGACCAACGACACCGCAAAGCAGATCTCGGTTGCCGACCTCGACGGCAGCAACTCCCACAACATCAACACCAGCGGCGCATCGGTCAGCGAACCGTATGGTCTCGCGGTCGACCCCGAAGCTCATCGCGTTTACTGGGGCAACACGACCGCGGAAAGCATCAGCTTCGCACGATATGACGAAACCGGCGGCGCCAGCCTTCCCCTTGCCATCCCCAAAGGAAGCAGCCCGGGCTTCCCGGTGTTGCTGAAGACACCTCGCAATACCAGCCCGCCGTCTCTGTTTCGAGCCATGGTCAATGAGGACGGCAAGAATCCGGCGCCGCCCGAAGCACACCTCACGTGCACCCAGGGAACCTGGGCCGGGGACCTGGTCGAGTCGTTCCTCTACCGCGCCCCGCTCTCTGTGTCCCTGCAGTGGACCCGCGAAGGCCAGGACGTGTCTAACGCGACAGGCGCAAACTTCGCAGCTTCCGGCGTCGGCGAGTACCGGTGCCGGGTGACGGCGAATAACTGGGCCGGAAGCAGCGCCCAGCTCAGCCCGGTGGCGGCGGTGTTCGGCGTCGGCAAAGCGAAGCTGAGCAAGCGCCAGGGAACGGCCCGCCTGCCGGTCAACCTCCCCGCCGCGGCCGGCAGCCTGACGGTTGCCGGCAAGGGCATCGCCGGGAAGGTTCTCACCACCGCCGGGCCGGTGAGCGTCCTGATTCGGCCGACGGGCAGGGCGCGCAAGGCGCTGGCTCGCAAGGGCAGCGCGAAAGTCGGTACCAATTTGACCTTCACCCCCGCCGAAGGCCCGCCGGTGACCCAGGTCGCGAAGATCATCCTGCGCAAAAAGACCGGGCGTCGCTAGCCCCTCACCCGGAGCCTGGGATCGACCACTACGTCCAAAGCGGGCAACCCGACGGCGTGCCGCCGCTGGAGTTGACCGGCGAGCGCACGCTGCCCGACGTCCCCGAGGAGAACTACTGGTACCGGCGCCACCTGGTGATCTATGAGTGGATCGCGGAGCGGGTCGCCGGCAAGCGGGTGGTCGACATGGCCTGCGGGGAGGGGTACGGCTCCAACGTGCTGGCCGCGGGCGCCGCGAGCGTGGTCGGAGTCGACGCCAATCCGGAGGCTCATGAGCACGCCCGCCTACGTTACGTGCGGCCCAATCTGCGCTTCGAGCGCGACTTGGTCGAGAGCTTCTCGGAGCCTTGCGATGCCGTCGTCTTCCTGCAGACGATCGAGCACGTCGAGGACCCCGGGGCGATCCTCGAGCACTTCAAGTCGATGTTGGCGCCCCAAAGCGTCGCCTTCGTCTCGACCCCGAATCTGCTGACCCTGGCCCCCGCCGGCGCCGAGAAGTCCGACAACCCCTGGCACGTCAAGGAGTACCGGGAGGCGGAGTTCCGGGCGCTCTGCGAGGCGCACTTCGAGCGGGTCGAGCTGCTCGGTCTCTTCCACGCCCGAAAGCTTCGCGTCCACGAGATTGCGATCAAGCTCGGCTGGGACACGGTCCACAAGCGGCTCGGTCTGAGCAGGGCCTTCTATGACCGATTCACCCCGGCGATTGCCGCCTCGGATTTCGCCCTGCGCGGCGAAGGGCTGGGGCGGGCGCTGGACTTCCTCGCCGTCTGCCATGGCTGAGCCCGGCGGCGAGGGCGACCTGGCGATCGTCCTCCACACCCACATGCCATATGTCGAGGGTTTCGGGACCTACCCGTTCGGGGAGGAGTGGCTCTTCGACGCGGTGATTCGCTCCTACCTG
Organism: uncultured Solirubrobacterales bacterium; assembly: GCA_963753245.1. Lineage (GTDB taxonomy): Bacteria > Actinomycetota > Thermoleophilia > Solirubrobacterales > 70-9 > VRUE01. The sequence goes on from CAVWBK010000005.1 coordinate 141,646, forward strand.
CCGCTCCTCGACGTCGCCCGCGACCTGACGATGACGATCACCCCGGTGCTCGCCGACCAGCTTGAGGACCCCGGTGTGCGGGCCCGCCTGCGCGACTTCCTGATCGAGTGGCGGATCGGCGCCGCCGAGGCCGACGCGAAGGAGGTGTCGCCCGAGTGCCGGGCAGCATGCGCGGCCGAGCTGGCCCGCTACCGGCGTGCCCTGGAGCTGCTCGACCGCGCGGCCGGGGATCCGTTGCACCCCTTTCGCGAGGCGGCCACAGCGGGTCGTGTCGCGCTCGCCACCTCGGCGGCGACCCACGCGGTGTTGCCGCTGCTCGCGACGCGCGCCGGCCAGCGCCTGCAGATCGACGCCGGGACCCGCTCGCACCGCCGCCGCTTCGGCTGGGACGGCGGCTTTTGGCTGCCCGAGTGCGCCTACGCGCCAGGCCTGGAGTGGCGGCTGGCCGAACAGGGAGTCGGCTGGTTTTGCGTCGATCGCAGCGCCTACGCGCCATCGATGCAGGCGCTTTCGCCGGTGGGCACCGAGGCAGGCCCGGTCGCGCTGCCGATCGACTGGGAGGCGATCGGCTGGCTGTGGTCACTGGATGGCTATCCGTCGGACCCCGCCCACGCCCAGTTCGCCGGAAAATCTTTGCGCGGGATCAGGATCTGGAAGGTCGGCGGCGGCGCCTATGACCCGCAAGCAGCCGAGCGGGCCGCGCGCCGCCAGGCGCAGGAGTTCCTCGCCGCGATCGCTGCCAGACTGCGCGAGTTCGCGGCCCGCGAGGGACGGCGCGGCCTTTCGGTCTTCGCGATTGACACCGAGCTGCTCGGCCACTGGTGGTCGGAGGGAGTCAGCTGGTTGGGCGAGGTGCTCGAGGGTGCGGCGGCGGCCGGGGTCAGGCTGCTGACGGTTCCCCAGGCCTTGGCCGAGCACCAGCCACTGCGCCGTCCGCTCCTCGCCTCCAGCTGGGGGGAGGGCAAGGACCTGCGGACCTGGGACTCGCCGCAGGTGGCCGACCTGGCCTGGGCGGGGCGCCGCCTGGAGCTGCGCCTGCTGCGCGCCCTCTCGGCCGGCCTGCCAGCCCGCGCGGCGGCTCGCGCCGCGCGCGAGCTGCTCGCCGTGCAGTCAAGTGACTGGGCTTTCCTCGACGGCCGCGGTGAGGCCGGCGATTACCCCTTCCAGCGGGCCAGCGATCACGCCCGTTCGGCCCTGGAGGCCATAGACTCCCCGACCAGTATCGAACCGCGTATGCGCTCGCTTGCCCCGGATCTGAGTATCGCTCCACTCCTGGAGCGATAGGCCCGCGCCCATGGCCGCCACCCGCGTTCTGATTCTCTCCTGGGAGTACCCACCGCTGATCGAGGGCGGTCTCGCCCGTCATGTCCGCAAGCTTTCCGAGGCGTTGATCGAACGCGACGTCGAGGTCCATGTCCTGACTCGCGGAGGCGAGGAGTCCCCGGCCGAGGATCGCAGTGCGGGCGTCGCAATCCACCGCATCCGCGAGCCAAAAAGACCGACCGACCTGGGCGAGTTCGTCGCCTGGGTGGAGCGCATGAACTCGGACATGCTCGCCGCCGGGGTCGAGCTCGGCGACCGCTTCGACTTCGACCTCGTTCACGGCCATGATTGGCTGGTCGCCAACGCCTGCGATCACCTCGCCAAGCGCTTCGACGCGCCGCTGGTGACGACGATCCACGCCACCGAGCACGGTCGCCACCAGGGCTGGGTCAACAAGCACCCGCAGACCTATATCCACGGGGTCGAGCGCTGGATCTCCAACCGCTCTGAGCGGGTGATCGCCTGCTCGCATTACATGCGCGAGCAGATCGTCGACATCTTCGGCGTCGAGGAGGAGCGGGTGACCGTGATCCCGAACGGGATCGACCCAGGTGATCTGCCGCCACAGGACCCAGAGGAGCTGAGTCGGCTGCGGGGCGAGTTCGCCGCACCCGAGGAGAAGTTGGTCCTGCTGATCGGCCGGCTGGTCTATGAGAAGGGCTTCCAGCTGGCGTTGGAGGCGATGCCGCGACTGATCGAGGAGGCGCCCGGCACCCGCTTCCTCGTCGCCGGCTCCGGCACCCACGAGGCCGAGCTTCACAAGCAGGCGCAGGAGCTGGGGTTGATGGAGCACGGCAGCTTCGTCGGCTGGATTGGCGATGACGTCCTGCACTCGCTCTACCGGATCGCCGACCTCACCGTGGTGCCCTCGATCTATGAGCCGTTTGGCCTCGTTGCCCTGGAGGCGATGGCCTCGGGGTGTCCTTGCATCGTCGCCGACACCGGCGGCCTGCGCGAGGTCGTCCCCCACGAGGAAGCTGGGCTGCGCTTCACCGCCCATGACCCCGACGCCCTCGCCGACGTCGCCGTGCGCGTCCTTTGCGATGACAAGTTGGGTCGCCGGTTGGTGGCCGAAGCCTACGAGCACCTGCGCCGCTTCGATTGGGGTGACGTCGCCGAGCGGACCGCCTCTGTCTATGCCGATCTCGCCACGGCTAGACCGAGCGCCGGTAGGTCCTAGACGCGCAGTTTTTGACGCTCCTATCCCATCAAACCCCCCAACGACCAGGAGGCACCAGTTGAAGACCTTCAAGATTGGAATTGACGGAGAGATCGACCCCGTAAGGCGCGACGCCCTGCTGAACATGGACGGCGTCACGAGCTTCTCAGGAGCCCTCAAGGATGCCGAAGGAATCGAGTACGGCCTCGTGGTCCTCTGCGAAGCCGAGACTGAGGCCGGGGCGATCGAAGTAGTGGGCGCCGCCCTCGGGGTTTCGCGGGATCGGATCTCCTTGATCGACTCCGCCGCGGACTGATTCATCTCCTAGTTGGAGATGGCCGGCTCCGCCCCTGTGGATATGGCGACGTCCGCAGGCCCTCCTAGCCTTCGGCAGGTGATTTCAAAGGCCGCCGTCGAAGCCGTGACCAACCCCGCCAACCAGTCCTCCTTGGGCGAGGAAAACTCAGGAATGCAGGCGGTCAACGACCACGATGTCGTGGCCGAACTTAGGCGCATCGAAGGCTTGGACGCCAGTGAAGCTCGGCGTCTTGGTCGTGATGCCGTCGCCCACATCGGCGGCCAGATCGAGCCGCGAGTCTCGCGTGGCGGACTCGCTGCGGGCCGCATACGTCGTCATCGCTACGAGCTGTGGTGGGTGCCCCGCACCGCGATTCGCTCTTAGGGAGGATCAGTGCGGGGGGCGAGCTCGGCCCCCTTCTTGTCGAGGCGGCGGCGGTAGCGGGGAGTCTTGAACGGAGTTTCGCCCGCGAACGCTCGACATCCTGTGGAGCCTCCGCAGAAGCTAAATGGTTTCTATCTGCGAGTCGCTAGGGACCTTCGGGTCAGTTGTTGCGTCGTTTTCGAGAGCGTTTAACACCTCACTAACGGCTCCACTAAGCCAGAACCGCCTAGACCGATTGCTGGTAGGTCCTGAAGGCGCGCGTCGCGAACAGCACGCAGATCGCGACGAAGCCGATCAGGAGCGCGGTGCGCGAGATGATCAGGCTCCAATCGGCGCTTTCCATCGCTGCCGAGCGGCCGGCCACCACCGCCCAGTTGACTGGATTGAACTTGGCGACGGTCTGAATCCATCCGGGCGCGAGGCTGAGCTGCATGAAGGCCCCCGAGAGGAAGGTGAGCGGCAAGAGCAGGAACTGCATCAGCCCGATCAGCGACTCCTCGCGGCGCAGAAGCAGGGCGACGCCATTGGAGAGGGCGCCGAAGCCGGCGCCGACCAGGACCGAGATGCCGATCAGGATCGCGATTCCCCAGATGTTGTTTGGGAAGGTCGCCCCGAGGATCAGGGCGAGCACGATGATGATAAGTGCCTGCACGACGATCCCGACCGAGTTCTGCAGGATCCGTCCGAAGATCAGCGAGGAGCGGTTCACCGGCGAGACCAAAAACCGGTCAATCACGCCGCGGTCGATGTCATCGATCATCGCCATCCCGCCCCAGCCCGAGGAGAAGAACGCGGTCATCACGATCACGCCGGGGGTCAGCAGCTGGATGTAGGAGGTGCTTTCAAAGCCCGGTATCTCGACCACGTTCTTGAACAGGGCTCCGAAGAGCAAAAGCCAGATGATCGGTTGGACGAGGGTGACGGCGATCCACCACGGTTGGCGCAGGAGTGCGCGCAGGTGGCGCACGGTCATGTACTGGGAGTCTCGGATCGCCTTGCTCATTTATTTGCCTCCTGGGTGTCATCGGCCTCGGCGCGCTCGAAGGTGCGGCCCGCGTAGCGCAGGTAGACGTCATCTAGGGATGGCCTGGCCACGGTCACGGCTGCCGCTCCGGCGCCGCGCGCCTCGAGCGCCTGCAGGACCGCCGGCACGGCACGGGCGCCATCCTCGGCTCGCGCGTGCAGTACGCGGCCGTCGAGGACAACCTCCCGCACCCCCTCAACCTCCTCCAGCGCGGCGGGCAACTCGCCGTTGTGGCGCTCGGAGTCGAGCTCGATCCGCAGCGCGTCGCCACGCAGCTCGCGCTTTAGCTCATCGGGCGAGCCTTCGGCGACGATCTTGCCGCGGTCGACGATCACCAGCTGGGAGGCGAGCAGATCGGCCTCCTCGAGGTAGTGGGTGGTGAGCAGGATCGTCATCCCCTGCTCGGCGGCGAGCTCGGAGAGCTCCTCCCACATTTCCGCCCGCACCTCGGGGTCCAGGCCGGTGGTCGGCTCGTCGAGGAAGAGGATGCCGGGCCGGTGGACGAGCGCCATCGCGATGTTGAGGCGGCGCTCCATGCCGCCGGAGAGCGTGCGGGCGATTCGGTCGGCGGCATCGCTGAGGTTGAAGCGGGCCAGGAGCTCCTCGATGCGCAGCTCCAGCTCAGCGCCGCGCATGCCGTAGACCTGGCCCTGCAGGCGGACGTTCTCACGAGCGGTCGCCTCGCGGTCGACCGTCGACTTCTGGGCGACGACACCGATCGCGCGACGGACCGCGTCGGCTTCGGTCGCGACATCGTGTCCAGCGACGCTTGCCTCGCCCGCGTCGGCTCGGGAGAGGGTGGTGAGGATCTTCACCGTCGTCGACTTGCCAGCTCCATTGGGGCCGAGCAGGCCAAAGACCGTGCCCGACGGCACCCGGAAGGAAATGCCGTCAAGGGCCTGGACCTCGTCCCCGTATTTCTTCTTGAGGCCGGTGACCTCAATCGCATTGGTTGCGCCGTTCATGCGCACCTCCTAGAATTCTCTTACCAATCAAGTATCTTGAAAATCAAGGTAACACAGTGAGCCACAAAACGAAGTCCGACCTGATGGTCGAGCTCGGTGAAGCCAACCGGGAGAACCAGGTCGCGGTCGACAAGATGGATGAAGCCGGCGGCCGTGCCCTGGGGGTCAATCGGACCGACGGTCGCTGCATCGACATCGTGCACCGGGCTGGGCGGATCGGCGCCGGGCGTTTGGCAGAGGAGGCGGGCCTGACCACCGGGGCGCTGACGGCGGTCGTCGATCGGCTCGAGCGCAAGGGCTACCTGCGCCGGGTCCCCGACCCCGAGGACCGTCGCCGGGTGGCGATCGAGGTGACCGAGCTGCTCGACCGGCGCGCGATGGAGATCTGGGGCCGTCTGGCGGAGCGGGGCACGCCGCTGCTGGCGAGCTTCTCGGTGCTCGAGCTCGAGGCCGTGCTCCGTTTCCTGCGGCTCAGCACTGAACTCAATGAGCAGCGGGCCGGCGAGATCCGGGCCGAACTCGATCCCCGGTGAAGGCTGGATTGCCAGGCGATCGGGAGAATGCGCTTCTCCTACCCCGCGATCGGCTTTCCTAGGCCCTCTCGCCGGGCAGCGGCAGGGTCGTCTCGGCTTCGGGGTCTGGTTCGATCGGCTCGGCCCAGCGCAGCTTCGCCGGCGCCTCGCGCATCCTGATCACGCGGGCGGGAATGCCGGCGACGACGGCGTTGGCGGGCACGTCCTTGGTGACCACCGAGTTGGTGCCGATGATCGAGTTATCGCCGACCCGCACGCCGCGCAGAATGCAGGCGCCGTAGCCAATCCAAACGTTCGATCCGACCTCGACATCGCGCTTGTAGATGCCCTGCTCGCGAATCGGGCGCTCGACCTCGACCACGCCGTGGTCAAAGTCGATGAACATCGCCCGATCGGCGATCACGCACTGCTCGCCGATTCGCACCCGCTGGTAGGCGGAGATCGTGCACTCCTGGCCGATCACGGTCTTCGCACCGATCGAGACGACGCCCTCGTGGCAGCGGATCTTGGTGCCATCGCCGACCCAGACGAAGCGACCGAATTCGATCCTGCCCTTGCGGGCGATCTGAAGTTCGAGCTGGCGACCGAGGAAGAGCAGGCCGTCGGTCTGCCAGCGGTAACCGGCGCTGCTCAGCAGGCGCCTGCGTAGATAGCGCCAAAGCAGACGGGCGTAGCGCTGGTTCAGCATTCCGTTGCGGGCGCAGAAGCGGAGCGTGCGGGTCACGGCGGGCGGGACTTTAGACTGGCGCTGCAATGTCCGACGTCGCCAACTCAGCGCCCCTCGCGGAGCGCCTCCTCGCCGGCGACAAGCGGGCGCTGGCGCGGGCGATCACGCTGATTGAGTCCGACGATCCGGCCGGCTGGGAGTTGGTGCGAGAGGTCTATCCACACACAGGCAAGGCGCGGATAGTCGGTTTCACCGGACCGCCGGGGGTCGGCAAGAGCACCCTGATCGGGGCGCTGACCGCCGAGCTGCGAAAGGCCGATCGCCAGGTCGCGGTGCTCTCGATCGATCCTTCCAGCCCGTTCACCAGCGGGGCCCTGCTCGGTGACCGGATCCGGCTCTCCGATCACTTCCTCGATCCGGGCGTCTTCATTCGCTCGATGGCCACCCGCGGGGCCTTGGGTGGCCTCTCGGAGGCGGCGCTGCAGGTTGCCTTGGCGATGGACGCCGCCGGCAAGGACGATGTCCTGATCGAGACGGTGGGCGTCGGCCAGGCGGAGATTGACATCGTCGATCATGCCGACACGATCGTCTTGGCCCTGATGCCCGGCTCGGGGGACTCGATCCAGGCGCTGAAGGCCGGGGTGATGGAGATTCCCGACATCATCGTCGTCAATAAGGCCGATCACCCAATGACAGAAACGATGGTCCGCGAGGTCCGCAGCGTGCTGGCGCTCTCCCACGACCCCGCGAGTTGGAAGGTGCCGATCCTGCGCACCGAGGCGGCGCGCGGCGAGGGCGTCGAGGAGCTGGCCGAGAAGATCGACGAGCACCGCCGACACATCGAGGCCGAGGGGACCCTTGAGCAGCGCCGCGCGCGCAACCTGCGCAGCGAGGTCCTCGGCATCGCCGCCTCGCGCATGCGGCGCCGGCTGGAGGCGACGGCCGCCGAGGATCCCGAGACCCAGGAGCTGCTGGACCGGGTTGTGCGGCGCGAACTCGATCCCGCCAGTGCCGCCAGCAAGCTGTTGGAGGGGGAAACCGATGGCTGAGTCCTGGGTCGGCTTTGAGCTCGATGAGATCGGCGGTGAGCGCGTCGGCACGGTCAAGGGGTTCTACCTCGATGCCCAGAGCGGTGAGCCGGCCTGGCTGATCGCCGGACTCGGGCGCCGGCGCCTGAAGTTCATCGCCGTCCCCTTTGCCCACTGCGCCGGCGGCGCGGGCCGGGTCTGGGCCGCGCACGAGCGCGAGGTGCTCAAGCGGGCCCCCACGGTGGACCCCGCGCGTCCTCTGATGCGCGAGCACGAGCTCGCGATCTGCGCCCACTATGGCGTCGGTGAGCGGGTCGGGCGCGCGGCGGAGGTCCTCGGCCGCGAGGCCGGTGCGCTGACCGCCAAACCCGGCTGAGACGGCGGGGCCGTGAACCGAGGCGCCTTAGGCACTCGTAATGGGCGCCTGGGAAGGTTCCGGGCATGATTTTGTTGATCTGCTTCGGCTTCATCGCCGGAGCGGCGACCGCCGTCTCGCCGTGCGTGCTGCCGGTCTTACCGATTGCCCTGGCCGGGGGCGCCACCGGCGGTCGGCGCCGCCCGCTGGGAATCGTCACCGGGCTCGCCGTCTCCTTCACCTTCGCGACCGTCGCGCTCGTCTACGTGATCTCGGCCCTCGGTCTGCCCAACAATCTGCTGCGCAGCGTGGCGATCGCGGTGCTGATCGGCTTTGGGGTGACGCTGATGATCCCGCCCCTGGCGGCCCGGGCCGAGGCCTGGGTCAGCCGTTTTGCCGGCCGCGCGGGCATCCATGGTGGCCAGGGGGAGGGCTTTTGGTCCGGAGCCGCTCTGGGGGCCAGTCTCGGCTTGGTCTACGCGCCCTGCGCCGGGCCGATCCTGGCCGGGGTGATCACGGTCTCGGCCTCGCAGTCCTTCACCGCGGGGCGCCTTGCGGTCGCGCTCAGCTACGGCATCGGCTCCGCGGCGGTGCTCTACGTGCTGATGCTTGGCGGCCGGCGGCTCTCGGCGCCCCTGGCGCGACGTGGCCCAGGTCTGCAGATCGCGATGGGTCTGGTGATGGTCCTCGTCGGCCTGGCGATGCTCGGCGAATACGACATCCGCTTCCAGAACAAGATCGCCGCCGATCTGCCCTCCTTCATGGTCGACCCCAGTCACGGCCTCGAGGACACCGCCGCGGCGCGCGCAGCGCTGGTCGACGTGCGGGGCGAAGCGGCCCACGGGGTCGGGGGCAGGGCGGCCAATGACGAAGCGAGCTCGACGAGCGGCGAAGGGGCGGGCGGTGGTCCGGGCGCCGCCAGGCGACCCGGCCCACCCTCGGGCCTCCCGACCTACGGCCCGGCGCCGGAATTCGTCGATACCGGGGACTGGTTCAACACCCGAGGCGATCGACCGCTGAGGATGAGCGCCCTGCGGGGCCGCGTCGTTCTGATCGACTTCTGGACCTACAGCTGCATCAACTGCCTGCGCACGCTGCCCTACCTAAACGCCTGGAACCAGCGCTACCACCGAGACGGCCTGACGATCGTCGGCGTCCACTCACCCGAGTTTCCCTTCGAGAAAGACGCCGGCAACGTCGCCGCCGCGGTTGCGCGCAACCAGATCAAGTACCCGGTGGTCCAGGACAACGAACTGGCCACCTGGAACGCCTGGGGCAATCAGTACTGGCCGGCCGAGTACTTCGTCGACGCCAGCGGTCGGGTGCGCTTCGCCGATTTCGGCGAGGGCAAATACGGCGAGAAGGAGCAAGTAATCCGCGAGCTGCTCGAAGAAGCCGGCGATCACCTCGGCGCCCGGCGCTCGGGCGCCCATGGGATCGCGCCCTCGCCCGCCATCAGCACCCCGGAGACCTACCTCGGAGCCGCGCGCGCGGAACGCTTCACCAACCCGATGCTCTCGCCGGGAAGACATGACTTCGGCGCCGCGGCGCCCGTCCCCTCACTCAACGAATTCGCCTACCGTGGGCGCTGGCGGATCAGTCTCGAGTCGGCGACCGCCGAACCCGGGGCCGGCCTCGACCTCCATTTCGGCGCCCGCCGCGTGTACATGGTGCTCGGCCCGACCGGCGGGCACAGCGCCCGGATGCGGGTCTTCCTCGACGGCCACCCGATCCCGGCCGCCCTTGCCGGCAGCGACGTGCACCAGGGCAGCGTCGATGTCTCCGCCCAGCGTCTCTACGAGCTGGTCAACCTGCCGCGGGTCGAGGATCATCTGCTCACCCTGAAGCCGCAGGCCGGCGTTCAGGGCTACTCGTTCACCTTCGGCTGAGCTTCAGCAGCCGAGCTGGCGGGCGATCACCATCTGCTGGACCTCATCGGTGCCCTCGCCGATCGTGAGGATCTTGGCGTCGCGGTAAAAGCGACAGACCGGGTACTCCTCGATGTAGCCATAGCCGCCGTGGATCTGGACCGCCTCCTCGGTCGCTCGCACCGCCAGACGCCCGGTGATCAGCTTCGCCTGGGCCGCGGTCAGGGTGAACGACTGGCCGGCGTCCTTCTCCAGTGCGGCGCGCCAGGTGAGCAGGCGGGCGGCCTCGATCTGGGCTGAGAGGTCGGCGATCTTCGCCTGGATCGACTGGAACTTGGAGATCGCTTGGCCGAAGGCACGGCGCTCCTTGGCGTAGGAGATCGCCTCATCGAGGGCGCCCTGGGCAAGCCCGACGCCCATCGCCGCGACCCCGATCCGGCCCCCGTCGAGGATATGGAGGAAGTTCTTGAAGCCATCGCCTCGGCGGCCGAGCAGGCTCGAGTCGGGCACCCGGCAGTCCTTGAAGCCCAGCGGCCTCGTGTCCGATGCGTTCCAGCCCATCTTCCGGTAGGGCTCGCCGACCTCATAGCCCGGCGTCCCCCTGGCCACGATCAGATTCGAGATCTCCTTGCGGCCCTTCTCGGTCTCCCCGGTGAGGGCGGTGATCGAGACGCAACCGGAGATCTCGGTGCCCGAGTTGGTGATGAACTGCTTGGCGCCGTTGATCACCCACTCGCCGTCCTCAAGCCGCGCCCGGGTGCGGACGTTGCCGGCATCTGAGCCCGCTTCGGGCTCGGTCAGCCCGAAGGAGGCCAGGCGCTCGCCCGAGCAGAGCCGCGGCATCCACTCGGCCTTCTGCTCCTCGCTGCCCCAGAGGTGGATCGGCATCGTGCCCAGCGAGGTGTGGGCTGCCATCGTGATGCAAACCGAGGAGTCGATCCGCGCCAGCTCTTCGACCGCGAGCACGTAGGAGAGCGTGTCGGCCCCACCGCCACCGTAGTCCTGCGGGAACGGGATCCCCATCAGCCCGAGCCCGCCCATCTTGGCGACGATCTCATAGGGAAACGACTTGGTCCGATCGAGCTCCGCGGCCACCGGTGCGACCTCGTTGCGGGCGAATTCCCGGACCGTGTCGCGCAGCAGCTTCTGCTCGTCGCTGAGCTCGAAGTCCATGCCTTGCAGCCTATTGGCGCGGGGCCGCTCAGAGCAGCGGCGCCGCTTGGCGCGGCGCTCGCGCCGCGCCCGGGTAACCCACCTAGAGCTGCAGGCTCTTCACCTGCAGCAACTCCTCGATCGCGTAGCGGCCGTTCTCGCGACCGTGACCGGACTGCTTGTAACCGCCAAAGGGCGCCAGCGGGTTGAAGGCGCCGCCGTTGATCTCGATCTGGCCGCTGCGGATGCGGCGGGCGACCCCGATCGCGCGCTCCTGATCGGCTGACCAGACGCCGCCGGCGAGCCCGTAGACGCTGTCGTTGGCGATCTTCACCGCCTCCTCCTCGCCATCGTAGGGCTGGATCGCCAGCACCGGGCCAAAGATCTCCTCCTGGGCGATCGTCATCTCGGCGGTGACATCCGAGAAGACTGTCGGGCGGACGAAGTAGCCGCGCTCGAGGCCCTCGGGCGCGGTCGCCCCGCCGGTCAGCAGCTTGGCGCCTTCTGCCTCGCCCTTTTGGATGTAGACGCGGACCCGTTCGCGCTGGGCCTCGGAGACGAGCGGGCCCAGGCGCGTGGCCTCATCGAAGGGGTCCCCGGGGGTGAAGGTCTGGGCGGCCTGGGCGGCGATCTCCTCAGCCTCGGCGAGCTTCTCGCGGGGGATCAGCATCCTGGTCAGCGCGCTGCAGGTTTGGCCCGAGTTCAGGTAGCACTTGCCGACCCCGTCTGGGATCGCGCGGGAGAGGTCGGCGTCATCGAGGATCACGTTCGGCGACTTGCCCCCGAGCTCCATCGCGACCGGCTTGACGGTTGCCGAGGCCAGCTCCGAGACCCGTCGCCCGGCCCGCGTGGAGCCGGTGAAGGAGATCATGTCGACCCCCGGATGCGCCGCGATCGCCTCACCGACGACCGGGCCGGTGCCACTCAGCAGGTTGAAGACGCCGGCGGGAAGGCCGGCGGCCTCGATCACCTCAGCGAGGATGAAGGCATTGAGGGGGACGATCTCGCTCGGCTTGAGCACGACGGTGCAGCCGGCGGCCAAGGCCGGGGCGACCTTGCAGGCGATCTGGTTGAGCGGGTAGTTCCAGGGCGTGATCGCGCCGAGAACGCCGACCGGCTCGCGCAGCACCCGCGAGTTGCCGATCTCCTCCTCCCAGACGACTTCCTCGATCAATCCCGGCATCGCGCCGAACTGGCCGATCGGTAACCCCGCCTGGATCATTTTGCTGAGCGTCAGCGGCATGCCCAGCTCCTGGGAAATGGTGGCTGCGATCTCATCGCTGCGCTCGGCAAGGCCGGCGGAGATCGCGGCCAGGTAACCGGCGCGCTCCTCCCTCGGGGTCTGGGACCATGAGTCGAAGGCCTCGCGGGCGGCGAGCACGGCGCGATCGGCATCGGCAACAGAGCAGGCGGGGATCGTTCCCATCGTCTCCTCGGTACTGGAGTTGATCACCTCCAGCGTCTCGGTGGCCTGGGGATCGACCCACTCACCCCCGATGAAGATCTGCTCGCGTGCCTGGAGTTCCGCTGCGGTTGCCATCTGCTTCCTCCTCTGATCGTCGGCGCCGGCTGGCTGCCCGCCAACGCTAGCGCGCCGCGAGCGCCGCGGTGTTATCGGCAGCGCCCAGCGGGTCTCCCGGCCCGCGCAGAGCACGAGCGTCGCGCGCTCGCAGGGTCTCTCCGCAGCGCTCGCAGACGCCGCGGTCGCTGACCGCGCCGCCGCAAAGCTTGTGGACGATCAGCACCGGCGGCCCGCCGGGGCCGGGGGAGTGGCGGTCACCCCAGGCCTGCAGGGCGACAAGGGCGGGCCAGAGGTCCAGCCCCTTCTCGGTCAGGAAGTACTCGTAGCGATCCGGGCCTCGCTGGTAGGCGCGGCGCTCGAGGATGTCCTCATCGACCAGGCGCTGCAGCCGCGAGGCGAGGACGTTGCGGGCGATCCCCAGCCCCTTTTGCAGCTCATCGAAGCGCCGCCGTCGGTTCATCACGTCGCGGATGATCAACAGCGACCAGCGCTCACCGACGACTTCGAGCGCCTTGGCGATCGAGCACACCTGCCCCGGATAGTCGTGGCGCAGCACGAGTGTGATCTTGGCACAGTCGGTTGCTTGACGCAACTCACTGGTGTAGGGTCGCGGGGCGCACGAGTTGCATCACGCAACCCAGGCCGATCCCGCCGAATGGAGGCACCGAAGATGAGGCTGATCCAAAGACAACGACAGTCCGCTCGCGAGAAGCTCCCCAGGGTCGCGATCAGCCAGGCGGAGATCACCGCCGATCTGATCTATCCGGCCGCTCGCCGCTCGACCCCGCGCCCCGGCGCTGGTGCCGGGGCCGAGGGACGACGCCGGTGAGTGAGGCGCCGGTGAGCGCCGGCGGCGCCGTGCGGGCCGCCGAAGCCTTCGCCTCCAGACTCGACCCCAAGGCCACTCGCAGCCGGACCTTGATCTGGCAGGACCCGGTGCCGACCGCGGCTGCGGGGGCGGGGATGAGTGGCCTGCAGTACATGCGGGCGGTCCTCGCCGCCGAGCTGCCGCCGCCGCCGATCGCGGTGCTGATGCGGATCCGCCCGATCGAGATCGAGCAGGGCCGGGCGCTCTTTGAGGGCGAGCCCGGCGAGGAGCACTACAACCCGATCGGGGTTGTCCACGGTGGCTATGCGGCCACCCTGCTCGACTCGGCGCTGGGCTGCTCGGTGCACACCACCCTGCCCGCCGGCGTCGGCTACACCTCGCTCACTTTGGAGACCAAGTACGTGCGGCCGATCACCCGCGACACCGGCCGCGTGCTCTGCGAGGCAAGCGTCCTTCACCGCGGCCGCCGCCAGGCGACCGCGGAGGCGACGCTCAAAGCGGCCGAGAGCGGCAAGCTCCTCGCCCACGCAAGTGCCACCTGCATGATTCTCCCCTGAGCGCTCGCTCTCAGCTGCTGAGGCTGCTTGCCAGCGCGACCAGGAGGCGGACGCCAAAGCCACTCGCGTCTTTACCGGTGTACTCGCGGCCGACCTCCCAGGCAGTTCCGGCGATGTCGACGTGGGCCCAGGGGGTGTCCCCGACGAACTCCTCCAGGAAGGAGGCCGCGGTGATCGTGCCGGCGACCCGCTTGGAGCCGAGGTTTGAGAGGTCGGCGACGCTGCCCTTCATGATCTCCTTGTACTCGGGGTGCAGGGGCAGCCGCCAGACCAGCTCACCGCTGCTTGCACCGGCGCGCTCGAGCGCGCCGCAGAGCTCGTCATCGTTGGAGATGACCGCGGCGTAGGTCGAACCGAGCGCGACCAGGACGGCACCGGTCAGGGTCGCCAGATCGACGAGCCGCTCGGCGCCCAGCTCGACCGCGTAGGCGAGCGCGTCGGCGAGGATCAGGCGGCCCTCGGCATCGGTGTTATTGACCTCGACCGTCTTGCCGTTGTATTGGGTGATCACGTCGCCGGGCTTGATCGCCGTCCCGGAAGGCATGTTCTCGGTCGCGGGTAGGACGGCGATCAGGTCGATCGCGAGGCCCAGATCGGCGATCGCGGCGACCGACTCGAGCACCGCCGCGGCGCCCGACATGTCCATCTTCATCTCCTGCATGCCCGCCGAGGGCTTGATCGAGATTCCCCCGGTGTCGAAGGTGACGCCCTTGCCGATCAGCCCCAGCGTCGCGCCCTCGCCGCCCGCGTAGCGCAGGACGATCAGCCGCGGCTCCTCGGGGCCGCCCTGGCTGACGGCGAGCAGGCCGCCCATTCCCTTGGCGGCGATCTGCTCGGGCCCCAGGACCTCGATCGTGACCGACTCGTGCTCGGCGGCGATCTGCTCGGCGCGGGTGGCGAGGAAGGTCGGCGTGGCCACGTTTGAGGGCAGGCTCTGCAGATCGCGGGCGCGGTTCTGGGCCTCGGCGCAGACCCGCGCGATCTCGACCGCCTCGGAGATGCCCTGCGGGCCGGCCAGTTTCAGGGTCTCGAGCTTCGCCGGCGGCGGATCCTCGGGCTCGACGCTGAGAAAGGGGTCAAAGCGGTAGGAGCCGAGGATCGTGCCGCTGACCAGACCATCCGCGATCGCGGCGTCCTCGCCGGTTTCGGGCAAAAGCCAGGCGATCGAGGTCGCCTCCAGCGCGGCGGCCTGCTTGGCGGCTAGCGCGCCCACGACCCGCGCCCGCTCGGAGTCGAACTGCTCGCGCTTGCCGAGCCCGACCACCAGCGCCCGCGAAGGCGCCGCGGGGTGCAAGGTGGAGAGCTTTTTGAAGCCGCCCTTGGCATCCTCGGCGCCCGCGGCGCCGCGCAGCGACGGCGGCAGCTCGCCAGCGTCAAAGAGCCCGGCGATGAGAAGGTCAACACCCAGCTCGGCGGGCTCGGATTGGCTCACTTCGACGCGCATCGCAGGCGCGAGTCTATGCGCTTGCTCACGCAGGTCCGGTCGACCCTTCGGTATCTTCCCGAGTAGGGCCTTGCGGCCCACGTTCGAGCCGAGATCCGGCACAAACCACACGAAAGGTCCGCTAACGATGCCCAGCACAGTCATCCTCGGAACCGCACGAACCCCCTTCGGCAAGATGGGCGGCGCCCTCTCCTCTCTCGATGCCACTGAGCTCGGCGGCCAAGTGATCGAGGCCGCCCTGCAGCGCTCCGGGGTCGCCCCCGAGCAGGTCGAGCAGGTCCTCTTCGGCCAGGTCCTCCAGGCCGGCCAGGGCCAGATCCCTTCGCGCCAGGCTCAGATCAAGGGTGGCATCCCCAAGGAGGTCCCCTCGGAGACGATCAACAAGGTCTGCGCGTCGGGAATGCGCACGATCGGGATCGCCGATCAGGCCATCCGCGCCGGTGACACCGAGCTCGCTGTCACCGGCGGCATGGAGTCGATGAGCAAGGCGCCCTACCTCCTGCCCGGCGCTCGCTTCGGCTTCCGCATGGGCGACGTCGAGGCGATCGACGCGATGACCCACGATGGCCTCACCAACCCCTTCACCGAGAAGCAGATGATCAACGAGGCCAGCGAGGTCTCCAATGAGCTCGAGATCACCCGCGCCGATATGGACCGCTTTGCCGAGCGCTCCCACCGGCTCGCCGCCGAGGCGACCGACGCCGGTCGGCTCGCCGATGAGATCGTCGGCGTCACGGTCAGGTCGCGCAAGGGCGAGCACACGGTTGAGGCCGACGAGGCGATCCGTCCCGACACCACGATCGAGACGCTCGCCAAGCTCAGGGCGATCGGCGGCGAGCAGGCGACCCACACGGCCGGCAACGCTCCTGGCGTCAACGACGGTGCCGGCGCGATCGTCGTTGCCTCCGAGGAGTGGGCCGATCGGGAGGGGCGCGCGCCGTTGGCGCGGATTCTTTCCTATGGCACCGTCGCCGATGACTTCGCCTACCTTGCAAAGACCCCGGCCAACGCCGCCCGCCAGGCGCTCGAGAAGATCGGCAAGAGCCCTGCGGACGTCGACCTCTGGGAGATCAACGAGGCCTTCGCCTCGGTTGCCCTCAACTCGGTGCGGATGCTCGGCGTCGAGGAGGAGAAGGTCAACGTCAACGGTGGTGCGATCGCCCTCGGTCACCCGATCGGCGCCTCGGGCTCGCGGATCGTCGGCGCCCTGGTCCACGAGCTCCGACGCCGCGGTGGGGGCCTGGGAGTCGCCGCGATTTGCAGCGGCGGTGGACAGGGTGATGCGATCGTGGTTGAGGTCAACGGCTCCTGAGGGAGATCGAAGCGCGGCCATGTCTGGCGCGGCGGCCTTCTTTGACCTAGATAAGACCCTGATGGCGGGGTCCTCGGGAATGCCCTTCGCCCGGGTCGCCGCCGCCCACGGGATCGTCAGCCGCCGCCAGCTCATGCGCTGGGGGGTCGAGCATTTGCGCTACCGCCTGCGCGGAACCACCGATGAGCGCACCACCGAGGTGCTAAAGCAGGCGCGGGCGCTGATCTCCGGAGTCCCGGCCCGTGACCTCGAGCGGATGAACCCCGCGGTCCTGGCGGCGATCCTGCCGCGCATCTATCCCCAGATGCTGAAGGAGGTCCACGCCCACCAGGACGCCGGGCGGGCGACGTTCATCATCAGCGCCGCCGGCAACGGTGTGGTCGAGCCGCTCGCCATGGTGCTCGGTTTCGATGGCGGCATCGGCACTCGGTATCAGGTCGACGCCCTCGGCGCCTTCACCGGGCGCTTTGAGGGCCCGTTTGTGTATGGGCCCGGCAAGGTCGAGGCGATGCGCGCCTTCGCCGCTCAACACGAGATCGATCTGGCGCTCTCCTATGCCTACTCGGACTCGCTCTCAGATCTACCGATGCTCGAGTCGGTCGGCCACCCGGTCGCCGTCAACCCCGATCCGGCCCTGGCCGCGATCGCCAGGCGCGAGGGCTGGCAGGTGATGCGCTTTGAGCGGCTCGGGCGGCGTCTGGCGATCGGCGCCGCGGCGCTGCTCGCCGCGGCGCTCGGTTGGGGCGGTTCGCGCTTCGCCGCGCGTCGGGCCTAGACTCTGATCCATGGCGATTGAGCCGCGTCAGCGGCCCGAGTTCAAGCAGCGCGAGGCCGAGTTCTCGACGATGTCGGGTCACCCGGTTGAGCCCCTCTATGGCGCTGAGGACAGCGCGCCGGGGGCCCAGGAGCGGATCGGTCGCCCGGGCGAGTATCCGTTCACCCGCGGGCCATACCCCTCGATGTACCGCGGTCGGCTCTGGACGATGCGCCAGTTCGCCGGCTTTGGCACGGTCGAGGAGACCAATCAGCGCTTCCATTACCTGCTCGACCACGGCCAGACCGGGCTCTCGACCGCCTTCGACATGCCGACCCTGATGGGATATGACTCAGATCACGTCCGCAGCCTCGGTGAGGTTGGTCGCGAGGGGGTTGCCGTCGACAGCCTCGACGACATGGAGCAGCTATTTGAGGGCATCCCGCTGGGCGCGGTCAGCACCTCGATGACGATCAACGCACCGGCGGCAATCCTGCTCGCCTTCTACGTTTTGGTCGGCGAGAGCCAGGGCGTGTCGGCCGAGAAGCTTGCCGGCACGATCCAGACCGACATCCTCAAGGAGTACATCGCCCAGAAGGAGTGGTGCTTTCCGATCGAACCGGCGATGCGGCTGGTCACCGACATGATCGAGTGGTGCTCGCAGAAGATGCCGCGCTGGCACCCGGTCTCGATCTCCGGCTACCACATCCGCGAGGCCGGATCGACCGCCCAGCAGGAGCTCGCCTTCACGCTCAAGGACGGTTTCACCTACGTCGAGCGGGCGCTTGAGCGTGGCCTCGACATCGACGACTTCGCCCCGCGGCTCTCCTTTTTCTTCAACGCCCACATCGACTTCTTCGAGGAGATCGCCAAGTACCGCGCGGCGCGGCGGATCTGGGCGCGCGAGATGCGCGACACCTACGGTGCCAAGCGCGAGGAGTCGATGCGGTTGCGTTTTCACGCCCAGACCGCCGGCGTCTCGCTGACCGCCCAGCAGCCGCTCAACAATGTCGTTCGCACCTCGATCGAGGCCCTGGCGGCGGTCCTCGGCGGTACCCAGTCGCTGCACACAAACTCCTTCGACGAGGCCCTGGCCCTGCCCACCGAGGAGGCGGTCACGGTGGCGCTGCGCACCCAGCAGATCATCGCCTTCGAGTCGGGGGCGCCGAACACGCCGGACCCGCTGGGCGGCTCCTGGTTCATCGAGAAGCTGACCGACGAGATGGAGGCCGCGGCCTATGACTACTTCGCCCGCATCGATGAGCTCGGCGGCATGGTCGAGGCGATTCGCCGCAACTTCCCCCAGCGCGAGATCGCCGACGCCGCCTTTGACTATCAGCGTCAGCTCGACCAGCGCCAGCGGATCGTCGTCGGTGTCAACGACTTCGTCGAGGAGAACGAAGACCCGACCCCGATCCTGCGCATCGACCCGGCGCTTGAAGGCAAGCAGGCCGATCGTCTGGCGGCGACTCGGGCGGCGCGAGACGCAGCCGCCGCCGAGCGCTCGCTGAGCGAGCTGAAGCGAGTCGCCGCCACCGATGAGAACCTGATGCCGTCGATCATCGCCGCCGCCCGGGCCCGGGCAACCGAGGGCGAGATAATCGCGACGCTGCAGGAGGTATTCGGGGTCTACACCGAGTCGCCGGTCTTTTAGTCGCGGCGATCAGCAGGCCGCAATCGCTCGCTCCCCGGGCGGGCATTTCTCGCCCAGGCGCTAGGCTTGCCGGCGCTCGTGGAGGCTGCAACAGCAAGAAAGATTCGTGTCGTCGTCGCCAAGCCCGGCCTCGACGGTCACGATCGGGGCGCCAAGATCATCGCCAGGGCGCTGCGCGATGCGGGAATGGAGGTGATCTACACCGGCCTGCACCAGACACCCGAGCAGATCGCCGAGACGGTAATTCAGGAGGACGCCGACGCGGTCGGGCTCTCGATCCTCTCCGGCGCCCACATGACCCTGGTGCCACGGGTGGTCGCCCTGCTCTCCGAGCAGGGCGTCGATGACGTCCTGGTCACCGTCGGGGGGACGATTCCCGCCGAGGACATCCCCGAGCTGAAGCGGCTCGGCGTCGCTGAGGTATTTACCCCCGGAGCGGGTACCGATGAGATCGTCGAGTTCATCCGCGCCGGCGCCCTCGAGCGCCACGCGGGGTGATGAAGAGCACACTTTCAAAGAGCACATTGCGGCCCGTATAGATAGACTGATTGACTGGTCAGTCAACCAGAGAAAACCAAGCCCAAGGAGGCTTTAAGTTGAAGATCTGCGTCCTGGTCAAGGAGGTTCCGGACGCCGCCGTTCAGAAGCGCATCGACCCCAGCACGATGCGACTGGACCGTGGTGGCGAGAAGAACCTCAACCCCTTCGATACTCACGCGATTGAGGCTGCAATGCAGATCAAGGAGGGCGGCGCGATTCCGGTCGAGGAGGTCGTCGCGGTGACGATGGGCCCCGACTCCGCCGTCCGCGCTCTGCACAAGGCGGTCGCACTTGGCGCCGATCGCTCCGTTCACCTCTCCGATCAGGCGCTCTCGGGCTCCGATGTCTGCGCCACCGGCTACTCGCTGGCCAAGGTGCTTGAGGCTGAGAGCCCGGACCTCGTCCTGCTCGGCCAGCAGTCTGATGACGGCGAGTGCTACACGATCGGCGCGGTCGTCGCCGATCACCTCAAGATGCCCTCGCTGACTCAGGTGATCAAGATCGACGTCGCCGACGGCAAGCTGCGCTGCGAGCGCCAGGCCGAGTACGGCTATGACACGGTCGAGATCGAGCTGCCCGCGGTGATCAGCGTCGGCGACGCGATCAACGAGCCGCGCTACCCGAGCCTGAAGGCGATCATGGGCGCCAAGAAAAAACCGCTCGACGCGAAGGCGACCGGCGAGGTCGGCATCGAGGCCAGCATGGTCGGTGAGGGCGGTTCTAAAACATCGGTACTCGGACTCAACCCGCCGCCCGCCAAAGAGGCCGGCGAGATCATCGAGGACGAGGACACAAACGAGACGGTCGAAAAGATCGTCGCCTGGCTTGACGAGAGGAAGCTGATCTAGATGGCAGGCATCCTGACCTACGCCCTGCACGACGACGAGGGCAACTTCAACAAGAACTCACTCGGGGCGATCTCCGAGGCGGCCAAGCTGGCCGGCGAGATCGGCGGCGACGCCGGCGTGATGGTCGTCGGCGATATCGGCGACGAGGCCTGCGCGGCGCTTGGCAACTACGGCGCGACCAAGGTCTATCGGGCCAAGGCCGTGCCCGAGGGTCTGGCCCAGCCGATCGTCGACGCGATGGCGAAGGTGATTGCCGATGAGGGTTTCGGCTACGCGCTGTTTGGCGGCGGCCTGCTTGGCTTTGAGATCGGCGCCGGGCTGACCGCGCGCCTCAATGCCGGCGTGACGATGGAGGTGACGAAGGTCAAAGTGCAGGATGGCAAGCTGGTCGCCGAGCGGCCGATCCTGCAGGACTCTCAGATCGCCGACGTCGGATACGTCGCCGAGCCGGGGATCATCATCGGTCGCCTCAACGCATTTGACACCAAGGAGACCGGCGGTAGCGCCGAGCTGATCGATGTCGAGGTCGAGCTCTCGCCCTGGTCGACGAAGGCGACCATGGTCCAACGCGGCGAGCAGCGCGGCGCCGACGTCAACATCGAGGACGCCGACATCCTGGTCGGCGGCGGTCGAGGTCTGGGCGCCAAAGAGGGCTTCGGTCTTTGTGAGGAACTGGCTGAGTCGATGGGCGGCGCCGTCGCCGCGACCCGCGCCGTGGTCGATGCTGGCTGGTACCCATACGCGGCCCAGATCGGCCAGACCGGCAAGACGGTCGCCCCGAAACTCTATCTGGCCGCCGGCATCTCGGGCGCGATCCAGCACAAGGTCGGGATGCAGAGCTCGGAGAACATCCTGGCGATCAACAAGGATCAAAACGCGCCGATCTTCGAGTTCTCCGACCTCGGCGTGGTCGGGGATCTGCACAAGATCCTCCCCAAGCTGACCGAGGCGATCAAAGCCAAGAAGGGCGGCTGAGCTTCGGCTCAGCCCCCGGACCCTTGCAAGGAGTCTGAGGATGCCCGACTACGCCCCGATCGAATTTCCGCCGCCCTTTGACAGCGCCGAGGTGATCGGCCCCCCGACCGACCCCGAGGAGGAGCGGATCGAGGTCGGCGTGGCAATCGTCGGCGGCGGCCCCGCCGGTCTGGCCTGCGCGAACAAATTGATGCAGTTGCTCGCGGCCGAGCCGGAGCTGACCGAGAAGCTCGGCGAAGTCCCAGTCGCGGTGATCGAGAAGGGCAAAGTGCCGGGCGCGCACCTGCTCTCCGGCGCCAACGTCGACCCATCGGCGCTGACCCGGCTGTTTCCCGATCTTGATCCGGCCGAGTGGCCGCCCGTTTACCAAGAGGTGACCAAGGACGCGACCTACTTTTTGACCTCAAAGAAAGCGTTCCCGCTGAAGCCGCCGCCGCCCAACTTCCGCAAAGAGGGCACCTACACACTCTCGGTCTCAAAACTGGGCCGTTTCCTGGCCGAGAAAGCCGAAGAGGCGGGCGTCTACATACTCAGCGAGACCGCTGCGACCAAGCTGCTCGTCGAGGACCGGATCGTGAGGGGGGTGCGCTCGGGCGACCGCGGTCGCGGCAAGGATGGTGAGGAGCTTGGCAACTTCGAGCCGGGCTCCGATGTCGTCGCCAAGGCGACGGTTCTGGCCGAGGGCACGATCGGCCACCTCAGCTACGCCGCCTATGACTACTTCGGGATGCGCGAGGGCAGCGACCCGCAGGCCTGGGAGCTCGGGGTGAAGGAGATCTGGGAGGTTCCAAAGCCACTTGACCGCGTCATCCACACGCTCGGCTGGCCGTTGCGCTGGGGCGGTAAATACAAGGAGGCCGGCGGCAGCTTCATCTACCCGATGGGCGAGGACAAGATCTGCTTCGGCCTCGTCGTCGGGCTCGACACGACGGATGCCACCTTCTCGGTCCACGATGAGCTGCAGCGTTTCAAGGGGCACCCGTTCATCGCCAGGCTGATCGAGGGCGGCAAACGAGTCGGCTGGGGCGCGAAGACGATCCCATCCGGCGGCTACTGGGCATTGCCGAGGCGCTTCTCGGTGCCCGGCATGCTGGTCGCCGGCGACAACGCCGGGATGGTCAACATCGCCGAGCTGGCGGGCGTGCATTACGCGATGCACGCCGGGATGTTCGCGGCGGAAGCGATCGTCGAGTCGCTCAAGCAGGACATCGACTCGGTCAACTTCGAGGCCTACGACGGGATGATCCGCAATTCTGAGATCGAGAAGGACCTCTACAAGTCGCGCAACATGAAGCAGCCGCTGACCAAGGGCCTGATCAAGGGCGGGATCATCGCCAACGCGCTGGTCGCCAGCAAAGGCAACTTCCCGCCCGGGCACATGAAGGTCGAGGACAACGCCGAGCCGGCGGTCTTCATCGGCAACGCCTCGGAGCGCTATCCAAAGCCCGACAACGAGGTCACCTTCAACAAGCTCGACTCGGTCTTCCTCTCGGGCAACGCGACCCGCGATGACGCCCCCAACCACGTCCGCATCCAGACCAAGGTGCCGCGCGAGATCGCCCAGACCTGGGTCTCGATGTGCCCGGCGCAGGTCTATGAGATCCCAGACGAGCAGCTCGAGAACGGCGCCCGCGAAGTCGATGTCCACGTGACCGCCTCAAACTGCGTGCAGTGCGGGGCGATCACGGCCAAGGGTGGGCGCCTGACGCTGCCCGAGGGCGGCGACGGCCCGCTTTACCAAGAGACCTAGGCGGCGCCGCCGCGGCGAGCACACAGGAGGGTCAGGGAGCCCCCTCGCCCGACCCTCCCAGACCGCCTGGGGCGCTCTGGGAGGTTGTCGTGAATGGCCCGCCCACCGGGGGGAGAGAACTTTCCTCGCCCGTGCCCCGTGTACGTTCTCGGCGTGCTCGCGCTCGGGATCGCTGCGGCTGTCGGGGCTTCGCTCCTCTACAACACCTCGATTGTTCTGCAGGCCCTGGAGGCGCGCGAGGTGCCCGGCGAGCACGCGCTGAGGCCCTCGCTGATCGGCAGGCTGGTGCGCAACCGCCGCTGGGTGGGGGCCACCGCTCTCGGTTTCCTCGGTTGGCCGCTTGAGATCACGGCGCTCTTCCTGGCGCCGCTGACCGTCGTTCAGCCCTGTCTTGCCAGTGGCCTGATCCTCTTGCTCTGGCTCGGTGTGAAGAAGCTGGGTGAGGCGCCGGGGATGCGCGAGTTCGGCGCGGTCGCGGCGATCGTCGCCGGTGTCGCCGGGGTCGCCTGGGCGGCGCCGGCGCGCAGCACCGAACACGCCGGCGCGGTGGCGATCGGGTTGGCGCTGGCGCTGGTCGCGATTCCGATCGCGTTGCCCTACCTCTGGGGGCTCGGGCGGGGACGCCAGAGCGCGGCCGGGCTGCTGGCGGTGTTCAGCGCCGGCTGCGGTTATGCCTGGACCGCGATCGCGAGCAAGCTGCTCACCGATCAGCTCGCCGCCGGCGCGGTTTTGGTCGCCCTTGCCTGGTTGGCGACGGCGGCGGCCTCAGAGAGTCTGGCACTGCTCAGCGAGATGAGCGCCCTGCAGAGCCGCCCGGCGACCCGCGTGGCACCGGTCATGTTCGCGGTTCAGGTCCTGGTCCCGGTGCTCCTCGCGCCCCTGATCTTCAACGAGTCCTGGCGCACGACGCCGCTCGGCGGCGCCGCTTTGGTCGCCTTCATGGCGGTCGCGATCGCCGGCACGGTGCTCTTGGCGGGCTCGCGCGTGGTCGGCGCGGTGCTCGAGCGCGCCCACGAGCAGAGCTGATCGTCGCGATCTGAGTCTGCTGGCGCTGCTAGCCTCCCCGGCGCTTTGGCTTCCGCCGAGACAGTCAGGCCTGATGCGACCAAGTTCGCGATCGGTTTCGATCACCGCGACCGCGGCCGCCTCTTTGAGCTCTGGACCGAGGTGCTTGATTCCGAGCAGTGGTCAGAGGGCGCCAAGCTCGAGGCCTTCGAGCGGCGCTGGTCTGAGTGGAACGGCCTGGGCAGCGTCGGGCTCTCGAGCTGGTCCGGCGGCGCCTTGGCGGCGCTTGAATTCGCCGGCGTTCGTGGTGAGAGCGTCCTTTGCCCCTCCAACACCTTCATGGCGACGCCGCTGGCGGCGATCGCGGCCGGGGCCCAGGTCGAGTTCGTCGACTGCAATCGCGAGGACCTCTGCATGTCCTTTGAGGACTTTGAGGCCAAGGCAGAGCGACACAAGCCAAGGGCGGCGATCCTCGTCCACATCGGCGGCCATATCGCCTTTGAATCCAAACGGATCGCCGAGTACTGCGCGGCGCAGGGGATCTTCCTGCTCGAGGACTGCGCCCACGCCCACGGCGCCGCTTGGGAGGACAACCGGCCGGGGAGCTTTGGTGATGCCGGGGTCTACTCCCTCTACGCGACGAAGACCGTCTCCACCGGCGAGGGAGGGGTGCTGGTCTCGGCCGAGGAGGACCTGCTTGAGTTCGCCCGCAAGTTCCGCAACTACGGCAAGTTCGAGCACCAAGTCGACGGGCTCAACTTCAGAATGAGCGAGTTCACGGCGGCTCTGGGGCTGGTTGGCGCCGATCGCATGGAGGAGATCGTCGCCTGGAAGAACGATTACGCCCGCGCCCACCTCGACCCGCTGCACGCCGGGCGCCTGCAGCTGCCCGAGGGGATGACCTCCGGCCTCTACAAGTATCTTGTCTTTGACCCAATCGAGAACAGCACCGGGCGGGTCTACGCCGAGCCCTGCCACCGGATCATGGGTCACTCGGTGGAGTTGCCAAACAGCGACTGGGCGGCTGAGCATCATTGGTGTGTGCCGCTCTATTACCGTCCGCAGAGCCGCGCCGCGGCCCTCGGCGAGGACAGCAAGGAGATTTGATGAGGGTTCTGGTTACCGGCGGTGGCGGCTTCATCGGCTCGCACGTGGTCGATCGACTGATCGAGCGTGGCGACACGCCCCGCATCTTCGACCTCAGCGCCTCGCCCTATCACTCGCCGCTGGAGGTTGAGACCTTCACCGGCAGCATCACCGACGCCGCCAACCTCGACCTGGCGATGCGCGATTGCGACGCCGTCATCCACCTCGCCGCGGTCGCCGACGTGGGCCACGTGCTCGCCGATCCGGTGCTCGCCGAGGAGGTCAACACCCGCGGCACCCTGAATGTGCTCGAGGCCGCCTGTCGCGCCAAGGTCGGCCGGGTCGTCTACGGCTCGACCACCTGGGTCTACAGCGACTGCACCGAGCTCGAAGTCGACGAGGACACGCCGATCCCGGCGCCGCGCCACCTCTACACGGCGACCAAGCTCGCCGGTGAGACCTACTGTGCGGGCTACGCCGAGCTCTATGACCTCGAGAGCACCGTACTGCGCTTCGGCATTCCCTATGGCCCGCGCGCCCGTGCGGCCGGCGTCGTCGCCAAGTTCACCGACCTCGCCTTCGAAGGCAAGGCGCTGACGATCGCCGGCGACGGTAGCCAGACCCGCAGCTTCATCTACGTCGAGGACCTCGCCGATGGGATCGTCGCCGGGCTCGCGCCCGAGGCGGCGGGACGCACCTACAACCTCTCCGGCGAGGAGGTCGTAACGATCCTCGAAATCGCCGAGCGGGTGCAGGAAAACACCGACGGCTGCGAGATCGTCCACACGCCGCCGCGGCCCGGCGACTTCCCCGGCAAGACGATCTCCAACAAGAGGGCGCTGAGCGAGCTGGGCTGGAAGGCGCAGACCAATTTCAGCGAAGGGGTTCGCAAGTACGTCGAATGGGTGCGGGTCACGACCCGCCCACCGGATCCGGTCCCGGGCAAACGGCCCTCGCTAAACGGCAATGATCACGCCGCCGGCGCGCTGCTGGCGGGCGCTAGCCGCGAGTCAGAGCGCTCGCCTCGGGTGCTGATCTTGACCGCCGATATCGGCGAGGGTCACGACCTGCCGGCGCGGATCATCAAGGCCGACCTTGAGGAGGAGGTTCCCGCCGTCGAGGTCAAGATCGAGAACGGACTCGAGGCGATGGGCAAGGTCTCGGCCTCGGTCCTTCGCAACGGCTCCAAATTCACCTTTCGCTGGATGCCCTGGCTGTTTGACATTCAGTACTGGCTGATCACGAAATTCGCCCCGGTGCGCTGGTTCTTTCACCATCTCGGTTACCTGCTCTCCGGCCGTGGCCTGCTGCGGGTGATCGATGCCTATGACCCAGATGTCGTGATCTCGACCTATCCCGGGGTGACCGCGGTGCTCGGCATGCTGCGCGAGAACCGTCGCCTCGCCGTGCCGGTGCAATCGGCGATCACCGATCTCGCCGGGCTGCGCTACTGGGCCCACCCCGGGGTCGATCTGCACTACGTCACCCATCCGGAGTCAATCGAGGAAGTCGAGAGTCTGGTCGGGCCGGGCAGCGTCGAGTGGGTCCGTCCGCCGATCTCAAGCGATTTCCTCATGCCCCGTACCCGCCGCGATGCGCGCGAGGCCCTCGGCGTCCCCGCCCACGCGCGCATGGTGCTGGTTTCCGGCGGAGGCTGGGGGATCGGCGACCTCGAGGGCGCGATCAACATCGCCCTCTCCGACGAGGACACCCTGGTCGTGTGCATCACCGGTCGCAACGAAGTCGCCCGCGAGAAGCTCGAGCAGCGCTTCGGCGATAACGAGCAGGTCCGAATCCTCGGTTTCACCGAGCAGATGAGCGACTGGATGGCCGCCGCCGACGCGATGATCCACGCCACCGCCGGGCTCACCGTGCTCGAGGCTCACATCCGGGGATGCCCGGTTGTCTCCTACGGCTTCTCCGCCGGGCACCTGCGCGCCAATAACGCCGCCTTTGAACGCTTCGGCCTGGCCGAAGTCGCGCGCTCTGACCATGAGCTCGAGTCGGTTCTGCGCCACGTCACCAACGAACGTCGCTCGCCTGATTCCTCGTTTGCCTCACTACCCTCGATCGCCTCCCGGGTGCTGACCGCGCGCCCGAGTGTCAAACCGCAGCCGGTCTGGCGTCTGCGGACCTCGCGAGTCGCCGCGACTGCAAGTCTGGCAGTGATGGCGATCGCCCTGGTGGTTGGGATCAGTCTCGCCGCCGATTGGCTGACGCCATACCGAGACGTGTTGAAGGTGGCAAAGCCGCTGTCGAGCCGAATCCACTTTGGCAAAGATGAAGAGCCAAGGCCGGTCATCGCCCCCGCCCGCCCGGCGCCGGCCGCGGTCCACCACGCGACGACCGCCAACTCGACCGGACCTTGATCGGGCCCCTGCTCGGGGCGGGGGCAGCGGCGGCCACTGTCGCCTACGCCGGGCCCAGCCTGGCACCGGTGCTACCGCCGCTGGGCCGGGCTCTTGGGGTCCAGCTACGCCAGGAGGGGGCCGCGGGCGTCGCCCTCACCTTCGATGACGGACCCCACCCCGAGGGCACCCCGCAGGTCCTTGAGATATTGCGCGAGGCGGGTGCGAGCGCGACCTTTTTCCTCGCCGGTGAGCAGGTCGCACGCCGCCCGGCGCTGGCCGCCGAGATCGTCGCCGCGGGACATCGGGTCGAGCTGCACTGCCACCGCCATCGCAACCAGCTGCGGCTGACTCCTGGCCAGCTGCTCGCTGACGCCGAACGCGGCAGGGAGGCGATCGAGGCGGCCGCCGGGCAGCCGATCAGCGCCTACCGCCCGCCCTATGGGATCTTCAGCGCGCCTGGTCTGCGCGCCGTCCGTGCTCGCGGCTGGCGCCCTGTTCTCTGGTCGCTATGGGGTCGCGACTGGACCCGAGGGGCGAGCGCCCGCTCAATTGCGCGACGGGCAACCAGCGGCGCCCGCGCCGGTGACATCCTGCTGCTTCACGACGCCGATTACTACAGCGCGGGCGGCTCCTGGATGCGCACGGTGGCGGCGCTGCCGCTGATCCTCGAGGAGCTCGACGGCCAAGGGCTTAGGTCCGTCTCGCTGCGACGCTGAAGCGGCGGTGGCGCTGTCCACTGGTCACAGCCAGCGAAGGCTTCATCGAGCCTCCTGGCCATCGTGCTTCGTGGCCTTTGCTGGGCGTGGTCGAAGATCTCCTTTGGCATAGTTCTCCGTCCTCTGTGGGGTGGGCCTCAGCTAAGAATGGAGGACCGATCAGACGAAAAGGTGCAGATTGCGGAAATCTGCTCGCAATGAGGGCGTTTTTCTTCGCCTCGGCCTCAGCCCTGGGCGAGGAATCCAGCGATCTCATCGGCCAGGCGCTGGGGCTGATCGAGGGCGACGAAGGTGCTCGCGTCGGGAATCTCGACGATCCGCGCCTTGCCCGAGTCCGCGGCCAGGCGTTCGGCGTATTTGAGCGGGAAGAACTTGTCCCCCGGCGCCCAGGCCAAGAGCAGCGGCAGGCCGGTCGCCCGCAGCAGCCGGGCCGCCTCGAGGGTGTGGCGCTTGTTCATCCCCACCGTCACCTTCTTTGTGTCGCGCCTGATGGCGCGATCGTGCAGAACCGGCTGCATCCACGAGGAGACCAAAGCGGGCGGGATCGGGTGCTTTGAGAAGGGTTTGAAGGCGGCCCGGGCGAGGGCGCCGATCCGAAACGGCGCCGCCAGCAGATCCATGCCGCCGGGCAGCGCCGCGATCGCGGGCATCGCCTTGAAGATCCCGGGCGGAAAGTTCTCATAGCTATCGCAGTTGGTCAGGACCAGGCGCCCGATCCGCTCCGGGTGGCGGGTGATGAGGACCTGCGAGAGGGCACCGCCGGAGTCATTGCCGACGATCGTCACGTCTTTGAGGTCCAGCGCCTCAAGGAAGGAGGCGATCAGCGCGGCGATCCCGGGCGGGGAGAGGTCGGCATCGGGGTTCATCGCGATCTGATGTGCGCCCAGCGGCCAGTCCGGGGCGATGCAGCGCTGGCCCTCGCCGAGCGCGTCGATTACGCCGCTCCAAAGCCGCGAATCGACCAGGAAGCCGTGGACGAAGACGATGACGGCGCCCTCACCGCCGCTGTCGCGGTAGCGGATTCGCCCGGCGGGCAGGGTGATCTCGGATTGGGGGATCGAGCGGCTGATCGCATCCTCTCGTTGAACTCGGCGGTTGGGGGAAGTCGCTAACTTAGATACAAACGGTATGAAAGTCAACCGAGCAAGAGCCGGACCTGCGCGAACGGCGCCGAGGCCACGGAGCCAGGCCGAGCGCTCGCAGTCGACCCGCGAGGCGCTGATCGAGGCCGCCCGGGCGCTCTTCGCTGAGCGTGGCTACGGCGCCGTCGGCACCGAGGAGATCGTCCGCGCCGCTGGCCTCACCAGGGGCGCGCTCTACCACCACTTCGGCGGCAAGCGCGATCTCTTTGAGGCGGTCTATGAACGTGTCGAGGCCGAGCTGGCGAGCAAGATCGCAAATGGGGCGCTGGTCGCCAAAGCCGGTTCGCCGTTGGCGGCGATGCGAGCCGGCTCGGAGGCCTTTCTGCGGGTCGCCACCGAGCCCGAGGCGCAGCGCATCGTGCTCCTCGACGGACCCTCGGTGTTGGGCTGGGATCGCTGGCGCGAGATCGCCGCCGAGCACGGGCTGGGGCTGATCGAAGCCAGTCTCGGGGCGGCGATCGAGGCCGGTGCGATCGCCCGCCAACCGCTGCGCCCCCTGGCGCACCTGCTGATGGGGGCTCTCGATGAGGCGGCGCTGCTGATCGCCAGGGCGGAGGACCCCGAGCGCACCCGGGAGGAAGTCGGCGCCACGCTCGACGCGCTGCTGGTGGCGCTAAGCGTCAAGCGGTAGGGCCGGCGCGGCGGACTCAAAGCTCTCCGCGAGCAGCTCCCCCTCCGCGCGGGCGGTGCGCCGTGACTCCTTTTGCGCGTACATGCGCAGATCGGCGAGTTGCAGCGCCTGGGCGGGCGAGTCGGCCTCCTCGGGAACGCTGACCCGGCCCCAGGCCGCGGAGACCTCGACCCCGCGGTCGCGCTCGGTCAGGGCGCTGGCCGCGTCTCCGAGCAGCTCCTCGAAGCGCTCGGGCTCACAGGTGAGCAGGGCGCAGAACTCATCACCCCCCATCCGGTAGGCAGCGCCGGCGCCATCGAGGGCGCCGCGCAGGCGGCGGCCGAGCCGGGCGAGCAGTTGATCGCCCGCCGGGTGCCCGAAGGTGTCGTTGTAGCGCTTGAAGCCATTGAGGTCAAAGAGCAGGGCGCAGAGCGGCGCCTCGGCGCTCGCCTTGGCGCAGAGCGCCTCGAAGTCGACCTGCATCGCGCCCCGGCTGCCGAGTCCGGTCAGGGGGTCGGTGCGGACCTGGCGCAAGAGCTCCTTGTTCTCGCGGACGCTGATCCCGAGCCGGACGATCACGGCGACCATCGTCGCTGCCCAGAGCACCGTGGAGAGGCCGCTGGTGGAGCCGAAGTACTGCATCGCGAAGAGGCCGATCATGACCGCGCCAAAGAGCGCCGGAACCAGCAGCTCGCGCCAGCCGTCAAAGCGGGCCGAGGGCGCGATCGCCTCCGATCGCCCGCGCCAGGCGGCGGCGGCGAGCAGGATCGCGGCGATCAGATAGATCGGGTCCACCCAGGCGCCTTCGGGCAGGTTGGCGCTGGTCGATTGCAGGGTGTAGGCGACGTCGGCGACGGCGAGCGCCAGCAGGCCGGCGAGCAGCAGCGACCAGGATCGCCCGCCGCGGCCGCGGGTGATCACGGTGATGCCGACCACCATCGCGACCATCGCGATGTCCCCGAGCGGATAGGCGAGGGTCGTGGCGACCTGGATCTGGGTGCCCTGGGTCTGCCCGGCGACGAAGTCAAAGATGAAGGCCGCGCCGAGGGCCGCGGTGCCGAGTGCGGCGATCGCGCCGTCCATCCACAGCCGCCAATCGAGTTCCTGGGCGCGAGCGCGGACCAGGAGAACGAGGCCAAGGCCCGCCAACGGATAGAAGGCGAGGTAGCCGATGTCGGCCGGGGAGGGGTAGGGCGGGCTTGGATTATTGAGGATGAAGGCGGTCCAGTAGACCTCCGAAGCCCCCCAGCTGAGGATCCCGATCCCGATCGCGATCCAGGCACCCCGCTCGCGCCCGGCGTTGGGCGCGCGCAACAGGCAGCTGAGGCCGGCGGCGATCACGACCGAGTCATACAAAGGTCCTTCGACGGCGTAATCGAGCCCGCTGCCACCGAGCCCGAACCAGTCGTGCAGGGCGACCACCGCGGTGCCGATCGCCAGCACCGAGGCGAGAATCAGGCGCGCAAGCGAGATCGGGGCGCCACGATCACCTTCACCTCTTGGCTTCACAATGCTTCTATCGGCACCAGAGGCGCACTTCTCTAGACTTAAAGACGATGAAGACCGAGATTCACCCGAATTACACGCTCGCCAACGTGCACTGCTCGTGCGGAAATCAGTTCTACACCCGCTCGACCAAGGAGGACCTCCACGTCGAGCTCTGCTCTGAGTGCCATCCGTTTTACACCGGCAAGCAGAAGCTGGTCGACACCGGCGGCCGGGTCGAGCGCTTCCAGCGCCGCGCCGCCAAACACGCCAAGGCCAAGCGCTAGGCCATGAGCCCGGAGGTGGGCTCTCCGCAGGTCTCCTCGGTCTCCTCCAACGGCTCCGATTCGCTGCGCATGCCCGACGGCGCGCTGGTCGCCAAACGCGACGCGCCGGTCGGGGGCCAGGCGGTGCTCGAGGGGGTGATGATGCGCGGCATCTCGGTCTGGTCGGTGGCGGTGCGAAACCCGGCCGGGCAGATCGAGATCAGCTTCGACTCGCTGGTGCCCTGGGCCCAGCGCCACCGGCTCTGGCGGGTGCCGGTGATTCGCGGCGTGGTCGCCCTGGTCGAGTCGATGAAGATCGGCTTCCGGGCCCTCTCAATCTCGGCCAACGCGCAGCTGGAGGATGATGGCGACGGCGAGCCTGAGGAGATCGGCGGCTGGGTCTGGGGCCTGACGATCGCCTTCTCGATTGCTCTCGCGATCGGTCTCTTCTTCGTTGTCCCGGTTGGGCTGACCAGTCTGATCAAGGACAAGCTCGGCTCGCCGCTGCTCTTCTGGCTGGTCGAGGGGGTGCTGCGGACCGGGATCTTCATCGCCTACATCGCCGCGATCAGCCGCCTCAAGGACCTGCGCCGCGTCTTTGAGTACCACGGTGCCGAGCACAAGACGATCTCCTGCTATGAGGCCGAAGACGAGCTCGTGCCCTCGCGCGCCAAGCTCTACTCGCGCCTTCACCCGCGCTGCGGGACCAGCTTCCTGCTGATCGTGATGGTGTTGGCGATCTTTGTCTTCGCGCCGATCGGCCTGCCGGCCTGGTACTGGCTGGTGCTCTCGCGCATCCTCGGCATTCCGTTGATCGCCGGACTCTCCTATGAGGTGATCAAGTGGGCGGGCAAGAACCGCCGCAAACGCTGGGTCCGGGGGCTGATGTGGCCGGGGCTGATGTTGCAGAACCTGACCACCCGCGAGCCCGACGAAGAGCAGCTGGCGGTGGCGATCGCGGCGCTTGAGAAGGTTTTGGCCGAGGAGTCGCCCGAGCTGGCCGGCGCCGAGCAGCACATTGAGATCGTCGCCTAGGGCAGTGTTCGAGCCGCTGGTCGAGCAGATCGAGACCCGCTTCGGCGAGCTCGAGCGCCAGATGTCTGATCCGGCGGTGATCGCTGACCGTGAGCGCTACGCGGAGATCGGGCGCGAGTACCGCGAGCTGGGGCCCGCGCGGGAGCTTGCCGCTCGCTGGCGCACCCTGAGCGGTGACCTCGAGGGGGCCCGCGAGCTGCTCGCCGAGGACGGCGAAGACGCCGAGCTGCGCATGCTGGTCGAGGAGGCGCCGGCGCAGTTGGAAGGGCTCGAGGAGGAGATTCGCCTGGCGATGGTCGAGCGCGACCCCAACGACGATAAGAACGTGCTGGTCGAGATTCGCGCCGGGACCGGGGGGGACGAGGCCGCCCTCTTCGCCGGTGACCTCTACAAGATGCTCACCCGTTACGCCGAAGAGCGCGGATATGCGACCGAGTCGCTCTCCCAATCGGCGGCCGAGGTCGGCGGCTTCAAGGAGGTCACCTTCGCGATCAAGGGCGAGGGTGCCTACTCGATCTTCAAGTATGAGGGCGGCACCCATCGGGTCCAGCGCGTGCCCGAGACCGAGTCCCAGGGACGCATCCATACCTCGACCGCGACGGTCGCCGTTCTGCCCGAGGCCGAGGAGGTCGACGTTCAGATCGACGCCAACGACCTGCAGGTCGACGTCTATCGCTCCTCGGGCCCGGGCGGTCAGTCGGTCAACACGACCGACTCGGCGGTGCGCATCACCCACGCGCCGACCGGCATCGTCGTCTCGATGCAAGACGAGAAGTCCCAGCTGCAAAACAAGGACAAGGCGATGCGGGTCCTGCGCGCCCGGCTGCTCGAGCGCGAGCTCGCCGAGCAGCAGGCGAAGATCGCCTCCGAGCGCAAGGCCCAGGTCGGCAGCGGCGAGCGCTCCGAGAAGGTGCGCACCTACAACTTTCCCCAGGGTCGGGTCACAGACCACCGGATCAAGCTCACCTCGCACAACCTCGAAGGCGTCCTTGGCGGCGAACTCGGCGAGTTCACCGATGCACTCGGTGCCGAGGAGAAGCGCCGCCGGCTTGAGGCCGCCGCCAGCATATGAGCGCGCCCGCGAGGACGGGCAACCAGCGCGAAGCGCTGTTCGCCGCCAGCGAGGCGCTCGCCGCAGCCGGGGTGGGCGAGCCGCGCCTGGATGCCGAACTGATGCTCGCCGAGGCCTGCGGAAGTGATCGGGCCCGACTCGCCGCCGATCCCAGCGGCGGGGTCGAGCCCGCCGCGGCGCGGCGCTTCGCGGCGATGGTGCGGCGGCGGCTGGCGCGCGAGCCGCTCGCCTACATTCTCGGCCGTCGTGGTTTTCGCCAGATTGAGCTGGCGGTCGACGCCCGGGTCCTGATCCCGCGACCGGAGACCGAGCTGCTCGTCGAGCTCGCCCTCGAGCTGGCCCCCCGCTCGGTCTTTGACCTCGGCACAGGATCGGGGGCGATCGCGCTCGCGGTCGCCGCCGAGCTGCCCGAGTGTGAGGTCAGCGCCAGCGATAGCTCGCCCGCCGCGCTGGCGGTCGCCTGGGCCAACGCCGAGCGCCTCGAACTCAGCGATCGGGTTCGCTTCGCGCGCGGCTCGCTGCCGAGCGCCGGCAGCTTTGATTTGCTGCTCGCCAACCTGCCCTACGTCGCCGAACCCGATTGGCCCGCTCTGCAGCCCGAGGTCACCAGATGGGAGCCGCGCGAGGCATTGCTCGCCGGTAGCGATGGCCTGGGCGCCTATCGCGAGCTCTGCGCGGCGCTCGCTGCGGGCCAGGGCGAGGGTGCCCCTGCCTTTCAGGTTGTCGGGGTGGAGGTCGGTGCGGGCCAGGCCGCCGCGGTCGCCGCCCTCTTTGGCGAGGCCGGATTCGGCTTGATCGAGGTGCGCCGCGATCTGGCCGGGATCGAGCGCGTGGTGGTCGCAAGGCGATGAGTGAGTTGCTCGCGATCGGGGTCGACGGCGTCCTCGCGGCGCGTCTGGCGCTTGAGCGCTGCATCGCCGCCGGCGGGGTTGCCCTCTTTCCCGCCGACGGCCTTTACGGGCTCGCCTGTGACCCACTGAACGCGGCTGCGATCGAGCGGATCGAGGCGATCAAGGGCCGCGAGCGGGGCAAGCCCTCGGCGGTCCTCTATCTCTCGCCGTTGGCGATGCGCGAGTTGATCGAGGGCTGTGGACCGCGCACCCGCGAGGCGATCGGGGCACTTCTGCCGGGTCCGGTGACCCTGATCATCGCCAACCCCGAGCATCGCTACCCGCTCGCCTGCCGCGAGGATCCAGGGCGCCTTGGCGTGCGCCTGATCGCCGGGCCGCTGGCAGGGGTGATGTCGCCGCTCTTTCAGACCTCGGCCAACCTCAGCGGCGAGCCAGCTCCCGGCAGCTTTGATCAGGTTCGGGCCGAGATTCTGAGCGCCGTCGATCTGGCGATCGACGGCGCTGCCCTCAACGGTCTGCCCTCAACGGTCCTCGACATCAGCGCGATCGATGCCGGTGGAAATTTGGAGATCCTGCGCGAAGGCGGCCTCTCGGCCGGGGACCTAGCGGCGCGGCTTGCCTCGATAGGGGAGGCGGACTAAACGTCGCGAGCTGTTGTCGTTCTCTTTGGACTCAGACAGCAGGCAGCGCAGATCGGCCGCCGCGGGGCCGGCGCAGGGATTGGGGTCGGGCTGATTGTCGGCGCCGGCCGGGGGCGCTCAGCGCGATTAGCGCCGAAAGCGCCATCGCCGTTGGTATCGTCGCTCGAATCATGGTTGAGTTACCCGAAGGGTTCCAAACCGCGCCGCTGGTCGATGTCGACCCGCAGATCGCCGCTGTGCTGGAGGCTGAGCTGCGCCGCCAACAGGGCACCCTAGAGATGATCGCCTCGGAGAACTTCGTCCCCCAGGCCGTGCTTGAAGCGGTCGGCTCGGTGCTGACCAATAAGTACGCAGAGGGCTATCCGGGGCGGCGCTACTACGGCGGCTGTGAGCAGGTCGACGTCGCCGAGCAGCTGGCAATCGACCGCGCCAAGGAGCTGTTTGGCGCCGAGCACGCAAACGTTCAGGCCCACGCCGGCGCCCAGGCCAATAACGCCGCCTACATGGCGCTGATCGAGCCCGGCGAGACGATCCTCGGGATGGCCCTCGATCACGGCGGCCACCTCAGCCATGGCATGAAGCTAAACGTCTCGGGCAAGCTCTACCACCCGGTCCAATATCACGTGCGCCGCGAGGATCTCTTGGTCGATATGCAGGAGGTCGCGCAACTCGCTGCAGAGCACCGACCCGCGGTGATCGTCGCCGGCTGGTCGGCATATCCGCGCCAGCTCGACTTCGCCGCATTCCGCGAGATCGCCGACTCGGTCGGGGCCAAGTTGATGGTCGATATGGCGCACTTCGCCGGCCTCGTCGCCGCCGGTGAGCACCCCAATCCGGTCCCCTATGCAGACGTGGTGACGACGACGATTCACAAGACCCTCGCCGGCCCGCGCAGCGGCATGATCCTCTGCCGCGAGGAACACGCCAAGGCGATCGACAAGGCGATCTTCCCCGGCCAACAGGGGGGTCCCTTGATGCACACGATCGCCGCCAAGGCGGTTGCCCTGCGGATCGCAGCCAGCGAGCCGTTTCGAGTCCGCCAGCGGCAGACGATCGCCAACGCCCGGGCGCTCGCGCAGGGATTGCAGGCGGGCGGGATCCCGGTGCTCACCGGCGGCACCGATGTCCACCTCGTTCTCGTCGACCTGACGCCCTCAGGCCTTGGGGGAAAGGAGGCCGAGGAGCGCCTCGAGGAGGTTGGGATCACGGTGAATCGCAACGCGATCCCCTTCGATCCGCGCAAACCGATGGACCCCTCGGGACTGCGGATCGGCACCCCGGCGCTGAGCACGAGGGGCATGGTCGAGGAGGACATGGGCGAGATCGCCGCGGTGATCACGGCCGCGCTCTCGGCTGATTTCGAGGCCCAAAAGGAGACCCTCGGGGAACGCACCAGGGCGCTGATGGACCGCTACCCGCTCTATCCCCAACTCTCGGCAGCGACGGTCTGAGGCTGGCGTTTCAACCGCTGCGCTCGCCCGAGCCGAGCGGCGGCGAGCACCACAACCGAAGCGATGGCGCGCGGTGCGGGGCTGGCGCACGGTGAGGGTCTGGGTCGATTGCACCGCGGCCGCGCATCCGCTCGTCCTGCGGCCGATCATCGAGCGGCTTAAAGCCAGGGGCGATCAGGTCTTTGTCACCGCGCGCCACTACGGGCAGACCCTGGGGATCCTCGAGCGACTGGGAATCCCCTATCAGGCGATCGGCACCCATGCGGGCGCCTCGACCCTGCGAAAGGGCGGCGCCGTGGCCACCCGCTCGGCGCGATTGGCGCGCTTTGTCTGGGCGCGCCAGCCCGATCTAGCGATCGCCCATGGCTCAGTCGATCTGGCCGTCATCTCGGCTTGCTTTCGGATCCCCTCGGTCCAGATGCAGGACTACGAGTTCGCCTCGATCCAACGACGGATCGCCTTCGGCGTCGCCCGGCGGGTGCTGGTTCCCGAGGCGATCCCGCTCGAGCGCCTCAAGCGGGTCGGCGCCAAGGGGGCGAAGCTCTTTCGCTATCCGGGCCTCAAGGAGGAGTACTACCTGGCCGGCTTTGAGCCCGACCCAGCGGTGCTCGATGAGCTCGGGCTCGATCGCGAGAAGGTTCTGGTCGTCCTGCGTCCGCCACCGGAGACCTCCGAGTACCACGCGCGCAACGATCTCTACGGCGCGACGATCCGGCGCCTGGCCGCCGAGCCTCAGGCCGAGGCGGTGCTCATCCCGCGTACCGAGTCCCAGCGTGCGGAGGCGCTCGCGCTTGGCTCAGAGCGCCTTCTCGTCCCCGATCGGGCGATCGATGCCCAGAGCCTGATCGCCTTCGCCGATCTCGTCGTCAGCGCCGGGGGCACGATGAACCGCGAGGCGGTCGCGCTCGGCACCCCGGTGTTCACGACCTTCACCGGGCGCATGGGTGGCGTCGATGAGGCCCTGATCGCCGCCGGTCGCCTGCGCGTGCTCGAGGACCCGGCCGTCCTTGAGCTGCGCAAGCGGGAGGCGCCGGTGGGGGTCTTGCACGAACGCGATCCAGGCCTTTGGCTGGAGGGTGTGCTCGGCGCTGTCGAGGGCGTCCAATAACCTGATCGCGCCCACTTTCACGTCGGGCACGCGCTATGGCCCCGACGACCACCGACGCCGTCTTCGCCTTTATCGCAGCCGCCGCGATCGCCTGGCTGCTGGTTCCCTACGCCGAGCGGCTTGCCTATCGGATCGGCGCGATCGACCCGCCCAAGGAGCGCGGCCTGCACGATCATCCGATGCCGCGGCTCTCGGGCCTGGCGATTTTCGCCGGGGTCGAGTTCGCCGGCTGGATCTGGCTGCCCGCCAATGGCGAGACCCGCTCGATTCTGCTCGGCGCGGTCGCGATCGCCGCGGTCGGGGTTGCCGATGACATCTGGGACCTGCCGGCGCTGCCGAAGCTGATCGGCCAGATCGCCGCGGCGCTGATCCCTGTTCTCGGCGGGGTTCGCGTCGATGACCTCACCCTGCCCTTCATCGGTGGCTTTGAACTCGGTTGGCTGGCCTACCCGCTGACCGTGCTCGGGATCGTTGCGGTCGTCAACGTGATCAACTTCATCGATGGCATCGACGGTCTCGCCGCCGGGGTCTGCACGATCGCCGCGATCGCACTGGCGATCATCGCCCTCTCCTTGGAGCGAAACGAAGCCGGCGTCCTCGCCGCGCTGACCGCCGGTGGCGCGCTCGGTTTTCTGCGCCACGGCTTCCCCCCCGCCTCGAGCTTCATGGGCGATACCGGCTCCAATCTGCTCGGCTATCTACTCGCCACCGCCTCGGTGCAGGGCGCCCTGAAGACCAACGCCGTGGTCGCCCTGATCTTCCCCCTGGTCGTGCTCGCGGTGCCGATCCTCGACACCGGCTTTGTCGTCGCCAAGCGGCTCAAATACCGCCAGCCGATCTATCAGGCCGATAGCTGGCACTTTCACCACCGGATGGCCAACATCGGCTTTTCCCAGCGCCGCACCCTCGCCTACCTCTACGGCTGGACCCTGGCGCTCGCCGGTCTCGCCCTCGCCCTGCGCTTCGTCCCCTACAGCGACAATCACGGCCATTTTCATGCCTTTTGGACCGCGGTCATGGTTGCCCTTGGTCTGCTCGCCCTGGCGACCAGCGTCTACCTGATCTTCGTGCTCGAGATCCTCAAGCTCAGACGCGGGCGGTTGAATCCAAAGACCGGGGAATTCGAGGCGATTGAGCTCGAGGAGGACGCTAGTAACAGGTAGTAACAAACCTCACGAATCGGCTTCAGAAAGCCAATATCTGCCCCTTCGGATATAGTCGCCGGTCCGCTCGCTCGACCGGGTTGGGCGGATTTTATGTCTCCTCCCAAGTACGTCGACCTCTTCGCGCTGGCCGCCGCGCTGGTTGTCTTTGTGCTTGCCGACCTGCCCCTCGCCGGGTTCGCCGTCGGGGCCGCCGCCTGGCTCGCCCAGCGCGGGATCCAGGTGCTTGCTAAACGCCGCGCCAATCAGGACCTGGCCAATGGCAACCGCCAGCGGGCGATGGGGACGATCGCAGCCACCACCCTCGGTCGGGTCTGGCTGATGGCGACCGCGGTCCTGATCGTCGGCCTCGCGGTCGAACGTCAGGCCGGCCTGGCCGCCGCGCTGCTGGTCTTTGGCCTCTTCACGCTCTCCTTCGCCGCCCAGGGGATCGCGCATCTGCTCGAACCAGACGGTGAGCGGGCCGCGTGAGGACGAAAACCAAAGTCCTGATCGGGTTCGGCGTCTATCTGGCGCTGGCGATCATGCTCTTGCTGATCTTCGGCAATGCCGGCAAGAACGCGGCGTTCAAACCCCAGAACGAGTTCAAACTCGAACCCTGGGTCTCGATCCATCTCGGCAGCCTCGACCTCAGCGTCAACAAGGCGGTCCTCTACCTGCTCCTGGCCAGCGGGCTGACGATCTTCGCGATGGTCTGGATCTCGCGGCGCATGGCCCAGAAGCCCAACCGGGTGCAGACCGCGGTCGAGGTTTCCTACGACCTGACCAAAAACACGATCACCGGCGGCAGTCTCGACGGTGAGATAGCCCGCCGCTGGTTCCCCTTTCTCGCCACCCTCTTCTTCTGGATCTGGTTCTCGAACATGATCGGTTTCCTGCCGCTGCCGACCAACACCGAGCACGAGATCACCATCTTCGGCGTCGAAGTGCCCGCCTTCGCGATCTACGCGGCGACGGCAAACATCTCGATCCCGCTGGCCCTGACCCTGGTCGTCTGGGTCTCCTACCACGTCGAAGGGATCCGCGCCAAGGGCTTCATCCCCTACTTCGCCAGCTGGCTGCCGCCCGGCCTGGGGGACATGAGCCCGATCGGCAAGGCGGCGATCTTCGTGATCGAGGTGATCTCGCACTTCGTGCGGCTGATCTCGCTCTCCGTGCGTCTCTTCGCCAACATTCTCGCCGGCCACCTGTTGCTGCTCTTCATGGGCGGCGGCCTCGCCGTGCTGCTCGGGATCGCCGCCCTCGGGGCGCTCACCTTCCCCCTGGCGTTCGTCTTCTTCATCTTCGAGGTCGGGCTCGTCGCCACCCTTCAGGCGTTTATCTTCTCGACCCTGACCGCGATCTACATCGGCGGAGCGACCTCCGCTAGCCACTAGACAAAGGAGCCTGTACTCAAATGGATCTGTCCCCCGTCGCCGCCGCGGTAACCGACGAAGGTGTGAAAAGCGCCGGCAAAGCGATCGCCCTCGGCGTCGGCGCCGGCCTTGGCTCGATCGGCGCCGGTATCGGCGTTGGCTTCATCTTCGGTAAGGAGATCGAGTCGGTCGCCCGCCAGCCCGAGATGAAAAGCGAGCTGGAAAGCATCCGCTGGCTCGGCTTCGCGCTGACCGAGGCCGTCGCCTTCTACACCTTCATCTTCGGCCTGATCGCCTTCTTCCTCTCCTAGGAGATGGCGCCCCTTAGCTCGATAGCCGTGCTGCCCCTCGCCGCGAAGAGCGAAGGAAGCTTCCTGGTCTCGCCGGGCCTCGGCCTGATGATCTGGACGCTGGTCCTCTTCCTGTTCACGATGTGGGTGCTGAGCAAGGTCGCCTTCCCGAAAATCCAGGAGGCGCTCGACAAGCGGGCGAAGACGATCGCGGAGTCGATCGAGGCGGCTGAACGCCAGCGCAAGGAGTCCGATGAGCTGCTCGAGGAGTACCGCAGGCGCCTCTCTGAGGCTCGCGAGCAGGCTGATGAGATCATGGCCCGCGCTCGAAAAGCCGCCGATACGGCGGAGGCTGAGGCGAGCGCCGCGGGCAAGGAGAAACGCGAGGAGCTGGTCAGCGCGGCCAAACGCGACATCGAGGCCGAGACCCGCCGCTCGCTGCAGCAGATCCGCAAGGAGGTCGCCGAGCTCACCGTCTTGGCGACCGAGAAGGTGACCCGCAAGAGCCTCAGCGGCGAGGACCAGCGCCGACTGGTCGAGGAGGCCCTCAGCGAGGTCGACTTCACCAGCCTCTCGGGGTCGGAGAACTAGACGTGCCCGAGGCCGATCGCGTATACGCCGGGGCGCTCTTTGACGTCGCCAAGGAGAAGGGCAGCCTCGACCAGGTCGGCGAGCAGCTGGGCCAGTTCGCCGATGCGATCGAGGCCGACCGCGACCTGCGGGTCTTTTTCTTCAGCCCCTATTTCTCCTGCGCGGAGAAGGTCGATGGGTTGGGGCG
Source organism: uncultured Solirubrobacterales bacterium (assembly GCA_963753245.1). Classification (GTDB taxonomy): domain Bacteria; phylum Actinomycetota; class Thermoleophilia; order Solirubrobacterales; family 70-9; genus VRUE01. The sequence goes on from CAVWBK010000005.1 coordinate 182,992, forward strand.
GGCGCTCTCCGGCGTCGACCCGGAGCTGCGCAACTTCCTCGAGTTGCTGATCGAGAAGCAGCGGATGACCGAGATCGCTCGCATCCGGGCCCGCTTTGAGGCACTCTGGAAGCAGGAGAACAGGCGCATTGACGTGACCGTGTCAAGCGCCGTGGAGCTCGATCGCGCGGTGGTCGAGAGGATCGGCGCCGAGATCGAGCGCCAGACCGAACTCAAGGTCGACCTCGCCAGCCGGGTCGAGGCAGAGATCCTCGGCGGCATCGTCTTGCAGGTCGGCAACATGGTCCTCGACGCGAGCATCCGCACTCGCTTGGAGAAACTTCGAAAAAGCGTCGCGCAGGCGGCATAGGGAAGGAATAGAGAGCACCAAATGGAGATCAAGCCCGACGAGATCGCATCGATCCTTCGCGAGCGCATCGAGGGGATGGACACCGCCAGCGCCGAGCTCTCGGAGGTCGGCACGGTGCTGTCCGTCGCCGACGGGATCGCCCGCGTGCACGGCCTCGACAACTGCATGGCGCTGGAGATGCTCGACCTCCCGCACGGGGTCACCGGTCTTGCCCTAAACCTCGAGGCCGACAACGTCGGCATCGTGCTCTTCGGTGAGTGGGAGAAAATCGTTGAGGGGGACACGGTCAAACGGACCGGTCACCTGCTGCGCATTCCGGTCGGCGAGGAGCTCTTGGGCCGGGTCGTCGACCCGCTCGGGCGCCCGCTTGATGGCAAGGGGGACGTCGGCACAACCCAGACCCGCCCGGCCGAGTTCAAAGCTCCCGGCGTGGTCGAGCGCCAGCCGGTCACCGAACCCGTGCAGACCGGCCTGATGTCGATCGACGGAATGATCCCGATCGGCCGCGGACAGCGAGAGCTGATCATCGGCGATCGCCAGACCGGCAAGACCGCGATCGCGATCGACACGATCATCAACAACAAGGACAAGGACCTGATCTGCATCTACGTCGCGATCGGGCAGCGGATGTCGACCGTCGTGCAGCTCAAGGAGGTGCTCGAGGAGAACGGCGCGATGGAGAACACGATCATCGTCGCCGCTCCCGCCGATGAGGCCGCTCCGATCAAGTTCATCGCTCCCTACGCGGGCTGCGCGATGGGCGAGCACTTTCTCTACGACGGTAAGGCCGCCCTATGCGTCTATGACGATCTGACCAAACACGCCTACGCCTATCGCCAGATGTCGCTGCTGCTGCGCCGCCCGCCGGGCCGCGAGGCCTACCCGGGTGACGTCTTCTATCTGCACTCGCGCCTGCTCGAGCGGGCGGTGAAATTGAACGATGAGCTGAAGGGCGGTTCGCTGACCGCCCTGCCGATCATCGAGACCCAGGCCTCCGATGTCTCCGCCTACATCCCGACCAACGTGATCTCGATCACCGACGGCCAGATATTCCTCGAGTCCGACCTCTTCAACTCAGGCGTGCGGCCGGCGATCAACGTCGGCATCTCGGTCTCGCGGGTGGGCGGTAACGCGCAGACCAAGGCGATGAAGAAGGTCGCCGGAAAACTGCGTCTTGACCTCTCTCAGTACCGCGACCTCGAGGCCTTCGCCCAGTTTGGCTCAGAGCTCGATCCCGAGACGCAGAAATCGCTGAACCGCGGCGAACGGCTGGTCGAGCTGCTCAAGCAAAAAGAGCGCGAACCGCTGGAGATGGCCGACCAGGTGGCCGCGATCTACTCGGGAACCGGCGGCTTCCTCGATCGGATCAAGGTCGAGCGGGTCGGAGAGTTCCTGCGTGATCTGCGCATCCGCCTGCGCTCCGAGAAGGGCGAGCTGCTGGACCGGATCGCCGAGACGGGCAAGCTCGAGGGGGCCGACGAGGAGGAGCTCGGCGCGGCGATCAAGGATTTTGTCGACGATTTCGGCGCCGATTTCGACGAGCACGGCGACCCGCTGGAGGCCGGCGAGTCCGACCGGATCAAATCGGTAGGCGAGCGCGCCAAGCCGAGTCGGAGCGAGGGGGCCGAGACCCAGGAGGACGGCGAGCAGGAGGCCGAGAACGAGAACGAGGAGGAGAAGGAGGCCACGCCCGCCTGAGCGGCTCGCGTCTCCTAGCCAATGGCCTCACAAAAGGACGTAAAAAGCCGCATCTCCTCGATCAAGAACATCAACAAGATCACGCGGGCGATGGAGATGGTCGCGGCGGCACGCCTGCGCCGCGCGGAGGAGAGGATCGCGGCCCTGCGCCCCTACGCGCAGGGGATGCGAAAGCTGACCCGCCGCGCGGCCGAACAGGCGGGCGGCGTGCCGCGCGTGCCGGTGCTCGAGGAGCGCGAGAACGTCAAGCGGGTCGGTGTCTTGCTGGTCACCGGTGACCGTGGCCTGGCCGGCGCCTTCAACACGAACATCATCCGCGATGGGATGAGGCTCGCCACCGAGCTGCGTGGGGAGGGTGCTGAGCCCTCCTATGCCGCGGTCGGCCGCAAGGGCGTCTCGGCCCTCAATTTTCGCAAACAGAAGTTGCGCTCCTCCTACATCGGTTTCACCGACCGTCCGGCCTTCGCCAACGCGCGCGAGATCGGCGAGGAGATGACCGCCGCCTACGTCGACGGTGAGCTCGATCGGGTCGAGCTGATCTACAACCGTTATGTCTCGCCGCTGACCCAGCACGTCTGGCGCCAGACGCTCTTGCCCCTGCAGCAGGCCGACGTGATCGGCGAGGGGGCCGGCGAGGAGGAAGAGGAGAGCGAGGAGACCGAGATCGAGAAGGCCCACAGCCGCTCGAGCTGGGCCTATGAGCCCGAAGCCGAAGAGCTGCTCGCCGGGTTGATACCCGAGTACGTGAACATCTCGGTCTACCGGGCGCTGCTCGAGTCGGCGGCCTCCGAGCTGGGGGCGCGGATGACGGCGATGCGAAACGCCGCCGAGAACGCCGAGACGATGATGGAAGACCTGACCCTGGAGATGAACCGAGCCCGGCAGGCGGAGATCACGCAGGAGATCCTCGAGGTCGTTTCGGGCGCCGAGGCGCTCGGATAGAGAACTTGGACAGAGATTCGAGAAAAGGAACCCATGGCTGAGAGCAATGCAACCAACGTAGGGCAGGTCGAGCAGGTGACGGGCGTCGTCGTCGACGCGGTATTTCCCGAGAAGCTGCCCGAGATCTACTCGGCGGTGAAGATCGAGATGGCCGGCGATGAAGATCGCCAGGCCAGCGAACTCGTCTGCGAGGTGCAGCAGCATCTTGGCGATAACCGGGTGCGCACGGTGGCGATGGATGCGACCGATGGTCTGCAGCGCGGCGACAAGGTGATCGACACCGGCGGACCGATCTCGGTCCCGGTCGGGGATGTGACCCTGGGCCGGATCTTCAACCTGCTCGGCGAGCCGATCGACAACGGCGCGCCGATTGAGGAGGGTGAGCGCTGGCCGATCCACCGCTCTGCGCCGCGGGCCTCAGACCTCGCTCCAACCCAGGAGATCCTCGAGACCGGGATCAAGGTGATCGACCTGCTCGCGCCCTACGCGAAGGGCGGCAAGGTCGGCCTCTTCGGCGGAGCCGGAGTCGGCAAGACGGTGCTGATCCAGGAGCTGATCCGTTCGATCGCCGAGGAGCACGAAGGGCTCTCGGCCTTCTGCGGCGTCGGCGAGCGCTCACGCGAGGGAAATGACCTCTGGCTCGAGATGAAAGAGTCGGGCGTGATCGATAAAACAATGCTCGTCTTCGGTCAGATGAATGAGCCGCCCGGGGCGCGCCTGCGGGTCGCCCTCTCCGGCCTGACGATGGCCGAGTACTACCGCGAGCAGGGCGGCCAGGACGTGCTGCTGTTCATCGACAACATCTTCCGGTTTGTGCAGGCCGGCTCAGAGGTCTCCGCGCTCCTCGGCCGCATGCCCTCCGCGGTCGGCTACCAGCCGACGCTGGAGACCGAGATGGGCGAACTGCAGGAGCGGATCACCTCGACCGAGCGCGGCTCGGTGACCTCGATCCAGGCTGTCTACGTGCCTGCCGATGACTTCACCGACCCTGCACCGGCCTCGGTCTTCGCCCACCTCAACGCGACGACGGCGCTCTCGCGATCGATCTCTGAGAAAGGGATCTATCCGGCCGTCGACCCGCTTGACTCGACCTCGACGATCCTCAAGCCCGACGTCGTCGGCGAGGAGCACTACCGCACGGCGACCGAGGTCCAGGAGGTGCTGCAGCGCTACAAGGAGCTGCAGGACATCATCGCCATCCTCGGCATCGACGAGCTCTCTGATGAAGACAAGCAGACGGTCTCGCGGGCCCGCAAGATCGAGCGCTTCCTCTCCCAGCCGTTCTTCGTCGCCGAGCAGTTCACCGGCCGCAGCGGCGAGTACGTACCGGTCGCCGAGACCGTGCGTGGCTTTCGCGAGATCCTCGACGGCGAGCACGACGAGCTCTCCGAGGGTGCCTTCTACATGCAGGGCTCGATAGACCAGGTAACCGAGAACGCCAAAGCGGCCGCCTAGGAGTTTGGGTTGGCCGGCGAGAGCACCTTTGCGGTCGAGGTCCTTAGCCCCGAGGGCGAGGTCTTCAGCGGCGAGGTCCACCAGGTTTCGACCCGGACCGCGGTCGGTGAGATCGGGATCCTCGCCAATCACGCGCCGCTGCTCGCCCAGCTGCGCCCGGCCGAGCTGCGCCTGCACATCGACGAATCCCAGACCAAGCGCTACGCGCAGGCCCACGGCTGGCTGCAGGTCTTCGGCAACCATGCGCGATTGCTGGTCGAGGAGGCAATCGCCCCCGAGAACCTCGACCTCGCCGCGCTCAAAGAGCAGCTCGCCGATGCCAACCAGCGTCTCAGCGAGGCCGACGAGGCGAGCGCCAGCCAGCGGCGGGCGCTGAAGGACCGTGATCGCGCGGAAGCGTTTATCGCTATCGCCGAGGGATGAGGGGCCGAGCCGATGCCAAGCTCGGGGACCTGAGTCGCTCAGACCGAGGGCCTCTGCGGGCCGGGGGCGCCGCCCTGCGGCGGGCGGCCGCACGTCCTGCGCGCCTCGATCGGGTCTACCTCTCGACCCGCCGCCGACTGGCCAGCAAGGCGCCCGGGCGCGTGAGTGAATCTCTGTGTGGGGGGCTCGCATCTCCCCGGGCGTCGGGAGCTCGGGGCAGATGAACGAGGAGCTCCTCGCCCTCGCCACGAAGCTGATCGGCTATGACACCTCGGCCCCTGAGGCGGTGCTTGAAGCAGCCGAGTTCCTGCTCAGCTGGCTCGAGGCCCATGGCATCGTCGCGGTCCGTGAGGAGGTGCGGGGGCTGCCGGTGCTGCGCGCTGAAGTCGGTCCCGCCCGGGCACCGACCGTGGTTTTGCACGGCCACCTCGACGTCGTTCCCGGGCGCGCGGGCCAGTTTGACCCGCGCCTTGAGGGCGAGCGCCTCTACGGGCGTGGTGCCTATGACATGAAGGGGGCGCTGGCGGCGATGCTGCTGACCGTGGTCTCGATGCGCGAGCAGGATCAGGTCCGGGTGCGACTAGGGATCGTCGCCGATGAGGAGTCCGAGGAGGAGGCAGAGCGCGGCAGCGATCATCTCGTCGACAGCGGCTTTCTGGGCGATTTCGCGATCACCGGTGAGCCCACCGATCTGCAGATCGGGGTCGAGGCAAAGGGCGTTCTGGCGCTGCGCCTGCAGGTCAGCGGGATCGCCGCCCACGGCGCGACACCCTGGCTCGGAGATAATGCGGTGCTGCGCGCCCACGATGTTTTCCGCAGCATCGAGTCGCTACCGTTTGCGCGGCAGAGTTCGGAGCTCTTTGACCGCCCCTCGATCAACCTCGGCCGGATCGTCGGCGGCGACGCGCTCAACAAGGTCCCCGACAGGTGCGCAATCGACGTCGACATCCGCTATCTCCCCGCCCAGGATCCGCAAGGCATCCTGGAGCAGGTCCGCACGATCGGCGACGATCTCAGCGTGCAGACCCTGTTCTCCCGCCCGCCGGCCGTCGTCGACCGCGACTCGCCCTTCGTCCGCGCCCTGCGCGATGCCGCCACCGAGCACCACGAGGGCGAGCCGATGAGTGTCGGTCGCGACGGCGCCTCCGATGCGGTCTCCTTCTTGCGGGTGGGGGTGCCGGCGGTCGAGTTCGGTCCGCTGGGAGCCGGGCACCACGGCCCCGAGGAGTGGGTCTCGGTGCCCTCCCTAAAGGCCTACATGCAGACGCTCGAGGCCTTCCTGCGCTCGCTGCCGGGCCGCCTCGATGACTGAATCGGCTTTCCAGAAACCGCCGCCGGAGGGCGATCACCAGCCAGCGCCCAAGCGCAAGCGCTTCTGGCTCAAGTTCTCCTTCGCCGCGACCCTGATCATCTGCGTCTCGGCGGCGGCGACCGCCGCCGGCGTGCTGCTCTATATCGACAGCATCGCCCACGCCCTCGGCCACAACAACAAGCTCCACAACAAGCTCCAGAGAGCGTTGGCGAATATCGAACCAGGCGAACCGCAGACGCTCCTTTTGATCGGCTCCGACAAACGGGCCAACCTCGACGAACAGCGGGGCCGCTCGGACACGACGATTCTGCTGCGCATCGATCCCGAAGAAGACCGGATCGCGGTGATGTCGATCCCGCGAGACCTGAAGGTCGAAATCCCCGGTTTCGGCACCGAAAAGTTCAACGCGGCCTACACCGACGGCGGTCCCAAGCTGACCCTGCAGCTGGTCAAGGAACTGACCGGTCTGGACGTCAACCACATCGTCAACATCGACTTTCTCGGCTTCGTCCGCGCGGTCGACGCGATCGGCTGCGTCTATACCGACGTCGATCGCCGCTACTTCCACTCCAACGCCGGCGTGCCGGCCTCCGAACAGTATTCCGAAATCGACATCCAGCCCGGCTATCAGCTCCTCTGTGGGATTAAGGCACTGGAGTACGTTCGCTACCGCCACACCGATACCGACATCGTCCGCTCGGCCCGCCAGCAGTCGTTCATCAGCGACGCCCGGCACCAGATCTCGCTCAACGACCTGCTGTTTGACCAGAGACGCCTGATCGACATCTTCACCGAATACACGCAGTCAGACATCAGCGAAGCGAGTGAATTGCTGGAAGTGCTGAAACTCGCGGTCGCCGCTCGCGGTGCCTCGATCGACCAGATCCACTTCCCGGCCGAACTCGGGCCCAGCTACGTCTACTCGACACCGAGCAAAATCCACCACGCGGCGCGCGAATTCCTCGGCGAAACGGCGACCAGCGGGGAATTCGCGGAAAAGAGCCTCGCCTCCTCGAAGAAGAAGAACGGCCACAAGTCGGCAAAGCAGAAGCACAAGCCGCTGGTCAAGGTGGCTCCCCCCGGTGGTGATGGGTTGGTCCCGGCGCCCGAATCCGGCGAAGCGGAGGCGAAGGCGGCCGCCCGAAAGCTCGGCGCTGGCTTCCCCGTCTTCTACGCGACGCGGCTTCCCCCCGGTGCGACCTACGTCGAAAGCGACCCCTACGAACACATCGTCGACCCGCGCGTGTACCACCTCAGGGACGAAGACAACTACCGCCACGGCGCCTACCGGATGGTCGCCAACTACCAGCCCGAATACGAACTCGACTACTTCGGGATCCAGGGGATCCAGGGCTGGAAGGACCCGCCGATCCTCGATAATCCGAGCGAAACGAGGACGATCAACGGTCGCGAATATGAAATCTTCGTCGACGGCCAAAAAGTCAAGCTGGTCGCCTGGCACCGTGGCGAAGACACCTACTGGGTCTCCAACAGCCTGCAGCAGTCGCTGACCAACGACCAGATGATGGGCATCGCCCGCTCCGCACACGTGATCATTCCGAAGCAAAAGCGAAAGAGCAACAAGAGGAGCAAGGGCGGATGAGCAGCGGACGGGAGCCGATCGGCGTGATCGGGGTGGGGTGGGTCGGCCTGGTCACCGCCGCCTGCTTCGCCGAGCTCGGACACCGGGTGATCGCGCGCGACATCCTCGCCGAGAAGGTCGAGGCGCTGCGCCGCGGCGAGGTCACGATCCATGAGCCCGGCCTGGCGGAGCTGCTCGCCCGCAATGCCGAGCGGCTCATCTTCACGACCGAGATCGAGGTTGTGCTCGATGGGGCTGGCCTGCTCTTCGTCTGCGTCGACACTCCGCCGACCCCCTCTGGGGACGCCGACCTCTCCCGGGTCCGCGCGGTCGTCGGGGAGCTTGGCGGAGGCGAGGGTCACGTGCTGGTGATGAAGAGCACCGTGCCGGCGGGCACCGGCGCCACGATCCGGCGAGAGTTCGGAGGGGGTGCCGCCTACGTCTCGTGTCCCGAGTTCCTCAAGGAGGGCTCGGCGATCAAGGACTTCATGCACCCCGACCGGGTCGTCGTCGGCGCCGAGCGCGCCGATCGAGATGCGGGCGACCGAGTCGCCGCCCTGTACGAGCCGCTCGGAGGCGAGATAGTGCGCACCGACGTGCCCAGCGCCGAGATGATCAAGCTTGCCTCAAACGCCTTCCTGGCGACCAAGATCTCCTTTGTCAACGAGATCGCCAACGTCTGCGAGGAGGTCGGCGCCGACGTCGGCGAGGTGGCCCGGGGGATGGGCCTCGACAGCCGCATCGGCTCCTCCTTTCTGCGCGCCGGGATCGGCTACGGGGGCAGCTGTTTTCCCAAGGACGTCAGCGCCCTGAAGATGCTGGCCGGCAACACCGGGTATCACTTCCAGCTGCTCAACGCCGTGATCGAGGTCAACGAGCTGCAAAAGCGCCGCGTCGTCGGCAAGCTGCAGCGCCATCTCGGGTCGCTGCTCGGGCGCCGTATCGCCCTGCTTGGCCTCGCCTTCAAGCCCGACACCGACGACATGCGCGAGGCATCCAGTCTGGTCCTCGCCGCCCGCCTGCAGGGTGAGGGGGCGGAGGTCGTCGCCTATGACCCGGTCGCCGCGGGACGTGCCCGGGAGCTCCTCGACCCCGGGGTCGAGCTGGCCGACTCGGCGCTGGAGGCGCTGGCCGGCGCCGATGCGGCGGTCCTGGTCACCGAGTGGGGGGAGTTTGCCTCCCTTGACTGGGCCGCAGCCGCTCAGGAGATGAAGCGGGCGCTGCTCGTCGACGGGCGCAACTACCTCGACCCCAGCGCCCTGCGCGAGGCGGGCTTTGAGTACGAGGGCATCGGTCGCTCAGCCGACTCGGCGCTGCTCGCCTAAATGCAGGCGATCGTCCTGGTCGGCGGCGAGGGCACGCGCCTGCGGCCCCTGACCGCCTCGGTGCCAAAGCCGGCCCTGACCCTGGTCGACCGACCGTTTCTCGCCTACATGGTCGAGTGGCTCGCCGACCACGGTGTCGAGGAAATCGTCCTTGCCTGTGGTTTTTTGCCCGATGTGCTGCGCCGGGCTTTGGGCGATGAGGATCGCTCCGGCGCGCGGATCCGCTACGTGGCCGAGCCGGCGCCCCTGGGAACCGCGGGGGCGATCCGCTTCGCCGCCGATCAGCTCGGCGATGACCTCGATGATCGCTTCCTGGGGCTCAATGGCGACGTGCTCACCGACCTCGACCTGAGCTCGCTTCTGGAGGCCCACGTGCGGCGGGGCGCGCGCGCCAGCATCGCCTTGCATGAGGTCGAGGATGCCGCCGCCTATGGCCTGGTGCAGTGCGCTTCCGGCGGCGAGGTGCTGAGCTTCCTCGAGAAGACCGGTGAGCACAGCGGCGGGCAGGTCAACGCCGGGCTCTACGTGCTCGAGCGTTCGGTCTTGGACCTGATCGCCCCCGGCGAGCAGGTCTCGATCGAGCGCGACGTCTTTCCGCAATTGGCCGGCGCCGGACTCTTCGGTCTTTCGCTGAGCGGTTACTGGATGGACATCGGCACCCCGGAGCGCTACCTGCAGGCGACCTGGGACATCCTCGAAGGGTTGGTCGAGACCCGGGTCTTGCCGAGCGCTGCGGGGATGCTGGTCGACCCCTCCGCCGAGCTCGCTGCCGACGCCAGCCTCGGTCCCCGAGCGCTGATCGGAGCCCGCTGTCGGGTGGGTGCCAAAGCCCTCATTCGCGACTCGGTCCTCTTGGCCGGCGCCGTGGTCGGCGCCGGCGCTCGGGTCAGCGGCTCGATCCTCGCCGAGGGCGCTGAGGTTGGGCCCGGGGCGCAGCTCGAGGGCGCCGTTTTGGGCCGCGATGAAAGGGTTCCCGCCTAGCCATGTCCCTGCTCGAGGACTGCCTTGCGATTCCCGACCATCTCGGCGATGCGCTGTGGCGGGTCGACTCGGCGCGGCTCAGCGAGACTCGCTCGGCCGGCCTGCTGGTCTGTGGCATGGGCGGCTCGGCGATCGGTGGCGATCTCGCCGCCGCTGTCCTTGGCGAGCGCCTGGTCGCGCCGCTACTCACCGTGCGCGGCTATCAGTTGCCGAGCTGGGCGAGCGGGAGGTGGACCGTGCTCTGTTGCAGCTACTCCGGTGAGACCGAGGAGACGCTCGCCTGCTTTGAGGCCGCCGGGCGCTTGGGCGCGCGCCGAATCGTCCTCGCCACCGGGGGAACCCTGGTCGAGCGGGCCCGGGCGGCGGGCGATCCGGTGATCGGCCTGCCCGGCATCCTGGCCCCACGCGCCGCGGTCGCCTACATGTTCGTCGCCGCCGCGGCGGTCGCGGCGCTGGCCGGCGCCGCGCCTTCGATCGACGCCGAGATCGAGGCCGCGGCGGCGTTTTTGCGCGAGCAGAGCGTCGCCCTGGGCGAGCGCGCCGCGGAGATCGCAGCTCACCTCGCTGGAGCCCTGCCGGTCATCTGCGGGGCCGGGCTCAGTGCGCCGATCGCCCGCCGCTGGAAGACCCAGATCAACGAGAACGCGAAGCTGGCGGCCTTCTTCACCGAGCTGCCGGAGGCCGACCACAACGAGATCTGCGGCTGGAGTGGCCTACCCGATGGCGCCGCGGCGAAGATCGTCCTGCTCGAGGACGCCGCCGAGGGCAACCCGCGTCTGCGCCAGCGCTTCGAGCTGACCGCGGCGGCGATTGGCGCCAGCGGTGCGGCGGCGCTCTCCGTGCAGGCGGTGGGGGAGACCCGCACGGCGCGGATGCTCTGGGCGGTGATGCTCGGTGACCTCGTCTCGCTGGATCTGGCGGCCGCCAGGGGGGTCGATCCACTCGAGGTCGAGGCGATCGACTCGCTGAAGTCAGCCCTGGCCCGCTCCTGAGCCGGCGCTCTGACCCGCTCGCCGCCCGCCGGAGGCGCGCAGCATCCCGTTTCGCGCCGCCGCCCAGCGCCGCGCTCCTCAGAGGCGACCGCGGCCCCGCCCCTCGACGCCTCCGGGCGGCGAAGAACCCTATTCTTCGCCCCCCGACGAAGAAAGGAAACGATGGCAACCGCTGCCACCAACTACAAGGTCGCAGACATCGAACTCGCCGAGTTCGGACGCAAGGAGATCGCTCTCGCCGAGGTGGAGATGCCCGGCCTGATGCAGACCCGCGAGGAGTTCGCGACCGAGCAACCCCTGAAGGGTGCGCGGATCACCGGCTCGCTGCACATGACGGTCCAGACCGCCGTCCTGATCGAGACCTTGATCGCCCTCGGCGCCGAGGTCCGCTGGGCCAGCTGCAACATCTTCTCCACCCAAGACCATGCCGCGGCCGCGATCGCCGCCGCCGAGATCCCGGTCTTCGCCTGGAAAGGCGAGACCCTGGAGGAGTACTGGTGGTGCACCGAGCAGGCTCTGCTTTGGCCAGATCATGAGGGACCAAACATGATCCTCGACGACGGCGGCGACGCGACCCTGCTCGTCCACAAAGGGGTCGAGTTTGAGAAGGCGGGCGCCGTGCCCGAGCCGGCATCGGCAGACTCAGAGGAGTTTCGCGTCGTGCTCGAGACTCTGCAGCGCTCGCTCGAAGGGGACCCGCAGCGCTGGACCCGGATGGCCGCCGGGATCAGGGGAGTGACCGAGGAGACGACGACCGGCGTGCACCGCCTCTACCAGCTGGCCGAGAGCGGCGATTTGCTCTTTCCGGCGATCAACGTGAACGACTCGGTCACCAAGTCGAAGTTCGACAACCTCTACGGCTGCCGTCACTCGTTGATCGACGGGATCAACCGCGCCACCGATGTGATGATCGGCGGCAAGGTCGCCGTGATCTGCGGCTACGGCGATGTCGGCAAGGGCTGTGCGGAGTCTCTGCGCGGCCAGGGCGCCCGCGTGATCGTCACCGAGATCGACCCGATCTGCGCCCTGCAGGCGGCGATGGAGGGCTACCAGGTCTCGCGGCTTCAGGACGTCGTCGCGGACGCCGACGTCTTCATCACAGCGACCGGCAACAAAGACATCATCACCGCCGAGCACATGGCTCAGATGAAGCACAACGCGATCGTCGGCAACATCGGCCACTTCGACAACGAGATCGACGTCGCCGGACTCGAATCAGTAGCGGCCGAGAGGGTCAACATCAAGCCGCAGGTCGACGAGTGGCGCTTCGCCGACGGGCACGCGATCATCCTGCTCTCCGAGGGTCGTCTGCTCAACCTCGGCAATGCAACCGGGCACCCGAGCTTCGTGATGTCGAACTCGTTCACCAACCAGGTGATCGCGCAGATCGATCTCTACGGACAACCCGAGGGGCTGAGCGCCAAGCAGGTGACGGTCTTGCCAAAGCACCTCGACGAGAAGGTCGCGCGCCTGCACCTCGCGGCGCTTGGAATCCGACTCACCGAGCTCTCCGAGGAGCAGGCTGCCTACCTCGGGATCCGGGTCGAGGGTCCCTACAAGCCCGATCATTACCGCTACTGAGTCGATGAAGGCGATGGTGCTCGCGGCTGGACTCGGGACCAGGCTGCGGCCGGTCACACATGCGATCCCGAAGCCGATGGTGCCGGTCCTAAACCGGCCGGTGATGGAGCACACCGTGCGGCTGCTCGCCCGCCACGGCTTCCGCGAGACGATCGCCAACGTCTACTGGTTTCCGGAGACGATCGAGACCCATTTCGGCGACGGCTCGGCCTTCGACCTCGAGCTCTCCTACAGCCAGGAGGAGAGGCTGCTCGGCACCGCCGGCGGCGTCCGCAAGGCGGCCGGGTTCCTCGGTGATTCGTTCCTCGTCGTCGCCGGCGACGCCCTCACGGACATCGATTTCGCCGCGATGCGCGATTTCCACGAGTCCCATCACGGCCTCGCCACGTTGGCCACAAAGCGAGTTGCCGACACCGACCAGTTCGGCGTCGTGATCGCCGGCGAGGACGGCCGCATCGAGGGCTTCCAGGAGAAGCCCGACCCGGTCGAGGCGCTCTCCAACCTCGCCAACACCTGCATCTACATGTTCCGCGCGGAGGTCTTCGATTTCTTCCCCGAGCCGGGCACCAGCAAGGCGGCCGGCGCCGATGACCCGCCGGCCTTTGCCGACTGGGCGATGGACGTCTTCCCGGCGCTGCTTGAAAACGACATCCCCTTCTACTCGCACGAGATCGACGCCTACTGGAATGACATCGGCAATCTCAACGAGCTCCGGCAGGGGAATATCGACGCGCTGAGCGGCGCGGTCGCGGTCGACCCCGGCGCGGCGCAAATCGCTCCGGGAATCTGGTCCGTGGAGCCGCACGAGGGTGTCGAGGTCGAGGCCCCGGTGCTGCTCGGCGCCGGGGTCGAGATCGGCGAGGGCGCGAGAATTCTCGGTCCGACCGTGGTCGGCGACGGTTGCTCGATCGGCGCCGATGCCTACCTGCGCGATGTGATCCTGCTCGACCGGGCGAGCGTGCCGGCGGCCTCGATGCTGGTCGGTGGGCTGGCCGGGCCGGTGGCGAAGAAGTCCTGAGCATCGGGTCCCGGTCTGCGCGCCAGGCGCGGATCCGAATTCCCAAGCGGTGCTTGGGGCAGGTGAGTGGGCCGATCGCCACGATCGCAGCCGCGGGTTGTGTGGGGTCTTGCTCTCCGGGTAGGGCAGGCGTAGCATCGGTGCAGACCAAAGGAGGCAGATATGCGGATCGAGATTCGTGGGCGCAACGTCGAGGTCGACGAGGAGCTGCGTGAACACGTGTTCAAACGCTTTCGGCGAGTCGGCAAGCAGGTCTCCGAGCTGGCCACCCTCGACGTCGAGATCTTCGAGGAGCGCAACCCCTCGATCGCCGACAGCCAGGTGGCCGAGGCGACGCTGCGACTGAAAGGCGTCACCCTGCGCGCCCACGAGGCCTCGCCGAAGATGGCCCACACGATTCACGAACTCGCCGAGGACATCCGTCGTCAGGTCAAGAAACACCGCGAGATGCGCCGCAAGCGCCGCCAGACGCGGCGCCGGGTCAACCGTCTGCGGGGCCGCACCGTGCAGCCCTAGCGGCCCAGGACGCGGCCCTAGCGCCCGCCATCGATACCCTTGAACGATGGCCACCGCTAGGGACATGGTTACGCGCGCGCTCCGAGTGGGGGAGGGGCGCAAATTCAAGACCTATGAGAAGCGGGTGGAGGCGATCAACCGCTTCGAGCCCGAGATGGAACACCTCGAGGATTCCGAGCTGCGCGAGGAGGCCGATGCGCTGCGAAAGCGCGTGCGCGAGGGTGAGTCGCTTGAGGAGATCCTGCCCGAGGCCTTTGCCCTGACCCGCGAGGCCTCCCGCCGGGCCACCGGGCAGCGCCACTACGACGTGCAGATGATCGGCGGCATGGTCCTCCACGACGGCTCGATCGCCGAGATGAAGACCGGCGAGGGCAAGACGCTGACCGCGACCCTGGCCGTATTTCTCAACACGCTCGGCGGGGAGGGCGTGCACGTCGTCACCGTCAATGACTACCTGGCCCGACGCGACGCCGAATGGATGAGCCCGATCTATGAGGCTCTGGGGGTCACGGTCGCATCGATCCAGGAGGGCGATGACCACGATGCGCGCAAACGGAAATATGCCTGCGACGTCACCTACGGCACCAACTCGGAGTTCGGGTTCGACTACCTGCGCGACAACATGTCCTCGGCGATGGAGCACTGCGTGCAGCGCGGTCATCACTTCGCGATCGTCGACGAGGTCGACAACATCCTGATCGATGAGGCGCGCACGCCGCTGATCATCTCCGGCGCACCCGAGCAGGCCGCCCAGACCTACTACACCGTCGCCCGCCTGGCCAAACAGATGGAGGGGGTGCCGGCCAAAGACAAGCTCAAATCGCTGGGCGAGTCCAAGGACACCTCGGAGGCCGATTACGACTACGAATACGACGAGAAGCACAAGACCGTCGCGCCGACCGAGCGCGGGGTCAAACGCGCCGAGGAATTTCTCGGCGTTGACAACCTCTACCTCGGCGAGCACGGCACCCTCGTCAACCACCTGGTGCAGGCGCTCAAAGCCGAGTCGCTTTACCGGCGCGACAAGGACTACGCGGTGGTCGACGGGCAGGTGATGATTATCGACGAGTTCACCGGGCGCATCCTCGAGGGCCGGCGCTGGTCAGAGGGTTTGCACCAGGCGGTCGAGGCCAAGGAGGGGGTCGAGATCGGCGAGGAGAACCAGACCCTGGCGACGATCACCCTGCAGAACTACTTCCGCCTCTACGACAAGCTCGCCGGGATGACCGGCACGGCGCTCACCGAGGCGACCGAGTTCATGAAAATCTACAAAGTGCCGGTGGTCGAGATCCCGACCAACCGGGACATGATCCGCGCCGATCACAACGACCAGATCTTCAAGACCAAGGAGGGCAAGTGGAAAGCCGTCCTGGAGGAAATCTTCGCCCGCCATGAGGCCGGGCAGCCGATCCTGGTCGGCACCGTCTCGGTCGAGGTCTCCGAAATGATCTCCGGCGAGCTCAAGCGGCGCGGGGTCGAGCACGCGGTGCTCAATGCGAAGCCCGAGCACGCCGAACGGGAGGGCGAGCGGATCGCGCAGGCCGGACGCAAGGGGGCGGTGATGATCGCCACCAACATGGCCGGTCGCGGCGTCGACATCAAGCTCGGTGGCGACCCCGAGCACCTGGCCATGGAGGAGCTCAAGAAAAAGGGCCTCAGGGCCGGTGATGAGGGCTATGAGGAGGAACTGGCGGCGAAGATCGAGGAGATGGAGCCGAGCTGTCGGGCCGAGGCCGATGAGGTGCGCGAACTCGGCGGACTCTTCATCTGCGGCACCGAGCGCCATGAGTCGCGACGCATCGATAACCAGCTCCGCGGCCGCTCCGGGCGCCAGGGCGACCCGGGGGAGACCCGCTTCTTCCTCTCCGCCGAGGACGATGTGATCCGCCTCTTCGCCGGCGATCGGATCTACAAAATCCTCGACAAACTCGGCCCGGTCGACGAGGAGGGCAACGAAATGCCCCTGGAAGCGAAAATGCTGACCAAAACGGTCGAGAACGCGCAGAAAAAGGTCGAGGAGCAGAACTTCCTGATCCGCAAGCGGGTGCTCGAGTACGACGACGTGATGAATGAGCAGCGCCGGGTCGTCTACAAATACCGCGGCGAGATCCTCGAAGGCCGCGACATGTCAGACATCGTCCGTGACGAGCTCGAGGGGGTGATCGAGCGCCTCGTCGATGAGTACACGCCCGGCGATGAACTGGAGGAGTGGGACCTGCCCGAGCTCGACGTACAGCTGCGCCAGATCTGGCCGGTCGGAATCGACGTCGCCGGACTGGCACCCGAGACGGTCGATCGCGAGCACCTCAAGGACGAGCTCGACGAAGACGCGATGAGCGCCTATGACGAGCGCGAAGAGAAGCTCGCCGAGCGTGCCGGGGAGGACCTGATGCGCCAGCTCGAGCGCTCGATTCTGCTGCAGGTGATCGACAATCGCTGGCGCGAGCACCTCTATGACATGGACTACCTGCGCGAGGGCATCCACCTGCGCGGCTTTGCCCAGATCGACCCCCTGGTCGCCTACAAAAATGAGGGTTTCTCGATGTTCGAGGAGCTGATGCACTCGATCTGGGAAGAATTCAGCAAGCTCGTCTTCCACGCGGAGATCGAAATTCAGCCGGGCCAGGCCGAAGAGGTCTTCGCCCCCAACGGGGGCGCCATGCAGCCCTCGGCGCTCGATTACTCGGGGGGAACCGCCGAGGCCCAGCCCTCGGCCCTGCAGCAGGTGGCGGCCGGCGCCGGCACCGAAGCGGTCGGCGCGATCACCGCCGAGGCGGCGATCGGTAACGGTGCTCCCGAGCCGGTTGAGACCGTGGTCAAGGACGAGCACGACAAAATCGGCCGCAACGACCCCTGCTGGTGTGGGAGCGGCAAGAAGTACAAGAAGTGCCACGGCGCCTGAGCGCGAGCGGCGTCGATGAGCACTCACGGCCACGACCCGGTCCGACGCTTCATCGCGGCCTTCAACGAGCGCGATCTCGATGCCTTCGCGGGGGTCTGTGACCCAGAGGTCGAACTGCACTCGATGCGTGGCGTGCGAAAGGGCCGCGAGGCGGCGCGCCTGTGGGCGACCCGGGCGCCGGGGGGGTCCAGCAGACGATTGAGCTCGAGGCGCTCTATGAGGAGGGCACCGAGGGCGGTGGCGGGCGGGCGGTGGCGCTGATCGTTCGCCGCTGGCACTGGCAGGAGGACGGCTCAGAGGCGGGCGCCGATCAGATGGCCTGGGCCTTTGAGCTGCGCGATCACAGGATCCGCAGCTGGCGCCCCTACGAGGACCGCGCGGAGGCGATGGGCGCGATCGGCCTCAGCCCCGGCGGCGCCCCGCGTTGATCGAAGTACGATTGGCCCATGGAGCAGGTCGCCGCCGAGAATCTTGAGGCCACCGAGGCCTGGAGCGGCCCCCTCTTTGAGCGCTTCCTCAAGTACCGCGATCTGGTCACCGAGGGACTCTGCGCCCACGGGGAGGCGGCCCTCGCGGCCCACCCACCGCCGCGCGGCGGACGGGTCCTCGACATCGGCTGCGGCTTTGGCGATACCACCGTTCGACTCGCCGAGCTGGTCGGCGCTGAGGGTGAGGCGCTCGGCGTCGATGTCTCTGCGCCCTTCATCGAGGCGGCTCGGGCCGCGAGCGACGCCGCCCGGCAAAACGTCGAGTTCGCGCTCGGCGACGTCCAGGTCGCCGAGCTGGGGGGCGAGTTCGACTATGCCTTCTCGCGGATGGGGGTGATGTTTTTCGCCAACCCGGTGCAGGCCTTCCGCAACATCGGCGCGGCGCTGCGCCCGGGGGCGACGCTCTGCGCGGTGGTCTGGCGGCGCAAGCTCGACAACGACTGGGTGAGGCGGGCCGAGCTCGTCGTCGAGGGCTACCTCGAGCACCCCGAGCAAAGCGATGAGCCGACCTGCGGCCCGGGTCCCTTCTCGATGGCCGACGCCGATACCGTCAGCGAGCAGTTGAAGATCGCCGGTTTTGAGCAGATCAGCCTCCAGCGCTGTGATCTGCCGATCAAGATCGGCGATGACCTTGACCATGCGGTCGAGTTCAACATGTCGCTGGGGCCGGCCGGGGAGGTGCTGCGCATGTGGGGCGGGCGCGTCGATGACATCCGAGCGAAGATCGCCAGCGATCTGCACGCGGCCCTGGCGCAGTTCGACGGCCCCGACGGCGTGATCGTGCCGGCCTCGACCTGGATCATCGCCGCGAGCACGGCGGCTGAGCAATAACCTCTTAGCGATGGCCGACCCCGCCCCCAACGAGTCCCTCAGCGGGCGCCTGGCCGCAGTCCGTGAGCAGCTGTCCCTGCTCGCGGACTACCTTTGACCCCGCTGCGCTTGGGTCTGAGGTCGAGCGCCTGGAGGCTGAGATGCAGCGGCCCGGGTTTTGGGATGAGCAGGAGGCCGCGGCGCGCACCGCGGCGGCTCACGCCCGCGCGCAGCGCAAGCTGAGCACCTTCGCCGAGCTTCAGTCCGAGGCCGCCGATCTCGGTGAGCTGGCCGAGATGGCGGGCGAGGACGAGGGGATGGCGAGCGAGCTGGGCGCCCAGCTGAACTCGATCGAGCGCCGCCTCGATGAGCTCGAAGAGGCGCGCCTGTTCAGTGGCGAGTATGACGGCGGCGATGCGGTGATCACCGTCCATGCCGGCGCCGGGGGCACCGACTCCCAAGACTGGGCGGAGATGCTCCTGCGGATGTATCTGCGCTGGGCCGAGCGGCGTGGCTTTGAGGTCGAGATGAAGGAGGCCTCAGCGGGCGAGGAGGCGGGCCTCAAGTCGGCCACCTTCATCGCCCGCGGGGAGAACGCCTACGGCCTCTTCGCCGCCGAGCGCGGCGTCCATCGCCTCGTGCGCATCTCGCCCTTTGACTCCTCCGCCCGGCGCCACACGAGCTTCGCCCAGGTCGACGTCGGCCCACTCGTCGATGAGGGGGTCGAGGTCGAGATCGATGACGCCGACCTGCGCGTTGACACCTATCGCGCCTCCGGTGCGGGGGGCCAGCACGTCAACAAGACCGACTCGGCCGTGCGCATCACCCACCTGCCCACCGGGGTCGTGGTCCAGTGCCAAAACGAGCGCTCCCAGACCCAGAACAAGGCGGTCGCGATGCAGCTTCTGCGCGCCAAGCTGATCGAGCTCGAGGAGCGCAAACGGGCCGAGCAGCTGGCCAAGGTCAGGGGTGAGGTCAAGGATGTCGCCTGGGGCTCGCAAATCCGCAGCTATTTCCTGCACCCCGACCAGCGGGTCAAGGATCACCGTACCGGCCATGAGTCAGGCGACACGCAGGGCGTCCTTGACGGTGACATCGACGATTTCATCCGCGACTTCCTGAACAAAACGGCCTCCTAAACCTAAAGAGTGCCCGCGCCGGCGCCGGCGCGGCCCAGTGCCCCGCGCCGCTCTCAGCACCCGGACTCAGGGCCGGTAGGTGCCGAAGCTCCAGATGTTGCCCTCCGGATCGCGCACCGAGTAATCGCGCGAGCCATAGTCCTGGTCCTCGGGTTCTCTGATGATCACGGCGCCGGCGGCGCGGGCGCGCTGGAAGTGGGCATCTACGTCGCCCTCGATCGCGACGTAGATCCAGCTCTGTCCGGCGTGTGATCCCCAGCGGTCCTCCTCGCGCTCTGAGCCCAGCATGATCATCCCGTCGCCGAAGCGCAGCTGGGCGTGGCGCACCTCGCCGTCGCGATCGCCCTCGACCACCATCGCGGACTCAAAGCCAAAGGCCTCGACCAGCCAGGCGATCGCGGCGCGGGCGTCGCGGTAGCGAAGGGAGGGATAGAAGCTGCTCATCTGCGGCGAGCGACAGTCTAGTCTCGGGGCCGTGGAGTCGCTGGTCTACCTCGAGCGCCAGGCCGCCGCGAAGACCGAGGGCCTGCTCGTCCTCCACCACGGGCGCGGCAGCGATGAGCGCGACCTGCTCGGCCTCGCCGAGGCACTGGACCCGCGCCGGCGTTTACAGATCGTCAGCGTGCGGGCGCCGCTGCAGCTGCCCGGCTCAATCGGCTACCACTGGTACCTGGTCCCCCGGGTCGGCTACCCCGACCCCGACACCTTCCATGCCGCCCGCGCGGCGCTCGGGGAGTTGCATGATCGGCTCTGGGCTCAGACCGGGATCGAACCCGCGCAGACGGTCCTCGGTGGCTTCTCGATGGGCGCGGTGATGAGCTACGCGATGGGGTTGGGAGCCGAGCGCCCGGCGCCCGCCGGGTTGCTCGCCTTCAGTGGTTTCATCCCGATCGTCGAGGATTGGCAGCCAGATCTGGACACTCGTCAGGCGACCAAGGTCTTCATCGCCCACGGACGCGCCGACCCGATCATGGCGGTCGAGCTCGGCCGACGCGCTCGCGAGCAGCTCGAGGCGGGAGGACTCGAGGTCGACTACCGCGAGTCAGACATCGGCCACCAGATCGACCCCGGCCAGCTCAGCGCCGCGGCTGGGTGGCTCGCGCAGCTCGTTTAGCCGGCGCTGCCGAAAACAGAGCCAGACTGAGACCAGACGACCTGGCTGTGGACGGTGCGCCTGGTCGTCAGATGCCTGGCCTCATAGCGCCGACAGAAGTCCGGGGCGGCCGGCAGGCTCAGATCGACTGTGAAGCGCCGCGCCGCACGCACCCTGTCGATCTCGGAGCGGCTCAGCTTCTCGGTCAGCCGAAAGAACCCGCGTTTGGCGAATCGGCGCCGGGCTTCGCCAAGTTTGGGCGAGTGATTGCTCGCGCCGAGCCGAAACTGGACGTCGACGTTGGCGGCGGCAAAGGAGGTGTAGCGGATCACGAGCCGCAGCTTTTCCTCTGAGTCATAGGTGAGCACGCGGGCGCGGGCGGTGCGCAAGAGGCATTCGGCCGGGGGAATCGAGCCGTGGCGCGCGCCTTCTTCACATTCTTCGACGTTGCCTTCTTCGTCTTCGAATTCTTCGCCAGCTCCGCATTCTTCTTGCTCAGATTCCTGTTCAAATTCGAGCACAAATGAGCGAGTCGCCGGTTCGGGGTCGCGGGCCAGCGTTTCGGGGTCTTCGGCATAGACGCTGAAGGTGTGTGGGCCGGCAGTTTCCAGTTCGAGTTGGTCGGGACTCGTGCACGGTGTTGGTGGCCCGCCGTCAACTGAGCAGTGGAATGTCGCCTCGGGGAAGGGGAGGCCGTCGCGAGTCGCGGTGAAGGAGAAGCTCGGGGCTTCGTCTTCAGATACCGAGCCCTGCGGCGGGCCGGCGGTGATCGTCGTATCGATCAGCGCCGGCTCGTTGACCGCGCTCAGCGCCTGCGCCGAGGCGCCGAGGCTCAGCGCCAGCAAGAAAAGCGCGACGGGAAAAAGAAGGCGCGGCATGGATGGTATGGATCGGCTGCCCCGCCCTCGGCCTTTAGCGCTCGGATCCTTTCTCGTGGCCGCCCTCGATGCTCAACAGCGCGCGCTTCATCGGCAGTCCGCCGCCATAGCCGCCGAGCCCACCACCGCTGCGCAAGACCCGGTGACAGGGGACGATGATCGGGATCGGGTTGGTAGCGCAGGCGCTGCCCGCAGCGCGCACGGCGCGCTCGTTGCCGGCGCTTCGTGCGAGCTCGAGGTAGGTGCGGGTTTTGCCGTAGGGGATGCGGGCCACCGCGCGCAGTGCGCGGCGGCGGAAGTCCTTGCTCAGCCGCCAGTCGAGGGCCAGTTCGAAGCTCCGCAGGCGCCCCGCGAAATAGAGCTCGAGTTGACGACGGGCCTGCTCGAAGCGCTCGGGCGCCTCGAGCACCCGCGGTGAGACGCGCGAGGCGAGATCCTCGAGCAGGAGATCGGCGTCTTGGCTGGGCAGGCCGACCCGCACCAGACCACGTCGGGTCGAGGCGAGCAGCAGGTCACCGAAGGGTGACTCGGTGGTGGTGTAGGCGACGTCGAGCAGCCCCTCGGCGGCGGCGCGCTCGGCGAAGCGAGTTATCGCGGAGTCCTTCATGCCAGTTCCTTTCTGAGTCGCTTCATGCCCTCGTGCAGGCTGCGCCGGGCGGCCTCCGGCGAGCAGCCGAGGGCGGCGGCGATCTCGGCGTGAGGCAGGTCGCAGGCGTAGCGCAGCGCGACCGCCGCGCGCTGCTTGGCGGGCAGCGCGTCGACCCGAGCCCAGATCTCCCCCTGCTCGCCGGGGGCGGGCAGGCGCTCCTCATCGCCGAGCTCCTCGAGCGTCGCGACCGGCAGCGGCCGGCGGCCATTGGCGCGGTGCTGATCGATCGCCTTGCGGTGGGCGATTGTCAACAGCCAAGCGCGCAGGTTCTCGGCCCGCTGCAGACGCGGGTAGGCGCGCAGGGCGGCGAGGAAGGTCTCCTGGAAGCAATCCTCAGCGTCATTGCGCCCCACCGCTCCGCGCAGGACGGCGAGCACTTCACCGCCATGGCGCTCGAGCAGGATCTGGAAGGGAGGCAGGGCGCTCATCTCAGGGATTAAACGCACCGGCTGGCGCGAACGTGAGATTGACTCGCGCCCTGGCGAGTTCTGGACTCCCCGCATCGAAGGGCGGGCGGGCCGGTGATCTAGGCTGCGGCGATGCTCGAGCTGGGCGAGAACCTGAGCGAGACCGTCGCCGCAGCGCTCGCCGAGGACCTCGGCCCCGGTGATCTGACCACGGCGGCGACCGTGCCGCCGGGCGCGCTCGGGCGTGGGCGGATCGTGCAAAAGCAGGCGGGGATCATCTTCGGCCTGGCGGCGGCGGCAGAGGCGATGCGCCAGTGCGGAGTCAGCGAGGTGAAGGCGCGCGCGGTCGAGGGTCGGTGGCAAGAGCAGGTGCCCACCGAGGTGCTGTCCGTGGCCGGCCCGGCCGCCGCCCTGTTGGCGGCCGAGCGCACCGCACTGAACTTCCTCGGCCACCTCTCCGGCATCGCCACCCTCAGCGGCCGCTACGTGGAGGCCGTCGCCGGCACCGGCGCGGTGATTCTCGACACCCGCAAGACGACCCCTGGCCTGCGCGCCCTGGAGAAGGCGGCCGTCCTCGCCGGCGGCGCGCGCAACCACCGGATCGGGCTCTATGACGCGATCCTGATCAAGGAGAACCACATCGCCCTGGCCGGTGGCCTGGCAAGGGCGGTCCATCGAGCCCGCAAGGCCCACCCCGAGCTTGCGATCGAGGTCGAGTGCCGCAACCTCGATCAGGTCTCCTACGCGCTGGGCACCGGTGTTGAGCGGCTGCTGCTCGACAACATGGATACCGAGACGCTGAGTGAAGCGGTGCGCCTGCGCGACAAGAACGGCGCCGCGGGCCGGCGCCCGGCGCTCGAGGCTTCCGGGGGCGTCGACCTCAAAACGGTCCGCGCGATCGCCGAGACCGGTGTCGATCTGATCTCAGTCGGCGCTCTCACCCACTCGGCACCGAGCCTCGACCTCAGTCTGCTGATCGAGCCCGCCTAGCGCCACCATTACTTGAGCAGTTTGGAGAGCCGCCGATCCTTGAGTACGCGGCCCTCGGTCTGCTCGGTGGGGCAGTAGTTCATCTGGTGCTCGGCGAAGAAGACCGCCTCGATCCGCGTGCCACAGCGCGGACACGGCTCGCCCTGGTGTTTGTGGATGCGCAGCGGCTTTGGCGCTTTGTCGGGCAGCTGCCCCTCGATCGCCTGCTCGTAATGATCGATCGCATCGCCGAGCACGTGCAGAGCCCCGCGCAGGCGGATGACCTCCTCCCGCTCGAGCTCAGAACCCTGCTTAAACGGCGAGAGCCGTGCTTCCCAGAGGATCTCATCGACCCAGGAGCGGCCGATACCCGCGATGTCTGACTGGTGGCGCAGGAGCGGATGCAGGTGGCGGGGTTGGTCGATCAGCGCCGCGAAGCGCTCCGGGCTCGGGGCCGGCCAGGCCTCGGGCCCGAGTCTGGTGATCGCCTCGTCGGTCTCGATCGCCACGACGGGCCCCAGCTTGGCCCAGGCGCGCTGCTTGGTCCCATACTCGCGCAGGCGTAACTCACGCCCGTCCTCGAGCCTGATCAGAACTCGCGAGGCGCGATCTTTGGGGGAAGCGCGTTTCTCGTAATAGCGCAGCCGTCCGGCCGACATCAGGTGGATCAGCAGGGCGAGCTCGCCAAACTCGACGATCGCCAGCTTGCCGATTCGTCGCACCCGACTGAGCTCGGTGCCGACCAGCGCCGCGAGCGGCGGATCGAAGCTCTTCATCACGTTCATCCCCGGCGCCAGCGCCGACTCGACCCGCGCACCGCGCAGTGCCGCGTCGAGCCGACGCACCGTGATCTCGACCTCGGGTAGCTCGGGCATTGCCTCAATCTTGGCGATTGAGGTCGCCGGGCGGATCGAGATCGCTAAGATTGGGCGCAGTTCATTCGACTGGTTCTAGGCGAATTTCTGCCGGTCCAGCGAACATCGGAAACGGAAGGCTCTCATGCAGGAGTTGCCGACGCTCCAACCCACGCTCCCAGCGGACCTCTCCCCGGAGGAGGTCGCGGCGATCTCCGCCGAGGTCCGCGAGCTCGCCGCGCAGCGCAACGCGGTGATCCTCGCTCACAACTACCAGTTGCCCGAGGTCCAAGACGTCGCCGATCACCTCGGCGACAGTCTCGGCCTCTCGCGCGCGGCGGCGAGCACCGAGGCTGAGGTGATCGCCTTTTGCGGCGTGCACTTCATGGCCGAGACGGCGTCGATTCTCTCGCCGCAAAAGACCGTGCTGATCCCCGACCTCGACGCCGGTTGCAGCCTCGCTGACTCGATCGACGCCGACCAGCTGCGCGCCTGGAAGGCCGAGCATCCCGGCGCCCTGGTGGTCATGTACGTCAACACCTCCGCTGAGGTCAAGGCCGAGACCGACTACTGCTGCACCTCCTCCAACGCGGTGCAGGTTGTCGAGCACATCTGGGCCGAGCATGGGCCCGAGGCCGAGATCCTCTTTGGCCCCGATATGTGGCTGGGTGCCTTCGTCGAGCGTGAGGTCGGCCTGCACGTCGATCCCGAGCGCCGTGCCCGCTTTCACATCTGGGACGGCGAGTGCCACGTGCACGCCGGGATCCGCCCGCAGGACATCGAGCGCACCCGCGCCGAGAATCCCGACGCCGATTTCCTGATTCACCCCGAGTGCGGTTGCTCGACCCAGGCGATGGAGTACGTCGCCGCCGGCGAGCTCGAGCAGGGCGGTGTCCACATGCTCTCGACCTCGGGGATGCTCGAGCATGTCGAAGCCAACCCGGAGGGCAGCTTCATCGTCGCCACCGAGAACGGGATGCTCTATCCCCTGCAGCAGGCCGCCCCGCGGGCGAACCTGATCGAGGCCAACCGAATGGCCTTTTGCCGGTACATGAAGATGATCACGCTGCCCAAACTCCGCGATGGGTTGCGGGAGATGCGCTTCGAGGTCAGCGTGCCGAGCGAGATCGCCGAACTAGCGCGAATTCCGATCGAGCGAATGGTCGCGATCGGATAGCGCCGAGATAGAGTTCCCGCCTCTCGCCGTCCAACCACCCAGGTCTACGTCCTTGCACCAGCTCAGCCCTGCGCAAACCGAGAATCGCGAGCAGCTTCCCGAGCTCGCCCGTCAGCTTCGGGTGGACTCGATCCGTGCCAGCGCCGCCGCTGGCTCCGGTCATCCGACCTCCTCGATGTCTGCCGCCGACTTGATGGCGGTGCTCTTCTCCGGATTCCTGCGCTACGACTTCGAGGCACCGGAGAACCCCGCCAATGACCACCTGGTCTTCTCCAAGGGCCACGCCTCACCGCTGCTTTACTCGCTCTACAAGGCGGCCGGGGCGATTGATGACGCCGAGCTGCTCAGCTTTCGCCAGCACGGTTCGCGCATGCAGGGCCACCCGACCCCGGAGATCCCCTGGGTCGATGTCGCGACCGGCTCGTTGGGCCAGGGCCTGCCGATCTCGGTCGGCATCGCACTCGCCGGCGCCCGGCTGGAAGCGGCGGACTACAGGGTCTGGGTCCTCTGCGGGGACTCCGAGCTCGCCGAGGGCTCGATGTGGGAGGCCTTCGAGCATGCCGGCGAGGCGCGGCTTGCCAACCTGATCGCGATCGTCGACGTCAACCGCCTCGGCCAGCGGGGCGCGACGATGCACGGTTGGGAGACCACCTCACTCGCTGCCCGTGCCAGTGCCTGCGGCTGGGCGGTCGAGGAGATCGACGGCCATGACCTCGAGGCGATCGAGGCGGCCTACACGCGAGCCCTCGGCGCCGAGGTCCCGGCCGTGATCTTCGCCCGCACCAAGAAGGGCTCGGGGGTCGCGGCCGTCGAGGATCAGCTCGACCAGCACGGCAAGCCGCTGGCCGATCCCGAGGCGGCGATCGCCGAGCTCGGCGGCAGCCGCTCGTTGACGGTCACGGTCGAGCGCCCACCGCCGGCGCGGCCGTATGAGATCGCCAACGTCGCTGGCGAACGGCCGGCCTATGAGCTCGGCGAGAAGGTCGCGACCCGTGGCGCCTACGGCGACGCCCTGGCCTGGCTCGGGTCTCTGGACGAGCGGGTGGTGGCGCTCGATGCCGAGGTCGGCAACTCAACCTACGCGGAGCGTTTTGCCGCCAAGCACCCGGATCGCTTCTTTGAGATGTTCATCGCCGAGCAGCAGATGGTCGCCGCCGCGATCGGATTGCAGACCCGCGGCTGGAAACCGTTCGCCTCGAGTTTCGGCGCCTTTCTCAGCCGCGCCTATGACTTCGTCAGGATGGGGGCGATCTCCGGTGCGGACCTGAAGCTCTGCGGCTCCCACGTCGGGGTCTCGATCGGCCCTGACGGACCCTCGCAGATGGCGCTTGAGGACCTCGCCTGCTTTCGCGCCGTATTCGACAGCGTCGTCCTCTATCCGTGCGATCCAAACCAGACCGTGGCGCTCCTCGATGCGATGCGCGAGCGCCACGGCTTCAGCTACATTCGCACGACTCGTGGTGCGCTGCCGGCGCTCTATGGCGCTGCGGAGGAGTTTCGGATTGGCGCCAGCCGCACCCTGCGCTCCGGCGCCCAGGACGCCGTCACTCTGATCGGCGCCGGCATCACCCTGCACGAATGTCTCGCCGCCGCCGAAACGCTCGCCGAGCGCGGGATCGAGGCCCGGGTGATCGACCTCTACTCGGTCAAGCCGCTGGACTCCGAGACAGTGCTCGTTGCGGCGGCCGAGACGGGAACGCTGATCACCGTCGAGGACCACTGGCCTGAGGGAGGGATCGGTGAGGCGGTCGCCGGCGTCTTGGCGCAAGCCGATCCGAGGGCTCGCCTGGTGCGCCTCGCGGTCAGTGGGCGACCGCGCTCGGGGGCGCCGGAGGAGCTGCTCGCCAGCGCCGGGATCGACGCGGCCCACATCGTCGCCGCGGCCGAGCGCTCGGTTACTAACAGTCGCTAACAATTCGCTAAGCTGACGCTAACCTGATTCTGGGCAGGGAATTGCGCGCCCAACGGCGCGCAGGAGTCACTCTGTATCCGGAGAAGGATCGGCGCGCATGGCCAGAGCGAGAAAGAACCGAAATAAGCGAGGCGGCAACGAGCCGCCGCGTCGTTCGCGACGCCCGAGTGGCGCCCCGATCGTCGAGCTGCGCGACGTGACCAAGGTCTATCCGGGCGGTCACATGGCCCTCGACCGGGTCTCACTGGCGATCAACCGGGGGGAGTTCGCCTTCCTCGTCGGCCCGACCGGATGCGGCAAGTCGACCCTGATCAAGACCCTGATCCGCGAGGTCGACGCGACCGAGGGCACGGTTGCGATCGCCGGCCGCGACATCGGCGCCCTCGCCGAGAAGAAGATCCCGCAACTGCGCCGCAACATCGGCACCGTTTTCCAGGACTTCAAGCTCCTCCCCGACCGCACCGTCTATGACAACGTCGCCTACGCGCTGCAGGTGATCGGTGCCAGCCGCGCTGAAATCCGCGCCCAGGTGCCGGAGACCCTGCGCCTGGTCGGTCTCTCGACCAAGATCCACAACTACCCAGACCAGCTTTCTGGCGGCGAGCAGCAGCGCGTCTCGATCGCCCGTGCCTTCGTCAACCACCCGCCGCTCCTGCTCGCCGATGAGCCCAGTGGCAACCTCGACCCGGTGACCTCGATCGGCGTGATGCAGCTGCTTTACCGGATCAACAAGACCGGTACCACGGTCCTCGTCGTCACCCACGACCGCGAGATGGTCGACAACATGCGCCGCCGCGTGATCGAGCTCTACGAGGGGCGCGTCGTGCGCGATGAGGTCAGCGGTGGCTACACCGAGGAGTCGACGACCGAATTTGGGCTGCGCATGCGGGCCGAGATGGGGGTCGGGCCCGAGGGCCAGCCCAACGGCCACGACACCCACGACAGCCTGTTCTGATGTCCAGGTTCTTCTTCTTCGTCCAGGAGGCGTTCCGCGCCCTGCGCCGCAACGCCGCCCCCAGTACCGCGGCGATCGTGACCACGGTCACCACCGTGATCCTGCTCGGCGTCCTGATCCCCGTGCTGCAGACGACCCAGGCCAAGAGCGATCAGATCCGCGGTCAACTCAACTTCCAGGTCGGCCTCTTCGCCGATGCGACGCAGGGCGAAATCGCCTCACTGCAGGGCAAGATCCGCGAAATTCCCCACGTCGCCTCGGTCAAAGAGATCAGCAAAGCGACGGCGCTGCGCGAACTTCGTGACGAGCTCGGCAAGAAGAAAGCCTCCGAACTGACCTCCGAGCTGCACGAAAACCCGCTGCCCAACAGCTTGAGGATCACTCCCGATGACCCCGCCAACCTGAAGTCGATCGAAACCGCTGTCATCCCCACTGGGAAGTCGCCGCCGATCTCGCCGATCGTCGACAACATCTTCCATCCCCAGGAAGCCGCGAACAAGATCGCCCAGGTGACTGGGGCGTTGAAGATCGTCCTCACCGTGATCACCGCGCTTTTGATCATTGCCTCATTGATGCTGGTCGGCAACACGATCCGGCTCTCGATCTACACCCGTCGCCGCGAGGTCGAGGTGATGCGACTGGTCGGCGCGACGCGCTGGTTCATCCGCTGGCCATTCATGATCGAGGGCGTCGTCGTCGGCTTCACGGGAGGCCTGCTGGCCATACTGATCCTGTGGATAGGCAAGATCACAATCGTCGACCCGCTGAGCAGCAACTTCTCCTTCCTCGCGGCTCAGAACAACAGCACGCTCGCCTTTCCGGCCCTCGTGGCGATTCTCTTCGCCGCCGCGGTGCTGGTCTCAGCGGTCGGCTCCGGCGTCACCCTGCGTCGCTTCCTGAAGGTCTGAGGCCGGCTTGAGCGGTAGGGGGGCAGTCGCCTTTGCGACCGCGCTTGTCGCCTGTCTGCTCGCCGGGCTCTGGCTCGGCGGTCACCCGAGCAAGCTGCCGCCAGTCCTGCGCAACGCCTTCGTCGGCGCCCACTCCGGGCTAAACGTCGAAGCCACCGAAGAGATAGAAAACAACTACTTCCGGGAAGTATCCCCCGATCAGCTCAGCAACTCATCGCTGCAGGGGATGGCGCGCGGCCTCCGGCGCAGCTTCGGCGATCGCTTCTCCGATTATTTCTCACCGGAAAGCCAGAAGGCTTTTGACGAAGACATAGCCGGCCGCTTCACCGGCATCGGTCTGGAGGTCGCCGAAGTGAAGAAGGGCCTGCAGGTGACGCACGTCTTCAAGGGATCACCCGCCGAAAAGGGTGGGATCGAGGTGGGGCAGGTGATCGTCTCCGTCAACGGCGACTCGCTCGCCGGTGTCCCCAGCAGTGAGGCGACGGAAAAGATCAAAGGCCCCGAAGACACCGAGGTGACGGTCGGGGTCCTAGACCCAAAGAGCAAGACCGTGCACCAGCTGCACCTGACCCGCGAACAGATCGCGCTGCCGGTGGCGATCGGCAGGGTGCGCACGGTCGATGGCCGCAAGCTCGGTGACGTCTCCTTTTCGACCTTTAGCGAAGGCTCTGGAGACCTGCTGCGCAAGGCGGTCGAAAAGGTGCGCCACGAAGGGGCCGAAGGGATCGTCCTCGACCTGCGCGAGAACGGAGGCGGTCTGCTCCAGGAAGCGGTTACGAGCGCCAGCATCTTCATCCCCAAGAACGAAGTGGTGGTGAGCACCAAATCGCGCACCCAGGGCAATGCCGTCTACAAGACCACCGGCGGAAACCTCTCGCGGCTGCCGCTCGTCGTCCTCATCGACGGCAACACGGCCTCCGCCGCCGAGATCCTCACCGCTGCTCTCGCCGATGATCTAAAGGCAACGGTGGTCGGCACCCATTCCTATGGCAAGGGGGTCTTCCAGCAGGAGTTCGGTCTCTCCAACGGCGGTGCTCTGAAGCTGACCGTCGGCGAATACTTCACCCCCGATGGGGTCAACCTGGCCCGTACGCACGGGATCCAACCCGATGTCACAGTCAGCGATCGGCCCAACACCGCCCGCGATGAGGCCCTCGATCGCGCCCTGGGGGTCCTCGCCAAGCAGCGAGCCGGCGAATGAACCCCCGCGGCTCGCGCCGCACGACGGCCGCGCCGAAAACCGCTCGCGAGGCTGTCGAGGCATTGCTGGGCGAGGGCCTTGGCAGGCGCGGCTTTCGCGCCGCGCTCGAGAACGGGGCGCGGGAGGCCGCCGTGGCCGCAGAGGAGCGTTCGCTGCCGCGCCGTGATCTCACCGATCTGCCGACCTTCACGGTCGACCCCGCGAGCGCCCGGGACTTCGATGACGCGGTCTCGGCAGACCGCGAGGGCGACGGCGCCCGGGTCTGGATCCACATCGCCGACGTCGCCGCGCACGTGGCGCCCGGCTCGCCGCTGGATCTCGAGGCGCGGCGGCGGGGCAACAGCACCTACGCACCGGGCACGGTCGAGCCGATGCTGCCGCGCGCGTTGAGCGAGGATGCCTGCAGTCTGGCGCCAGGTGTGGAGCGGCTCGCGGTGACGGCCGAGATCGTGCTCGGGGGCGGGGGGAGGCCGGCTGGGGCCAGCTTCTACCGCAGCCGGATTCGCTCCGATGCCCGCCTCGACTACGACCAGCTCGACCTCGTCTTCTCCGGTCGCGGAGCCGCGCCGGAGCAGGTCGCGGAGCCGCTGCTGATCGCTCGCGAGGCCGCGGCGGCGCTCGGCGAACGGCGCAACGCCGCCAGTCTCGAGGTCGAGTCCTTTGAGCCCGAGTTTCGCTTTGCCGTCGGCGGCGAGGTGACCGGCGCCCGGGCGGTTGGGCAAACCGAGTCCCACCGGCTGATCGAGCGCCTGATGATCCTCGCCAACGAACAGGTCGCCCAGGTCCTCGAGCGCAAGCGGGTGCCGACGATCTACCGCGTCCACGCCCAGCCCGACCCGGCGAGCGTGGAGCATCTGATCGCCCAGCTCGGCGCCCTCGATCTGCCGACCCCGCCGCTGCGCAAAGGCATCTCGGCGCGCGAGGCCGCAACCCTGGTCGCCGAGGCCAGTCGGCTGGTGGGGCGCGAGGCCACCCGGCGCGGTCATGGCCGCGGGGCGTATACATCTCTGGTGCTCAGATCGCTCAAGCAGGCCCACTACAGCGAGCGCAACAGCGGCCACGCCGGGCTCGGCAGTCCGGCCTACTGTCATTTCACCTCGCCGATCCGCCGCTATCCCGACCTCGTCGTGCACCGGGCGCTGCTCGGCGCCCTGGGCGAGGGGGAGCGGCCGCCGCGAGCCGCGGAGGTCCGTGAAACGGCGCTGCGCTGCAGCGAACTCGAGCGCGAGTCGATGCGGATCGAGCGGGACGCCGATGACGTCTGCGCGGCGTTTCTGCTCGAGCGCGAGCTCGCCGAGCGGGGCGCCGAGTCCAACTTCTCCGGCGAGGTCTCGGGGCTGATTCGCTCCGGTGCCTTCATCGCCTTCGGCGGCGAGCTGGGCGACGTCTACGAAGGGTTCCTGCCGGCGCGCCGCTTGCCCGGCGAGTATTTCGAGCTAAACACCACCGAGACCGCGCTGCGCGGGCGCAGCTCGGGCGCGGCCGTGCGCCTCGGCGATCCGATCTCGGTGCGCGTCACCGGGATCGAGGCAGCCAGCGGTCGGGTTGACCTCGAGCCGGTACCGGGCTGATGGCAAAGAAGGCGAAGAAGAAACGCGCCCCGGCCTCCGGCGACGTGGCCACCAACCGCCGCGCCGGGCATAAATTTGTCCTGGTCGAGAAAATGGAGGCCGGGATCGAGCTGCGCGGTTCGGAGGTCAAGTCTCTGCGCAACGGGAAAGCGCAGATGACCGATGCCTACGCGGCGGTCGAGCGCGGCGAGGTCTGGCTGCGCAAGCTGCACATCCCACCCTATGAGCCCGCGAGCCGCGAGAACCACGAGCCCGAGCGGCCACGCAGGTTGCTCCTCCACAAGGCTGAGATCGAGCGTCTGGTTGGCAAAACCGCCCAGAAAGGTCTGACCCTGATTCCGACCAGGATCTACTTCAAGGGGCCACGGGCGAAGGTCGAGTTGGCGCTGGCGCGGGGCAAGGAGGGCCGCGATCGCAGGCGTGAGATCGCCGAGCGCGACACCCGTCGCGAGGTCGAGCGCGAATTCAGGGGACGGATGAGGTAGCTTCGCGTTATATGACCACGCTGTCAGTCCTATTTCCCCCCCTGGCAAGCCTCAACGTCAAGTACATCGCCGCCGCGCTTTTGCTCGCCCTGCTGGTGCTCTTGCTGGCGATCAGCATCACCCAGCGGCGGGCCAAAGAAAAAGGAAAGGTCAAGGCGCCCAAGGCGCCGAAGAAGGTCAAGGCGCCGAAGCCACCAAAGGGCGCCAGGAAGGGTTCCGCCGCGCGCGCGGCGGCCGCCGCGGCCTCGAGCGGCGCCGCACCGCCGCCGGCCACCGCACCGCCGCCAAGCGCCCCGCCTCCGCCAGGCGCCGCGGGCAGCATTCCCGCGACGCAATCGCAGTCGATGGTTCCGCCGCCGGCCCCGCCGATCGCTCCCAGCCAAGCTTCCCCGCCACAGCCCGCTGCTCCCCCACCGCCCCCGGCGGCGGCCGGGATCTCGCCGGCGCCCGTGGCGGGCTCGCCAGCCCTTGATGCCAAGGCGAAACGCAAACAGGCCCGCGACCAACAGCGCGCAGCCCGTACCGAACATCGCAAACGAAACCAAGAAGAGGCCAAACGGCGCAAAGAAGAACGCTTGCGCAAACGGGCCGAACGCGGCAAGGGCGCTCC
Source organism: uncultured Solirubrobacterales bacterium (assembly GCA_963753245.1). Taxonomy (GTDB): domain Bacteria; phylum Actinomycetota; class Thermoleophilia; order Solirubrobacterales; family 70-9; genus VRUE01. The sequence continues at coordinate 216,174 of CAVWBK010000005.1, forward strand.
GGCGGGCACTCGCTCGGCAAAGAAGGCCCGCAAGGAGTCGGCCAAAGCCGAGCGCCAGATCGCCGCTGCGCGCGCCGCCCAAGAGCGTGAGTTGCTCGAGCGCGGCTCCCAGCAGGCCGGCGCCGCCGCTGGGTTCGCACCGCCACCGCCTCCACCGATCGCCCAACCGCCCCAGGCTCAGGCGCCGGCCCCGAGCCCGCCGATGCCCGCGCAATCAAGCGGCGCGGTGCCCCCAGGGGGACAGAACCCGGCCGAGGCCGAACAGCGGGTGCGCTCGAAAGTCGATGAGATCCAGCACGAGGAGGAGCGGATCCGGGTCGAGGCCGAGCGCCGGATTCAGGAGGCCGAGCGCCTGCAGCGTGAGGCAGAGGCGCGGGTCACCCAGGCCCAGAGCGGACCCCAGATCACGCAGCCGATCGCGGCCGTACCGCCGCTCGGCTCGCCCCCCCCGCCCGCGATCGCCACGCCGCCCCCGCCGCAGACGCCGCCGGCTGACATGCAGACGGCAGAGCATTTGATCCAACAGGAACGAGCGCTACAGGAACGCTCGATCGAGGAGGCGCAGAGCCGCCTTCGCGAGATGGAGATGCGCACCAAAGAGGCCGAGCGCCGCGCGACCGAGGCCGCGCGGTTGGCACAGCTGAAGTCTGAGGAGAACGAGCGAGAGCGCCGCTTGGGCGAGATCCGTGACTCGGTTGCCCAGGCCGAGGAGCGCGCCCGCGAAGCCGAGCGCCGCGCGGTCGAAGCCGAGCAGGCCGTGGTGCGCGCCGTGCAATCACCGCCCACTGCGCCCGCCGCCGGATCGCCGCTGCCCCCGGGGCCCGCTGCCGGTGCGCCGCCGCCGCCAAGGCCCGAGATGCCGCTGCCCACGCCTCCGACACCATCCCCTGGGCCCCCGTCGCCGCCGGGGCCCCCCGCCGGGCCGCCGGGGGCGGGAGCACCACCGAGTGCGCCGGGCCCGCCCCCGCCGCCACCGGCCGCCGCCCCGCCACCGCTGGGTCAGCCCTCCGGAGCGCTACCACCGCCCAAAGTGCAGCTCTCCCAGTCCCCGCCACCGCCGAGCCCACCGGTGCCGCCGCCGCCCGGCCCCCCGATCCCACCCCCGCAGGCCTCCCCGCCGGCGCCCTCGGCCCCGCCACCGGGCTACGGTCAGCCGCCTCACGCCACCGCGCCGGGCGCGGCACCGACACCGCCGGCTCCGACGCCGCCGACGCCGCCGGCCGCTCCCCCCGCCGCGCCGCCCCCGCCCGCCGGCTTTCCCCAACAGCCGCCAGCGGGCCCGCCGGCGCAGCCCGCCGCGCCCCAACCCCAGGCTGGAGGGATCAATCTCAACACGGTCACCTTCGAGCAGCTGCGCGGCGAGAACCTCTCGGTCACCCAGGCGACCCGACTCCTGGCCCACCGCGAGCGGCTGGGCAGGTTCGGCTCGGTCGATGAGCTCGATCAGATTCCCGGCTTCCCCCAGGATGTCTTGGACGATCTGAAGCGCCGCTCAAGCGTCTGAGGAGGGGGACTAGAGCCCGTAGGCCTCGAGTAGTTTCAGCCAGATCTCGCTGCGTGTCGGGTAGGCGGCGACGGCGTGGCGCAGCCGCTCGAGCGGGACCTCACCGACGATCGCCACCGTGGCGGCCTGCAGCAGCTCGGCGGTCTCAAAGCCGGTGAAGGTGGCGCCGAGGATCGTGCTCTGCGCGGGATCGACGACGATCCTCGCGGTGCCACCGGTGTCCTTGCCATAGAAGCTGGCGCCAGCCGTGGCGTCGGTGGGGACATCGACGGCTTTGACCTTCAGCCCTTCATCTTCTGCTTGCCCGAGGGTCTTTCCGACGGCGGCGACCTGGGGATCGGTGAAGGTGACCCGCGGTGAGCCGATTGCTTCGGCGATCGCCTTGACCGGATGCCCGAGCGCGTTCTCGCCCACCACCCAACCCTGGTACTTGCCCATGTGGGTGAACAGGGCGCGGCCGTTGATGTCCCCGACCGCATAGAGCCAGTCGCGCCCGCCCACCCTGAGCCGGTCGTCCGTCTCGATGAAGCCGTTCTTGGCAGCCGAAACGCCAACCGAGTCAAGGCCGATTCCGGCGCTGCGCGCCTTGCGCCCGACGGCGACGAGGAGCTCGGTGGCTTCGATTTGCTCGCCGCGATCGAGCTCGACGACGAGGCCGCCAGCGGTCGCGCTGACTCGCTTTGCCAGAGCGCCGGCGTGAACGTCGACTCCGTGCTCCTGGGCCAGCGCGCTAGCCAGCTGTTCCCCGGCAAAGGGCTCCTCGCGTGGCAAGATCTGCGCCTCACCCTCGATCAGGGTGACCTCGGTCCCCAGCGTCGACCAGGCCTGGGCCAGCTCGCAGCCGACCGGACCGCCGCCAAGGACGATCATGCTCGCCGGCACCTCCCTGGCGGTCGTCGCCTCGCGGTTGTTCCAGACGCGCACCGAGTCGAGCCCATCGATCGGCGGCATCGCGGCGCCGCTACCGGTGGCGAGGACCACGATTCGCTTCGCGCGCAGGGTCTGATCGCCGACCGCGACCAGGCGCTCGCCGACAAGGCGTCCCTCGCCTCGGAAGAGCTCGATCCCGTGCTCCTCTAGCCAGGGAAGTTGAGCCGAGTCGCTGAGCTCGTGGATCACCTGATCGCGACGGGCGAGGACCGCGGCCGGGTCGAGCTCGCCGCTCAGCGCCTCGGCTGTGCCCGGCACCCGCCGTGCCTCGGCAAGTAGCTCTGCCGGTCGCAGCAGCGCCTTGGAGGGCATGCAGGCGTAGTAGGAGCACTCGCCGCCGACCAGGTGGGCCTCGACGATCGCCACGCTCATCCCGCCGTCGGCCAGGCGTCCGGCGCAGACCTCTCCCGGGGCACCGGCCCCGACCACGATTGCGTCGAAATCGCGCTCGCTCACCCCCACACCGTACAATCGGTGCAGACATAGCACGGGGGCGACAGGCTTCGACGTGGTCGGTCCGTGCGAACGGTTGCAGGCCGAGGTTGCCGGAGGCCTCGTTAAACCCCGGCACCAACCAATACGTGCGGACCATGAGTTCGCCCTCGCTGCTTAGTCAATAGCTAAGTGAGTGAGAGTCGGTCCACTCCCGCCCGCGGGGTGGGGCACCGGCTTCAGAAGCGGGCTCACCCGGGTGGATCGCCCCGTCCACCAGGGGACAATCAAGAGGGCTCTATCTCCCGCAGTGCCTGCCGGCGCGGACCCCGGGAGACGAGACTAAAGCGCCGGCTAAGCCTGTAGAGACCCTCGCACCGCGGCCGCGGACCCGAGTTCAATTCTCGGCGCCTCCATAGATTTCCTGGGGACCGATCGTCCCCTAGCCAGGCGAGCCAGCGCCTGCTCTTGCCCGCAGCCAGGCGAGCACCGCGGCCGCGTCGCGGTCGGGCGGAAAGACGGGGTAGAAGACCTTGACGATCCGGCCCCTCTCGGCGATCAGGGTCAGCCGTTTGTAGAGGGTCATGCCGCCCGTGGTGAAGGTTGGCACGGCGATCGCCGTCGCGAGTTTCAGGTCGGAGTCGCTGAGTAGGGGGAAGCCGATCTGCTCGCGGCGAGCGAACTGCGACTGTTCCAGTGGGGTCTGGGCGCTGATCCCGACCAGCCTGGCCCCGCGACCTGTGAACTCGGCGAGGTTGTCGCGATAGGCGCAGCTCTGCGGCGTGCAGCCGCGGGCGCCGGGAATGTCGTCCCAGCCATCGGGCAGCGCCACGCCGGGGGTGCCGGTGCGCGGGTAGAGGTAGGCGATCAAAAGCGTGGTGGCGAGCGCGGCCAGATCGAGCGCTTCACCATGGGTCGAATCGAGGCGCACAGAGGGGAGCGTTAGGCCGGGCAGGTGCGCGGCGGCGCCGTCATCGACCGGGACCGGGAGGCCCTCGGGGAACTCGCGATAGCTCGAGCTCACCGCTGATCCCCGTCCTGGCAGGCACGGGCCAGATCCGCCCACGGCTGCGGATCCCAGAATCTTCGTGCGCGGCCAGAGGTCGAGGGCAGGACCCAGATCTCGGCGCCGCCGACGCGCTCGGACTGGGGCCCGTATTGGACCTGGCGCTCGAGCGCGCCGCGGGCGGCGTTCTTGCCGTTGAAGGCGAGGCGTCGCGGTTCGGACGTCGCGATCGCGCTCTGCAGTCGGGCCAGGTCAAACTCAGTCGTGCCGAGCTCCTGATCGGAGCCGTAGCTGACCTTGCAGATGTCGGTCAGGCCGATACCGAACTCGGGCAACCTCGCGTATTCGCTCGCCGGCAAAAGGAGCGGCGTCAGGCCGACCTCCCAGATCGTCTGCCAGAAGCGGTTGCCGGGGCCCGCGTAGTAGGCGCCCGCCGCGGCCGACGCCCTGCCGGGAGCCGTGCCGCAGAAGACGACCCGCAGGTCGGGCCCGAGGATGTCGGGTAGTACGCCAGCCACGTCGAGACGGTAACCGGGTTCGGTGTGCCGCGACTGCAACTAGTCTCGGTCGATGGCGAAATTTGCGGCCTTTCTGCGCGGCGTCAACCTCGGCAAGAGTCGCCGGGTAAAAAATGAGCAGCTGCGAGCGGCCTTTGAGGGGCTCGGCTTTGCGGCGGTCTCGACCTTCCGCGCCAGCGGCAACCTGATCTTCGAGGCCGGCGGTGGCACCGATCCGCAGGCGCGACTGGAAGCCGGCCTGGCCACCGAGCTCGGTTTTCAGGTCAGCGTTTTTCTGCGCTCGGCTCGCCAGCTATCCCGGATCGCGGCGCAGGAGCCGTTTGAGCCCGCCCAAATCGAGGCTTCCAAGGGCAAGCTTCAGATCGCCCTGCTTGCCGGCCCGCCGAGCTCGGTGGGGCGCCGCAAGGCCCTGGCCCTGGCCGGGGAGGCGGACCTGCTCGCGATCCGCGCTGCGGAGCTCTACTGGTTGCCGAGCGCCGGGACCCTTCAGAGTGAGCTCGACTTGAAGGTTCTGGAGGCGCTCCTCGGGCCCTGGACGATGCGAACCATGGGGACGATCGAGCAGCTCGCGGCCAAGCTCAAGACCTAGCCGAGGTCCTGGGCGCCCCAGCGCCGCGACTCGATTCGTGCGACTCGCCTAATCCGTGGCGGTCACGAGCGAGAGCTCGGGTGGGCTGGCCAGGGTCTGGAAGACCACGCAGTAGCGCTCGGTCAGTTCCAGCAAAGTTGCCAGTTCGTCCTCGCCTGCCGTGCTCTGCAGCTCGAAGGACAGTCGGATCGCCGAGAAGCCGACCGCGGCGTCATTGGCGACGGCCATCGTCCCCCGGAAGTCGAGATCACCCTCGGCATGCACCTGCCCGGACTCGACCGAGATTCCCAACGAGGTGGCGACCGCGCGAAGCGTCACCCCCGCACAGGCGACGAGTGCCTCGAGCAGCATGTCGCCGGAGCAAAGCTCTGAACCATCACCCCCGGAGGCCGGGTGCAGGCCGGCCTCGGCGAGGGCACGGCCTGTCTGCACCGAGCAGGAGATGCCTTCACCGAGCTCACCGCTGGCGGCGAGGGTGATCAGAGCCGAGGCGGGGTCGCTCGCGTAGCGTTCCTTGAGCGGGGCCTGGATCCCCCGCAGCTGACCTTGGTCCATGCCCGCCAGGTTACGCCCCGCTGGCGGTCGACTAGTTTGGCTGACCCGATGGCGATCGCGACCGCGACATCCCTGGACATGCACCTCGGTGGCAGGCTGCTTTTTGCCGACGTCTCGTTCAAGCTCGAGCCGCGCGAGCGGATGACCCTCTCGGGGCGAAATGGGGCGGGTAAGTCAACCCTGCTGAGGATCCTGGCCGGCGAGCTCGCCCCGGACTCGGGCGCTCTTGTTCTGCACAAGGGCGCCCGGGTGGCGCTCCACGATCAGCGCCCACCGCGCGACTCCTCTGCCTCCCTAGGCGAGTACGTCTTCTCCGGCCGCGAGGAGATGATCGAAACCGAGGCGGAACTGGCTCGCCTGGAGGCGGCGATGTCCGCCGGGGCGCCCGAGGAGACGATGAGCGCCTACTCGGCGGCCCAGCAGCGCTTCGATCACGGTGGCGGTTATCGCTGGCGTGACGGCGTGCTGGCGGTCCTGGACGGACTCGGCTTTGACGAGCAGGACGCCAAGCGCGGGCTTTCGACCTTCTCCGGGGGAGAGCTGACCCGCGCCTCGCTGGCCCGGGCGCTGGCCACGCGCCCAGACCTGCTCCTGCTCGACGAGCCCACCAACCACCTCGACATCCCCTCGCTGGAGTGGTTGGAGGGATACCTCTGTGAACTCGATGCCGCCGTCGTCCTCGTCGCCCACGATCGGTGGTTTCTGGAGGCGGTCGGCACCTCGGTGCTTGAGCTCGAGGCCAGGCGCGCCCGCTTTTTCGCCGGTCCGTGGCATGCCTGGCGCACAGAGCAGGCGGCGCGAGAGATCGCGCTTGGCAAGGCGATCGATCGCCAGCAGGCCGAGATCGAGCGCATGGAGCGCTTCGTCGAGCGCTTCCGCTACAAGGCGACCAAGGCCAAGCAGGCGCAGTCGCGACTCAAGCAGATCGACAAGATCAAGCGCGACGGGGCGCGCGCCGAGCAGCGTGACCGACGCAGCTTGCGCTTCTCCTTCGCGCAGCCCGAGCGGCCGGGAAGAGTCGTCCTGAAACTGGTCGGGGCGACGATTGCGGTTCCCGCTCGCACCCTTCTCTCGGGGGCCGAGCTGGAAGTCGAAAGAGGCGAGCACGTCGTCTTGGTCGGCCCCAACGGAGCCGGTAAGACGACCCTGATCGAGACGCTGGCCGGCCGGGTCCAGCCCGCTGCGGGCTCGGTACGACTCGGCCACAACGTCAAGATCGGTTACCTCTCCCAGCACGCCGACAGCGCCGCGGGGGAGGGCACGGTGCTCGACGCCGCCCAGCGCGAAACCGGGCTCAGCGGCCAGAAGGCGCGTGATCTGCTTGGCGGCTTTCTCTTCTCCGGTTCCGATGCGCAGAAGTCGCTCGCCGATATATCCGGCGGCGAGCAGCGGCGGCTCTCGCTGGCGATCCTCGTTGCCTCGGGCGCCAACGTGCTGATCCTCGACGAGCCGACCAACCATCTCGACGTCGAGAGCCGCGAGGCGCTCGAGGACGCGCTCGCGGTCTTCGAGGGGGCCGTCGTGCTCGTCTCCCACGATCGGGCCCTGCTGGAGGCGGTCGGCAGCCGCACGATCGTTTGCGAGGGGGGTGAGCTGCGCAGCTACCCGACCGGTTGGGCCACCTACCAGCGCGAGCGTGACGAACGTGAGGCCGCCGCCAGCGCCGCCAAGCGAGGGCCCAAGGTGAGCGCCAAGGCCAATCGCACCGCTCGCCCGACGCGGTCGGCCGAGGGTCGGGCGAGGCGCCTGGCCGCGGCGCTCGAGGACGCCGAGGCGGATCTGCGCCGACTCGAGGAGGAGCTCGCCGATCCCGGCTTCTGGTCAACTCCGGAGCGCTCAGAGCGGGCGAGCGCGAGGCATGAGGCCGCCAAGCAAACGGTCGCCGAGCTCTACCAGCAGTGGGAAGCGGCCGAGTCCGAACTCAGTCCAGGGGTCGATCCAGGATGACCTGGGCGCCCTTACCCGGGGCGAGGGTGATGTTTCGAACCTTGACCTTCTCCGGTCTCGGGTCGGGTGCGCGCAGCTCGGCGCGCTCGATAATAGCCTCCAGCACGACCTTCATCTCGTATTCGGCGAAGGCGGCCCCGATGCAGCGGCGCACGCCACCGCCGAAGGGAATCCAGGCGTAGTTATCGAGCTTGGCATCGAGGAAGCGCTCGGGGCGGAACTCCTGCGGTTCGGGGAAAAGGTCCTCGCGGTAGTGAAGCGCCGCGATCGCGGGCAAGACGAAGGTGCCGGCCGGTAGCTGATAGCCCGCGATGGTCAGCGCCGAGGTCAGCTTGCGGGCGACGTCGACGATCACCGGCCGGGCCCGCAGGGTCTCCTTGATCGTCGCTTCGAGGTAGCCCGCCTCGCCGGCACCGAGCGACTCGCGCAGCTGCCCCAGTGCCCGCGGGCTGCGCAGCAATCGCTCCATTGCCCAGGCCAGCCCGGTCGCGGTCGTCTCATGGCCGGCACCGAGCACCGTCACCAGCTCATCGCGCAGCTCCTCATCGCTCATCGGAGCGCCGTCATCGTGGCGCGCTTCCAAGAGCAGAGAGAGGACATCGTCGTGCTCGCCTGCACCGGCGCCAAGCTCCGCGCGGCGCAGGGCGATCTCCTCGTAGATGAACTGATCGAGTGCGGTGCGGGCGCGGAGGAATTTGCCCCATGGGCTCAGCGCTCCGAAGTTGCGGCGCAAGACCGGCAAGGCGGTCACCGCATTGACGCGGTGGCTGAAGGTCTCGATCAGCCCAGCGAAGCGGTCCAGGCGCTGCTCGTCATGGACGCCGAAGACGGCGCGCATGATCACCGCAAGGGTGATCCGTTGGGTGTGGGGTCGCAGTGCGAAGGGCTCACCGACCGGCCAGCTCTCCATCTCGCGCAGCGTCGTTTCGCGGATCAGCTCGCCGTAGCCCTGCACCCGCTCGCCGTGAAACGGTGGTAGCAGCAGCTTGCGCTGGCGCATATGCGGTTGCTCGTCGAGGGTGAGCACCGAGTTGGGCCCAAGGGCTGGCTCGAGCACCGTCGCGTTCGCCTCCCCGGCGTGCATCTGTCCCGGCGGGCCGGTGAAGACCTGTTTGACCAGCTCCGGGGCGGTGAGGTAGACGAGGCGGCCGAAGAAGGGGAAGCGCACGGTAAAGATGTCGCCGTAGGTGCGCTGCAGGGCGGTCAAAAAGCCAAGCGGCTCGCGCGCGTAGCGAAGCACCTGAAGCGCGGCCGGCGTCCGCGGACCGGGCGGGAGCGAGGATCGCGGCGAGGGGCTCGCGCGCGCCGGTCGGCCGATCGTTGCCTGCTCCATCTCAGAAAGCCTACGCGATCAACTGGCTGCCCAGCCAGTCGGAATGCGTTCGTCGCTCAGAAGACGATCGTGCGCTCGCCGTCCAGCAGCAGGCGGTCATCGATATGGGCTTTGACCGCATGGGCCAAGACCAGACGCTCAATGTCGCGGCCGATCCGCTTCAGGTCCTCGGTCTCATCGCGATGGCTGACGCGGGTCACGTCTTGGTCGATGATCGGCCCGGCATCGAGCTCCTCGCTGACGTAATGCGCGGTCGCGCCGATCAGCTTGACCCCGCGCTCGTGGGCGCGCTGGTAGGGCTCGGCGCCGCTGAAGGCGGGCAGAAAGCTGTGATGGATGTTGATCGCCGGCGCCCCGAGCTCTGCCAGGAAGCTGGCCGAGAGCACCTGCATGTAGCGGGCGAGGACGAGCAGGTCGATCCTGCCGGCGAGCAGCTCCAGCGCGCGGAGCTCCGCGGCGGGCTTTGAATCCTTGGCGACCGGGATGTGGTGAAAGGGCAGGCCCAGCGAGGCGACCTGCTCGCCGTGGTCGGGGTGGTTTGAGATCACGCAGAGGATCTCAGCGCCGAGCTCGCCGCTGCGCCAGCGCCAGAGCAAATCCGAGAGACAGTGGTCCTCACGGGAGACCATGATCGCCAGCCGCTTGCGCTGGGCGGACTCGGCGAAGCGGTGCTCCATCTCAAATTTCCCCGCGATCTCGCGCTCAAAGCGCGCGTAGAGATCGGGGCGCTCGCTGGTCGGGAGGGCGTCGAACTCCATCCGCATGAAGAACCTGCCCTCGCGATTTGAGTGCTGGTCGGCGTCGATGATGTTGAGGCCCGCGGCGGCGAGAAAACCGCTGACCGCGGCGATCAGCCCGGGACGGTCGGGGCAGGCGAGCAGCAGGCGGGTTGTCGGTTTCGCGGCGATCGGCAAATGATCGGCGATTGCAGGCGCTTTGTTGGATTTGGGCGCAAGAACTGATTCAAGGCCAAGTGGCGGGCGCAACTTGGCGCCTGGCGCTGTGGCGATTCGCACGCGCTTGTAAGCAAGTGTGATCGAGCTCACCCAGCGGCCGCGGCCAAGCGGCAACGGTCCCGCGCTTGCTGAATAAACGCACATACATTGTCCCTGTCCTCGCCGCGGCGCTGGCCCTGCCCGCCCTGGCCTCGGCCGCCGCGCAGGAAGGCGAGACGATCGCAGTCTCGAGCGCTCATCCGGCTGGCGCCGCGTTCGCCCCCTCGCTGGCGCGCTTTGATCGCGCGATCCGGGTCGTCAATAGGCGGATCAGGCTCGAACGCCGCGCCGCGCTGCGCCGCCGGCGCCGACAGGCCTTCGCCACTCTGCCCGACGGGGTCTCGCGGGCGACCCTGGTTGCGATCGCGGCCTGCGAGTCCGGCGGCGACCCGACTGCGGTCTCCTCAGATGGCACCTATCGCGGCAAATATCAGTTCGACTACGGGACCTGGGAATCGGTCGGCGGAAGCGGCGACCCGGCGGCCGCGCCTGAAGCCGAACAGGACTACCGCGCGGCGCTGCTCTATGCCCAATCGGGGTCGAGCCCCTGGCCTGTGTGTGGGTAGCGCCGTCGGCGAGGGCTAGAGTCCGCGGGCGTGAACGGCGAGCGCGTCCCCACCCCAGATCCGCAGGGACCGCGGCGTAAACCACCCAAGGAGGCGATCGCCGAAGCGCGGGTACGGGCACCCACGCGCGGCAACCGAAAGCTCGAGGGATTCCTCGAGGCGGTCAACGAGGATGAGCAGGTGCGCGCCTGGTGGTACATGGCCCAGGTCCATGCCGAGCGGCTTGGCATGTCCGATCACTCCTGGGTCCACACCCAGATCGTGCTCAACATCAGCCTGCGGTTGCTGCGCCTGCTGGTCAAGGCCGGGGTCCAACCGGCCGTCGTCGCCGATCACGCGATGAAGGCGCGCGACGCCGAGGTGGTGGTCGCCGGCGGGGCGCTGTTGCACGACATCGGCATGTCGATTCATCGCGCCGACCACGAGGAGTACAGCCTCTTCCTCGCCCAGCCGGCGCTGCAGCGCCTGCTTGCCGATTCCTACCGCGAGCCCGAGCGGAGCGTGATCATCGCCGAGATCCTGCACGCGATCATCGGGCACCGCCGCCGGGGCGAGCCCTACACGGTCGAGGCCGGTGTGGTTCGCGTTGCCGACGCGCTCGATATGGCCCAGGGTCGGATTCGGATTCCGCTGGAGGCTGGCCGCGAGGGGATCCACTCGATCTCCGCGGCTGCGGTCGATGAGGTGCGAATCGAGGCCGGAGAGGAGCGGCCGGTGCGGATCGAGATCGAGCTCAACAACTCGGCCGGGATCTTCCAGGTCGATGACCTACTGGCCACGAAGATCCGCGACACGCCGCTGGAGGGGCGGGTTGAAGTGGTGGCGAAGATCGAGGGGGAGAGCGAGAAACGCCTGCTCAGCGGTTTCCGGCTGGACTGATCAGCGCGGCGGCGCTCAGCCGTAGCGCTGCAGGTCGTTGTGGCGCCGTTCCTTGCGCTTCTCGAGGCGTGCCTGGATCAGCGAGAGGACGATCGGCAGAGCGGCGAAGAAGCCGATCACGCCGAAGCAGAAGAAGGTCACCGATTTGTCGGTGGTCGGCCCGGCGAGGCCGACCCCGTTGGCAGCCATCGCCGCCGGGGCGCCGAGCAGCGCCGCGCAGAGGGCCGCGAGGGTCAGGCAGGCAAGCAGGTGACGGCGGGAGGGCGACTTCATGCCCGCAAATCTAGCGCACCGCCCCGGCGCTCGTGCTCCGCCGCGCCGCCCGGCAATCGCGCCGGCAGCCAGTCGGGACCTTGGGCTCGGGGCCTGGTCCGCTCACCCCGGTCGGGCAGATTGGCGAGTGGAAGGTCCCGAAAAAAAAGCGAACGGCCCGGGGCAGTGGGCCGCTCGCGTAACGAGAGAGGAGTCTCGTGCGGGCTCCAGTCTGCATTCGCCGCGAACGGCTGGGGTGAACATCCGGATAAGGGCACGCGGGCGGGTTTCCCGCTATTTGCATTTCCTGAGCTGTGAAAATCCTGTGAACGCAGGGGTTTTTCCTAGGTGCCGTTGCTCTGGGGGCATACAATTGCGCCGGACAGACAAGGACGCGCCGTCCGTCCCCAATCGGCGCCGCCCATTTGAACCCACAGCAGACCATCAGGCTCGCGGTAATCGACGACGACAGCGGCTTCGTGACCGTGCTCGCAAAGCGCACCCAGGCCGCCGGTTGGCAACAGCGGCAGGTCGCCAGTGCGATTCCCCCCGATGAGCTGGTGGCGATGAAGCTGAACGCTCTCTTGCTCGATCCGGCTGTCTTGGGCGAGGAACACTGGAGTTACATCGAGCGCGTCTGCGCGATGCTCCCCGACCTCGGTGTGATTGTCTGCACGGGTCGCTCAACCGTCGCCCAGAGGGTGCGCGGCCTGCGGCTTGGCGTCGATGACTGGATCAGCAAGCCCTGCCATCCAGAGGAGGCGATCGCCCGGATCGAAGCGGTCGCGCGCCGCCGCCGCCGGGGCCGCGCCAGCGCCGACGTCGGCCCGTTGGTCGCCGGTGAGCTTGAGATTCGCGCCGACCAGTTCCAGGCCTTTGTCAGCGGCAGCAGTCTTGACCTCACCCGCCGCGAGTTCGAGCTGCTGCAGCTGCTCGCCGAGGCCAAGGGCCAGGTGCTCGAGCGCGAGGCGATCTACCAGCGGGTCTGGGGTTACGCGATGGCCCACGGCGATCGCTCAGTCGACGTCTTCATCCGCAAGCTGCGTCAGAAGCTGGAGAAGCGCTCGCCCAGCTGGAGCTACATCCACACCCATTTCGGGGTCGGATACAGGTTTGACCCAGAGCACGCCACAGCCGCAGGTGAGCTTCCCGCGGCGCTCTCAAATGGCGGCGCTGGCCCGGCGCCGCCGATCGAGGCGCCGCAGCTGGAGCACCCAGCTTCACAAGTCGTTCACAACTAGTTCACGCCGAGGTAACCGGGTGGCGGGTGAGCGTCGGCATGCTCAGCGAGCATGGCAGGCGAGGCCGCATCCCCAGTCCCGGGCGTAGATAGTCATCTTGAGATCAGACCCGCGGAGCACGCCGCAGTGGTCGACGGACGGCCGCTCAGTCTGACCATGCGCGAGCTGCAGCTCTTGACCACGCTTGCCTCCCATCCGCAGCGGATCATGACCCGTGAGGAGCTCTACGCCGAGGTCTGGGGCGGCACGCCCCGCCATGCCGATCGCTCGGTCGACGTCTACATCAGTCGTCTGCGCTCCAAGCTCGGCCAGGCGTTGCCCGATCGCAACCTGATCCACACCCACAGTGGGATCGGCTACCGATTCTCACCCGATGGATGAATTAGCCCCATTTACATCTTTTTTACATCCTCGATACGGCGAGATAACAAGCTGCAAAGGGGCCATTGACAGTGTGGCTCTGCAGTCCAGACTGGTTCCCTAGGTAAGGAGATAGGCGTGTCCAAGAGGCTTCTCAGCGCACTTGTAGCGGTGCTGGCTCTCGCGATCGGGGTGGCTGCCTGCGGTGGCTCCTCCTCAACCACTAGCAGCGGCTCCTCCGCTGAACCGCTGGTCGGTGCAGGCAGCACGCTCGTTGCCCCGCTGATGTCGAAATGGCAATCCGACTACGCAAGCTCAAGCGAAGAAACTGTCACCTACGGCGCGATCGGTAGCGGCGGCGGGATCGATCAGATCACCTCGCGCACGGTCGACTTCGGCGCCTCGGATGCGCCGCTGACCGAAGAACAGTTCGAAGAAGCCAACGGGGTCGTGCAGATTCCCTGGGCGCTGAGCGGCACCGTGCCCGCCTACAACGTCAGTGGCGCGCCCAAGAACATGAAACTGAGCGGCGAAGTCCTGGCCGAAATCTACCTCGGCAAGATCACCAGCTGGGATGACCCGGCAATCGCCAAACTAAATCCGGGCGCGAACCTGCCGAGCACCAAGATCACGCCGGTGTACCGCAGCGATGGCAGCGGCGACACCTACGCGTTCACCAACTATCTCTCGACCATCGACCCCGAATTCAAATCGAAGGTCGGCACCTCGACCCAGGTCAAGTTCCCGACCGGGGTGGGTGCTGAAAAGAATGACGGTGTCGCGGCCGCGATCTCCCAGACCGACGGGGCGATCGGCTACGTCGGGCTCGCCTACGCGCTCTCCAATGAACTCAGCATGCCGCTGGTCGAAAACTCGGCCGGCGCCTTCCCCGAACCGGGGGTCAAGAGCGTCGAAGCGGCCGCCGCGGCGGTCAGCAAGGTCGGGCCCAAAAACGAAATCTCGCTGGCTGAACTGCCGGCCTCGGCAAAGGGTGCCTACCCGATCTCGACCTACACCTACGTGATCGCGCCGCTGGAAAGCGGCAAAGCCGAAGCGCTGAAGAAGTTCATCACCTACGCGATCAGTCCCCCGGCCCAGGAATTCGGCCCCGAACTGGATTTCGCGCCGCTGCCAAAGCAGGTCGTTGCTGCCGACAAGAAGGCGATCGCGACGATCGGCGGCTAGGTGGAGGCCGGCACCCTCAAGAACCCGCTTCTGCGGGCCCGGCGAAACCGCACAGACCGCATCGGCGACCCACTGCTGCGAGGCCTCTCAGGCCTCGCAGCAGTGATCGCCTTCGCCGCCCTGATCGGGATCGCCTATGAGGTCATCCATCTCGCCTCACCGGCGATCAGTAAGTTCGGGATCGGCTTCCTGACCACAAATGACTGGAATCCCAACCCCCTGGTCCAGCGCTTTGGCGCCGCCCCCTTCCTCTACGGCACCGTCGTCACCTCGTTCATCGCGATCTTCCTGGCGGCGCCGCTCTCGGTTGCGATCTCGATCTATCTGACCGAGTTGGCTCCGCGCCGGATCCGCCGTCCGGTGGCGACCCTGGTCGACATGCTGGCGGCGATCCCGACCGTGATCCTCGGCCTCTGGGGAATCCTCGTCCTCGGCCCGTTTATGCGCGACACGATCGAGCCGGCGCTGCACGGCGCTCTCGGATTTATCCCGATCTTTGGGGGCGATCCCTCCGCCTTTGGGTACCTGACGGCCGCGGTGATCTTGACGATCATGGCGACGCCGATCATCACAAGCGTTACCCGCGAGGTCTTTGAGACCGTGCCCGGTGATCTCAAGGAGGCCTCCTACGCGCTCGGGGCGACCCGTTGGGAGATGGTTCGACAGGTCGTCTTGCCCTACTCGCGCTCGGGGATCGTCGGCGCCACGATTCTCGGCCTCGGCCGCGCGATCGGCGAGGCGATCGCCGTCGCCCAGGTGATCGGCGGTGCCAACCTGATCAACGCCTCGCTCTTTCACACCGGCGGCACCCTGGCGGCCCAGATCGCCTCCCAGTACCAAAACAGCGCCGGCCTGCAGAAAGCCTCGCTGGCCTACCTCGGCCTGATCCTCCTAATCTTCGCCGTGATCGTCAACGTGATCGCTCGCATCATCGTCCAGCGCGGCAGAATCACCGACGTCGACGTCACCGAGACCGAGGCCGCGGCGCTCTGATGGCGGATAGAGACCAGCACGCGCTGCTCCTGGACCGCGGCAACCTCAGGCGGCGCAACCGCTTCAACAGCATGGTTGAGATCGGCTCGACCCTCGCCACCGTAATCGCCGTGGCGGTGCTCGCGATCGTCGTCGGTTCGGTGCTCCTCAAGGGGGCTGGTGCGCTCAGCTGGCACTTCCTCTCGACACCGACCGCGCTTTTCGGCGAATCGGGAGGCGGTATCTCTAACGCGATCGTCGGCAGCGCGATTATGGTCGCCCTGGCCGCAGTGATGGCGATCCCGGTCGGAATCTTGATCGGGATCTACACCACCGAGTTCGCGCCGGCGCGGATCGCCCACCCGGTCCGCTTTGTGCTTGACATCCTCAACGGTGTGCCGACGATCATCACCGCGATCTTCGTCTACGGATTGATCGTCGTCCCGCAGGGCCACCAGAGCGGCTTCGCCGCTTCGCTGGCGCTGGCGATCGTGATGCTGCCGATCGTCGCCCGCACCGCGCAGGAGGTGCTTTCGCTGGTCCCCGGCCAGCTCAAGGAGGCGGCCCACGCGCTCGGTATCGCCCGCTGGCGCACGACCGTGCGGATCACAATCCCAACCGCCGCCGGTGGCCTTCTGACCGGCTCGTTGCTGGGGATCGCGCGGGTCGTGGGGGAGACCGCGCCGATGCTGATCCTCTCCTCGATCGTCGCCCAGGGCGTGCTCACCGAACCCAGCCAGCCGCTCGCCTCGATTCCCTACTTCATCTTCCAGTCCTCTGAGTCCCCCAAACCCGAAGCCCATACCGAAGCCTGGGCCGCGGCGCTCGTGCTGATCGCCTTCGTGCTTGTCTTGAACATCATCGCCCGGACCTTTTATGCCCGCTCTCGCAAACGCATGGGGGCGTGATCCATGTGCAAGTCGCCGACCGAGGAGCCCTAGGATGGAGAGCCGAGACCCAGCTGAGACGCCACTCATGACGGAGCCAAACCAAGAACCCGAGGCTCACCCGACGCCCGGCGTCGAGCTGCCCGACCCGGCGGTCAGGGCCGTGGTCGGCCGGGCCGCGAGCGCCGCCAGGCGAGGTCGTGATGTCGGCAACATCGAGCTGCGCGGGCTGAGTGCCTTCTACGCTTCAAACCAAGCGGTCAAGGGGATCGAGCTGGCATTCGAGGCGGCCCAGGTGACGGCGATCATCGGCCCCTCGGGTTGCGGCAAGTCGACGATGGTGCGCTGTATAAACCGCATGCACGAGGAGATCGAAGGGGCGCGCGCAGAGGGGGAAGTCCTCCTCGACGGGCTCGACCTCTATGACCCGCGCATCGACATCGTCGCGGTGCGGCGCTCGGTCGGCATGGTCTTCCAAAAACCAAATCCCTTCCCGACCATGTCGGTGATCGACAACGTCACCTCGGGTCTGCGCCTGACCGGCGCCTCGCGCTCAGAGCTCGAGGACCGCGGTCGTGAAGCGCTGCTTGGGGCAGGCCTCTGGGAGGAGGTCAAGGACAGACTGAAGGGACCGGGGGTCGGCCTCTCCGGCGGTCAGCAGCAGCGGCTTTGCATCGCCCGCGCGCTCGCGGTCGAGCCCGAGGTCCTGTTGATGGATGAGCCCTGCTCGGCGCTAGACCCGGTCGCGACCCTGAAGATTGAGGAGCTGATCGGCGAGTTGAAGCAGCGGGTGACGATCGTGATCGTCACCCACAACATGCAGCAGGCCGCCCGCGTTGCCGACACCACGGCGTTCATGCTCGACGGCGAGCTGATCGAGGTCGGTGCCACCGACAAACTCTTCACCAAACCCAATGACGAGCGCACCGAGCAGTACGTGACCGGGAAATTTGGCTGATGGCAAGTCCCGAAACGCGCAGCCAATACCAGGAGGAGCTGAAGGCCCTTGAGGCAAGCGCGATCGGCGGACTGGACCTGGTCAATGCCGCCCTGGAACGGACTCTGGAAGCGGTCGAGCACCAGGACGTCGAGCTTGCCCAACTCGTAGTCGCCGACGACGATCGCATCGACGGTCGCTACCTGGAGGTGCACCAGGCTCTGATCACGCTGCTGGCGACGCAGTCCCCGGTGGCGACCGATTTGCGCCTGATCTCCTCGCTGCTGCACGTTCTGAAGTGCGTCGAGCGGATGGGCGACCAGTGCGTGAACATCTGCAAGATGATCCCGCTCTCCGGCAATGAACCGCCGGCGGATGAACGGATGGTCGAGCTGATTCTCTCGATGGGACGCCAGGCCCGCACCCTGATCAGCCAGGCCAAACGAGCCTTCGAGGGCCGCGACGTTGAGATGGCGCATGATCTCGTGCACCAAGACGATCTCGTCGACAGTCTCAATCGCGACTGCTTCCGACTCGCACTGGAGATCGGCGACGACGCCGATCGGCGTGAGTGGGCGATGACGATGCTGCTCGCCGCACGTGCGATCGAGCGGATTGCCGACAACGCGGTCGACATTGGCGAGCAGGTCGCCTTTGTTGTCACCGGGCTCTTCAGGGAGTTTGAGGACGCCTCCCACCCCGCACAGATGTCGTAGCTTGCGGCTTCAGTGGCGATTGAGATCCGAGCCGTCTGGGAACATGCAAGTCAGCCCCGGGATGCTCTGCGCCGCCATAGATATCGGCTCGAATACGACTCGAGTGCTCGTCGCAGAGCCGGTGGATGGTCAGTTGAAAAAGGTGATGGAGCAGCGCGCCTACACCCGCATCAACAAAGCGCTGGGCCGCGACGGCGAGATCCTGCCCGAGAAGATCGCGGAGGTGTCGGAGCTCGTCGCCACCCAGGTGCGCCTTGCCCGCGAGCTCGGCGCCGAGACGATCCGCGCGGTCGCTACCGCGGCGGTGCGCGAGGCCAGCAACGGTGAGCGCGCGGCGAAGCAGATCGGCCGCGCCGCCGGAGTCGAGGTCGAGATCCTCAGCGAGCAGGAGGAGGGGCGGCTCTCCTTCATCGGGGCGACCAAGACGCTCGGGCATCCGGTTGGCGGCCAGATCGGCGTTGTCGATGTCGGCGGCGGCTCGACCGAGGTGATCCTCGGCACCGTGCCCGGCGGTGCCCAGGAGGTGCGCTCCTGGAAGGTCGGATCCGGGGCCCTGGCCGATGAGCTGTTGGCCTCCGACCCGCCCTCAGCGGCCGAGATTCGCAAGGTCCGCGACCGCATCGATGATCTCTTTGAGGGGGTTGAGATCGAGCGCCCCGCGCAGGCAGTGGCGGTCGGCGGCTCGGCCACCTCGCTGCGGCGCCTGGTCGGCGCCGTCCTTGAGTACGAGACGCTCGAGCGGGGGATCCGCGTCCTCTGCGGGGACCCCGCGGCCGACGTCGCGCGCCGCTTTGAGCTCGACCCCGAGCGGGTACGGATCCTCGCCACCGGCGTTCTGCTGCTCGAGAAGCTCTCCGAGTTGCTCGGCCAGCCGCTGCAGATCGGCAAGGGCGGTCTGCGCGAGGGGGTCGTGCTAGACCTGCTAAATGGCAAGTCAAACGGCTCCTCGCCGCAGCGCCTCGCCGCCTAGGGTCCCAGGCCCAAGGATCAGAGAGTGGGCCGCAAAGACGGCGCCTTGGGGTTCGGGGGAAGGCAGTCTGTCCACCCGGCGTGCCTGGCGAGGGAGCGAGGTCAGGCGCGAGGGGCGAAAGTACCTGCACCTGGGCGATTGAGCAGCCTCGCGTGCTCGGCTAGCCTGGCGTAGGTGGCCCGAGCGCGCGCAATAACCGATCTGCAGTGCGAGGGGTCCTTCGGGCTCGCCGCGGCGCGGGTGATCGAGATCCGCGCCGCAGAGGTGTTCGCCCATTCCCCCGGTGTGCTTGAGCTGGATGACGTCGAGCCGCTGCACGACATGAGGGTCGCGACCCGGCGCCTGCGGGCGGCGCTGGAGTTATTTCGGCCCTGTTTCCCACGCAAACGCTACCGGCGCGTGATCCGGCCATTGAAGGCACTCGCTGCGGCGCTCGGTGAGCGCCGCGATCGCGACGTTGCGATCGGCCTCCTGCTGCAGTACACCGCCGTGGCGCCCGCGGCCGACCGCGGCCGGTTAGAGATCCTGATCGCCAGGCTGCGCGAAGAGCAGCAGCGGGCCAACGATGTGCTCGCCGGTTTCCTCATCGAGGAGGGCTTGGCCGAGCTGGCGCTGCGCCTCGAGGAGCTCGCGGGGGCGGCGCGGGGATGAAGCCGCGCAGGGTCAAGGGGATCGACCCGGGTGCCAGCCTGCGTGTCAACGCCGCGCGGGTTCTCGCAACCCGACTCGAGGAGCTAAACGAGCTCGCCGCCGAGGCACTAGAGCCGTCGGGAGAAACGGCCCAGCACGATATGAGGATCGTCGCAAAACGCCTGCGCTACATACTTGAGATCAGCGCTCCCTGTCTGGGGCCCGAGGCCGAGGCGGCACGCCGGGTGGCGCGGCGGCTGCAGGGCGTGCTCGGCGAGATCCACGACTGCGACGTGATGGCGCCCAGGATTGCTGGGATCACCTCGGTCGAAGCGCTCCTGCGAACTCGCCGCGAGCTTCACTTTGCCCGCTTCCGCGAGCTGCTCCTCGCCGAGGAGACCCAAAGGGCGCTGGAGGGCGCTTTTCTCAAGCCGGCGCTGAGCAAGGCGCGGGGACGAGGCTAGGTTTCGCCCCCGAGCCGGGCCAGATCATCGCCCTCGAGACGCAGCATGCGCCACTGCTCCAAGCGCTGAGCTCCGAGCCCGTCGTAGAAGTCGAGGGCCAGCTGGTTCCACTCAAGTGCTGCCCATTCGATCCGCGGGCAGCCGCGCTCAAGCGCCAGCGCCGCGACCCGCGCGAAGAGCGCGCGCCCAACCCCACCCTCGCGGCTCGCCGGCCTGACATAGATGTCCTCGATCCAGATCCCCGCCTCGCACTCAAAGGTTGAGAAGCTGCCACAGATGATCGCGTAGCCGATTATCTCGCCGTCGCTTTCGGCGATCAGTGCCTCGGCGCTCTTGACCTCAAACAGTGAGCGGCGCAGGCGCTCGGCGTCGCCGTTGACCTGATCGCCAAGTTTCTCGTAGGTGGCGAGCTCGACGATCAGCGCATAGAGGCGCTTCACGTCTGCCTCTCTCGCCTCGCGGATCCGCAGGTTCTCGGCCATCGGCAAACGGTATCCGCCAGACCATCCCGGCGTGGCGGTCGCCTGCCCGCCCCCTCCCGTACACAAGATCTTCACCGCGCCTTTGCCGACCCTTCACATGTTTTCCCTGCTATTTGCGGAATCTGGAGGGGATCGAAATGAATCAGAAAGGGAGACGCCGATGACTTCCCGAGTTGACATGCATTGCCATTCGACCGCCTCGCAGCTCTCGCGGCTGGGAGTCCAGCGCAGCCTCGGTTTGCCCGAGTGCGCCACACCACCCGAGGAGGTCTATGCCCTGGCCAAGCGGCGCGGGATGGACTTCGTGACGATCACCGACCACGACACAATCGACGGCTGCCTGGAGTTGAGCGATCGTCCAGACTGCTTCATCTCTGAGGAGCTGACCGCCCGCTTCGCCGGTGAGCCCCAGGCTGTGCACGTCCTCTGTTATGGGATCACTCCTGGAGATCACGAGTGGCTGCAGGCACATTCCGGCGACCTTGAGGCCTGCGCCGCCTACCTTGACCAAAACGGGATCGTTTGCGCTCTCGCGCATCCCTTCTATAACGTCGGCGCTCCCCTAACCCGCCGCCACCGCCGCCGCCTCGCCGAGCTCTTCCCGATCTGGGAGGTGCGCAACGGTTCGCGGGCGGCGGAGCTCAACATGCCCGCGGTCGTTTATGTCGAAACTCGGGCGGGCACCGGCATCGGCGGCTCTGACGACCATGCCGGCGTGGATATCGGCCGCACCTGCACCGAGGCTCCGGCCGCCTCTACGCCGGAAGAGTTTCTGGGCCATATACGGCGCGGCGCCGGGGTCGGTCCCGGCGGTGAGCAGGGCAGCGCCGCCAAGTGGGCGCACGCTGCGATGGCCCTCGCGACCCGCGCCCTCACCCTCGATGGACGGACCGGGGGTGAGGGCGCACCCGATCCCGCCGCGGTCCTGAAGATGGCTCAGCGGGTGATCGGCGAGGGCGCCGCCCGCGAGGGCAAGATCGCCACCGACCTCGGCCCCGACGATGCCCGTGCGCTGCTTGAGTCATGGCTTTCCTCGGTTGGCATGGCACTGCGCGGGCGCGAGCTGATCGAGCATCTGCAGTCGGACCGCTTCTCCCACGCCGATCTCTACCGCCGCGCTCGCCGGATCCATGAGCGGCGCCTGCGCGCGGCGATCGAGAAAGGAACCGAGGCGGCGCTTGCCGGCGACCCGACGGCCGCCTTCGGCAGTCTCTTCGAGGCGGTATTGCCGGCGATTCCATACGCCCCGGCGAGCGCCTTCCTCGGCGCCGAGAAAGCGAAGCTCTCAGCTGCCGGGGAGCTGCCCAGAGTTGCCCTGATCGCCGATGGGATCGAGAGCATGCACGGAGTCACCGGCACGATCGAACAGATCCGCGAGCTCGGCGTCCCGGACTTTGAGGTCGAGGTGATCGGAACCGACCCCGGTGTCGATCGCCGCCTGCCCGCCGCGGCTTCGCTCGAGGTTCCCTTCTATGAGGGCATGAGGCTCGGAGTACCGTCCCTACCCGACCTGGTCGAGACCCTCGCCGAAGGTCGCTATGACCTCCTCCACGTCTGCACCCCGGGGCCGGCCGGGGTCAGCGCCACCCTGCTCGCTCGGATCACCGGGCTGCCGCTGGTCGGCAGCTACCACACCGAGCTCGCCGCCTACGCGGCGCTGCGCAGCGGTGAGGAGAGCCTGGGGCTGATGGCGCGCGCCGCACTCGGCGCCTTCTATGCAGCGCCTTCGCTGGTCCTCTCACCGAGCCCGGCGGCCGATCGTTCGTTGATCGCACTCGGCACCGAAACGGGACGGATCGCCCGCTGGGAGCGCGGTGTGGACCTCTCACTCTTCGATCCCAGCCGCGGTGATCGCGATGCCTTCCCCGGCGAGATCAAGGTGCTCTACGCCGGTCGCCTCACCCGGGAGAAGGGGGCCGAGCTGCTCGCCGAGAGCTTCCTGCGGGCCCATGCCGCCGATCCGCGCCTCCACCTGCTACTCGCCGGCGGTGGGCCCGAGGAGGATGAGCTGCGGGCGCGACTGGGCCAGGATGCGACCTTCCTTGGCTGGCTCGAGGGCGAGGATTTGGCGCGCGCCTACGCCAGCGCTGACCTCTTCCTCTTCTGCTCAGAGACCGACACCTACGGTCAGGTCGTGGTCGAGGCCGGAGCCAGCGGTCTACCGGTGGTTGCCGTCGCCACCGGGGGCCCGACATCGCTGATCGAGAACCGCCACACCGGCCTGCTCTGCAACCCCGATCCCGACCACATCGCCGGCTCCGTCCTCAAGCTTGCCTCCTCGCCGCTCTTGCGGCGCCAACTCGGAGCCGCCGGCGCGCGCGCTGCGGGCGAGCGCTCCTGGCGACGCGCCCTGGGCCAGCTCGCCGAGGGCTACGCTCGGGTGCTGAGGGACCGCGGGGGGCAAGCGGCCGCCCGCGCCGCCTGAGCGCGGCGGAGCGCCGAGGGTGTCTGGGTACGATGGGCGGATCGACGACCCGAGCCTCTATTTCAATCGCGAGCTCTCCTGGCTTGACTTCAACCAGCGGGTGCTTGAACTCGCCGAGGACCCGGCCGTGCCGTTGCTCGAGCAACTCCGCTTCTGCGCGATCTATGCCTCCAACCTCGATGAGTTCTTCATGGTCAGAGTCGCCGGGCTATTCGACCAGCTCGACGCCGGAATCGATGCCCGCGGGCCCGACGGTCTCACCCCGGCCGAACAGATCGACGCGATCCAGGCCCGCGTCCTTGAGCTCGACCGACGCCTGCACTCCTGCTTTGAGGGGATGCTCAGCGAAATGGAGCAGGACGGGATCCGCGTCGTCTCGCTCGAGAGCGCGACCGCGGCCGAGCGTCGCGAGATCGACGCCCGCTTCCACGATCAGGTCTTCCCGGCTCTGACGCCGCTCGTGATCGGACTCGGGCGGCCCTTTCCCTACATCTCAAACCTCTCGCTCAGCCTGGGTGTCTTGCTGCGTGACCCTGAGAGCGGCACCGAGATCATCGCCCGCGTCAAGGTGCCGAAGGAGCTGCTCGGCCGCTTCCTGCCCCTCGGTGAGGACGGCACCGCCTTCGTCCCGCTCGAGGAGGCGATCGCCGCCAACCTCGACAGTCTCTTCCCGGGCACCGAGGTCATCGACCACGGGTATTTCCGGGTCACCCGCGACGCCGACTTCAACATCTCCGACGAGGCCGACGACCTGCTGCAGGCGGTCCAGGACGAGATTCGTCGGCGTCGCTTCGGTGAGGTCGTGCGGCTGGAGATCGGCGCCGGGATGAACCCGAAGCTGCGCGCGCAGCTGATCGCCGCGCTGCGCCTCGAGGACCGCGAGGTCTATGACGTCGATGGCTTGATCGATCTCGGCGACCTCGGCAAGGTGGCCGATGTGCCCGGCAAGGCGGAGCTGCGCTATCCGCCCTGGACGCCGGTCACCCAGGCGCGGTTGCAGGGCGAGGACGAGGAGCCGGTCGACATGTTCGCCGCGATTCGCCAAGCCGACGTCCTCGTCCACCATCCCTATGACTCATTCACGACCTCAGTCGAGCGCTTTGTCGAGCAGGCCGTCGCCGATCCCGACGTGCTGGCGATCAAGCAGACGGTGTATCGGACCAGCGATGACTCGCCGCTCGTCCCCTCACTGATCCGCGCCTCTGAACGCGGCAAGCAGGCGGTCTGCATGGTCGAGCTCAAAGCGCGCTTTGATGAGGAGGCCAACATCCACTGGGCCAAGTCCCTGGAGGAGGCGGGTGTGCATGTTGTCTACGGCATTCCCGGCTTAAAGACCCATGTCAAGGCGATCCTCGTCGCCCGTCGCGAGGGCGATCGCGTGCGCGAGTACGTCCACGTCGGAACCGGCAACTACAACCCGACCACGGCACGCCTCTACACCGACGTCGGCCTCTTCACCGCCGATCCTGAGATCGGCGCTGACGTCGCCGAGATGTTCAATTTCCTGACCGGGTACGGCCGGCCGGCCCGCTACCGGCGGGTGCTGGTCTCGCCGACCACGATGCGCGACCGCTTCCTGGCCGAGATCGAGGCGACCGTCGCCGCCCATCTCGCCGGCGAAGAGTCGCGGATCGCGCTGAAGATGAACTCGCTGGTCGACGCGCGCTGCATCCAGGCCCTCTATCAAGCCTCACAGGCCGGGGTCCGGGTTGACCTAAACGTGCGCGGCATCTGCTGTTTGCGCCCCGGCGTCCCCGAGGTCTCAGAGAACATCCGTGTCGTCTCGGTCGTCGGTCGCTTCCTCGAGCACTCGCGCGTCTATGCCTTCCAGCGCGGCGAGCAGACCCTGGTGTTGATGGGCTCCGCCGACATGATGCCCCGCAACCTCGACAGCAGGGTCGAGTTGGTCGCCCCGGTCGAAGATCCCGAGCTGCGCGCCGAGCTGCTCGATGTGCTCGAGCGCAGCCTGGCCGATAACTCAAGCGCCTGGCAGCTGGACCCAAGCGGTGCATGGCAGCGGCTCAGCCCCGGCGAGGAGGAGCCTCGCAGCGTTCAGGCCGAGCTGCGCGAGCGCCACGCCGCGCGCGCCGCCGAGCATCTGGCCGCAGCCGCGGGCTAAGCTCTCTTCGACGCCCAGCGGTGCGATTAGGATGGGCCGGTGCCGCGCCTCTCCTTACTGCCCCGCGATCGCACCTTCTTTGACCTCTTCATCCAGGCTGGCCAGAACACCGTGCATGCGGCGCGCCTACTCGATGAGATGATGAATGCCTGGCCCGATGACGGCGGTCTCGGCCGCGAGATCCTCAAGGCAGAGCAGGAGGGTGACCGAATCACCCACGACATCGTCAAGCGCCTCAACTCGACCTTCGTCACACCGATCGATCGCGAGGACATCTACGGGCTGGCGACCCAGATGGATGACATCGTCGATTACACCGAGGAGGCAGCCGACTTCCTCGCTCTCTACAAAATCGAGGCGCCGATGGTTCAGGCGCAGGCGCTGACCAAGGTACTGGTCGAATCCTGCGAACAGCTTTCGGGCTGCCTCGAGCACCTGCCTGACTTCAAGGATCTCGACCGCTACTGGATCGAGATTCACCGGCTCGAGAACGACGGGGACCGGATCTCGCGCGATGCGGTCGCCTCGCTTTTCTCCAACGCGATCGATCCGATGGTCGTGATCCGCTGGAAGGACATGTTCGCGGTCTTGGAGAACGCGATCGATGCGACCGAGACCGCGGCGCAGATCATTGAGGGCATCGTCATCAAGAACTCGTGAGCTCTGACGTAATCCTCGTTCTCGTCGTCGGCACCGCGCTCGCCTTCGACTTCACCAATGGCTTTCACGACACGGCCAATGTTGTCGCTACGGCGATATCGACCGGCGCCGCTCGGCCCCAGGTCGCGATCGGAGTCGCTGCGCTGCTCAACTTCGTCGGCGCCTTCATCTCGATCTCGGTGGCGGCGACGGTCGCCAATGATGTGGTCAACCCGGCGCTGATCAGCCCCACCGTTGTCTTCGCCGGCCTGATCGGAGCGATCGCCTGGAACCTGATCACCTGGTCATTCGGGCTGCCATCGAGTTCCTCGCATGCGTTGATCGGCGGTGTGGTCGGCTCGGCCGTCGCCGCCGCGGGCCTCGATGCCGTCCTCGCCGATGGCCTGGTCGGCAAGGTGTTGATCCCAGCGGTGCTCACCCCGATTCTCGCCTTCCTCGTCGCCGTCTTGTCGATCGCGATCATCTACCGGGTAGTAGGCCGCCAAAAACCGGGCACGGTCACCCGCGGCTTTCGCTACGGGCAGGTCATCTCCGGCAGTCTGCTGGCGCTCGCCCATGGGACCAACGATGCGCAGAAGACGATGGGGGTGATCACCCTGGCGCTGGTGGCCAACGGCACTCTGGGGGCGAACGCAGACCCGCCTCTCTGGGTGATCATCTCGGCGGCGAGTGCGATCGCGCTGGGAACCTACAGCGGTGGCTGGCGCACCATCAATGCCACCGGCACCAAGATAATCAAGATGGACGCCGCGCAGGGTTTCTCGGCGCAGGGCGCGGGAGCGGCCGTGATTCTGGCTTCGACTCATTTCGGTTTCCCGCTCTCCACCACCCACGTGATCAACGGTGGCGTGATGGGCGCCGGCGCCGGCAAGCGGGTCTCCGCGGTCCGCTGGGGTGTGGCGGGGAACATCGCCACCGGCTGGGCCCTGACCCTTCCGGCGTCCGCGGCGATCGGAGCGGCTGCCTATGGCCTCTCACACATATTTGGCAGCGGCGCTCTGGGGCCAATCCTGGTCGCCCTGATGACGGTCTCCCTCATCGTTGCCGTCTTTGTCAGGCGCTCGCATCGGGGAGTCCCGGCTCCGGCGAGCTGATGATCGCGGATCTGATCGAGACCAAGGACCTGGCCGAAACTGTGGTCGCCTCCTTGGTCGCCGGAATCGGCCTTGCGGTGATCTTTTCCGTCGCGATCTGGGGCGCTGCGCGTTTCGTCGAGCTCAGCCGCGGCGAGCGGCCGCTCGCCGCCGGAGGGGCGGCGATTCTGGCCGCCGTAGCGCTGGCTCTCACCCTCGCCTGCGTGGCGCTTGGCATCGTCCTCATGACCAGGAAGTGAGACCGCCCTACAATTCCTGGATGCGCAATTTGCGCAACGTCGCGATCGTCATGGTGCTGGCCCTGCTCGTCGCCTTCGCGCCCAACGGCGGCAACTTCGCCGAAACAGTGCTGACCGCGATCACGATGGGTTTCCTTGCCGGGATCAGCTGGACGCTCTATGTGCTCAGCCGCGAGAACCAGCTCACCCTGGCGACGCTCAGCGACGCCCGTCGCATCGTCCTGTACGGGGCACTGGGCGTGCTGGCCCTGCTGATCGCGGGCAGCAATAAGCTCTTCTCGACCGGTGGCGGAACGCTCGCCTGGATCCTCCTCTTCGCCGCCTCAATTGCCGCGATCTGGCGGATCTGGATGGAAGCCAACACCTACAACTGAGCCCCCTGGGGCGCTGGCTGAGCGTGTAGGCGTCGTCTTCCCCGCGTTTTTCGACGCGGAACCGGGCCCGCGATGATCCCAGATGCGATCGCGGCGAGGATGGCCCCACCCAGATAGCTTTCCCTAGCCCCAGCAGCGTGCCGGCGACCCGCCGCGGCGATCACATAGAGCGAATACCAGGGTCGGTAGAGGAGACCGAGATTCTTCAGGCCGGCCCTCGCGGTGGTGGCGGGATCGTTGCCTTTCGCTCGCGGGAGTCGACCGGCGAAAATGCTGCGGCGAGCTGATCGGCGATCCAGCGCCCATCCTCGGGGGCGGCGATTCGCAGCAAAACCAACTCAGGCTCCTCACTCAAGGAGAGCTCCAAGAAGCTGCAGCAGCGTGACTCGGCGGCGATTATCTGCTCGAGGCGCAGCCGCAGCGCGGCGGACTTGCGGAAGCGCAACAGCCAGTCCCCGGCGGCCTCCCGTTCGCAGCCGAGGCGCTCGCCGCTGAGCGCCGCGATCGCGCTCAGGCGCAGCGCCAGCTGCTCGCCGCTCAGTGAGCAGCTGGGTTGGGCGTCGTCGGTCATCTCATCGGCCTCGGCGCTAGTCTTGACCCCGAACCGAGGTTTAGGTCAAGTCGAAATGATGGAAGAGGCAACGCTTCGGATTGGCGAGGTCGCCGAGCAGGCGGGGCTCAGCGTCTCCGCGATCCGCTTCTACGAGCGCAGTGGACTGCTCGAGGAGCCCGAGCGCCTGCAGGGCCAGCGCCGCTACAGCGCCCAGGTCCTGTGGCGGTTGCACCTGATCGAGGTCGGAAAACGGGCCGGACTCTGCCTTGCGGAGGTTCGCGAACTGCTCCTCTGCGGCGAGCGCGGGACCCCCGCTCACGTCTCGATGCGGGCAATCGCTGCACGCAAACTGCCCGAGGTTGAGGCCCAGATCGAGCGCGCCCAGGTGGCGCGTGAGTGGCTCGCCGCGGCTGCGCAGTGTGGCTGTGAGTCGCTTGATTCCTGCGCTCTATTCGTCGCGTAGACTGCGCCGCGATGGCAACCGTGGAGGTAAATGGGGTCGAGGGGATGCAGGCGGTGCTCGGTGAGCAGATCGGGCCCAGCGATTGGCGCACCGTCAGCCAGGATGACATCAACGCCTTCGCCCAGATCTCCGGCGATGATCAGTGGATCCACGTCGACATCGAGCGGGCAAAGAAGGAGAGCCCGTTCGGCACGACGATCGCCCACGGCAACCTCACCCTTTCGCTGGTCGACGGATTTCGCAGCAATCTGATCTCCTCGACCGGCTTCGCACTCGGGGTCAACTACGGCTGGAACAAGATTCGCTTCCCGGCCCCGGTTCCGGCCGGGGCCAGGGTGCGGGCACGGGCTGAGGTCGTCTCGGTCGAGGAGGTCGGTGGCGGCTGGTGGCAGGTGATCACCCGCTTCACGCTCGAGGTCGAGGGCTCCGAGAAGCCCTGCTTCGTGGGCGACTCGGTGACCCGGGTGATGGCACCCACCGACTGACCGGCGCCTCTCTTTTTCGGCGCCTCGGTCTGTCCGGGAGCTCGCCGCTTCGACCTGAGGCGGAACTGCCGCACCGGAGAATCGCCGGATCTGGTGCCATGCTCGGCGAGTGGCGCAGACCCAGGCCATCTACTACCGTGACAAGCGCGGCGTCGAACCGGTTGGCCGATTCATTGACGCGCTGCCGGCCAAGCGCGCCGCCAAGATCGACGATTACGTCGAGGAGCACCTGAACGGCAAGTCGCCCGACGCCCCACCGCCGGAGCACCCGATTACCTCGCAGATCGAGGGCGAGCTGCGCGAGTTGCGGGTCCGCTTCGCCAACACGCGCTATCGAATTCTCTACCAGCGCTCCGGCAACCTAATCGTGTTGCTGCACTCATTCGCGAAGGACACTGGAGCAGCGCCGGCCGCCGAGAAGGCGCTGGCGAAGCGCCGCATGGCCGACTTCAAGCAACGGATGGATGCAAAGCCGCGGGTCCCTCCGCGGGCGGCGGGTCAAGATGCGCCGTTCAGCAGTCGAAAGAAGGGTTGACTCATTTATCTATTTGGATAAACTCGCTTGCCATGAGCCGGAATCGCAACAGTCAGATCAGCCCGAAGGGGCAAACCGCTGCCGAGGCGGCGCGCGATCGTGCCAGCCGCAGCGAGGAGTATCGCGAGGCCCGCGACGAGTACGCCGCGATCCGCGAGCTGCGCGAGAGGAACTGGATCGCCGCCCACATCCGCGAGCGCCGCTACGAGCTGGACCTGACCCAGCAAGAGGTCGCTCGCCGAGCCAAAACGGCCCACTCCTTCATCTCGAAAGTCGAGGGCGGCAACCATATCCCGACGATCCCGGTGCTCAAGCGCATCCTCGCCGTGCTGGACGAGGAGTTGCTGATCGGCATCGAGCGCCGAGTTCCCCATGAGGAGCCAGAGCGCGAGGTCGCGCCTGTACCAAAGATCGTCGTAGCCTGAGGCCTCAGGTCAACTCCGCGATGAGCGCCGTCGCTAGGGGTGATCGGTCGATCATGATCGCCAACGCCTTACCGCGACCCCCAGCCGGCTCGGCTCCCTACGGGGATCGGGCCGAAAAATTCATAGGGCTTCAACAAGATTCGCTTCCCGGCCCCGGTTCCGGCCGGAGCCAGGGTGCGGGCACGGGCGGAGGTCGTCTCGGTCGGAGGTCGGTGGCGGCTGGTGGCGGGTGATCACCCGCTTCACGCTCGAGGTCGAGGGCTCCGAGGAGCCCTGCTTTGTGGGCGACTCGGTGACCCGGGTGATGGCACCCACCTGAGCCGGGCGGCTCGAGCATTCTCAGGCCGACGGATCGAGGAGCTGCACCGCGCTGGCTCGAAGTCGCGCCGGTTGAGCGTTACGACCGCGAGGTCGTGGGCGAGCGCGGTCGCGGCAATCATGCTGTCTTTGATCGACATTGGCCGGCCCCGCTGGCGCAGATCGGCGAGCAGCCGTGCCCAGCGCATCCCGACCACCGAATCCCATCCGATGCACGCAATCCGGCTGACTCCCTGCTCGAACCAGCGCTCCAGCTCGGTCCTGCGGGTACCGCGTGCGAGAAGCAGGATGGCGAAACGAACCTCGCCGAGGATGATCGGATCGACGACGATCGAGCGCTCGTTGCGCCGCATCCACTCGACGACCTGAGGATCTGGGCTGGGCCTGGTCGCCTCAGAGAGGACGTTGGCGTCGACGAGGTGCTTCACAGGGTGTCGGTCGACTCGGAGTCGACCGCGACGAAGTAGCCTTTATGCGGGCAGGCAAGCAGCCAATCCACCAGGCCTTCGTTCGGCGCCGGCGTCACCCGCAGCAGCCGGTACTCGTCAACGCCGATGCGCTCGACCTCGAACTCCTGTCCGGGCTCAATACCGTCGCGCTGTCGAAGCTCGGCTGGCAGCACGATCTGCCCCTTGGTCGAGATGCCATCTTACAAGTAAGACGGCACAAACTTCAATCCTCCCGCTGGAGAGATTCGGAGCCAGTCACGGGCACCAAGGACGGCTGAGCGCTTAGCTTCGGAGGGCGCCCGGCGCCCCAGTGACGAGCTCGACCACTGCCCGCTGGGCGCCCGGCAGCGCCCGGACCGCCGCTGGGCCCAGGATCCGTCGCCAAATGGGCGCCAGAACACCCTCGATTTAGATCGTGTTAGTCAGTTGGCAGCCGCCGTCGGAACCCGGCTCGAGGAGGTGGCGGTGCCCGAGCCGTGCCCCCGGCAGGCGCGACTCGTCGGTGAAGAGGCGGCCCTCCTCGAACTCGACGACCTGGAAGCGAAGCCGCAGACCGCTGCCAAAGACGATCTTCGCCCTGGCGCCGAGCCGCAGTGGCCCGTCGAGGCTGGCGCGCCTGATCTCGGGATTCCAACGCGGCCACGCCCGCGCGTCCGCGTAGGCCCGCCTCCAGACCTCCGGCGCGGCGAGCTCGGCCTCAAGTGCGGCGCTTGTCTGCCATCGACTCATCGCCACGGGCAGCGCCGAGTTTGCCACCGCAGGGGCAAACTCGGCTCCCGCTCCCCCGGCCGGCGCTACTTGACGGTCAGCGTACCTTCCATGCCCGCTTCGCGGTGGCCCGGAACCGTGCAAAAGAAGGTGTAGGTGCCCGGTTTTAGGTTCAGCGTCGTGGTCGATGAGCCGGCGGAGACCAGTTCGGTTTCGCCCAATCTCTTGCCGCTGGAGTTTTCGATCGCGACGTTGTGCTGGAGTTCCTGGGGATTATTGAATTCGATCGTCACCGGACCGGCCTTGGCGGTCGCGGTTTTGGTCGTGAAGGCCAGCGCGCCCCCAGGCGGGGTCGCGATTTTCACGGTCGAGCCGGCGCCTTCTGACTTGGCGCCGCCACCCGCGGCGGGCGTTTCGGCGCTGCTTTCGGATTCGCCGCTCGATGTGGTCGTCGAGCTTTCGGTGCTTGAGCTACTGCTGCTGCCGCAGGCGACGAGCGCCACAGAGGCAAGGAGGAGGACTGCTAGAGCGGCGGCCTTCTTCATGCTGAATCCTTTTTCTGGGGAACGGGCGAGGCGGACTCTACTGCGGATACGACAGCACTGACAGGGAGGTTCAGCGGCCGCTGAACCGGGCCTTCTCACCGCTGAAGAAGGCCTCGACTCCGGTCCGCAGGTCCTCGGTGGCCATGCTGTCGGCGATTCCGTGGCGCTCGAGCTGCAGGTGCTCGGTGAGGCTGTGCTCGATGCTCGTCGCGCAGAGGATTTTCGACATACGCACGTAGTGGGGTGCCTTGGCGGCCAGCTTCTCAGCCTTGGCGCGCGCCGCCTCGAGCAGATCCTCGGGCGCCAGGACCGCGCTGATCAGGCGCTCGGCGAGTGCCTGCTCGGCGTCCATGTTGGGGTCCTCCAGCAGCAGCTCAAGCGCCCGACTGGGACCCACAACACGGGGCAGAAAGTAGGTCATGCCGCCATCGGGCGAGGCGCCGATGCGGCCGTAGGCGCAGGCGAAGAAGGCGCCCTCGGCGGCAATCCGGGTGTCGCAGGCCAGCGCCAGCGAGAAACCGGCGCCGGCCGCCGGTCCGTTGACGGCGGCGATCACCGGGAAGGGGATCCGCCGCAAATCGACGATCGCCTGGTGCAGCGCCTCGGCTCCGCGGCGCACCTCGGAGGGCAGATCGATCTCCTCTGAGCGCACGCCCTGCTGGAAGGTGTTGACGTCGCCCCCTGCGCAGAAGGCCTTGCCGGCCCCGGTGATGATCAGGGCTCGCAGCCCGGAGCGATCGGCAAGCCAGGGGAAGGCGACCGTCATCTCGAGGATCATCTCCGGACTCATCGCATTGAAGGCCTCGGGGCGGTTCAGGGTCAGGGTCCCGATCTGACCGTCGATCTCCAACCGCATCGTCTTCAGCTCGGGCGGACTCAGTGTCTGGCTGCTCATTTGTGCGCTATCTCCGTCTCTACGGTGCGGGTTGGCCGTGTGGCCAGGAGCCTACTCTTTGAGCAATGAATGAAAAGGGCACAAGTGAGGGCGTCTCGCGCGAGGAGCGGATCGCCCAGCGGCGCCGCGAGCTGCCCGACAGCGCCGGCGTTTACCTCTTCTATGACAAGGATGGCGAGCTGCTCTACGTCGGCAAGGCGCGCTCTATCCGCAAGCGTGTCGCCTCCCATTTTTCCGCCGGTGAGCGCCGTCTCACCTCGCGGGTTGAGCGCTTCGAGGTCCTGGTCACCGCCAACGAGGCCGAGGCTCTGCTCGCCGAGCAGAGCTTCATCAAGCGCCACCGGCCGCGCTTCAACATCCGTTTGCGCGATGACAAGTCCTATCCGTATGTCGCGGTCAGCCTCGATGAGGACTATCCGCGCGTCTATTTCACCCGCGAGAAGCAGCGCGCGGGCCGCGCCTACTTCGGACCGTTCTCGAGCGCCAAGCGGGTGCGCGAGACCCTTGATCTGCTCGGCAAGCTGTTCCAGTTCCGCACCTGTGAGGGGCCTCAGCCCGGCAGGCGCTCGGGCAGTCCCTGTCTCGACTACTACATAAAGCGCTGCGGAGCCCCCTGCGTCGAGTACGTCAGCAAGGAGGAGTACCGACACAACATCGAGGCGATCGTCGACTTCCTCAGTGGCCGCTATCGACAGGTCGAGGCCGACGAGCAGGCGAAGATGGATGAGGCCGCGGAGGCGCAGGAGTTCGAGCGCGCCGCGCTGCACCGCGACCGCCTGGCGGCAATCAGGTCGCTGTTTGAGCGCCAGCGCGTCGCCGGTGGCTCGGTCGGCACCGCCGATCTGATCGGCGTTGCCGCCGAGGGCACCGACGCAAACGTGCAGGTCTTCCAGGTCCGCGACGGGATCCTGGCCGAGCGCCAGAGCTTTTACCTCGACAACCAGGCCGAGCGCCAGCCCGCCGAGGTCGCCGAGGAGTTCATCGCCCAGTACTACTCCGCCTCACCCTCGATCCCAAAGACGGTCATCGTCGGGCCCTACGTCGGGCATCAGCGTGCCGAACTACTCGCCGAGGCGTTGGCCGAGCGCCGGGGCTCCCCGGTCGAGGTGCGGGTGGCCGAGCGCGGCGACAAACGGCGCCTGCGCGAGCTCGCCGAGCGCAACGCGCGTCTTGCCCTTGATCAGGACCGGTTGCGCCGCGAGCACCGCCGCCAGCGCCGGGTCGAGTCACTCGCCGATCTTCGCGAGGCGCTCGGCATGGAGGAGTTGCCGGTGCGGATCGAGGGCTTTGACATCTCCAATCTCGGCGCCGAGCACACCGTCGCCTCGATGGTCGTCTTTGAGGGCGGGGCGAGTAAGAAGGCCGATTACCGCCGCTTCCGGGTCCGCGGCGCGCGCCCCGCCGGAGCCGATGACTTTCACTCGATGGAAGAGGTTCTCGCGCGCCGCATGAACCGCTTCTTGGAGCAGGCCGACCGCTCACCCCACGACGGTGAGCGCGACGAGAGCTTCGCCGCCCTTCCTGCCCTGGTCGTGATCGACGGCGGCAAGGGCCAGCTCGCCGCCGGCCTGCGGGCGCTGCAGCCCTTTGTCGAGCGTGGGGTCGCGATCGTCGGCCTCGCCAAGCGCGAGGAGGAGGTCTATGTGCCGGGGCGCAGCGCGCCGCTTGACCTGCCGGCTGACTCGGAGGCCTCAAAGCTCCTGCAGCGGGTTCGCGATGAGGCGCACCGCTTCGCGATCGAACACCACCGCGGCCGCCGCGAGCGCGCGATGACCGGCTCGGTGCTCGATGAGCTGCGCGGCGTCGGCCCGGTCCGAAAGCGTGCTCTGCTCAAACACTTTGGCTCGCCAGAGCGGTTTCTGGCCGCCAGTCGCGAGGAGCTCGAGGCGGTGCCCGGCGTGCCTGGCAAAGTGGCACGCGAGATCCACGAGCAGCTCAACAGGACCGGCTGAGGAGCGATTTGGCAAAAGCGGGAGATAACGAGGTCACCGTGGTGGTGATCACCGGCCACTCGGGCGCCGGGAAGTCAGAAGCGATCGCCGCCTTTGAGGACAGTGGCTACTTTTGCGTCGACAACCTGCCACCGCGGATGATCGGCAGCCTCGGTGAGCTCTTCCGCCACCCCGGGAGCGGCGTCGAGCACGCCGCCGTCGTCTCCGATGTTCGCGGCGGGGACTACTTCGATGAGCTCCAGCAGGTGCTCGACGAGCTCGAGGCCGAGGGGCTAAAGCCGCAGGTGCTATTCCTCGAGGCTGGCGAGGAGGTGCTGCTGGACCGCTACAAGGAGACTCGCCGCCGGCACCCGATGGCCCCCAACGGCAGCATCGTCGACGGGATTCGCGCCGAGCGCGAGCTGCTCGCCCCGCTGCGCGAGCGCGCCGACGTGGTGATGGACACCAGCGATCTGACCGGGGCGATGCTGCGCCGGCGGATCGCCGAGGAGATGCTCGGTCATGAGGGGGCACCGAAACTGGCCCTGACCCTGCTCACCTTTGGCTTCAAGAACGGCCCCCCGCGTGATGCCGATCTCACCCTCGACGTGCGCTTCCTGCCCAATCCCCACTACAACGACGAGCTGCGCCCGCTGACCGGTCTTGACCCCAAGGTGCGCGAGTACGTCGAGTCCGGAACCCAGGCTGGCGAGTTCTACGGCCGGCTGCTGCCGCTCTTGGAGTTCCTCGTTCCCGCCTACGTCGCCGAGGGCAAGAGCCACCTGACGATCGCGGTCGGTTGCACCGGTGGGCGCCATCGCTCGGTCACCGTCGCCGATCGGATCCGGCGCGATCTGGCCCCTCGCAACGATGTCGCCGTGCGGGTCAAGCACCGCGACGCCGAGCTGGACTCGTAAGAATCCAGCTCCGATGTCAGCCGAGGACACCCAACCAGCGGTTGTGATCGCGATCCGCGGCCTGCGCAAGAGCTACGGCGCTCTAGAGGCGGTGCGCGGGATCGACCTCGAGGTACGCCGCGGTGAGGTCTTCGCCCTGCTCGGCCCAAACGGCGCCGGCAAGACGACCACGGTCGAGATCCTTGAGGGCTACCGCAAGCGCAGCGGGGGAGAGGTCGAGGTGCTGGGCGAGGACCCCCACGGGGCCGGACGCGAGTGGCGCGAGCGGATCGGGATCGTGCTGCAGTCCTGTCGCCTTGATCCATACCTGACCGTCGCCGAGGCACTCGAGCTCTTCGCCGGCTACTACCGTGCGCCGCGCCCGGTCGCGGAGGTGATCGAGTTGGTCGGCCTGCAGGGCAAGGCCGACACCCGCGCCCGCCAGCTCTCCGGTGGCCAGCAGCGCCGCCTCGACGTCGGCATGGCGCTGGTTGGCGACCCCGAGCTGCTCTTTCTCGATGAGCCGACTACCGGCTTTGACCCCTCGGCCCGGCGCCAGGCCTGGGAGGCGATCGCCGCTCTGCGCGATCTCGGCAAGACGATCCTCCTCACAACCCATTACATGGACGAGGCCCAGCATCTTGCCGACCGCGTGACGATCATCGCCAACGGGGAGATCGTCGCCCGCGGCACCCCCGAGGACCTCGGCGAGCGCCAGAGCCAACCGGCGACGATCTCCTATCGCCTTGAAGGCGAGGAGGTCAGGGTGCAGACCCAGACGCCGGTCAAGACGCTCAACGAGCTGACCGGCTGGGCACTCGCCCAGGGGGTCGAGCTCGAGCATCTGGAGGTGCGGCGCCCGAGTCTTGAGGATGTCTACCTCGAGCTCACCGAACCCAGCCCCGAGCAGGCATCGGCATGAGCCTCGTCCTGCATCAATTTCGCTACGACCAGAAGGCCTTCTGGCGCAACCCCGCCTCGGTCTTCTTCACGGTCATGTTCCCGGTCATCGTTTTCATCATCCTCGCTGTCGTCTTCAACGGCGAAACGGTCCACGTGCGCGGCGGGGTGGCGGCGACCACCTACTACGTGCCGGCGATCATGACCCTCTCGATCATCTCGGCGACGATGCAAACGCTGGCGATGACGCTGGTGATCGCCCGCGAAGACGGGCGCCTGAAGCGCGGCCGCGGCACCCCGCTGCCTCCCTGGGTCTTCATCGCCGGTCGAGTCGGCAACTCGATCGTGGTCGCCGTTCTGATGCTCGCCCTCCTGGCGACGATCGGCGCTCTCCTCTATGGAGTCACCGTGCCCTGGGAACGGCTGCCGGAGATTCTCCTGGCGCTGGTCATCGGCGCCGCCTCGTTTTGCTGTTTGGGCATCGCCCTGACCGCGGTCATCCCCTCCCAGGATGCCGCCGCCCCGATCGTCAACGCCCTGCTCCTGCCGCTCTACTTCCTCTCCGGCGTCTTCATTCCCGAAGACCAGCTGCCCAGCGGCGTGATCCACTTTGCCGACATCTTTCCGGTCCGCCACTTCTTCGTCGCCTTCTTTGACGCATATGTGCCGGCCGGTGGCTCCGCGGTTTCCTGGGGCAATCTCGCCGTGGTCGCCGCCTGGGGGCTGCTCGGACTTCTGCTCGCCGTCCGTTTCTTTCGCTGGACCCCGCGCGGCGGCTGAGCTCGGCGGCCGACCGGCCGACCTCCAAAGGGTGGCGCGTATAGCCTCTAGGTCCCGATGTTGCACCACGTCCTCCTGGAGGTCTCCGATCTTGAGCGGAGCGCCTCGTTCTACGACTCGCTGCTCGCGCCCCTTGGCTGGCGGCGCCATTTCGAGGAGGACGGAACGATCGGCTGGGGGATCGCCAAGCCCGTCTTCTTCATCGCCGATCACCATGAGCCCAAGGCCGGCTTCGGCCTGCTCAGCTTCTCCGGCCTTGGCATCGTCGCCGTCAAGGCCTCCTGGGAGCAGGGCATCGGCGCTGGGGGGACCAGCGTCGCTGAGCCCGGCGAATCGCGCTCCTATGGCTCGGGCTCCTACTCGGCCTTTCTCAAGGATCCGGACGGGTATGAGATCGAGGTAACGATCGGCAGCGACTGATGGTCTCTAGGATCGGTGGGACAACCGAGTCAAGGAGGGATTTGACCAGATGGCTGTGAAGGTCGGCATCAACGGCTTCGGACGGATCGGAAGGAACGTCTTTCGCGCCGCCCGGGCGGCGGGCGCGGAGCTCGAGTTCGTCGCGGTCAACGACCTCACCGACCCCGGCACGCTCGCTCACCTGCTCAACTACGACTCGATCCTGGGCCGCTTTCCGGGCGAGGTGCAGCTTCAGGGCGACGTGATCTCAGTCGATGGCAAGGCGCTCAAGGTGCTCTCCGAGCGCGACCCAGCGCAGCTGCCCTGGGCCGAGCTCGGCGTCGATGTGGTGATCGAGTCAACCGGATTCTTCACCGCTCGCGAGGACGCCGCCAAGCACCTCGCCGCCGGCGCCAAGAAGGTGATCATCTCGGCCCCGGCCAAGGAGCCCGACGTGACCGTCGCGCTCGGGGTCAACTTCGAGAGCGCCTATGACCGCGAGAAGCACGACGTCATCTCCAACGCCTCCTGCACGACCAACTGCCTGGCGCCGCTGGCGAAGGTGATCCACGAGGAGTTTGGGATCGAGCAGGGCCTGATGACGACGATCCACGCCTACACCGCCGACCAGCGCCTGCAGGACATGCCCCACAAGGACCCGCGGCGAGCGCGGGCCGCGGCGCTCAACCTGATTCCGACCACGACCGGGGCGGCGAAGGCCGTCGGCCTGGTCCTGCCGGAGCTCAACGGCAAGCTGAACGGCTTCTCGGTGCGCGCCCCGCTCGCAACCGGCTCGGTCGTCGACCTCGTCTGCACGCTCTCAAAGGCGACCGACCCCGAGACCGTCAATGCCGCGGTGCGGGCCGCCGCCGAGGGGCCGCTGAAGGGGATCCTCGCCTACACCGAGGACCCGATCGTCTCGACCGACATCGTCGGTGATCCCCACTCCTCGATCTTTGACGCCAGCCTGACGATGACGATCGGCGCCGGCACGATGATCAAGGCGGTGACCTGGTATGACAACGAGTGGGGTTACTCGAACCGCTGCGTCGAGCTGGCCGGCAAGGTCCTCTGATCCCGCTCTGCGGGCGGCGTCGCGCGCCAGGATGAGCTTCTCCAAGGCAAGCGTGCGCGACGCCGAGCTCGCCGGCCGCCGGGTTCTGGTGCGGGTTGACTTCAACGTTCCGCTCAGCGACGGCCGGGTCGCCGACGACACCCGGATCCGGGCGGCGCTGCCGACGATCGAACTGCTGCGCGAGCGAGGCGCCGCCGTGGTTCTCGTTTCCCACCTCGGCCGCCCCAAGGACGGGGTCGATCCGGCGCTCTCGATGGCGCCGGTCGGCGCGCGTTTGGCTGAGTTGCTCGGTGAACCGGTGCAGCTTGCCCCCGCCGTGATCGGCGCCGAGGTGGAGACGATGGCCGGGGCGCTTGGCCCCGGTGACGTGCTGCTGCTCGAGAACGTGCGCTTTGAGAGCGGGGAGACCGAGAACGATCCGCAGCTCGCCGAAGCACTCGCCCGCCTCGCGGACCTCTACGTAAACGATGCCTTCGGCACGGTCCATCGCGCCCATGCGAGCACCGTCGGCGTGGCTGGACAGCTGCCCGGATATGCCGGCCTGCTGCTCGAGCGCGAGGTCAAGGAGCTGAGCCGGGTGGCGGAATCCCCGGCGCGTCCGCTGCTCGTGATCCTCGGCGGTGCCAAGGTCTCTGACAAGGTCGGCGTGATCGAGCGCTTCCTGACCCTCGCCGACCGGATTCTGATCGGTGGGGCGATGGCCTTCAGCTTTTTTCGCGCCCAGGGGATCGCGACCGGTGACTCATTGGTCGAGGAGGAGGGGGTGAGGCTCGCCGCCGCGGCGCTTGAGCGCGCCAGGGACGCCGAGTGCGAGCTGGTCCTGCCCGTCGATCTGGTGCTCGGCGAGCACTTCTCTGCCGAGGCCGAGCGGCGCGAGTGCGACGGCGTCGAGGTCCCCGCGGGCTGGATGGGTCTTGATATCGGATCGCGCACCGCGGCCGCCTATGCGGCGTGGATCGCCGCCGCCGGAACCGTGCTCTGGAACGGACCGATGGGCGCCTTTGAGCTGGAGCCCTTCGCGGCCGGGACCCGGGTGGTCGCCGAGGCGGTCGCGCGGGCGCCGGGATTGACCGTGATCGGCGGTGGCGATTCGGTCGCTGCGCTGCGCAAATTTGGCCTCGATGAGAAGCTGGACTGGTTGTCAACCGGAGGAGGAGCCTCGTTGGAGCTCTTGGAGGGCAAGGACCTGCCGGGCGTGGAGGCACTGCTCGATGCCTGATCGAACCCCCTACCTGGCCGCCAACTGGAAGATGCAAAAGACGCGCCCCGAGGCGGGGGAGTTCATCGACGCGCTGCTGCCACAGATCGCCGCGACTCCCAACGATGTCGTCATCTGCCCGCCGTTCACCGCGCTCAGCGCCGTGGTCGAGCGCCGCTACGGTACCGCGGTCAAGGTCGGCGCCCAGAACATGCACGAGGAGGCCGCCGGTGCCTTCACCGGCGAGGTCTCGGCGGCGATGCTGGTCGAGCTCGACGTCGAGGCGGTGATCCTCGGACATTCCGAGCGACGCCAGTACTTCGCCGAGACCGACGCGACCCTGGCGGCCAAGGTGCCGGCCGCCCTCGCCGCGGGCCTGGAGCCGATTCTCTGCGTCGGCGAGAGCGAGGAGGCTCGCGATGGCGGCCAGATGACGGGCGTGCTCGAGGCCCAGCTGCAGGCCGATCTGGCCCGCATCGAGGGCGAGGATCTGGCCCGCGTGGTGATCGCCTACGAGCCGATCTGGGCGATCGGCACCGGCCGCACGGCGACCCCCGAGCAGGCCCAGGAGGCGAGCGCCTTCATCCGTGATGTGCTGCGCGAGAAGGGGGCGGGCGCCGAGGCCGTGCGCATCCTCTACGGCGGCTCGGTCAAGCCGGCCAACGCCGCCGAGCTGCTCACGATGCCCGATATCGACGGGGCGCTGGTCGGCGGCGCCAGTCTTGACCCCGCCGAGTTCGCGGCGATAGTGCAAGCGGCGGGCTGAGCACTTGGCCGCGCTGCCCGTCCCCTCGGTCGCCCTGGTCATCCTCGACGGCTGGGGTCTCGCCGAGCCCGGGCCCGGCAACGCGATCTCCCTCGCCGAGACTCCGGTCTTCGATCGCCTCTGGGAGACCTATCCGCACACCCAGCTCTCCGCCCAGGGTCGCGACGTCGGCCTGCCCGAAGGGCAGATGGGCAACTCGGAGGTCGGCCACCTCAACCTCGGCGCGGGGGCGATCGTCAAGCAGGACCTGGCCAGGATCGATGAGGCGATCGCCGACGGCAGCTTCTTTGAGAACGCGGCGCTGGGCGCTGCCTGCGAGCGTGCCCGGCGCAGTCCGCGCGGGCGCTTGCACCTCTTCGGCCTGGTCTCCGACGGCGGCGTGCACTCGGGCTGGGAGCACATCGAGGCGATGATCGAGCTCGCCTCCCAGGAGGGGGTGCCCGATGTCGTCTTTCACGCCTTCACCGACGGCCGCGACACGCTGCCCCACGGCGGGCGTGCCTACCTCGCCGAGCTCGAGCGCTGGCTGCATCGCGCGGGCCGGGTGGGCACCGTCGGCGGGCGTTTCTACGCGATGGACCGCGACACCCGTTGGGAGCGGGTCAAGCTCGCCTACGACGCGATCGTGCACGCCCGCGGTCAGCAGGCCGCCAGCTCGGCCGCGGCGCTCGAGGCCTCCTATGAGCAGGGCGAGACCGATGAGTTCGTCAAGCCGACCGTGATCGGCGACTACGACGGCGTCAGTGCCGGCGATGTCGGGATCTTCGTCAACTTCCGACCCGACCGCGCCCGCGAGATGACGCTGGCCCTCGCCGAGCCCAACTTCGATCAATTCTCGCGCGCCGGAGGGCCGATTCTGGAGCTGACGACGATGACCGAGTACCGCAAGGGCTGGCCCTATCCGGTCGCCTTCCCCGAGCAGCGCCCGGCGACGACTCTGGCCGAGGTGATCTCGGAGGCCGGCGCTCACCAGCTCCACGTCGCCGAGACCGAGAAGTACGCTCACGTCACCTACTTTTTCAACGGCGGTCGTGAGCAGGAGTGGGCCGGGGAGGAGCGCAGCCTGGTGCCCTCCCCGCGCGAGGTCGCAACCTATGACCAAAAGCCCGAGATGAGCGCTCGCGCGGCCGCCGAGGCCTTCAGCAGCGCCTGGTCGCGGGGCGGGTATCGCTTCGGGGTGATCAACTTCGCCAACCCCGACATGGTCGGCCACACCGGCGTGATCCCGGCTGCGGTCGCCGCCGTGGAGGAGGTCGACAGCTGCCTCAGCGAGGTCCTCGACGCGGTCCTCGGCGGCGGCGGCGCCTGCATCCTGACCGCCGACCACGGTAACTGCGATCACATGCTCGAGCCCGACGGCTCGCCCAACACCGCGCACTCGCTGAACCCGGTGCCGCTGATTCTCACGGTTGAGGGGGCCGAGCTTGCCGATCGCGGGATCCTCGCCGATGTCGCACCGACGGTCCTCGAGTTGCTCGCGATCCCCAAGCCCGAGGCGATGACCGGCCGCTCGCTGCTGGTCGGACCGCTCGCCGGTTAGCCCCAACCCGAGCGGCGCAACTCACGAGGCAGCAGATCAGGCAGGAGCGCGACAGACTGAGCTTCGAGATCCAGGCGCGCGATGGAGCCGCGCGGGCGGGCGTCCTGCACACCGCCCACGGGGCGGTGCACACACCCGCCTTCATCCCGCTGGCGACCAAGGGAACCGTGCGCGGCCTGGACTCAGCAGAGGTCGCCGCGCTCGGCTTTGAGCTGATCCTCGGCAACACCTACCACCTGTTCGTCTCACCGGGTCCGGAGCGGATCGCGCGGGCGGGCGGGCTGCACGGGTTC
Source organism: uncultured Solirubrobacterales bacterium (assembly GCA_963753245.1). Classification (GTDB taxonomy): domain Bacteria; phylum Actinomycetota; class Thermoleophilia; order Solirubrobacterales; family 70-9; genus VRUE01. Next base: position 258,589 of record CAVWBK010000005.1, read on the forward strand.
ATGGGCTGGGAGGGGGCGCTGATCACCGACTCGGGTGGCTTTCAGGTCTTCTCGCTTGCCCACGGCGGGGTCGCCGCCGAGGTCAAGGGATCGGGCCGCCGCGGTGGCGAGCACGGCTCGGTGCTCGCGATCGACGAGCAGGGGGTGCGATTTCGCTCCTATCGCGACGGCGCTGAGCTCTTCATCTCACCGGAGGTCTCGATGGCGGTGCAGGCCAAATTGGGTAGCGATATCGCGCTCGTCTTCGACGAGTGCACGCCCTATCACGCCGATCGCGACTACACCGCCCGCTCGATGCAGCGCACCCACCGCTGGCTCGAGCGCTGCCTTGATTGGCACCGCCGCGAGGGCCCACCGCGCCAGGCCGTGTTCGCGATTGTGCAGGGCGGCGTGCACGAGGACCTGCGGCGTGAATCGGCCCAGGTGATCTCCGCTGCGCAGGTCGACGGGATCGCGATCGGCGGCACCCTGGGCCGCGATAAGGCAGAGATGGCCGAGATCCTGGCATTCACCGCGCCGCTCCTGCCCGAGCGAGCACCCAAGCACCTGCTCGGAATCGGTGAGGTCGATGACCTTTTGGGCGGGATCGGCCTCGGTCTCGACATCTTTGATTGCGCCGTGCCGACCAGGCTGGCCCGCCACGGCGGGGCCCTGGTTCCGGATCCCGAGCATCGCTTCCGCGCCGATTTGCGCAAGGCCGGCTGGGAGGGCGACCGCGAGCCGCTGGTCGCGGGCTGTCCCTGCCCGGCCTGTCACAACCACGACCGCGACTACATCAGCTACCTCTCCCGGGCCGAGGAGCTGAGCGGTGTGCGGCTCCTGTGTCTGCACAACCTCACCTACATGCAGGCGCTCTTGGCCGGCGCCCGTAGGGCGATTCTCGCCGGCGGATTCGGCCAGTACAGGGCCGCGATTTTGGCCGGCGCCTCGCCCTTTTCCCTAGGCCACCGCGTTGACACCTAGGGGTTTGGGCTGGGGATCGTAAGGACTGGGAGCTCGAGGACTGGGAGCGATCGCAAACCCCCGCTGCGGATTGCAGCTCTCGCCGGGCCAGAACCCCAAATCCCAGCCCGGTCCACAACCGCGACCTGACCTAGAGCTCCGCGCTAAACGGCAGCCTCGGCAGCGGCTGAGGTGGGGGGGCTCATTCGGTGTTGTTTTTGACCAGGTTTTCGAACTTGCCGATGACCTTGTTGATCGTCTTGCCGGCCACTTCGGTGGCGTGGATACCGTTCGCCTTGTCGGTTGTCAGGATCACCCCGGCGGCGACCGCCGCGGCGACGGCGACCAGGGCCAGGAGGGCCAGAACCCAGCGCATGAAGGTCGAGAAGACCCCGCGCTTCCTGCGGGCGGGCGCCGGCGCGGGGCGCGGCACCCCGGTTTGGGGTGCCCGCGGAGCCGGGCGGCGGGTCTGCGACGGGGCCTGGCGGAACTCGGTCCTGGCGGTCTGATCGAGGCGGCGGGTCGCGGTCTCTGAGCCGATCACCGAGGTCGGCGTGGCGCCGGCCGAGTCGGGCAGGGTCACGTCTTCGCCCTGCAGTCCGCGATGCAGGCCCGAGGCGAGTTCCTCGGCGCTTGCATAGCGCCGGGCCGGGTCCCCCTCCAGGGCGCGCAGGACCGCGGCGCCCAGCGACTCGGGCACCTCGGAGTTGTAGGTGGAGGGTGGCAGCGGTCGCTCACTTTGCTGGCGGACCGCGAGCTCGGCCAGCGTCGTGCCCTCATAGGGAAGCCGGCCGGTGAGGAATTGGTAGAGGACTACCCCAAGCGCGTAGACATCGGTGGCGGGCGTCGCCTCCTCGCCGCGCACCTGCTCGGGCGCGAGGTAGGCCGCCGTCCCCACAACCGAGCCGACCTGGGTGATCCGGGTCTGCTCAAGCGCCCGGGCGATGCCGAAGTCGGTCAGTTTGACGGTCATCTCACCACCCCCGACGGGGCCGCCGAAGATCATCAGGTTGCCGGGCTTGACATCACGGTGGATGATCCCCCGGCGGTGGGCGTAGTCGAGGCCTGCACAGGCCTGAGCGCCCGCCTCGGCCGCGGTCTGGGGCCCGATTGGCCCCTGGCGCTGCAGCACCTGGGCGCCGGAGCGGCCCTCGACGTACTCCATCACGATGAAGTGGCGACTCTCATCGACCCCGGTGTCATAGACCTGGACAATGTTGGGGTGGATAAGTTTGGCCACGGCGAGCGCCTCGCGGCGGAACCGTTCAACGAAACGCTCGTCGTCGGAGAGGTGCTCGGCGAGCACCTTGACCGCGACGGTGCGCTCCAAGACCAGGTCTTTCGCCTTGTACACGTTCGACATCCCGCCTGAACCGAGTCGCTCACCGAGCTCGTAGCGCCCCGAGAGGGTTCCGGCAGCCATCAGTTTCCTCCCGCCGCTGCGCTGCCCGGTCCGATGCCGCCCGAGGGGGGCGGGGGCTGGGCGCCTTCGCCGGCTTCTTCCTGTCCTTTTGCTTCGCCTTTGGGCGTTGTCGTGGGGGGCGTTTCTTCAGCCGGTTCGGGCGCTTCGGTTTCTTCGGCTCCCGCGGGTGCGGGCGCTTCCTTCTTCGGCTTCTTTTCCTTGGCGGACCTGCCCGGGGTCGTTTCGGTGGTGCTCGGCAAGCTTTCTTCCGTGGTTTCTTCGGTCGTTTCTTCGGTGCAGGTGAGGACCACTTCGCTCAGTCTTTCGGCCCCCTTGGTCAGCGCTTCCTTTAGCTTCGGATCGATCCCCTGCAGGTCCCCGATTTGGGTGCTCACCCGCTGTGCTTCGTCTTGAGCGGAGATGCATTCCCCTTCGCCGGCGAGTTCGCGGACCGAGCGTAGGTTTTCGTTGATCTGCGCCGCCGTCGTCCCCGGCAGGAGCTTTGCGGTTGAGCTTCCGCAGGAGGCGAGTGCGAGCGCCGCGGCGAGGCCGAGGGCGAGGGCGAGCACCGGTGCGGCAATGCGGGGCATGGGGCGAGTCTAGAGAACCACTCTCAAGGCAGAATGTGCCTGCATTTGACGGTCACTGACCGACGTAGAGACGATCCGCGAGGCGCTGCGGGAGGCCGGCCTCGGTGATCGCCCCGGCGGCGCGCTCGATGTCATAGGGAAGGCGATGAAAGAGCGCGCTTGGCGCCGCGGTGTCGAGCTCCAGCCAGGCCGCCCGCGGATCGCCGTCGCGAGGCTGGCCGACACTGCCGGGATTGATCAGCCAGCGCGCCTCGGGGTCGAGCACAAGCCGCGCGCCCGCCGCGCTCTGCCCACCGGCCGTTTCCGCCGCCGAGCCGCCGGCGGGCAGCGAGAAGAAGAGCGAGACGTGGGAATGGCCAATCAGCGCGACCGGCTCGGATTGGACCTCCATGCAGGCGTGGGCCTGCTCGATTGAGAGGACGTACTCCCAGATAGGGTCGCGCGGCGAGGCGTGGAAGAGCCCAATCCCGGCGCGCAGCCCGGTCGGCTCCAGCTCGCGCAAGAAGTCGAGGCTAGGTTCGGAGATCTTCTCGCGGGTCCAGCGGACCGCCTCGGCTGCGGCCTCAGAGAAGGCGGCGATATCGAGCGCGCCGAGCACCGCGAGGTCGTGGTTGCCGACCAGGCAAATCGCGCAGCGCTCGCGGATGAGATCGGTGCAGGCGTCGGGGTCCGCGCCGTAGCCGACGACGTCGCCGAGGCACCAGATCTCCTCGATCTCGTGCTGGTCGATGTCTGCGAGGACGGCCTGCAGGGCGGGCAGGTTGGAGTGGATGTCGGTGATCACGGCGACCGCCACGGCGGCTCAGCGTACCTTGAGCCCTCTCTCCTCCATACGATGATGCGATGGCGGGTGATCCCAGTTGCGACTCGGTCGCCGAGCTACGCGCAGCGCTCAGTCGCGCGGCTCGCGCGTTGCGTGCGGGCGAGCCGGGCGGACCCGAGCCCTCACTTGACCGTCCGCCCAAGCCAGAGCTCGGCGACTACAGCTCCAATGCGGCGATGCTGCTCGCCGCGCCGCTGGGTGAAAACCCGCGCGAGGTCGCCGAACGAGTGGGCGCCGAGCTCGAGCGCGACCCGGGCAGCGGGGCCGGCATCGCGCGGATCGAGGTCGCCGGCCCGGGTTTCGTCAACGTCTTTCTCGCCGACTCCTGGTATCGGCGCGCGATGGCTGGTCTGGCAGCCCGCGGTGAGAGCCTCGGGCCGGCCCCCAGCGCCTCGCCGGAAAAAATCCTGGTCGAGTTTGTGTCCGCCAACCCGACCGGTCCGCTGCATGTCGGGGGCGGTCGCCACGCCGCCTACGGCGATGCCTTGGTGCGCCTCCTGAAGGCGGTCGGCCACGATGTCGGCAGTGAGTTCTACGTCAACGACGCGGGCGGCCAGATCGAGCGCTTCGCGCTTTCGATCGCAGCTCGAATGGGCGGCGCTGAGCCACCCGAGGACGGTTATAGCGGTGAGTATGTGGCCGAGCTCGCCGCGCGGATCCGCGCCGAGGGGATCGATGCGGCCGATAGCGCGGAGATCGGCAATCGCGGGGTCGAGCTCGTGCTCGAGATGGTGCGCGGCACGCTCGATCGTTTCGGCGTGCACTTCGACACCTGGTTCTCTGAGCGTGATCTCTACGCCCGGGGTGAGGTCGAGGAGGCGCTCGCCCGTCTCGCGGCGGGTGGCCACTCCTACCGAAGCGATGGAGCACTGTGGCTGCGCACCACCGAGTTCGGCGATGACAAGGACCGGGTCCTGATCCGCGCCAACGGAGAACCCACCTATCTCGCCGCCGACGTCGCCTATCACTGGGACAAGCTCGGGCGCGGCTTTGGCCGCCTGATCGACGTGCTCGGCGCCGATCACCATGGCTATGCCCCGCGCCTGCGGGCGGCGATCGCCGGGCTCGGCGCCGACCCCGAGTGCTTTGAGTCGCTGATCATGCGCCTTGTGCACGTTGTCGAAGGCGGCGAGCGCGCCCAGATGTCCAAGCGCAGCGGCGACTTCGTCTCCCTTGATGAGCTGCTCGATGACATCGGTGTCGATGCAACCCGCTGGTTCATGCTCTGGCGCAGTCACGACACAACCGTCGACCTCGACCTCGACCTCGCCCGGCGCGAGTCCAGCGATAACCCGGTCTACTACGTTCAGTACGCCCACGCCCGGATCGCCAGCATCCTGCGCAAAGTGGGCGCCGGCGCCGAGGTCGTGCAGGCCGCCGGTGCCGAGACCCCAAATACCCCGCTGCAGCCCTCAGAGAAGGCGCTGATCAAACGCCTGCTCGAGTTCCCCGAAGAGGTCTCGGTCGCCGCCGCGCGCCGCGCACCGCACCGGATCTGCGCCTACTCAACCGCGGTCGCCGCCGACTTTCACGCCTTCTATCGCGACTGCCAGGTGCTGGGCGCGGAGGGCGAGGGGGTCGAGAGCGCACGTCTGGCGCTCTGCCTACTGACCAAACGAACGATCGCCGGAGCCCTCGGGCTGCTCGGAATCTCGGCTCCGGAGCGAATGTGAACACGATCGCCGAAATCGCTGCCCGTCCTCGCGCTGAGCTGCGCGCCGGACGGCTGCGCCGTCGCGATCTCGAAGCCTTCGGCCAGATTCTCACCCTGCACGGGGCCGGGGTGCTGTTGGTCAGTGGCGCCGGTGACGGCCCGCTGGCGCTCTCGGTTGGATTGGCCAGCGCCGCCGCCGCGCGCGGCACCCGCACGGCCCTGCTTGAGTGCGACCTCGCCAGCCCCGCTCTGGCTGAGGCGCTCGGGCTGCGCACGGCACCGGGGTTGCGCGAGTACCTAAGCGAGGAGGCTGAGGCGGGGGAGATCCTGCAGCCGCTCGTGCTTGCCGGGCCCGCCTCGGCCGCGGCCAGCGGACCACTGGTCTGCATCGTCGCGGGCGGCGGCGGTGCCGACTCCGCGGCGCCGATCGACGCGCCCGGCCTCGGGCATGCGCTCTCCAAACTCCGCCACGCCTACCAGCTCGTCGTCGTCTTTGGGCCGCCACTCGGCGATCGATCCGGGGCCCTGCGGGAGGCCGCGACGGGCTCAGACGTGGTGATCGCCTGCGTTGGTCCAGCACTTGCCTCTGGGCGCGCCGGGCGAAAGTTGGGCAAGGCTCTCAGCCGGCTCGGGGCGCCGAGCGTCGGGCTCGTCGTCTACGGAGGCGCAAACAGGGCTCAGAGGTCATAGCGGGCGATGTCAGCGTCGAGGCGCTCGGCGTCCTCGCCCCCGAGCGGCCTCGGCGGGTCGCGCCCCTCCCCATCGCCGTTTCCCCGGCCCCGCCAGCGCCAGACGCCGGCGGCCAGCGCCAGCACGGCCAGAATGAAGGCGACCACCGGGACGACATAGGCGGAGAGATCAAAGCCTGAGCTTTCCGGCAGGGCCAAAACCCCCGGCCCGTACTCGGCGACCAGCGCGTTCTTGACCTCGTCCTTGCTCTTGCCCTCGGCGATCAGGTGGGCCACGAAGACTTTCTCGCGTCGCGCCTGGGGCGATTCGGCGAGCTCGAGCAGCTCCCCGCAGATCGGGCACATCACTTCGTCTTCGATGTCAGCGATGGTCACCTTGGGGGTGGGCGCCCTCGCGCTCGCCGCCGCGCCCAGCACCGGCGCGGCGGTGACCGCCAGCCCGGTGAGGCCAAGCGCGGCGAGCAGCGCAACGCGGCTCATGAGTTGGCTTCGATCAGGGGCAGGAACTGTTCGCGCAGGATGCTCGCATCTACAGGCTCGCGCCAGATCAGCTTCAGCCGCCCTTTCGGGTCGACAAGAAAGTTCTCGGGCACGCCGGTCGCGCCGAAGGCTTCGCTGCGTTCGGCACCGACCGAGCGCAATTGCGGATAGTGAGTGTGGAATTCGCGCACGAAGGCGAGCGCGTCATTGCTGTTGTCCTGGACGTTGATGCCGAGGACAACGACGTGGTGGCGGCGCTGGCTCTTCCAGAATTCATCGAGCACCGGCGCCTCCTGGCGACAGGGTCCGCACCAGGATGCCCAGAGGTTGACCAGCACCCAGTTGCCTCGATAGTCGGCGATATCGCGTTCGCCGCTACCACCGAGCACCGGCAACTCGCGGTCGGGAACCCGTTCGCCGACGGCGATCTTGGTCGTGCCCTTGCTGAGCAGGCCGTAGCCGAGCAGACCAATTACGGCGCAGACGGCGAGGACGGCAATCGGAGAGCGAGTGCGCACGGGTCGGGAAGGTTAGAACCCGGCGGCTCTGGCCATCGACTCGCTTCCGCGACGAGTAGCTCAACTGGTCCGGGTTGGCGCAGAGGGCGACGGTTATGGCGGGCGCGGCGGCCGCACCCGAGCCTTGGCGGTCAAGGTTGAGCGGTCGGCTGACCCGTCGTTTCTGAAGGCGGCAGCCGCCACCCTAGAGTCAGGAGACCGTCTCGATCCCAAAACAGCCGAGCCCGGGGGCCGCCCTACCCTCCTCGCAGCTCTGCAAGGAGTGCCTGGGGGGTGAGGATTCGAACACCGCCATGCTCTCCCACGGGAAGTAGGTGCCGGTGGTCGCCGGAGACGAGAACGTCCACCTCAGCCCGAATCGCACAGCTTAGGATCAGATCATCGTCTGGGTCGCCTGTCACTGCCTCGGGCTCCTCAGGCGCTGGAAGCAGCCCAATGGACAGGTCGACCAGAAGCTCCTCGACCGCGTGCAATCGCTGCGGCTCAAAGCCCAGCTTTCCGGTGAGGATACGCTCCAGCTCGACCATCACCGGCTCGGGCAGGACTAGCTCCAAGCGAGCGTCGATCACCTCCTCCAGGACTCGACTGGGTGGTCCGGCAGCGATGAACGCGGAGACGATGACGTTCGTGTCGCAGGCGACTCGCAGAATCAGTCGCGCCCGGAGCGCCTCTCGTCAACCAGAGACTCACTGTCCTCGGGTCCGATTCCGAGGGCCTCGGCCTGCCCACGCCCGTAGCGCTGGAGCACAGCGAAGCGCTCGATTTGCACCTGACGTCGCAGGGCGTCGCGGACCACCTCACTACGCGTCTTACCCAGGCTTCGAGCGAGTGCGTCGGTCTCTGCAGCGAGGTCGTCAGGCAGGGAAACAGAAAGAAGCTGATTCATATGAAAACATCATATCGGCCTTCTTTGAGGTGACAGACGGCTTGCGAATGGGAAGTCGGCAGGGGCGGCACTACCCGAGCCTCGCCGGCCGGTCAGAATCGCCTAGGATGGCTCTGGAATCAGGAATTCCACCGCGCGGACGTAGCTCAGTTGGTAGAGCGCGAGCTTCCCAAGCTCGAGGTCGCGGGTTCGAGACCCGTCGTCCGCTTCCTTCTCCGCTTTACAGAGCCAAATTCTTCGCTGGGGTTCGAAACCCGTTGAGAATTTGGCTCTGGACCTAAGCTCTCCGAGCCGCCAGCCCTCGCTGACGGGAGGCAGTGTAAATCAAGAGTCGACACCGGCTCATAACCCGAAGGTCGCAGGTTCGAATCCTGCCCCCGCTATTGAGAAAGGCCTCGGAAACGGGGCTTTTTTCGTTCCGGGGTCTCATCGCGAATCGCCCGTGGGTACCCCGAGTTCAAGTGCTGGCTTGCGGACATGCCATTTCGCCGAGTCCTACGATTCGGAGGATCGACGGCAGAATCAGGCCGGGCTGGGCTCTTCCTACGCGTCCGCCCACGCTGCGTGCTCATGGCGTAAAGAGGCGAGTCGCTCCCGATGACGTGTTGCCTTGACGTTCGCAGTGAGCTTGTGCGGCTTGCAGAGGAGGCAGCTGCTGCGGCGATGCTTGGGTCGTTTGCGCTTGTGGTTCGCCATAGCCTTCAGGCTAGCGGGAGAGTGCCCCGCGTACGGCATGTGCCCTTGCGTGTACCCTAGGGATATGGCTGAGCGGAACCGCCGCATCAACGTCACTCTTGAGCCGGACTACGCGCAGAAGCTGGCGAGCCTGGCGGAGCGCACACATGTCCAGGAGGGGACACTGGCTCGCTCACTTCTTTCCAGCGCCCTTGACGAAGCCGATCCGGATGCCTCGCGGATCACTGAAATCCTCGACGGCATTCCCGGCGCCTGGGAGCAGGCGCAGGTGTCGATCGAGCAGGCTCGGCGCGGCGACACCGTGCCGCTTTCAGAGCTCTAGTCGATGCCGCCGATCGAGGTCACGCGCCAGGCGCGTGACGAGCTTTGTGGGCTGATCGGGACCCGCCAGCTGCCGGCCGACACGCGCGAGCGAGTTTCGCGCTCGCTGCTCACTTTGGAGGACTTCCCGAGAGCCGGGAAGCAGCTCTCCGGCGTTTGGCGGGATTGCCGTGCCTTGATCGGTCCTTGGGGCTGGCTGATCGTCGTCTACATGTACATCGAGGCCGACGATCGAGTTGTCGTCATCGCCTTCCACGATGCCCGGACCTCGGAGGCCGCGACGGCTCGCTCCTGACCCGTTGGCTCATAACCCGAAGGTCGCAGGTTCGAATCCTGCCCCCGCTATAGGAAAAGGCCCCGGAAACGGAACCTTTTTCGTGTTGAAGCACCGAGATTCGCCCTCTGACGAGTACCAATTGGGTACCACATGACTATCCGGTTTGCTCAGGCTGCCGCCCGGTCCTCATGGGTGACGATCGCCCGGTAGGTGCTCGGCTCGCGAAGGGCTCCCAGCCCGAGCAGGGTCTGAAAGGCGGCCATCGGGGTGCGGCGGCGGTTGTGGCGGAAGACGAACTCGTCGAGGTAGGCCTGCAAGTGCTCGGGCGAGACGCCGCGGTGGGTGCCCTGCAGCCAGGTTTTCAGGTTGGAGGCAGCGCGATGGGCGCGAGGTAGGAGCTTCTGGGCGTCGGGGAGATCGCGTCGTTCAGGACGAGGCCTGTGTCGATAGCCGGCGTCGGTAAGTCTGCCGTACCCCGGCCAGCCGTCGGTGTGGACGATCGCCCCGGGGACGACGAACTCCTCCACCAGTCCGGTGAGGGTGTCGCGGCTGGCGTCGGGCAGAACCGCGAGGCGAAGCCTCCCCGAGCCCTGGCCGCGGACCTCGACGATGACGCCGACCAGGGCCTTGCCGTCGCGCTGGCGCCCACCACGGCGGCCGTCGTGGTGCCCTCCGACGAAGGTCTCGTCGACCTCGACCTCGCCGCGCAGTGGCTCGCGCTCGGGGTCGACCATCGCCCGGCGCAGCTTCTGCAGGATCAGCCAGGCGGTCTCATAGCGCGAGATGCCGAGCTGGCGCTGGAGCTGCACCGCGGAGATCCCCGGTGTGTGGGTCGCGACCAGGTAGGCGGCCCAGAACCAGAGCCGCAGCGGGGTGCGGGTGCCGTGCATGACGGTGCCCGCGGTGATCGAGGTCTGCTGGCGGCACTCAGCGCACTCCCAGAGGTGGCGACGCTCGAGCACCCAGGACCGGCCGCCGCCGCAGGCCGGGCAGCGGAAGCCCTCGGGCCAGCGGGAGTCGGCCAGGTAATCCAGGCAGGCGGCGTCGTCAGGGAATCGTTCCTGGAAGTCCACGATGCTGCGCGGGAAGTCTGGCCTGCCCACAAGACGACTGTAGGCACGGCACCTGACGGAACCGGATAGTCATGAGGGATGGTTATCGGGCGGTCACAGAGTCGGGCTAGAGTGGGCATCTTGAATCTGTCCCCCAGTGAATCGGCGGTCTTGGTAGATCCGGACTGGATCGCGGACAATCTCGGCGACCCGGGCGTCCGGCTGATCGAGGTCGATGTCAGCTCGGCGGCCTACGAAGCGGGTCACATCCCCGGGGCGGTGCTCTGGAACGCCTACGCCGATCTTCGCGATCCGGAATATCGACCAGTCCCGCGAGCAGAGCTCGAGCGCCTTCTCTCCCGCGCCGGCGCCAAGCCGGAGACGACGTTGGTCGTCTACGGCTACGGCGCCGCGCTCGGCTTCTGGCTGATGAAGGCCCAGGGTCACGACGATGTCCGCATGCTCGAGGGCGACCGCGAGCAATGGCCGGACTCCGGTCGCGAGTGGAGCACCGAGGTCCCGGGGCCGGTCGGGGGCTCCTATGAGCTCGCGGCCGAGAACGAGGAGATCCAGGCCTCGCGCGCGATGGTGGAAGCGGCGATCGGTGACCCGGCGCAGGTGCTGCTCGACGTTCGCTCGGAGCTGGAGTTCAGCGGTGAGCGCTTCTGGCCCTCTGGCGCCAGCGAGGACACCGGTCGAGCCGGGCACCTGCCCGGCGCCGTCAACGTTCCGATCGACCTCCTGCGTGAGGGAGACGGCTCGTTGAAGAGCGCCGCGGAGTTGCGCTCCGTTTTCGAGCACAGCGCGGTCACCCCCGAGAAGACCACGATTGTCTACTGCACGATCGCCAACCGCGCCAGCCAGGCCTGGTTCGCGCTCAGCCAGCTGCTCGGCTACTCCGACGTCCGCGTCTACTACGGCTCTTGGGTCGAGTGGGGCAAGGCAGACGACACCCCGATCGAGACTCGATAGACGGCGCGCCGCCTGTCAGTGACATGAACCTTCCTTTTTGCGCCTCCGTGCCGAGCGCCGGGTACGGCTTCATTCATCACAGTCCTGAGACTGGATTTGTCTCGAGACGGCGTTTGCATCGGCCAAGCCCTAACGACCCGCGCGCTTGAGCGAGTGATGTCTCTGCACGGCGATTTGCCTCTAGCGCTAGTCATCGGACTTCACTGACCTTCCTCGGTTTCTCGAGGACCAACGGCTCTAAGAGGTTCGGCTCTGCGCCTGAGACGCGGGTTCGAGACCCGTCGTCCGCTTTGCCATTCTGAGGCGGTTCCTCGAAGCTGGGGCTTCGAGACAGCTTTGACGGCCAAAGGAGGCCGGGCAGAGGCGGAGGAGGAGGCAGGCGATGCTCTTGCGAGCGCCGACGCGATCTGCAGAACCCCTGTGCGGCAGCGCAGGAGTCCTGCTACATTCATGTACATGAGCGAGTCAGTCGGTATCGCGGAGCTACGCCAGAACCTGAGCGTCTACCTGCGGCGCGTCAGCCACGGCGAGCGGCTGGTGGTCACCGATCGTAACCGGCCCGTCGCCGAGCTTGGCCCGGCACCGGCTAGCAGCGCTGATCTGGACCGGCTGATCGCCGCGGGCCGCGTCTCCCGTCCCCCGGGGCGCGGGTTGCCCGAGCCGTTGGAGTTGGCTGGCGATCCGCATTCGTTGAGCCGCGCGCTCGATGAGATCCGCGGCGATCGCTAGGCCGTGGCGGTCTTCTATGCGGACGCCTCGGCGCTGGTCAAGCTCGTTCGCGACGAGCCCGAGTCAGCTGCTCTGCGCGCATTTCTCGCCGACGCGGACATCCTCAGCAGTGAGTTGGTCTTGACTGAGATCCCACGCGCGATCCACCGTGCGGTCATGCATGAGCCTGAGCTGCCTCTCGGCCTGTTGAACCAGCGTGCCGGCGAGCTGCTCGATGTGATCGCGCTGCGGCCACTCGACCGGGCGTTGCTCGCCGCCGCCGGAGCGCTCGCTGAGCCCGTCCTACGGGCGCTCGATGCGATTCACGTCGTCGCTGCCATCGACTTGCTCCCGGTCGACGCCTTCGTCACTTACGATGAACGTCAGGCCGCCGCCGCGCGTCTCGCCGGTCTGCGAACGATCGCTCCGGGAGCCTGAGTGCGGGGCGGAAGCCCGCCGTTGTGAAGTCCCAAGAGCGAGTAGGTTGGCGGGCTGGGCTGCGCCAACGCCTGCCGACCGTGACATTGGCAGAGAGGGGCCCCTCCTCGTCCTGAGCGACACCGAGGCGATAGTCAGACGAGACGACCGCCGACCCCCAAGAGCAAGAGCGAATGAATTCGCCCGCTGGGTTGGGTTTTCAGCCTATGCTTGCCATGGCGAGATGGAGTCCTCGCTCTCGCATTCGAGTGCAGCCCGAAGGAAGAGGTTGAGATGAAGGACAAGCTCCCGTCAGTGCCGAGGCCAAGCAGGGGTTCGAGGGGACAACGACACCGCGCTTCCCGCCTAGCGGCCTTCGCCGCGGCGTGGGCGCTGATGGCCACTTCAAGCGCCCAGGCGTCGACGGTCACTGTCGGAAGCCCGCTTACGGCATCGTTCGCACCAGCCCCGGGCGTGCCTCCCTCAACGCACGCCAACCAGGTTCTGCCCGAGCCCGGCGCGGACGCCGCGTCGCCAATCGGGGGAACGATCGTTCGCTGGCGGGTCACCGGGACCCTCGGTGGTCCGTTCGAGCTGCGGGTGCTGACACCCACCAGCGACCCTGACATCTTCACCGGTGCCGGCACGAGCTCCCCGCAGACTACGACCAGCACAGCGACCCAGACCTTCACAACCAACCTACCCATTCAGGCCGGTCAGCTGATCGGCATCGACAACGAAAATAAAGTTGGGGAATTGGGAGCAGCAACCGTCCCCGGTGCGGGCGAAATCGGGTGGTTTCCGCCACTGAGGGACGGGGAAACAAGGGGGATCAGTGGCGGCGGAATCGATGAGGAGCTTGGCTTTAACGCGGACGTCCGCCCCCTGCCGGGCGTCACCTCGGCAAGCCCGTCATCGGGTCCGGCCACAGGCGGCACCCAGGTGACGATCACCGGGCACGACTTCACGGGAACAACCGCGGTCCTCTTCGGCAGCGTCGCCGCCGCAAGCTACACGGTCAACTCCGACTCGCAGATAACCGCTGTCTCACCGCCTGCCTCGCCGGGCACCGTGGACATCAGCATCGAGAACCCTGGGCTGAGCCCGACCGGCGCAGCTGACAAGTTCACCTTCACTGCCAACTCCACCGTCAACGCTGTTTGCGTTGTGCCCAAGCTCAAGAGCAAGAAGCTAAAGAGGGCGAGAAAGGCCCTGAAGAGAGCTGATTGTCGCCTTGGCAAGGTAAAGCCCAAAGGCCAACAAAGGACGGGCAAGGTGCAAAAGCAGCGCCCCAAGGCGGGCAGAGTGCTGCCCCCAGACAGCAAGGTGAACGTCAAGCTCGGCTAGAAGAGGAAGGTACCCGTGCCCGGTACCAAGGCGCGGGCCCGGGCTGCGCATTGCTGCCTTGAGTCAAATGCGAGCGTGCGCGCCGCGCGGGTGCGGACGATCGGGCGGACGAGAAGGAGAAGTCTGGACCGACCCGCGGCTCACTGTCGCTACCGCGTGGTTGCGAGCGCGCCAATCGCCAGCGTAAGACGCTCGCCCGGGACGACATGCGCTCATCTGGGTCTCGGCCCAGGCTTGGACCCGAGGCTCTCGCTCCACCTGGCGGATCCGGAAGCCGCGCGTGCCGCCAACGTCTCGGGATATCCCCGTGTATACTAGTGCTATGAAGATCGTCAAGGTCCGCCGCGTCGGTAATAGCAACGTGGTTTCGATCCCCCGCGAGCTCGAGTCGCACGGTTATGCCCCGGGCACCTCCGTGCTGGTCGAGGAGCTCGACGGGGGCGAGCTTCGGATTCTGCCGACCGAGCAGCTGCGGGAGAGGATTCGCACGATCGGCGAGCGCATGGTCGCCGAGCACCCCGAGGCGTTGAAGATCCTCGCCGAGCACGACCCAGACTCCGAGTCAACTCCACAGTAGATCGCCGGTGCACGAGGTGGAAGGCACGGGCGAGCCGATCTACCTGGAGCTCGTCGACGCGCTCGAGCTGTACGCGGCGATCATCGGCGGCACACCCGGGCAGGCCGCCGATCAGCTTCGCGACCAAAGGGGACTCTCGAAGGCGCTCTCGCCCGCCGCGCAGCTACGCCGACTACGAAGACGCCGATATCGCGTTGCAGGCCGCCGTCCTGGCGCACGGCATCGCCGAGAGCCAGGCGTTCATCGACGCCAACAAGCGCCTGGCGCTCGTCGCGATGCTGACGTTCCTCGAGCTGAACGGCTACCGGGTCGAAATGCCCGATCCCGATCTCGCCGAGTGGATCCTCAGCTTTAGCTCCGGGACTACGCCTCAGCAGCTCGCGCCGTCAGTGCACGACGCGATGCGGCCTATCGCGTAGCTGGGCTCGCCCACCTAGTTGCTGGTCCGTCCTGGTAGCGCAGTGGGGTCCGCTGTCTTCTTGGGAGGAGGATCCCATGACCGAATCCACTGTTCTCGACTCCGCCGGGAGGCGTCGCTCGCCGGCGACGATGCCCGGCTACCACGCCGGGCGATCGCCACGCAACAAGGGGAGGCGCTATCCGGCCGACCCGCCGAGCGTCGAGGAGATCGTCGCCGTGATGCGCCAGGTCGGAGATGCTCGCCACGGCGCTCGCCTGCGCGCCGTGATCGTCGTCCTCTGGCGTGGCGGGCTTCCCATCCAGGAGGCGCTCGCGCTAAGCGAGCGCGATCTCGACCCGCACCGTGGCTCGATCCTCGTCCGCCGCGGCAAGGGCGGGCGCCGGCGGGAGGTCGGCATGGACGAGTGGGGCTTTGAGCAGCTCCGTCCCTGGATGACCGAGCGCGAGCGGCTGCCGGTCGGCCCGCTGCTCTGCGTGATCGACGGGCCGACTCGCGGTCGGCCCTGGTCTGCCGCCGGGGTCCGGGTCGAGTTCCGCAGCCTCGCCGCCCAAGCGGGGGTGAGGCGCCGGTTCGCGCCCCACCAGCTCCGCCACGCGCATGCGCTTGAGCTCGCCCGCGAGGGCGTGCCGCTCAACATCATCCAGCGGCAGCTGGGACATGCCAACCTCGGCACGACCAGCATCTACCTACAGGGCATCGACACCGAGGAGATCATCGCGGCCGTCCACACGAGGCGAGCGCCGATGATGCCGGCCAGCGCGGGCCTGCGGCTCTAACCATTGACGTGACGGCGGCGGGAGCGCCTGGGCGGCGCTCTCGCTCCGTCGTGGCAAGAGCAGAAGCTCGGCGAGCGTTGTGAAGACCGCTGCGGCTCGTCCAATTCGACAGTCTCGATCGCCGGGCTGGCCGCGTCTGCTTGCCAGTCGAAAGGAGGGACCGCGGGTGGCGAGGATGTCCGGATCGTCGTTGCCCCATCATTCGTTGGCCCTCCATATCAACCGAGCAGCCCAGCAGATCCTTGCGGTCAGGGCCTGGAATCTGCAGGCGCTCGTGCTGCGCCCGCCACCTCGAGGACCGCTCGGGCACCCCGTCCTGCGGCGAAGGTCTCGCTCAACGGGCGTCAGGCACGGAGCGGGACTCCAGGAAGGCCCTGAAGAGATCGAGATCGTACAGCATCGCCGTGAGCAGCGTTTCTCGCAGAACCTGCGAGGCGGTCGCTGGGCGGAGGTGGCTCGAGCCCTTCGCGCAGCGCCTCAATCTCGCTGCAGACGGTCTCCGATCCTCGTCGATCGTCTCCCGATACCAGGGAGCCAGTCGCGCCTCGGTGGCCTCATCCCACGCCTGCGGCGAACTCCAGCGGATCCTCCAAGTGCGAGCTGACCACCTCGCGCAGGGCACTGCGCGTGCATCAGTCCGAGCGATATCCCGCGACCGAGCGAGGGGTTCGTGCACGCCCAGGCGTCGCCAAGCAGCGCGATGCCGGTCAGCAGGGGGCGCCCGTCGCGAGCGGGCGGCGGTAGCGGTCGATCACGCCGCCCATCGCCATCGAGGTCGCTGATCGGCTCGCCCTCCAGCCAGTGCGCATGAGCGGGCACGCCTCGACTACGGCACGTCCACAGCGTCGGGGTCGCGCATCCGCTTCAGCGCGCTGGTCTCCGCTCGAGATAACGAGTGGTTACCGCCCAGGTGCCGTTGTCCGACGGGAGAGTCAGGATCGAGAAGGTCCCGATCGGCGCCAGCAGAGGACCGTAGGGCTGCGGCGTCGTACCGTCCGCCGAGCGGAAGAACCGGCCGTAGTAGATGAACCCGGAATCCTCGGACTCCTCGTGCAGGGGCCCGATGTTCGCATCGCTGCACCAGCGTGGCAGAGGCGAGCCCCGGCCCATCGCGTCAACCACGAGATCGCCGTGCAGCGTCTCGCCCGAGTCAAGGCGGACGCCGGTCACGTGCGGCGTCCCGTTGACGGCATGCATCGATCAGCTCCTTCACGGCCGTCGCCCCGCCGCACCTCCATGCCGGGCTCGTCCTCTGCCGCCGCTTGCTAGGACCTGCTCGAAGACCGGGCGGCGAGCGGTGTAGGTCACGAACCGCTCATCGCCTCGCCCGCGGGCCGCCATCGGCCAGGTTGGGGGGCATCAACGCGAGCAGATCCAGACGCATAGCGCCCGCCGCGAGGAGCCGATGGAAGACGTCGGGGAGCTCCTGCTGGAGCACCGCGCGACCCGCGGGCTGCAGGAAATGAGCCATACGGAACTGGGCAACGCCATCGCGCGCCCACTTCTCCCAGGCCTCATCGACGGACTCCGGCACGGGCTCCGCATTGCGCTCGAGCACCGTGACCTCGTGCCCGTCGCGCGCCAGCATCAGCCCTGCACGCCAGCCCGCACACCCCACCGCCCAACACCACGATCCTGGTCATTCTTCGCTGAGCCCCCAACCGCGCCGCCGCCGCGCTCACGGGCACCGCAGCACAACTCGAGACGACAGCAACTCATGCGGGCAGGAAATCTACCAGCAGCCGGTTCACCGCATCCGGCGCCTGCAGCCGCGTCCAGTGTCCCGGGCCGTCGAGGCGCTCGTAGCGCCACGGGCCAGCCACCGCCGCGGCCGACCTGGTCATCTGGCCCTCGGTGAGCGCGAATGGGCGACTATCCCTTCTCGGGGGCAGAATTGGCCCTATGCGCACCCGTTCGCGAACTTTGGATGACCAGCGGGCGGTTGCGCTCGCCGCGGAGGGCGTCCTCATGGCCGGCGGCATAACGTGGATTACGACCATCAGCGTCGACGCGGGCTATGCGGGTCTTCTGCGGTTCACACCCCGACGATCTCGACCGTTGCCCACCGGAGTCGGTGCTGGAGGTTTTCGAGGCAATCAAGTTGTTCCTCGACGCCCGGGGTGCGGCTTCGTCGTCGCGATCGACCGCGAAGTGATCCGCAGTGGCCTCGCGGTCCGCTATGCGCCGCTGCAAGAAAGCTGCCTCGCAGGCACCCGTCGCAGACGTCGATGAGTACATCGAGAAGACGATTGGGATTTCCTACGACGTGCCGCGGCTCTCGCCAGCGGATGTCGCGACGCTGATCGAGGACGCCCTGCCGCCCTTGGTCTTGACGACGACCATGATTGGAGTTAGGCGGATCGAGCTGGCGACCCCTCCAACAGACGGCCAGATGGAGCGCTCGGTGTGGTGCCCAAAGTAGGATGCGCCGGTGAGATCGCTTGCCGGACACTGGCGACTGGCGCTCCTTCTGGGTTTGGCGGGCCTGGCCGTCCCGGCCACTGCCGGCGCTGCGACCTACTGCGTTCACCAGGGTGGCAGTTGCTCGGCGGGACGGACGGACGAGAGCGTGAACCTTCAGAAAGCGCTCGACGAAGCGGGCGGCAGCTCGGGCAACACCGTCCTGATCGGCCCCGGTACCTACACCCACGAACACGGGTTCACCTTCAATCACGGCACGCCGGGTCCGGACGTGACGATCAGCGGCGCCGGCGCCGGGCAGACGATCCTCGAATCGAGCAACGGCAAACCCGCTGGGATACGTCCTCTCCTCTCCGCCAGCGCCGCCTCGACGCTCGCGGGTCTGACCATCCACGTTCAAAACGGCGACGGCGGCGGCCTTGCCCTCGCTACCGCGACGGCCAACGGCATCGCGGTGGCGACCGACGCCGGAGGCGCCGGAGGCCAGACCGCCCTCTCCCCCTCCAGCGGAGCGACCGTCGAGCACAGCCGATCTCTGGGTCGAGACCGACATCAGCTGCTGCCCGGGCGCGGTCTTCGACAACAGTAAAGGTGAAGTCACCCTCCTCGACGACACCCTGATCGGCTTCTACGGGCTCGAGATAGCAAGTCCCAGCGCCGAAGTGACGGCGCGCGACCTCCGCGTCCAGGCCCGCGTCGCCGCCCTGGTCACCGGCGGCTCCGCGACCGTCGACGATATGCTTGCCGTGCTCGAATCCAGCAGCACTGTTTGCGAGGCCTCGAGGCCTATAAGGCGGTGTTCTCACGGTCCACTCCGCCACCGTGATCGGCTCTGGCGCGGCACCGGAATCCAAGGGCCTGATGGTCTACGCCGCCGGCGGCGCCTCGAAACTGACTGTCGAGGACTCGATCGTGCGCGGCTTCCCGCTCGCCTGGGAACGGCTGATCAACGGCTCGGGAGGGACGGCGAGCCTGACGCTGGAAAACGACGACATCGCGGCCGAAGGTGCGAACAACGCCACCGGCAGCCCCAGCCGGGCCGCCAACATCGACCTCGATCCGCTCTTCGTCGACCCGGCCGCCGGCGACTACCACCTCCGCTTCGGATCGCCGGCAATCGACAGCGGGGGCATTTGCTCGAGCGTCTGCAAAGCGGTCCCCGACCTGGACGGCCTGATCGCCGATCGACGGCAATGGCGACGGCATTGCGGTGCGGGACATTGGTGCCTACGAGTACGGCCACCGCGCTCCCTCCGTGAGCGCTGCGGCTAGCAATCCAAAGCCGGTCGCGAAGGCGGCAGACACCTTCGTCGCCACCGCCAGCGATCCCGATCCGGGCGATGCGGTGAGCCTAAGCTGGGCCTTCGACGACGGCGCCCACGCGCGGCGCCAACGCAGTCCACGCCTTTGCTAAGCCCGGAGCCCACACCGCGACGGTGACGGCCACCGACCTCAGCGGCCTTTCGGCGACCGCCACGGTCACCGTGAACGTAATGGGCGAGCCGAACACCAAGATGAGGAAGGCGAAGATCGTCGCCGGCAAGGGTGAGGCGATCTTCAGCTTCAACGCCGTAGGGATCGCGAGCGCCTTCCAGTGCGAGCTTCGCCGCCGTCACTCCGACGCAAAGCCGAAGTTAAAGGGCTGCAGGTCACCGAAGACCTACAGGCACCTAAAGCCCGGTCGCTACACCTTCGAGGTGAGGGCCATCAACCGGGCGGGCCCCGACTCGACGCCGGTCAAGCGGGAGTTCAGGCTGAGTTAGCCCAGCCAGAATCCGGTGGATCCTCGCCGATCCCGAAACGCAAGAAGGCCTCGCGGTGGGGGCCTTCTATCAGCGGAGCCAACCGGAACCTTTGCGAACCCCCTCTACGAGAAAAGTTGAGCTCAGGGACGAGGTTGGGGTCGTATGACCGCTGGTTGGTCGCCGAGAGTCCTTGGGTGGGCGCAAGGCCATTGCCGGGTGAGGGATCGGGGGTTGGTTTCGCCTCTGAATCGGAGCCTAGGATTGATGCGCTTGGACCCTAACCCCGCGGGAAGGATGAAGAGATGCGATTTCCTCGCGCGACCTACGCAAATGTGATGGCGACGCTCGCTGCCCTGGTTGCTGCCGGGAGCCTGACGGGCATCGCCCGTTCGGAAGCCCCGTCGAACGAAATCAACGCTTGCGTGGACACCCAATCTGGTGCGCTGCGCATCGTCGGGAGCCTGGCCAACTGCGACCGAGCGACCGAGAGCGCCTTGAGCTGGAACCAGCAGGGCGTGGCGGGCGCGCAAGGACCCCCGGTCCGTGGGCGCGTCGGTCAGCGGGTCAGCCGCACTGTCAAGCAACGTGGCCGCGCGCTTAAAGAGAACACTGGCCGCGATCCACACAAAGCTCGCGGGCGATGAACTCGGCGAGCTGGGCACCGAGAACCAACTTAGGCTGCAGATGTCGATGGATCGCGTGAGCAAGTTTATGGGACGCTCAGCAACCTCCTCAAGAGGCTCGATCAGACCCAGCAGGAACTGGTGGAAAATCTGAAGTGACCCTGGCCTGCACCTGGCGGGGTGCTATCCGCTCAACTTGACGTTCACCTTGGTGCCGAGGGGCAGCAGACTGCCCGGCTTGGGGCTCTGCTTGGTCACCTTGGCGGACGCGCTCTTTCGGCCCATGACCTTGCCGAGCCTGCAGCCGACCGTCACCAACCTCTTGCGGTCGGCTTTCAGGCTCCTGCCCTTGAGCTTGGACAACGCATTTCGCGACGGGGGGCGGTGAACCGCTCGGGGAAGCGGGCGCAACCGGCGGGGAATATTCGACATCGGCGTTGAAGGACAGCTCGTTACTGGAGCCGCCTGTGCCGGCTCGGGTTTCACCGAGCGCCAGCGAAGGAGCTCGCTTTGATTGGCTCCGCCTGTGAATTCGGAATCTCCGATTCCATCGCTGGGATTGGTGTTGTCCAAGCCGATCGTCTGCCCGGCCTGGATCGGCAAGTTGGTGATGAAAGTTTCGACGCCAGTGCCGGCAGGGGTCTCGGGGTCGCTCGCCGCTCCGCCCGTGTAGGCGGTGGCGCTGCCCGGCGTCAAGACCCGGAGTCTGTAGGGGCCGCCCGATCCGTCCATGATGCGCCAGCGCACGATCGTGCCCGTGATGGGCGAGGTGAGGTTCGCACCGGGGTCCGGGAGGGTCGAGTTCACGACGGTCCCGGTGAGGCTGACGGTCGAAGGGAAAAAGCTTCCGTCAACGGGCTTCCGATCGTCACGGTCGCAGCCCCTGCGCCTGTCGCCGCAAGGAGAGCGCAGGCGCTCACTGCAATCAGCGTGATGCAAGCGAGGCGGGCGCCGGCGCGCCTCCTGGGCGAGACTGCCATTGCAGGAAGGCTAACTGGGGAGCGCGAGTGAATCAACCGAGATGCCGACCCGTCCATAAAGACTCGTGGGCCGACCCGGAGGGCCGGCCCACGAGCGCGACTTGCATTTGGGGTGCTTAGTAGTCCTGGGCCAGGACCGGTTTTCTTCCCCGTTGGGTCCGGCGGTGGTCGCCGCGAACGAGAGGCTCTCGGTCGCGACTCTCGGGCAGGCTGGGCTGCTCACGCCGCGCACGAGCCGGTAGCCGATCAGCGGGTCCCCGGGTTCAAGCGGGATCGGCCTGATCGGGCCGACGACGAACCTCAGCAGGATCCTAGGCGGATCGAACGAGCAGGTCGCGCCGTCGGGGAACTGGGCGGTGAAGCCGATCCCCTCTCCGATGCCCTTGACGAGCGCGCTCCCGTTGCGGGTCAGCTTGACCGACCAGGGGTGAGGGTCGGGCTCGATCGAGACCACCGCTCCTGACGGCAGGGCGCAATCGACCTGGTTGGCGTTCTCGACCTGGCCCAAGTACTGGGAGCCCTCTTGCTGGACTTTGAGCTTCCAGATGACGGGGCCGGTACTCCCGCACATTTCTTCGCCTTCGTCGCCCGCGAAGGTGAAGCCGGCGTTGGTGCTCGTCCAGGTGAGGTTCCCTCCGTTGAAGACACCCTGATTGGGAGTCGTGAGTAGCAGTCCCTTGGCTGAAGCCGCAAAGACCGGTTCTTCTTCCCCGTTGGGTCCGGCGGTGGTCGCCGCGAAGGAGAGGCTCTCGGTCGCGACTCTCGGGCAGGCTGGGCTGCTCACGCCGCGCACGAGCCGGTAGCCGATCAGCGGGTCCCCGGGTTCAAGCGGGATCGGCCTGATCGGGCCGACGACGAACCTCAGCAGGATCCTAGGCGGATCGAACGAGCAGGTCGCGCCGTCGGGGAACTGGGCGGTGAAGCCGATCGGTTGAGTGATGCCTTGGACTGGCGCCTTCCCGTCCGCGGTCAGCTTGACCGACCACGGCACAGGGGTGGGCTCAATTGAGACCGCTCCCCCCGATGGTAGAGCGCACTGGAATTGATTTGCGTTCTCGACCTGGCCCAAGTACTGGGAGCCCTCTTGCTGGACTTTGAGCTTCCAGATGACGGGGCCGGTACTCCCGCACATTTCTTCGCCTTCGTCGCCCGCGAAGGTGAAGCCGGCGTTGGTGCTCGTCCAGGTGAGGTTCCCTCCGTTGAAGACACCCTGATTGGGAGTCGTGAGTAGCAGTCCCTTGGCTGAAGCCGAGCTCGCCCCTAGTACGCTCACCACAAGAGCGGCAAGGAGACATACGCCGGCGACTTTCAGACGCTGCATTGCTTCCTCCTAGATTGCTGGGTATTGCCACGCCAAGGCATGGCTTTCGCGCTTGCATTGAGCCCAGGGCGGGCTCCGCGTCAGCATGCCCGTAGTCGCGACCCTAGGAAGCTCCAGCACAACCGCGGTTAGGATGCTGTGGACTGGACCCATAGCCGACGAGCTGGGTCATACGTTGGTCCAGATATCGGGGCTATTGGGCGATGGCTCTCTCGCATGCCCCAGGGGCAGTGACCTTTGCGCGCGCCGTGGGTGTGAGGATTTGGCGGGCGGCGCCGTGGTCGTCGGAGCGATCCTGGTCAGAAGGCTGACCGGATCGAGAGGCTTCGTCGTCGCCGCCCCGCGCCTTACCCGACTAGGGCTGTGCGCATGATGGCTCCTGGTATGCGGCTGAAGGTACGGCTACCAGGCAGCCGTCCGGTGAAGATCTTGAGACTGGAGGAGTTACATCGACAGGAAGGCAGTCCCTTGGCCAGCTCATCCGCTCCCGAGCCGGCGGCTCTCAACGGTGTGGTTAATGAGGTCGATCGAGAAGCTGTCGGCCACGGTGACCGGGCCCTTGCTCCAGGACTCCTGCGGGCGTGGCACGGTGGTGTAGCTACCGTTGATTGTCTTCTCTTCGACGCTCAGCCGCATAAAGCCGTGGCGATCGTCGGCATAGGCATCAAGAGTGATGTCTGAATCCGGCACCTGCCAGGGCGTCCTCACTTCGCTGCCGTTGGCGGCGTTCGCGATCCGGTGCAGATGCCAGTAGCCGCCAGCACCGATCACCAGATAGGGAATCTCTCGTCCCTTGAAGGCGCGGGTGAAGCGCTGATAGTTGTGGACGTGGCCGCTGAGGATCAGATCCGGGATGCGCTCGGCCTCGGCGAAAGCGGAGTCGAGCAGCTTGCCCATCCGTTCGCTGCCCCCATGTTCGACGTCGGCCGAGTAGGGCGGGTGGTGCAGTGAGACGATCAGCGCCCGGTGCGGCGCCGCTTGCAGCTCGCCAACCAGCCAGCTCTTCTGCGCGGCGTCGATCTCACCGCCGTCAGGGACGTTGGAGTAGAGGCTGAGGATCGTAAAGAAGGGTGCCTGAAGCGTCCAGTAGACGTTGGGCTGGACCATCGTTGTGCGCGGGGCATCGCCGGCTTCGGGCAGGACCCCGGGGCTCTTCGCGCAGAAGGTACGGACGAAAGCGGCAAGCGATGGTTCAAGGCTTGCGTCGAGGGGGTCGCCGTCGTGGTTGCCCGGGATCGCGAGGATCGGTGCCGGATAGTCGCGGTAGGGCTCATAGAACTGCGGGTAGTACTGGGTGCCCTCGCCGTTGTAATAGACGACGTCGCCGAGGTGATAACAGAAGGCCGGAGCAGGACCAGAACCGGCGAAGTCACGGGCCATGACGTCGGCCACCAGCTGCTGGGAGACCGGGTACTTAACGCCTCCGCTGTCGCCGATCACGTGAAAGTCGATCTGCGCGGCACCTGTCAGTTGTTTCGCTTCGGCGGCTCCCACGGCCTCATCGAGGGAGAACCGAAAGGGAGCCTTGCCGGTCGGCTCCGGCAGTGGTTGAAAGGCCTGGCTTGACTGGGAGGCATTGGAGCGGCTGACCTGCTGCTCAGCGCTGCCCCCGCTGAGCTGAGGACGGCCGGGCCCCGGGGCACCGCTCGGTCTGCTCGCCATTCTGCTGCCTCCCGTCAATTGCGCGCCTGTCCGGTCTCTCTGACGATTGCAGTTCAAGCCCGCGCGCTTGTAACCATCGCGTAGATCACGGGGCCCGCTACGGTCGCGGGTATTCCGTCATCTCCGATTGAGCGAGTGGGCTGACAAAACCAGACGAAAGCAGGGAGATCGGCGATACTGCGGTCGTGGCTAGTAGCGACGGAACTCGCTCATCTGGTCAAGGCGATTCCGCGAGCCTCTTCCGCCTTGAGGGGTTATCGACTGCCGCGGAGGCCTCCTCGACATCGGGCCCACCGATCTGGGTCACGGACTCCGCGCTCCTGATGCGGGCCTATTCGCTGGCCGAGGCGGCCCATCGCTCCCAGTTCCGGGCCACCGACGGACGGCCCTTCCTCGATCACGTCGTCGAGGTCGCAATACTCCTGCACCGGGTCGGATTTGACGAGGACCTGGTGGCTGTGGGCCTTCTGCACGACACGGTCGAGCGGGGGACGCTGAGCGCAGAGGAGCTGCGGGCTGAAATGGGGGATGAGATCTCCTCGCTGGTGCTCACGCTCAGCGAGGACCCGGCTATCGCGTCATTCGAGCGCCGCAAGGCGGGCCTGCGCGAGCAGGTCGCAGGCGCGGGCGGGCGGGCGGTGACGGTCTTCGCCGCCGACAAGCTTTCTGACATCCTTGGGCTGCGCCGGGGTATCGCGGCTTTCGGCGATGGCGTGGTGGGGCGGATGGGCACCAGCGTCGCGAGCATGAGCGGCCACTACCGCGAGTCGGTGGGGATGATCGCCGCGGTGAAGCCCGGCTCGGCATTCCTTTCGGCGCTGCGGATCGAACTCGGGCGCCTCGAGGCCGAGGCCCTGCCGAGAACCAAACGAGGCGCTTCAGGCTGAGCCGCGCGCTTGCGATAGCGCCCCGCGCCGGCTCCTTGCCCGGTTTGGGACTCTGCTTCTCGATGCCGGCCGACTTGCTCGGCCAAGCCGGATCGTCTAGGGGAACCGCCAGCACGGCTCGAACAGTTTCTGACATCCGGCTCTGAGACTGCCGTGCGACACGCGTGCTCGGCGGCAATGGCATCCATCGGCACATTACGTCGGTGTTCGCCGCGAGGTCGATGAGGTCGAGCTGGGGGCCGACTGCCCTCGCCCGTGAGGCGAAGCCGGGCGCTCAACAGCTCTATCGCGAAGTGGATGGCTTCGGTGTTGCAGACTGGGCTGCGCCAACGCCTGCCGACCAGGGGAAATTGTGGGCCGGGCCGCCGTCAACCCACTCGCTGCGCGCTCGGGGTCAGTATCGCGCCCTGCGGGTGACTGCGGCCCGGCTTGGCGGCGAGGGTCTGGACGGATGTGGCCACCCCGACGAGTTGCGGTCGATCGCCGGGCGCCTCGCCGAATACGATGCCGGGGCGAACTCGAAACACCCCATCCTCGACTCGAACCAGCGACCCGTCGCCTCCGGGAGGCGAGTGCTCTTACCAGCTGAGCTACGGGGGCGAGATCGTCGAAACCATCTCGCAATCGTGGGTGGGCTGGGTAGGAACACAGGAAGGAACAGAACGGTCAGATCGTGTCCATCTTCGTCCCCACCTGTCAATTCGAGAAACCCCTTGTTTGCAGGCAAACCGCATTAGAAAGCGGCTGGAGTTCGGGCCTTGGCGCGAGCTTCCCAAGCTCGAGGTCGCGGGTTCGAGACCCGTCGCCCGCTTTCCGATTCTAGGCCAATTGCGACTAACCACACCTCCAGAATCTCGGGGGTAGGAACAACGGGGTTGGAAAAGGATGACCGCTATTGGTGTCGATCGCCAGCGGAGCGTCGGCAAGCGATGATGACCGGGGTGCCAAACGGGGTATATCTTTCCGAAGCCAGCGTATATACTGGCGAGGCAATGGCAAAGCACTTGGTTGACATAGATGAGGACGCCCTGCGGGCGGCACGGGACGGGCTGGGCGCAACGACGATCAAGGAGACCGTCAACCATGCGCTGCGCCAGGCCGCCGGCGAGCACCGCGAGATGGTGGAGCGGCGCCTGGACCTGCTCGCTGGGGCCGACCTCGAGCCTCGCGAGCAGGCATGGCACTGACCCATCTGCTCGATTCGAGCGTCCTCACCCGCACCCACCATCGAGCTGTCCGCGAGGCGATCGAGCCGCTGGCCGAGCGCCGCGAGCTGGCCCGGGCCGGGATCAGCGACCTGGAGATCGGCTACTCGGCCCGCAACGGGGACGAGTGGGACGAGTTGTCCGAGGGCCTGCGAGCATTCGAGCTGGTCGAGACCAGCGCCGAGCACCTGCAGCGGGCCAGGCAGTTCCAGCGCCTGCTCGCCGCCAAACACCAGCGCGGCCGCAAGGTGCCTGACCTGCTGATCGCCGCCGCCGCAGAGTCCCGCGGACTCACGGTCCTGCATTACGACGCCGATTTCGACCGCATCGCCGCAGTGACCGGACAGCCTTGCGAGTGGATTGTCCCGGCCGGCTCGGTCGATTGAGGGCGCCGGAGATCCACTGAAGGGGGCGCTGCGCCTGCGCGGCCAGGTCGCATTGTGAGCTGTTGATCCCGATGACGACTACCTGATCGCCTTCGCCCACGCACTCAACGCCGGCCTCGTCTCGGTCGACGGTCGTCTTCTCGATCCGCGCGAGAGCGCCCCAATCCGCACGCCCGCCGCCTGCTTCGCCGAGTGAGCGTCGCGATACCCGGCTGGCCGAGCTTCGGACTCGAAGGCCGAGTCGCTCGCCGGCGGCCCGCTCAGCCGACGGCGGGACGTTGCTCGGACTTCACCAACCGCCTCGCACAAGCGCAGCGGGCACCGCGCGGCCTGCGCCGGTGAGGATCTTGGTCTACGAGGCAGTCGCCGAGCCGCACGCATGGCGTCGCTCTTTGGGCGTGTCGGCTGGATGTTGCTGAGCGGTAGTTGGATCGGCGGCCGGCCAAGGGCAGCAGCCCGAAGGCAATGGTCTCTCGGTGTCCACTAAGGAGTAACAATTTGCAGCGAAACCGCATTAGAAAGCAGTTGGAGTCGAGCCTCAGCGCGAGCTTTCCAAGCTCGAGGTCGCGGGTTCGACCCCCGTCGTCTGCTCTCTTGTCACTTTGGAGAGCCAAAGTTCATCACCGGGATCGGGTTCGAGATCCGTTGAGAATTTTGCTTCGCAAGACGTTGCGCGAACCCTACTTCGAGAAGCAAATCAGCGTTGCGGAGGCGCGCAAAGCCGTGGCGCGGATTGAACGCGTCGCCATAGAGGAGGAGGACCCCAAAGCGGTCGAAGAGACCCTGCGGGACCCCACCGACGATCACCTGGTTGGCGGGAGCTGGCGGCAGGGCAAGACCTCGGCTGGGAAGCGCTAAGGGCGATCCACGAGGCCAGCCTCACGACGTCTCGTGGAGGGGATTTTTGGCAAGCAGATGGGGTTATAGCTGCTACTCTGTCGATTAGATCGTTAAGCCATATGTTCATCAAGACGTTGATCGTAATCTGGAGATAGACATGGAGGCAGCCGCAAAAGCGAGCACTGGTGCCCTTGCTCGTAAGCTCGACGCGATTCGGGATGAGGTCGGCGTGCAAGGGCGGGAGATCGCACAGCTGCTCGGCACGACGCCGCAGACTGTCTCGCGATGGCGGACGGGCAAGGCGGAGCCACAGCGGCGGAGCCTCGATCGGCTGCTCACCCTCGCTTGGCTCGCCGAGGAGATGGCGGAGTTCTACCCGCCCGACGAGGCCCGACTGTGGCTCTTCTCTCCTCATCGGCTACTTGAGGGGCAGCGCCCGGCCGATCGCATCGAGGAAGACCGGGTCGATGACGTCCTCGCCCTGATCGCTCAGCTTCGAGACGGCAGTTACGCGTAGGGCGCAGTAGTCGTGGTCCACGATCCGGGGCTGCTCGATGTCTTAGAGCGCTTCGACACTGAGCGCTGGACGGGTCGCGTCTACCGGCACATACTCGGATCAGTGTCCCCCGAGCTTGCCACGAGCGCGGGGCTCGGTGGAACCCATACGGAACGTCGGCGCTCTACACGAGCCTCGCTGAGTCAACCGCGAAAGCCGAGGGCGATCACGTGATCGCGATGCAGCCGGTGCCGCCACGAGCTACACGGACAATCTACGAACTTGATGTCGTGGTCGCGAAACTGCTCGACCTGACAGACGCGGGACGACTCGCCGCCATCGGGATCACTGAGGAGGACTTCGAGTCGCTCCCCTGGGAGCAGTGCCGGCGTGTCGGCGGCGCCATCGCGTGGCTCGGCCATGACGGGCTGCTCATCCCTTCTGTGCGCGACAGCGGCGGCTCGAACCTCGTCATCTTCATAGCCAATCTGCCGCCGGGGTCAGAGATCGTGGTGCAGGGCAGCCAGGTCATCGAAGAAAGGTAGATCGAGCCGGGCGCGACAACCTGCGATACCGTCGAATCAGCGTGAGCGCCGATCCCGCAAAGCCCTCGAAAGCGGAGCGCCAGGCTGACGTGGCACTTGTCGTCAGCTATCACGAGGCGCGACTCGCCGACCTTCTCGAGCAGGTGCGGGATGGCTTCGAACGGTACGACGCCGGCGAGCTGGATGCCTTCGACTTGGACGAACTGATCCATCGATACAAGCGGGCGACGCGGGAGCTATGGAAGTTCTGCGGGACCGTGACGGGCTCCGGTGCCCACTCCATCGCCCGGACAATCGAAGAGGTGCAGGGGCGAGGTGAGGTGATCGACTGGTGGGAGCAAGGAAACCCCGAACGGCGCCGCCGTCGCTGAACGCCCAACGGCAGGGGCGGCGGACACAGTCCGGATACATCAGCCGGGCCACGTGCGATCACGGCTGATCGTCGTTTCATCCTCGAACCAAAGGCACAGGCTCTATCGTCGACTGGCGATGGCGGTCAATCGGGACATCGCCCTGGCCTCAGCGAACTCTGGATTCGCCGGAATCGGCTCGGAAGATTCGCTATCTGGCTCGATCTGAGCTGGAGCACGGCGTTTCTCGCTCGGAGGTTCTCGGGCAGCTGGAGCTGCTGCGGATCGAGCTGCGTGGCAACGACCGTTCCGGCCACGAGGACGTGGTGCTCGACGTGATGGACTTCGTCAGCGGCTGGGCGAGCCCGCACACGCAGCTGTAGCGGGTCCCTGCCCTAGACTGCTCTCTGTAAGCGAGGGGAGCCTTAAGGGGTTCGGACTTGAGGCGAAGGCGCGGGTTCGAGACCCGTCGTCCGCTTTCCGCTCTGCAAGGACGAATCCCGGTGCTGGTTCGAAGTCCTGGTGACCTGGGTGCGGGTCGCGTTTGACCTCGGAGTTGTGTGGCGCACCAGCTAGCCCGCCGCCGGAGCGAGCTACGATCGCCAGATGAGGAATCGACAGGATATCCGGGATCCGTGACCGTTCCCCGGTCTTACCTGGCCTTCGCCGCCACTCTGCTCAGCGCGTTATTCCTGTTTGTTGCATCCGCCCAGGCAGGCGATGGCACGCGCTGGATGCCGGCGCCGACCACGGCGCCATGGCAGTGGCAGCTGCAGGGAGGGATCGACACAAGTGTGCCAGCCAGCGTCTACGACGTTGACGGCTTCGAAACTTCAAAGAGCACAGTGGAAGAACTGCATCGCCAGGGTCGCAAGGTGATCTGCTACCTCGACGTTGGCAGCTGGGAGAACTACCGGCCCGACAAGGCTGAGTTTCCCCGCTCGGTGCGCGGCGAAAAGTACGAAGGGTTCCCCAATGAGCGCTGGCTGAACATTGGCCGCTTTCACCTCTTCGAAAAGCCGCTCAAGCAGCGCTTCAATATGTGCGCCGAAAAGGGCTTCGACGCAGTTGAGCCCGACAATGTCGCGGGCTGGGAACCGGAAAACAACACGGGATTCCACATCACTCGTGCGCAGCAACTGCGCTTCAACCGTTGGGTGGCCGAACAGGTTCACGCCCGTGGCATGTCGGTGGCGCTGAAGAACGACGGGCGCCAGGCGGCTGAACTCGCTCCGGACTTCGATTTCGCGATTGTCGAGGAGTGCTTCCAATTCCACGAATGCAGCTTTTTCAAGAACAGCTTTATCAAGGAAGGAAAGGCCGTCTTCGAGGCTGAGTACGAACTCTCCCCAACTGAATTCTGCCCGAAGGCTCGAAAGATCGATTTCAGCTCGATCCTCAAGGAAGTCGAACTCTTCGCACAACCCTGGACTCCGTGCGCGAGCGGCCCGGGTGAGGCCGGGCCGTCCTATCGGGAAGGGCCGGGCTGAGGTCCGACCCGCTTGTGCTTCGCTTGAGCTGGATTTTGCCTGCGACGCGAAGGTCGAGATCGGAATGCCACATCGAAGGATGCATTCTCACGCACGGGATCGCCTGCTCGCGCGCGGGCGCGGCTTGGCGACCCGTCGTTTGGCCTCAGATCAACTCAGGCTCGGCGCTGGGCCGGGCAGGGCCGAGTCCTTGAGTGTTTTGGTCCGCTGTCTATCCGGTTTGCCGTTGCGGGTGCCGTTGCTGCTCTGCTCCTGCTCGACCATTCGGTAGAAGTGCTCGGTGGCGCCGCGCACCTGGCGTTCGCCGGTCAGTTCGATCAGCCCCGAGCGCAGCAACTCCGTAACGTGGTAGTTCACGTTGCTGAGTGGCACCCTGAGCTCACAGCTCAGGTCACTGGGTGAAAGGGTCCGCCCGTCGTCTATGGCCAGCACTTCAAGAACGGAAATGCGCAGAGGATGGGTGTTCGCTCGAGCCAGGCGCTGCCAATCCATGATGCCTCCGATTTTCTAGAAGTGGGTGAAGATCATACCTAAAAATTCTAGCGCAACTCCTTAAAATCGGGTACAGTCCCTGCCAACGGGTTTTACAAAGGAGATTCAGATGGGGCAGAAAATCGCACTGAGCAGCACGATCATGACCTTCACCGCCTGCCTGGCGATTATGGTCGCGGCGCCAGTTGCTGAGGCCGACACCGAAGCGATCATCGCCCCCTCGCCCGCCAACGCGCCGAGTGAACCGCCGACCGCGAACAACGGCTGGCAGGCCGGAACCTGTAAGAAAGACACGCCGGTCTGCTCGGTCGCCACCCCGGCCCAATTTTTTGAAGAAGCGGCGGCCCATCCTCAGGTCGGGTTCACCCAATTCATCGTTAGGAGCAAAGCGCCGGGCGAAACCCCGGTCGGTGCCCTGAAGACGATCAGGGTCGATCTCCCGGTAGGGCTGAGCGTCAACCCGCAGGCGACTTCGCAGTGCAGCCAGGCCGAATTTGACCTGAGCGCCTGCGGGGCCGAAACGAAAGTCGGCGAGAGCTCCGTCACCGCCTCGTTGCTCGGGGTTCCGATCGCGCCGATCTCCGGCGTCACCGAAGTCCCGGTCTACAACATCGTGCCCCCTCTAGGTCATCCGGCCCGCTTTGGCCTGCACCTGCTCGGCAACCCCGTCTACCTCGAAGCGGACGTCGCCTTTAATGGCGATTACCACGAGGGCTTCACGATCGCGGTGCCTGAACTACCGGTAGTCGGCGAAACGATCCTCAAAAACCGCCTCGTCTTCAACGGCCGCGCCGGGGACGGCACCTTCATCACGACACCCTCGACCTGCCACAACCCCGAAACCGAACCGGCCTGGAAGCACGCCTACTCGACCTATCTGCTCGCCGCCTCCGTGAGCGAAGAGCAAGAACCCGGCTACAGCTTTCCGGCCAGTGCCGCACCGGCACTCGAGTCGCCGCTGCCGGAAGGCAAAAAACCGATCGACTGCCAACACGTTCCCTACCACCCGAGCACCGGCGTGGAACCAAACACAACTGAAACCGACTCCCCCGCGGGCGCTACGACCAGGGTTGAAGTTCCCCACATCATTCCCGCCAACCCCGAAGAAGAAGGGGCGCGGGAGAGCTCTGATACCAAGGAAGCGAAGCTCAGCTTTCCGCTCGGCCTGGGCCTGAACCCCTCGGCCGCCAACGGCCTGCTCGCCTGCAGTGATGAACAGTTCGCCAAGGGCACAGAAAACCCGGTCAGCTGCCCGGCGAAATCGAAGATAGGCACGGTCTCGATCGCGACGCCGCCACTGCCTGAACCGATCAGCGGCGAGGTCTTCGTCGGCAAGCAGCTCAGCCGCAACCCCGCCTCGGGCGATGAGTACCGGATCTTCATCGACGCCGAGTCGAGCAGGTTCGGGCTCTCGGTGAGATTGATCGGCAAGGTCAGCGCTGACCCGATAACAGGACAGTTGACCACCAGCTTGAGCGAACTCCCGCAGGTGCCCTTCAGCTCGGTTACCCTGCGCCTCGATGGCGGTCCGACCGCGACCCTGACCAGTCCCGCGACCTGCGGTCCCCACAAGACCACGGCGACGATGACGCCGTGGACCGAAAACCCGAATGCGACCCCGCAGGGCGAATTCAGCCTCAGCTCGGCGCCCGGTAAAGCCCCCTGCGCGAAAACGCTGGCCGAACGTCCCTTCGCTCCCAAATTCCAAGCGCTTGCCAGCAACTCTCAGGCCGGCGCCTTCACTGACGTCAACATCGACATCAACCGCGAACCGGGCAACCAGGAGCTGAAAGGCGCCGAAGTCAAGCTTCCCCCAGGGTTGACCGCCAAACTCGCCGGGGTCCGCTACTGCCCCGAGGAAGCGCTCGCCGCGGCTGCCGCCAACAGCGGCGCCGCTGAGGCGGCCTCCTCGAGCTGTCCACCCGAAAGCCTGGTAGGCAGCGCCTCAATCACTAGCGGCAGCGGGCCCGAACCGCTGCACATCGAAGACGGCAAGGCCTTCCTCGCCGGCCCCTACCAAGGCGCCCCCCTCTCTCTAGCCGTGATCACCCCCGCCACGGCCGGGCCCTTTGATCTCGGCACGGTCGTGGTACGGGTGGCGCTGCGGCTGGATCCCAAGACCGCCCAGGTTACGACGGTCACCGATCCGCTGCCCCATGTCTACGGCGGCGCGCTGCTCGATATTCGCTCGGTCTCGGTGAAGATCAACCGGCCGCAGTTCACCCTCAACCCGACCAACTGCTCGGCTTTCGCTTTCGAAGCGATTCTGCACGGGGGCGGGGCAAATCCGGCCGACCCGGCGAGCTTCAGCTCCGTCGCGGCGAGCAGTCCCTTTCAGGCCAGCGGTTGTCAGAACCTGGGCTTTGCGCCGCAGCTCTTCCTGCGCACGTTCGGTGGCACGAAGCGGGCCAAAGACCCGAAACTAAGGGCGATTCTAAGCGCCCGTCCGGGCGATGCCAACATCGCCCGCGCCTCGGTCACCCTGCCGAAAGCGTTCATCCTCGACCAGCGCCACATCGGCAAGGTTTGCACCAACCCACAGTTCGCCGCCAATGAATGCCCGGCCGACTCGATCTACGGGTTCGCCGAAGCGACAACGCCACTGCTCGATGGTCCGCTCAAAGGCCCCGTCTATCTGCGCCCCAACCCTGAACATGAACTGCCAGATTTGGTCGTCGCCCTGCACGGTCAGGTCAACGTCGAACTCGCCGGGCAGACCGACAGCGTCAACCAGCGCATCCGCAACACCTTCGCGATGGTCCCCGACGTGCCGGTCTCGCGTTTCGTGCTGACGATCCGCGGCGGCAAGAAGCGCGGCCTGCTGCAAAACACGCGCGACATCTGTCGCCATCCGCTCTACTCGCGGGTGGAACTGGATGGCCAAAACGGCGCCCAGGTGATCAACAAGAAGCTGCGGATCAGCAAGAGCTCCTGCAAGAAGAATACGAAGCTCGGTAAGACCAGCAAGCACTCCAAGCCGGCGGATTGACGAACCCGCCCGGCGGGTACCGATCAGACATGTCGGTGAGGAGGACGCTTACAGCGATGTTCGCGGCGAATTGCCTGGCGCTTGCCGGGCTGAGTCCCGTGGCGCAGGCGAACACCGCCGACATCATCGCCCCGCAACACACTCCGGGCACCGCGGCCGACGGCTGGCAGGCGGGGGTGTGCAACACCGACGTGCCCGAATGCAGTCCGGAAAGCCCCTCGGCACAGTTCTCGACCCAGGCGGCAGCCCATCCACCGATCGGCTTCACCCAGTTCATCGTCAAAGACGGGGCTGGCCCACTGATCGAACCGGTTGGGGTCTTGAAGGACGTGCGGGTCGATCTGCCGGTTGGGTTGAGTGTCAATCCACAGGCGACCCCACAGTGTCCGTTGGCGACCTTTGAAGCCGGGGCTCTGGGTTGTCCGCCGACCTCGGTTGTCGGCGCCAGTCTGATCACCCTCGCGGTGGCAGGCCTGCCGATCGGTCCGGTGCCGGCCCAGGTTTATAACCTCGAACCCCACCAGGGTGAACCGGCGCTCTTCGGATTCGAAGCTGCCGGCTCTCACGTCTACCTCAAATCCGACATCGAATGGGCAGGCGATTACCACGAGGGATTCACGATCGCCGTGCCCGAAGCGCCGGCTGGCAGGATCTACAAGAATCGCCTCGTCTTCACCGGTGTCGCCGGCAACGGGACCTTCCTGACCAACCCGAGCAGCTGTCACGACCCCAGCCAGGCGTCCTTCGCCCAGACTTACTCGACCTTCCTGCGCGCCGACTCCGTTGAAGCGCCGAATCCCAAATTCCCGGAAGGCTCTGCTCCCTTTGAGTCACCGCTGCCGATGGGCATCAAGCCGACCGGTTGCAAAAACGTCCCCTTTGAACCGATCATCGCGGTCGCGCCGGGCACCAAAAAAACCGACTCCCCCGAAGGACCGACGGTAAATCTCGCTGTGCCCTTCAACCCGCCCGCGCCGATCGCCAACTCCAACCTGAAGACCGCTCAGGTCTCGCTGCCGCACGGTGTCGGGCTGAACCCAGCCAGCGCCGATCAGCTCAAGTTCTGTGCCGATAATCAGTTCAACAAGGGCGCCAAGACCCCCGTCAGCTGTCCCGCTGGCTCGAAAATCGGCAGCGTTTCGATCGAAACTCCGCCGCTTCCCGCCGGCGCGCTGAGCGGCCCGATCTACCTCGGCAATCAGCTCAGCCGCAGTCCTGCCTCGGGCGATGAGTACCGGATCTTCGTCGATGCCGAGTCAAGCCGCTACGGGGTTTCGGTCAGGTTGATCGGAAAGGTCAGCGCCGACCCGACAACGGGACAGCTGACCACGACCTTCGCCGAAAATCCGCAGGTCCCGTTCACCTCGATCAAGCTGAGCTTCACCAATGGCAACAACGCGGTTTTGACCAGCGCGCCAATCTGTGGCCCCAACACCTCGACCTCGCGGATCACCCCCTACAGCGAGACCGCCGATGCGACGCCGAGCCAGGCCTACACGCTGACCAGCGCCCCCGCCGGCGGGTCGTGCGCGAAAACCGGCGCCGCGCGTCCCTTCGCGCCGAAGTTTTCGATTGACTCCAAAACCGTCAAGGCCGGTGCCTATAGCCCCTTTTCGATGCACATCAGCCGCGAAGACGGCGAACAGGAGGTCAAAGGCGTCGATCTCTCCCTGCCAGCCGGGCTCAGCGGCAAACTGAAGGGCGTTCCCTACTGCCCCCAGAAGGCCCTCGATCAGGCCGCCGCTCACGCGGGGCATGCCGAGCAAAAGAACGCGAGTTGTCCGGATAAGAGCCTGGTCGGCGGCGCCTCGATCAAGATGGGCAGCGGACCCTCGCCGATTGAGATCAATGCCAAGGCCTATCTCGCCGGGCCCTACCAGAGCGCGCCTCTCTCCCTGGCGCTGGTTGCTCCAGCGCTAGCGGGGCCCTTTGACCTGGGCACCGACGTCGTCAGGGTCGCGCTCGGCGTCGATCCCGAATCGGCGCGGATCCATCCCCTGACCAACGCGATCCCCGATGTCTTCGGCGGCGCCAAGCTCGACATCCGCGCAATCAACGTCAACATCGACAGGCAGGGATTCATCATCAACCCGACCAGCTGTCGCAAACTCGCCGCGGCGGGCTCGCTTATCGGCGGCGGTGCTGATCCAGGCAATCCGGCGAGCTTCACCAGCTTCGCGGTCTCGGCGCCGTTTCAGACCAGCGGCTGCCACAAACTGGGCTTTCGGCCGCGCTTCTCCGCTCGGCTCTTCGGCAACCGCCAGGTGATGTTCAGAAACCAGGATCCCAAATTCCGGGCGACCGTCCGCGCCCGCCGCGGCGATTCAAACCTGGCTCGCGCGACAGTCACCCTGCCCAGGGCGACGATTCTTGACCAGCGCCACATCGGGACCCTCTGCACGCGCCCGCAGCTGGCCGCTAACCAGTGCCCGAAAGCCTCGATTCACGGCTTCGCGCGGGCGAAATCACCGCTTCTTGGCCAGGAATTGAAGGGGCCGGTCTTCCTGGTTCCGGGCAACCACGTCCTGCCCGATCTGCTCGTCGATCTGCGCGGTCAGGTGGATATCCGTCTGCGCGGGGCGACCAAAACCGTCGGCGGGCGGCTGCGCAATACCTTCGACATGATCCCCGACGTGCCGGTTTCGAGGTTCGCCTTGACGATCTTCGGTGGCAAGCGCGGCCTGCTGCTCAATAGCAGCGACCTCTGTGCCAAGCCGCAGACGCTGAAATTCTCACTGCGCGGCCAGAACAATAAGCGTGTGCGCGATGGCCGCCTGGCGCTGAAGACCCCCGCCTGTGGTCGGGCCAAGGGTAAGCACCGGGGCAAGGGCAAAAAGGGGCATTAGATCGGCTGGCTGGTCGGTCGGACGAGGATCTCGTTGACGTCGACCCCGGAGGGCTGGTTGAGGGCGAACATCACCGCCCGGGCGATGTCTGAGTCGCGAAGCGCGGAGTCTCCGGGGCTTTGGTCAAAGAACGGCGTGTCGGTCATTCCCGGCTCGATCACGGTGACGCGAATGCCGTGGTTTTCGTGCATCTGACGCAGCTCGGCGCGCAACGCCTCGCCGATCGCGCCGGCCGCCCACTTCGTCGCCGAGTAGAGCGAGCCCGGCAGGACCCGCCGCCCGGCGATCGAGCTGGTGATGACGAAATGTCCCTCGCCGCGCTCGAGCAGGTGGGGGAGGGTTGCCCGGATCGTCAGTGCGACGCCGTAGACGTTGGTGAGAACCATCGAGCGCCAGTGCTCAACCGACTCTTCAAGGAAGCCCCTGGTGGCGCCAAAGCCGGCGTTGGCAAAGACCGTGTCGATGCGGCCGAAGTGCTCAATCGCGGCCGCCGCACTCGCCTCGACCTGATCCCACTCGGTGACATCGCAGCTCACCGCGAGCGCCCGCGCCGCGCCGCCGAGCTCGCCGGCGAGGGTCTCGAGCTCGGCCTGGCGGCGGGCGGCGAGCACCAGTCGGTAGGAGCCCGCGGCGGCGCGAGCGGTCGCCGCACCAATCCCGCTGCTCGCCCCGGTGATCATCAGAACCGGATCGTCTTTGTCGGCGGCGGCCATCAACGCCGATTCTCGCAGGTGGGCGTCTTTGTGCTCACCAGCGGGGAGAAGTACCTCGGCTCGTCGGACACGCGGCTCTCTTGCGATAATTCCCGCGGTGGACCCCCAGCGCAAGCGCCATATCCGGCTAGTGGTCGCTCTCAGCGTCGCGGTGCTGCTCTCGGTGGCACTGATCTACACCTCATTCAGCGCCTCCAGCGAGGCCAAGGAGCCCTCCGAATTGGTCCACGCGCCCGCCGGCTCCAGCTATGAGCTGACCGGCATGGTCGTCAAGGGCTCGGTCTCACGCCAACCGGGCGAAGGCGAAAGTCTGCGCTTCCGGGTCGCCGATCGAGAAGGTGGCACCTCTCTGCCCGTCTCCTATAGCGGCACCGTCCCGGACCCCTTCCGCGGCGGCCGCGAGATCATCCTCAATGGCGAAATGAATCACGGCACATTCGTCGGGGAACACGACACCTTGGTCACCAAGTGCCCCTCGAAGTTCACCACGGCGAATGGCAGCTAGCCTCGGCAGCGTCGCGCTGACGCTGGCCTTTATCGCCGCCGCCTTCGCCGTCGTCTCCGCCCTGGTCGGCGCCGCCGGGGACCGGCGCTGGGTTGTTGTCTCCCGGCGCTCGGTCTACGCCATGTGCGGGCTTCTGACGCTCTGCGTGGTGATCATCGAGATCGCCTTTGGCAGCAATGATTTCTCCTTCAACGTGGTCCAGCAGCACTCCTCGATCGAGACCCCGTTCTTCTACAAGATGGCGGCGATGTGGTCCAGCCAGGAAGGCTCGCTGCTGCTCTGGGCCTGGGTCCTCTCGATCGCCTCCTCGATCGCCCTCTTCGCGACCCGCAACAAGCTGCGCGAGCTAGTCCCCTACGCGACCGCGGTGATGGCCGGGGTAGCCACCTTCTTCACCGGACTGATGCTGTTCGCCGGGGGGGTCAACCCGTTCGCGACGATCTCCCCGGTGCCCGCCGACGGGGTCGGCCTCAATCCGCTGCTCCAACACCCGAGCATGATGATCCACCCGCCGATGCTCTACTCGGGCTATGTCGCCTTCACCGTCCCCTTCGCCTTTGCGATCGGCGCTTTGATCACCCGTCGCCTCGACGCGGCCTGGATCCGCGCCACCCGCCGTTTTGCCCTGATCGCCTGGGCGCTGCTTGGCTTCGGCTTGCTGCTCGGCGCCCGCTGGTCCTACACCGAGCTCGGCTGGGGCGGTTACTGGGCCTGGGATCCGGTCGAGAACGCCGCCCTCATGCCCTGGCTGATCGGCACCGCCTTTTTGCACTCGATCATGGTCCAGGAGAAGCGCGGTATGTTGAAAGTCTGGAACGCCTGCCTGATTGTCGCCACCTTCTCGCTCGCCCTGCTCGGCACCTTCCTGGTCCGTTCGGGTGTCCTAGAGTCGATCCACGCCTTCGGCAACAGCACCGTCGGCCCCTACCTCCTGGGCCTGATCGCGGTTGTACTGATCGGCTCGACCGTGTTGATCGTCTCGCGCCTCGATGACCTGCGCTCGGAGAAGAAGATTGACTCGCTGATCTCGCGCGAGTCGGTTTTCTTGATCAACAATCTGCTGCTTGTCGCGCTTTGCGTGGCGATCTTCTGGGGCACCTTCTTCCCCCTGATCTCGGAGTTCTTCACCGGCAACAAAGCCTCCCTGGCGGCCCCATGGTTTGACCGCTACACGACGCCGCTGGCGATCGTCTTGGTGCTCTTCACCGGCATCGGGCCGCTGCTTGCCTGGCGGCGCGTGAGCTGGGGATCGGCGCGGCGGGTGTTCCTGGTACCAACGGCGATCGCCGCCCTCGCCGCGGTTTTGCTGGCGATCTTCACAGACGCGACCGCGCGGCCCTGGGCCTACGCGCTGTTCGTCTTCGCCGCCTTCGCGCTCGCCGGGCTGAGCCAGGAGTTCTGGCGCGGGGCCGCCGCTCGCCAAAAACTCGTCGGCGGCTCGATGCCGGCGGCGCTGGTCGGTGTCGTCGCCCGCAACCGCCGCCGCTATGGCGGTTACATCGTCCACGCCGGGGTCGCGGTCTTGCTGATCGGGATCGCCGCCTCCTCGAGCTTTCAGACCAACCAGGAAGTCCGCCTTCGCCCTGGCCAGAGCACGACGATCGACAACCGCAAGATCACCTACGAAAAGCCGACCGTGAGCGTCAACAAGGAGTCGATCGCCTTCGGCGCGCAACTCGGTATCCAGGAAGGCGCCAACCACTTCACCGAGCACACCGATCGCCGCTACTTCCGCCCGACCGGGGTTCCCGGACAGACGATCGGCAGCCGCTTCGCCGGTGAAGCGGAGACCGATGTGGCGCTGCGCGCCGGACTGCGCAGCGATCTCTGGATTGCCCCTCGTCCCGACATCGGGGGGGTGTTGAGGCGCGCGCGAGCGGCCGATCGGGGCTTCAAGCGCTGCGTCAGTGGCGCCCCCGGGACGCCGCCGGCCTGTGACGCGCTCGCCGCCCTGATGGGAGCGGCGGCGGCGAAACCTGCCCTGATGAGCGCCGCCGCAGCGCGGATCGAAAGCCTGCAATCGGCGACGGCGGCGCGGATCGCACAGGGCTATACCCGCGAAAGTCCGGCGGCGACCTTCAAGGTGATCGTCGACCCACTGGTCAGCTGGCTCTGGCTCGGGGGGCTGATTGCCCTCCTCGGCGCGATCGTCGCGCTCTGGCCCTCGCGCCGGCGGGTGGCGGCCCTGCCGGGAGCCGATCAGGAGCTCGAAGCTCTAAAGGAAGCCAAATATCGCGAGATCCGCGACGCCGAACTCGATCACGCCGCGGGCAAGCTCTCCGATCGGGACTTCGCGATCCTCGACGCGGAGCTGCGCGAAGAGGCGGTTGAGATCCTCGACCGCGAGCCGGCCTGAGCAACGCCCAGCGCAGCTAGATCTTCAACAGCACGATCGTGTTGACGGCGAAGATCACGGCGAAGAAGACCGTCGCGCGGTCGAGGTTGCGCTCGACCATTGAGCCACCACCGACCCCGCCACCGCCACCGCCGATGCCAAAGGCGCCCGAGAGGCCCGCGTCTTTGCCGGAGTGCAGCAGGATGAGGAAGATCAAAACGATGGCGACGAGCGCCTGCAGGACTGCCAAGACGGTGTAGAGCACGGGCGGAAGTGTAACCGTTCGAAGTTTGTTGACAGGGGAACCGAAATTGTTGCCGTGATTGACAAAATGCGCTATTTTGTCAACCAACCAAACGCAGAACTGCGAAATGACAAGGAGGAGCGCCGTCGATGGAGGCTGCCACGCATGCCCACGAGGATCATCACCATCACGAACACGGCCCCGACCTCGATCTCGGGCCGGCCACCTGGCACGACGCGAAGCGCTATGCGTGGTTGCTCGGCCTGATCATCCCCTTCGGTCCCTTCATCGCCTGGGCCTCGGTTGAACTGAGTGGCTTTCAGGGCTTTTGGTTCTTCGGTCCAATTCTCGTCTTCGGGGTCTTTCCGCTACTCGACATCGCGATCGGGGTCGACCCGAGCAACCCGCCCGACAGCGTGCTCAAATGGCTCGAGCAGGACCGCTATTACCGCTGGTGCACCTATCTATTCATCCCGGTCCAGTACGCGGGCCTGATCTTCGCTTGCTGGCTTTGGTCAAACGGCCAGCTCAGCACATTCGACAGCATCGGCTTGGCGGTGACGATGGGGGTGGTTGGCGGGATTGCGATCAACACCGCCCACGAGCTCGGCCACAAGCGGGCCGCCTCGGAGCGCTGGCTGAGCCGGGTAGCTTTGGCCCAGACCGGATATGGCCACTTTTTCATCGAGCACAATCGCGGCCATCACGTCCGCGTCGCAACCCCCGAGGACCCGGCCAGCTCGCGACTGGGAGAGAGCTTTTGGGCCTTCCTGCCGCGCACCGTCTACGGCAGTCTGACCTCGGCCTGGGGGATCGAGTCTGCCCGACTGGACCGCATGGGCAAGTCGCACTGGACGCTTCGCAACGACATCCTCGGTGCCTGGGCGATGACCGTCGCCCTCTTCGCGGTCTTGGCGATCGTCTTTGGGCCGATCGTCTTGCCGTACCTGGTCATGCAGGCGATTCTCGGCTTCTCGCTTCTTGAGGTCGTCAACTACCTCGAGCACTACGGGCTGCGCCGTCAAAAGAAGGAGGACGGCCGCTATGAGCGCTGCCTGCCCGAGCACAGCTGGAACAGCAATAACGTCGCCTCCAACGTGCTGCTTTACCACCTGCAGCGTCACTCTGACCATCACGCAAACCCGACCCGCCGCTACCAGAGCCTGCGCCACTACAAGGAGGCCCCCCAGCTTCCCACCGGCTACGCCGGGATGATTGTGCTGGCCTGCTTTCCGCCGCTTTGGAGCCGGGTGATGGACCCACGGCTGATCGAGCACTATGAGGGTGAGGTCGAGCTCGCCAACATCCAGCCCCGCAAGCGCCAACGGATCCTCAGCCGCTACCGGCGTGCGCCGGCATGAGCGCCTACCGCTGCCCGAGCTGCGGTTATGTCTATGACGAGCAGGCCGGCCATCCGCGTGAGGGTTTCCCGCCCGGCACTTCCTGGAGTGAGGTCCCCGATGATTGGGCCTGTCCGGACTGCGGGGTGCGCGACAAGATCGATTTCGAGCTCGATCGTGACGCCGGATGAGCGCCGCCGCCGCGCCGCAGGCTGGCAAGGGCAATGGGGCGCTCACGCCCTACCCCGAAGCCGCCCGCAACCTGCTGCGCGAGACGCTCTTCGGGGCGATGCGCGATGAGCTCGAAAGGCGCACCTGGTCGGAGGTGACGATGTCTGACGTGGCCCGGGCTGCTGGGGTCAGTCGCCAGACCCTCTATAAGGAGTTCGGCAGCCGCGATGAGTTCGCCCAGGCCTTCGTCATCCATGTCGGAGAGCGCTTCCTCGATGAGGTCGACGCCGCTGTGCGCGAGCACCTCGATGACCCCCGGGCCGCGATCGGCGCCGCTTTGGAGACCTTCCTGCGCACCGCGGGAAAGGATCCCGTCGTCCGGGTTTTGCTGCGCGACGACGGCACCGGCGGCATGCTGCCCTTCGTCACCACGCAGGGAATGCCGGTCGTCGTCTTCGCCACCGCCCGTCTCTTTGAGACGATCCGCGAGGGCTGGCCCGAGGCTCCGCCGGAGAAGGCGCAGCTGCTCGCCGAGTCGCTGGTTCGTCTCGCAATCAGCTACGTGACCGCGCCCGGCGCCACTCCCGATCGCACCGCCGCCCGGGCGGGCGAGCTCTTGGGGCCGTTCATCGATCGGGCACTCGGCGTCGCCGCCTAAGAAGACGATGACGACCTACGATCGCACCGGCCGCGGCTATGCGCAGGTCCGCCGCGGCGATCCGCGGATTGCCGCGGCGGTCGAGGCGGCGCTCGGCTCGGCGCGCTCGGTGCTCAATGTCGGTGCTGGGACGGGCTCCTATGAGCCCCGTGATCGCGAGGTGACCGCGGTCGAGCCCTCGAGCCTGATGATCGCCCAGCGCCCGCCCGAGGGCGCTTCGGTGGTGCAGGCCGAGGCCGAAGATCTGCCCTTCCCCGACGCCAGCTTTGACGCGGCGATGGCGATGATCACCGTCCATCACTGGCGCGATCTGCAGGCCGGGATCGCGGAGATGATCCGCGTCGCCCGCCAGCGCGTTCTCATCCTCAGCTTCGACCCCGCGCCGCTCGCTGAGTTCTGGCTGGTCGACTACTTTCCGCGCGCCTTTGAGATCCACTCCGAATTCATGCCCTCCCTGGGGCGGCTTGCGGAGCTGCTCGGCGGCGCCCACGTCGCAGTTACACCGGTGCCGCTGCCGCGGCGCTGCAGCGACGGGTTTTTCATCGCACTCTGGGACCGGCCTGAGCTGCACCTCGACCCGGCGGTGCGGCGGGGCAGCACGGTCTGGCATGTGATGGAGCCCGCCGAGATCGAGTTGGGCCTCGCCGCCCTGCGTGGCGATCTGCAGAGTGGGCGCTGGGATGAGCGCCACGGGCATCTGCGCGAGGAAACTCCGGAGCTCGACCTCGGCCTGCGGCTGCTCGTCGCCGAGCTCGATTGAGCTTGCGAGGGCCGGAGAACAAGAGCGCCGTAGGCGGCCCTACCAGGGGCGGGCGTGGA
Organism: uncultured Solirubrobacterales bacterium; assembly: GCA_963753245.1. Taxonomy (GTDB): domain Bacteria; phylum Actinomycetota; class Thermoleophilia; order Solirubrobacterales; family 70-9; genus VRUE01. The sequence continues at coordinate 302,200 of CAVWBK010000005.1, forward strand.
GGTTTCTGGCCCGTCGGCCGCCAGTCTAGGCCGGGGGTGCGCCGGGTATTTTGAGTCGGTGCAGGTCGACGCGGAACCAATTCAGCTCCTGGGCGAGTGGATCGAGGATGCGCGCCGCAGCGGCCTGCCCCAGCCGGCCTCGGTCGCCCTGGTCACCGTCTCCGCCGAGGGTCGTCCCTCAGCCCGGACCGTCAACCTCAAGCGCCTCGAGGACGACGCGCTGATTTTCACATCGGCGATGTGGACCCGCAAGGCCCGGGAGCTCGACGCCAACCCCAATGTGGCGCTGCTCTTCCACTGGCCCACCCTCGGCCGCCAGGCCCACCTGACGGGCGAGGCGGCTTGGGGCGAGCGAGCGCTGGCCGAGGAGCTCTTCGCCGAGCGCGACCTTCTGCACCAGCTGCAGACCGTCGTCTCGCGCCAGGGTGAGCCGATCGAAGACCTCACTCCGCTGCGCGAACGCCTCGCCCATCTGGCTGAGGTCCAGGAGACGGCGCCGCCGTGCCCGCCGGATTGGGGGGCGCTGCGGGTGCGCCCCGATCAGGTCGAGCTCTGGAGTGAAGCCGAGGATCGGATCCACCAGCGGCGCCTATTCAAACGCCACGAGGCAGGCTGGGAGCTGACCCTGCTCTCGCCCTAGGCCTGGGCGCTCGCGGCCGGCTCGGCGCTGAGCGGCGCTTCTCCCTTGATCAGGTCCGCGGCCCGCTCGGCGAGCGCGATCACCGGCGCGTTGGTGTTACCGCGCGGCACCTCCGGCATCACCGAGGCATCGACGACGCGCAGTCCCTCCAGGCCCTCGACGCGCAGCTCGCCGTCAACCACCGAGCCGATCGCGCAGGTCCCGGCGGGGTGATAGATCTCATAGGTCGACGCCGCGGCGTGGGCCCTGAAATCCTCATCGGACTCACCTTCCGGCGTCGTGAAGCGCTCCTCGCAGTAGGGAGAGAATGCGGACTGGGCGCAGATCTCCTCGGTCAGGCGCAGGGCGGCGATCATCGTCGCCATGTCTTCCTCTTCCTCATAGAACCCGTTGCGGATGATCGGCATCGCGCTCGGGTCTTTCGATGCCAGTTGAACCGAGCCACGGCTCTTTGGCCGCAGCAGGCAGGGGGAGACCCAGACTCCGTGGGCTTCGGGGTCGGTGGTCCCCTCATCGACGATCTGTAGCGGCGCGACGTGGATCTGCACGTCGGGCGCCTCGGCCCCCGTCCCGACCCTCGCGAAGCCGCCGGACTCGGCCAGGTTGGAGGCGAAGGGACCGGTCTGCGTGGCGCTGAACTCCTCCAGTGCCTCGGGCTCGAGCGCCGCCAGCAGGCTGGCGGGTTCAGAGGTGGTCCAGACGCTGTAGGTCGCGGTGTGGTCGCTGAGGTTCTCCCCGACCGCCGGCTGATCGAGAACCGACTCCACTTCTCGCAGCGCGAGGTGCCCCGCCGGGCCGACCCCGGAGAGCATCAGTAGCTGCGGTGAGTTGTAGGCGCCCGCGCAGAGGATCACCTCGCGCTCGGCGCGCAGCTCCTGTCTTTGGCCGAGCTGGCTGGCCTCGACGCCGACCGCCCGGCTGCCCTCAAAGAGGACCCGCTCGACCCGCATGTAGGGCATCACCTCGAGGTTCGGGCGCTCGGTCGCCGGGTGCAGGTAGGCGACCGCGGCGCTCGCCCGCATCCCGCCGCGCTGGGTCAGCTGGTACATGCCAAAGCCGTCCTGCTCGGCGCCGTTGAAGTCCTCGTTGCGCGCCTGGCCGGCTTGCACCGCGGCCTCGACGAAGGCAGGGGTGATCTTGTTTCCAGAACGCTGATCGGAGACCGGCAGCGGCCCGCCGACCCCGTGCCACTCTGAAGCGCCCCGCTCGTTGTCCTCAGCCTTCAGGAAGTAGGGAAAGAGATCGCTCCAGGCCCAGCCCGCGACGCCCCACTCGTCATAGTCGCGGTGGTTGCCGCGGATGTAGACCATCGCGTTGACCGAGGAGGAGCCGCCGAGGACCTTGCCACGCGGCAGGGTGATCCGGCGTCCATTGCAGTTGGGCTCCGGCGCGGAGCTGTAGCCCCAATCGATCTCGGTCCCGGCCAGCTGCAGGTAACCGAGCGGGACGTGAATATTTTCGTTGACATCCGGGGGGCCGGCCTCGAGCAAGAGGACGCTGATGTCGGGGTCCTCGGAGAGCCTCGCGGCGAGCACACACCCGGCTGAGCCGGCGCCGACGATCACGTAGTCGTACATCCATCCTCCTCGGATTAGCTGGCGTGCCAGCCAATCTAGACGCAGGGCGCCGGCTTGTCTATCGGCTCGCGGCCAGGCGGCTGCGCAGGTTGGCGCGGACCACAGGCCACTCGGAGTCGATCACGCTGAAATAGGCGGAGTCGCGTTGGCCGACGTCGGGGACGATCATGTGATTGCGGAGGATCCCCTCAAACTGAGCGGGGATCGCCGCCAGCGCGGCCCGCGAGCGCTGATTGCGGGCATCGGTCTTGAACTCAACCCGTACGCAGCCGAGCGTCTCGAACGCGTGCCCGAGCATCAGGAGCTTCGCCTCGACGTTGGCGCCGGTGCGCCAGGCGCGGGGGCTGAACCAGGTCCAGCCAATCTCGAGCACCCGGTCGTTGGGGCGCACATTCAGATAGCGGCTTGAGCCAATCGCCCGCCCGCTTGCCCGCTCGCGGGTCAAAAACGGCCCCTCGCTGCCCGCTTGGGCCGCGGCGAAGGTCAGCTCGAGCCAGAGCTCAAAGCGATCGCGCTGGTTGAGGTTGACCAGCCAGTCCCAGATCTCGGGGGCCTGAGCCACCTCCCAGAGCTCCTCGGCGTTCTGCACGCCGAGCGGCTCGAGTGTGACCAGCTCGCCATCCAGGCGCTTGGTGAGGGGCTCCATCGTGGCCATTCTGCCAGCGCCCGCCCGCCTACGCGCCGAGCTCAGAGACGACCAGGCGCAGGCCGACGTCGAGCTCCTGAACCCCATCCAGGTCTGCGTTTCGCTGCGCCCAGGCGCCCGATTTGAGGTCCGCGGCCAGCCGCGCGCGTCCCTCGCGTCGCTGCTCAGCCGAGAGTTGGTCCCAGACCCACATCGGCCCCACGACCTGATCGTCGAAGAGGAGCTCGGGCCGCCCCCAAAGTGCGGCGAAGAAGAGGTCGCTGCACTCGCGGCGCACCGGCAGCGGCTCGAGGCTGGCCGCCGGCAGGGCGGCGGCCAGCTCGACGGTCGAGACCCGCTCCCTATGCAGGGCGCCGATCGCCGGAAAGTAATCACGCACGATCCAGAGTCGGTGTAGCGCCGCCGGGTCAAAGGTGACCAAGACGATGCGGCGGCGAGCAACGCGCGCCATCTCCGCCATGCCGCGCTGGCGCTCGGGCCAGTGGTGAACGGTGAGGACCGCCATCGCGGCGTCGAAGCGATCGTCGGCGAAGGGCAGCGCTTCGGCGCTGGCCTGGATCGCCGGCGCCGCCCCCGGCGGGCGCTGGGCGATCATCGCCGCCGCGGGCTCGACCGCGACGACGTCGCGCCCCGGGGGCTCATAGGAGCCGGCTCCGGCGCCGACGTTGACGATCGACTCAGCGTCGCCGAGGGCCGTCTCGATGCGCGCCGCGATCGCTTGGTCCTCGCGTCGCGTCCTGGCGTAGCCGATCCCCAGCCGGTCATAGGTCGCGCCGCCCATCATCTCGCCAGGAATTCCAGCCTGCCCTCAGCTCTCCAGCAGCAGCGTCACCGGGCCGTCGTTGATCAGGGCGACACCCATGCAGGCCCCGAAGACTCCCTTCTTTGCCCCCGAGCGCGCACAGAAGCGCTCATAGAGAGGCTCTGCGGCCTCGCCTGGTGCGGCACGGGTGTAGCTGGGACGGTTGCCGCGGCTGGCGTCGCCATAGAGGGTGAACTGGCTGACGCAGAGGATCTCGCGATCGCCGAGTGGCTCGTTGAGCCGACCCTCCGCATCATCGAATATGCGCAGGGCGCGCACCTTCTCGGCGAGGCGATCGGCCTGCTCCTCGCCGTCCCCGCCCGCCACCCCGAGCAGGACCAAGAGGCCGGCGCCGATCTGGGCGACTCGCTCACCATCAACGTCGACCGCTGCCTGGCTGACCCGCTGGACCAGCGCCCGCATCGTCACTCGCCGCGACCCTCGGGGCCGCGCTCGCCGTCGAAGTAACCGACCGCGTCGCCGCGGCGAAAGAAGCCGCGCAGACCGCCGCCTCGGGGCAACCGCTCGCCGACGCCGATCTTGTCCGAGTCGGGGTAGACGACGATGTCGGGGCGACCGCTGCTGCTGATCGCCAGGAAGCTGACCGTCTCAGGAGAGCGGTTGAGGATCTGGTGGGCGCCCTGTTCGCCGACTGCGAAGCCCACCACCTCACCCTCCTCCAGCTCGCGCTCTCCCTCTGGCGTGCGCAAAGTGGGGCGCCCGCTGAGGACCGCCACCAACTCCTCGTCGGCGTAGTGGTAGTGGTAGGGATAGGCCGCTTCGCCCGGCGGTAGCTCCCAGAGGCTGGCCCCGATCAGCTCGGCGCCGAGCTGATAACCGATCCGCGCCCGCCGCGAGCGGAAGCCCGCGGGCCGCTCGCCGGGCTCGAACTCGGGGCGCCTGAGATTCGCCATTCATTGCAGCCTAGCCGTCAGCAGCCCTGGCCCATCCGGTAGCCATAGCTGCGTGCGGTGAGGATGTGGCGGGGCCGATCGGAGTCATCGCTCAGTTTGCGGCGGAGGTTCGAGATCTGACGCCAATAACGTGCTCCCCACTGAACCAATCCTTACGTCGATTTTCTTAAGTAACCGCGGGCGGCTCGAGCGCCAGCTGTAGATGGCTGGGGAGGCCAGCAGCGATCGGCGGCTCGCTGGGACGATCGCCTGAGGGTAAGGCGCCCGAAAGTGGACTCACGCATCACCGAAAGTAACCGTTAGGAAAACCGCTGGTACAGCTGGTGCAATACACCTTTTTAGGTTTCGTGGCTGAAACTGCGTTAGATTCGGACATTAAGCTGAGCGACTAAGAGAAAGGCGGTGGATCCCACGGGAGATCCGGCCGAACTCGGTTCGACCTTCGAGCAGCTATTAGAGGCAGCCCCCGACGCGATCGTCGGAGTGGATGAGAGTGGTCACATCGTCTTGGTCAATAGCCAGACCGAGGCTCTATTCGGATACTCCCGTGACGATCTGCTTGGCGAGTCGGTGGAGTTGCTCGTACCCGAACGTTTTCGCTGGGCCCATCTCGGTCATCGCTCCTCCTACTTCGCCGAGTCCCGCACCAGAGCCATGGCCGCCGGCCTTGACCTCTACGGTCGGCGCAGTGATGGCTCTGAGTTTGCCGCCGAGATCTCACTCTCTTCGATTGAGACCGATGCTGGCCGGCTGGCGATCGCATCGATCCGCGATGTCACCCTGCATCGGGCGGCGGAGCGAAAATTTGAACAGTTCCTCGAGTTCGCACCCGATGCAATTATCGGTGTAGGTGAAGACGGCCGGATCGCACTCATCAACAAGAAGGCGGAGGCACTCTTTGGTTACCACCGTGATCAGCTGACCGGCAAACCGGTCGAGATTCTCGTGCCAAAGCGCTTTCGTGACGCGCACCCCGATAAGAGGCAGCGATACTTCGAGGAACCGCGCACCCGCCCGATGGGAGCCGGGGTCGAGCTTTTCGCGGTGCGCAGCGATGGCACCGAGTTTCCGGTCGAGATCAGTCTCTCGAGCATTGAAACCGAGGACGGCGTTCTTGCCACCGCCGCCGTACGCGACACCAGCGACCGAGCCGAGAGCGAGCGCGAGAAGGCACTCCTGCGCCAGCTCGATCGCGCCCGCCGGCTGGAGAGTGTGGGCCAGCTCGCGGGCGGGATTGCCCACGATTTCAACAACATCCTGGCGGTCATCCTCAACTACGCCGAGTTCGTCGCCGAGGATCTCGACCCCGACTCCGAGGCCCAAAAGGACGTGCACGAAATTCGCCGCGCCGCAGAACGGGCCGCGGCGCTGACCAGGCAGCTACTGATCTTCAGCCGCCGCGAGGTCGTCAAACCCGAGGTGCTCTACCTGCGCACCGTGATCGCCGACATCGAGAACCTCTTGCAGCGCGCGCTCGGCGAGCGGATCGAGCTGACGACGAAGCTGAGCGCTGAGCGGCTGCCGATCGAAATTGACCCCGGCCAGCTCGAGCAGGTCCTGGTCAACCTCGCGGTCAACGCCCGCGACGCGATGCCCGAAGGTGGACGCCTGCTGGTCGAGGTCGAACCTGTCGTGCTCGATGAGGAGTACACCTACATGCACCCGGACACCGAACCCGGCCCCTACGTGCGACTGAAGGTCTCTGATACCGGCATCGGCATGGATGCCGAGACCGTCGAGCGGATGTTTGAGCCCTTCTTCACGACCAAGGACGAGGGGACCGGTCTCGGAATGGCGACCGTTTACGGCATCGTCACCGGAGCCGGTGGCCGGATCGACGTTTACTCCGAGCCTGGGATCGGTACGACCGTGAAGGTTCACTTCCCCTCCTGCGCCGCAGCACCGGGAGACGGTGAGGCGAAGGCCCAATCGCGACCGCAGGGCAGCGGTGAGGTGGTTCTCGTCGTTGAGGACGAGCCCGACGTGCGGCGGATGGCCGAGCGCATCCTGACCCAGAGCGGTTACTCGGTGATCGGCAGCGATCGCGGTGAGGAGGCACTGGAGATCTGCCGGGGGGGTGAACAAACGATCGACCTACTGCTCACCGATGTGATCATGCCCGGCATGGTCGGCACCGACCTGGTCGAGGAGCTGAGACGGCTCCGCCCCGAGATCCCGGTGCTCTTCATGTCTGGTTACAGCCATGAGGTGCTGGCCCACGAGGCGTTGACCCAGGAGACCGACAGTGCCTTCATCGAGAAGCCGTTCAACGCCGGCGAACTGCTGAGCACGATCCGCGGCTTACTGGATCGGCGTGCTGGCCCCGAAGGATGATCCCGACACCGCGAATTCTGGCGACGGACGACCGCCCAGAGATCCTCGAGCTGATCGAGCGAACCCTGCGGGGGCGCTACTCGTGCGAGTTCGCCGCCAGCGTCGCCGAGGCGCGGAACAAACTTGCCGGCGAGCAGTTCGAGCTCGCCCTCTGTGATATCCAGCTGCCGGGCGAGTCGGGGCTCGTCCTCGCTGAAGAGATCGTCGAGAAATACCCCCATACGGCGGTGGTACTGGTCACCGGGGTCGATGATCCCGAGGTCGCCGAAACCGCCTTTGACCTCGGCGCCCACGGCTATCTGGTCAAGCCGTTTTGGTCCGGGCAGCTCTTGATCACCGCGATGAGCGCGCTGCGCCGCCGCGAGCTTGAACTTGCCCAGGCGGCACACAGCAAAGCCCTCGAGGAGCGCCTGCAGCTGCTTATGGACCGGGCGCCGGTTCCGATCTACATCAAGGGCAAGGACCGCCGCTACCTGATCGCCAACCGGGTCGCCCACGAAGTCGCGGGCTTGGTCCCCAATACGCTGATCGGGCTTCGCGACATTGACATCATGCCGCCCGAGGCCGAGCAATTTGTGGCCGAGTCCGATGCGCGGATCCTCAGCGACGGCGCCACCTATGAGGCCGAGGAGACGCTGCTTGTTGGTGAGGAGGAGCGGACCTTCTTCACGGTCAAGTTTCCCTTCGTCGATGACTCCGGTGAGATCGCCGGGATCTCCGGCATCTCGACCGACATAACGGCAAAACGACAGGCCGAGGAGCTGCGCGAGGAGCTCGGCGAGGCTCGCCAGCATGCGATCGAAGAGCTGCGCGAATCGCGCCAGGAGACGGTCGATCGCCTGACCAGGGCGATCGAGCGCCACGACACCGAGACCGGCGTGCACATCGATCGCATGGCGACCGTAGCCGCCTTCCTCGGTCACCTCTGCGGCCTCGATGAGGAGCAGGTTGTGCTGCTGCGCGCCGCAGCACCGATGCACGACGTCGGCAAGGTCGCAACCCCCGATGCAATTTTGCGCAAGCCAGGCCCACTGAGCCCCGAGGAGCGAGCCGAGATGGAGCGCCACACGACCGTGGGCTATGAGATCCTCGCCAACTCCGAGAGCGAGCTGCTGAAGATGGCAGCGACGATCGCCCTCACCCACCACGAGCACTGGGATGGCGGCGGCTATCCGGCCGGCCTGCGCGGTGAGGAGATCCCTCGCGAGGGTCGGATCGTCGCCGTCGCCGACGTCTTTGACGCGTTGCTCAGCGATCGCAGCTACCGGCCGGCGATGTCGGTGAAGGAGACCAGGAGGAAGATTCGCGATGGGCGGGGCACCCAGTTTGATCCGGTGATCGCCGACCATTTGCTCGACCACATGGATCAGGCGGTGTCGCTTCGTGGCTGAGGAGACTGGGAGGGACATGATCGTGGCGAGCGGCGCGGTTCGGGGGGCTGGGAGAGTGTTCTGGCGACCGAGGCCTACGAGGTCTCGCCGGGCAACGAGTGGCGCTCGGAGCTGTGGCGGGTAGCGGTCATCCAGTTCAACCAGGCGGCCGATCTGCTCAGCCTCGACACCGACGCCCGGGCGCGACTGCTCGAGCTCCGCCGCGCCCTCGTCGCCAACTTCTCCGTGTGTCGCGACAGCGGTGAGATCCAGAGCCTGACCGGCTATCGCGTCCAGCACACCTTCGCGCTCGGGCCGAGATGTCGTGGTTCATGGACACCTACTCCCAGCACGTCGGTCGCGCGACACCGGGAATCGTCACCACAAGCCAATCGTCCCCTGTGGCACCGAGGGCCGCCGGGCAGCCACCGGCCTCGGCGCGACGATTTGCGCCGAGGGGGCGCTCGAGCGGCTGGGGAAATCGCTAGCCGGATCCAGGGTGGCGATCCAGGGCTTTGGCAACGTCGGCGCGGTGATCGCCAAGGAGCTGCTGCGTAGCGACGCTCCGTTCATCCTCGACACCTCGGCATGGTGGCGGGTTGCGTCGCTCCCCGCCGAGTTCGGCGCCCTCCTTCAAGCAGCGGTCATCGACGACCGACTGTGGATCGCGCCGATCGTGCGAATGGAGATGCCAGTCGGCCCGATGCAGCGACTGATACCACCGCGTGCCGCCTCCTGAGCAGATTGACCACCCGCCCGGGACGTTGTAGGCTCGCGAAACGAAGAAGACTTGGCCCCGTCGGGGAGCGGTCTAGGAATGAGATCGAGATTTGGGCATTTGCTGGCGATCGCCATTCTTCTCGGCGTCGGTTTGATGCTGCCTGCCGCGCCCTCGGTGGCTGACGCCTCCGAAACCATTTATTGGGCCAACGGGTCATATGGCGGCAGCGGCGCCATCTCGTTCACAAGCCTGATCGGCTCTAGCGCCGGCGGCCTCCTGGACACGAGCGGCGCGACGGTGAGTGGAGCGGATGGTGTCGCGATCGACGCCGCCGCCGGGCGAATCTACTGGGCCAACTACGACGCCAACAAGATCTCCTACGCCAACCTCGACAACTCGGGTGCCGGCGGCGATCTGAGCACAACAGGCGCGACCGTGAACGGCCCGGTCGGCCTCGCGATCGATCCCATGGCGGGCAGAATCTACTGGGGAAACGCCAACGCCAACAAGATCTCCTACGCCAACCTCGACGGCAGCGGCGGCGGTGACGTCGATACCGCTGGCGCGACGGTTGACGCCCCAGAGGGGGTCGCGCTCGACCCTGCCGCCGGGAGGATCTACTGGGCCAATCGCCTCGCCAACAAGATCTCCTACGCCAACCTCGACGGCAGCGGCGGCGGTGATCTAAACACAAGCCTGGTGAAAGTTGACGTCCCCGATGGCGTCGCCGTTGAACCGAATCCGACCTTCCCGCAGCGGACGAACATCTACTGGACGAACGCGGCCGGCTCGATCCCGATTTCCTTCGTCAGCGTCGACGGAGACAGCGGCGCCGAAATCCCCGCGACTGGGGCGACGGATGAAGGCCCCCAGGGTCTCGCGATCGACACCGGCACCGCGCGGATCTACTGGGCCAACAATCTGGGCGCCAAAATCTCGCTCGTCAGCCTGATCAGCGGCGGTGCCGATGTTCCGACCGAGGGGGCGGACACCTCCCATGGGCCGAACTTCCCCGTCATCCTCCAGCCGCCGAGCGGCGCCGGATTACCTGAGATCACCGGCGCCGCGACGGTCGGGTCGACGCTGAGCTGTTCGCAGGGAACCTGGGCGCCGGACATCGTCGCCTCCTTCCTCTATCGCGTACCGCAGACCTTCTCCTACTGGTGGAGCCTCGACGGCAGCAACATCGCCGGGGCGACGTCCAGCGTGATCACCGCGACCGCGACCGGAGCCTATCGGTGCCTGGTGACCGCCGCCAATCAGGCCGGCACCGACAGCCAAACGAGCGACCCTTTCATCGTGCCGAGCTACGCGCTCACCATCTTCATGAGCGGCTCGGGGGCCGGCACGGTGATGAGCGCCCCGAACGGGATCAGCTGCGGGGCGGGCTGCTCCGCTCGGTTCGCCGCCGGGACCAGAGTCACCCTGGCCGCGACGCCGAGTGCTGAGTCGAGATTCGCCGGTTGGGGCGGTGCCTGCACTGGAACCGGCCCGTGCGATCTCACGATGAAAGCCGACCACGATGTCAGCGCAGGTTTCGAAAAGCTGGCTGCCCCGGACACGAAGATCACCAAGTCCAAGATCAACTCACGCGCGGGTTTGGCGACCTTTGCTTTCACGGCGAATGGTGAACACAACGGCTTTCAGTGCCAGCTCAAGCAGCTGCACAAGGCCGCGAAATTCACCAGCTGTCGCTCGCCGAGGACCTACCAACACCTTCGCTTCGGAAAGTACACTTTCGCGGTTCGCGCCATTGGTCCCGGGGGCTCCGATTTGACTCCAGCCAAGAGGAAGTTCAAGGTCGGGTGAACTTGGAGACGAGAAAGAGGGTTTCTGGCGAGTCGGCGTCGCGCTACTGCTTTCGCGGACGAGCGAGTGCCCGAGCAGAGCCGCGCAGAGCCTCGCCCGGGACGAGCCGCAGTGGTCTCCGCGAGGCTCCCCGAACCTCTGCTCTCGCATGACGGCGCGAAAGCGTCACCCCGGCGCTCCCGCTGTCATCGTGTCGGCTGGTTAGAGGCGCAGGCCGGCGCTCATCGGCGCGGATTGCATCAGATGCTTGCAGGGCAGTTGCGGTCGATCCGATGTGCCTGGGTTCAATCCTCGCCAGGCAGCCGCCCAGCGACAATCTGTAGACGCGCCCGGATTGGCGTTGACTCCCGACGTCACTTATGGGAGTCTCGGCCACGAGCGACTCGTGGCAACTCCTCTCCTGCACTCTTCCGAATTGCGGTGCCGCCGGGCTCGCCGGGCGGCAGCCTTGACTGCGCTCGCGGTGGGCCTGCCATTGGCCGGGGCCGCGGCGCCCGCGCAGGCGACGACCAAAGCCTTTACCTACACCGGCGCTGAGCAGACCTTCACCGTGCCCGGGGGGGTCCACAGCGTTCATGTCCTCGCGATCGGCGGCGCGGGCGGAGCCAGCAACGACGCCAACGGCGGCTTCGCAGCGGAAGTGGTCGGAGACGTCAGCGCCACCCCGGGCCAGACGCTCTACATCGAGGTGGGGGGCAATGGACAGGGTTCGGGCGAAGGTGGCGCCGGGGGCTTCAACGGCGGCGCTGCCGGCGGGGGCGGGGGAGGGGGTGCCTCGGATGTCCGCACCTCGCCGCGATCTGGCGGCCTCTCGCCCGACGATCGACTGATCGTCTCCGGCGGCGGAGGCGGCGGCGGCGACGGTACCGCCGAGGAAGTGGGTGGCGCCGGTGGAGCTGCGGGCAGCCCCGGTGCCGCAACCTCGTACTCCGGCGGCGGTGCCGGCACGCAGACCGAAGGGGGTTCGGGTGCCTCTGGCTGCGAACCCTCTGGACAAGGCGAAAATGGCCAGTTGGGCTCCGGCGGCGCCGGAGGCAACAGCGCGGTGGAAAGCGGCCCTGGCGGCGGTGGCGGTGGTGGCTACTACGGCGGCGCAGGCGGTGGCGGCTCCTGCTTCGTCGGCAGCAGTGGGGGAGGCGGCGGCTCCTCGCTTGTTCCCGCAGGGGGCAGCTTCGCGGTGACCGGGGCCGATACGCCGGCGAAGGTCGAAGTCACCTACACCCTGGTGCCGCCCACGATCGCGGTCATCGCTCCGGTCGCAAGCGCCACCTACATCAAGGGCCAAGCTGTCACCGCCATCTACTCCTGCACGCCGCCTGAAGGCACCGGCGTCAAAACCTGCGCGGGAACGGTCGTCAACGGTGCGGCGCTCGATACGAGCACGGTCGGGCCGCACGCCTTCACCGTTGAAGCCGAAGACACCGACGGTGCAATGGAAACCAAAGAGGTCAGCTACACCGTCGTCGTGCCGCCTTCGATCGCGATCGTCACCCCTACGAATGGCGCCACTTACACCCAGGGTCAGGCTGTCACCGCCGTCTACTCCTGCACCCCTGGGGAAGGCACTGGCCTGAAAACCTGCTCGGGCGCGGTCCCAAACGGCGCGACCATCGACACATCTGTCCTAGGGCTGCACACTTTTACCGTCAACGCCGAAGACTCCGACGGTGGCAGGGCCACCAAGGAAGTCACCTACACCGTCGTCGGGGCACCCGCGCCGAGCGTCCCCGACACGATCCTCGGCTCCCACCCCAAGGGCAAGGTGAAGGCGAAGAAGAAGATCAAGGTCAGCTTCAGCTTCTCTTCGCCCACAGCGGGAGCAACCTTCGAGTGCAAGCTCGACAAGGGCGCCTTCGCGCCCTGCGCCTCGCCCAAGAGCTACAAGGTCAAGCCGGGCAAGCACACATTCTCGGTCGAGGCCGTCAGCTCCGGTGGCACCGATCCCACTCCGGCGACCTTCAGCTTCAGGGTCAAGAAGAAGCGCTAGGCCGAGAGGCCTCCTCCTCCAGGCGCTCGAGTTCGACCCGCAACGCCGAGAGGAAGGCTGAGCCGGGCTTAAGCGAGGCGATCATCTCCGCCGACTCGCGGTAGTGGCCGCTCATGCCGGCGACGCTGGTTCCCATCCGTTCCTCCACGCCGCCGCCGTGTTCGACGTCGGCCGAGGAGGGCGGCTGGTGCAGTGCGACGATCAGCGCCCGCTGTGCTGTCGCCCGCAGCTCGCCAACCAGCCAACCGCGGCGACGACGGAGCCTCTCGATCCGGTCGGCCTCTGCGGCGACCACTTGATCGCCACGAGTTCGGTGGGATACTGCGAACAGGCGGGGTTCCCTAACGGAGGAGTTGACATGAAGTACTTCGTAAGCGCCACACCGGGTCCGATGCCGCCGACGCCCGAGCAGTTTGACGCCGCCATGGATTGGCTTGAAGGAAAGGCCAACGACGGCACTTTTGACTGCATCTTCGGGTTCATAGAGGGCGGCGGCTTCAGCGTTACGAACGCCGATTCCCATCGCGAGGTCCTGGAGCTGATGGCGGATTACCCGCTGTTCGGGCTGGTCACCTGGGAGATTCGCCCGTTGCTCGACTTCAAAGAGGGAATCGACACCATAAGGGCAAAGCTGGCCGAGGCTCAGGCAGCAATGGCTGGCGGCTAACCCGCAGCTCTCAGCTCGCAAACCCGATGGGCCCCGCTTGGCGGTCGGGCCCGGCATGGTCCGGTTAGATCACTCCCCATCGCAGCTCCCGCGCAGCCGGGGCGGGACGGATCGCCCCGTCCGGCGTCTTGCCGCCGTGCAGTTTGGCAGCGGCTGAGAGGGCTCCTTTCAACCCTTGCTGCCTAGAAAACCTCGGTGTAGGATCGAGCTAGCTCGATCACCTGATGGCGAACCTCTGCTGGGTACCTGCGGGGCATCTGAATCCTCCTTGGGGCCAAAGGACTCTAGAAACCGGACTCCATCAGAACTGGGGTAGATCAACGTGTCTACCGAAGCGGGTCAAGGCCACCGGGCAGCGGCGGGAAGGTTGGCAATAGAAGGGGAGCGGCTCGCGGATACTGCGCCGTTGTCGCGAGGGCAGACTCGAATAGGTCGGAATGTTTGGGTTCCGTCCGGTAGGCCAGGCCCCCGCCCATGATGTACATACTTCTGCCCTTTTCGCGGCGACGTAAGGGGTGATGGAGCCCAATCATCCGACGACGATGATCGCTCCAGGCCGTTGCCAATGTGGTTGCGGTGATCGAACGTCCATTGCAAGGACCAATCGTAAGTCGCGAGGCTGGGTTAAGGGCCAGCCAGTTCGTTGCATTCGCGGCCACCAAACCCGTAAGACCCCCCGCTATCTACTCGTGCCTACCGGCTTTGACACCGCCTGCTGGATTTGGTAGCAGGCCAAGAGCGCGAATGGATACGGTCTCACAAGACCAGGTAGGTAAAGCGGGATATGCCCACCGGGTGTATTACGAAGCGGCCAAGGGGCCAATTCCCGATGGTCTGCAGCTTGATCACCTGTGTAGGGTTCGGTCCTGTGTCAACCCCGATCACCTTGAGCCGGTAAGCCTCACCGAAAACGTTCGCCGAGGCTTGGGCACCAAACTCTCTCCGAGGGCCGTAGAGGAGATCCGAGCCTCATCTGAGCCTCAGCGGGTGCTTGCCAGGCGATATGGAGTTAGTCAGCCCCACATCTCCCGGATCAGGACTCGACAAACCTGGCGCTAGGCACCTCGCTCCTGGTAGCGAGCAGGGTGCGGGGGGATCCTTGTTCACCCGGATTGACTGGCTCTCCGGCAAAGGCTACGGTTCGGTGCGAGGGCCCAGCCCCGTGGGGCGAGGTCATAAAGCCATGACTCAACGGAGGTCTAGATGCGTCCGAAGTTGACCTACGCGAACGTCGTCGCCACGCTCGCCCTATTCATCGCAATCGGTGGGGCAGGCGCGTTTGCGGCCACCCAACTGGCAAAGAACAGCGTCGGCAGCAAGCAGCTCAAGAAGAACGTGGTGACGACGGCGAAAATCAAGAAGGAAGCCGTGACCGCTGCCAAGGTCAAGAAGGGTACGCTGACCGGCACCCAGATCGACGCCTCGACTCTCGGCACAGTTCCCTCGGCGGGCCATGCTGCTAGTGCCGAAAATGCATCCACGGCGGCCAACGCGACCAAGCTCGGGGATGTGCCGGCGAGCCGATACCTGACCAGGACCTCGACCTTGCAATCCGGAGAAACGGAGATCGGCGTTTGGGGCGCGAACTCCAACGGCGGGTTGGGAATCGTGACAATCGAATTCAACCCGAGGCTGGCGGGCCCAATCGATTATTCGCACGAGATCTACATCGGCGTTGGGGCCAAAACGGATTCTCGCTGCTCTGGTTTCGGTGAAGCGGCACCGAGTTACCTATGCGTCTACACGGTCTCCGAAGGCGCAATGACATTCTTCCACTTCCTCAGCGCCTTTAACGGGAGCGCTGACGAAGCGCCAGGCGAACCGCAGGGTACCGCCTTCGACTTCAGCTCCACAGGAAGTTCCGGCAACGCAAGGGGGAATTGGGCCTACACAGCGCCATAGGGGCTGGGAGAAGACCGTCACCTTTTCATGCAGCCCGCCTAGCCGCTTCCCTTTGGTCAGCCTCATAGTTCCAGCTCGACCAACGCGCCTCTTTCGACCAAGCAGATTGACCCGCCTCCGGCGGAAGGGTTACGGTCCGTGGCACGGGCCTGGCTCTTTGGGGAGCAGGGCCAAACCACGAGCCCAGCGGGGGTCCAGATGCGCCCGAAGTTGACCTATGCAAACGTCATGGCGACGCTGGCCGTGTTTTTGGTGCTAGGCGGCGGGGCCTATGCGGCGACCAAGCTGCCCAAGAACAGCGTCGGCTCGAAGCAGCTAAAGAAGAACTCGGTGACGACCGCGAAGATCAAGAGCAACAGCGTGACTGGAGCGAAGGTTGCTGATGGATCGCTCACCGGGGCAGACATCGCGGATGGATCGCTCACCGGGACGGAGATAAACCAATCCTCCTTGACGGCGGTGCGGGCGAGCAACGTGACGGCTCTGGCCTTCAACGCTGACGCTAGCTGCTCACCGGCTCTGCGGCTGCCTTCAGGCGTGAGTTCCAAACGCTTGAACCCCGGAGTCTGCGAAATCATCTTCCCGCATCCGGTGGCGAATTGCGCGTTCACGTCCAGCCTTCACACTCGCAACGCGACCTTGGTTCCAATTTCCATCAAGCAGATCGAAGAGTTCGATTTCAGTAAAACTCCCAACTCGCTCATCGTCGACACAAGAGCAGAAGGCAGTCTGTCTAACGAGCCGTTCGACTTGGTGGTTGTCTGTTAACGACCCCCATTGACCTGAAATCTTGTGAGGGGCCATCGTCAGCCTCTCGACGCCGATCAAGGAGAGATGCGATGCGCCCGAAACTGACCTATGCAAATGTTGTCGCGACGCTATCCCTGTTCATCGCTATCGGGGGTGCAGGCGCCTTCGCGGCGTCCCAGCTCGCCAAGAACTCCGTCGGGGCCAAGCAGCTTAAGAAGAACGCCGTCACGACGGCGAAGATCAAGAACGAAGCGATCACCGCTGCCAAGGTCAAGAAAGGCGCGCTCACTGGAACGCAGATCAACGCCTCAACGCTTGGCACGGTCCCGACCGCGCAAACGGCAACCGCACTCGCCCCACCGGAAGCATGGCATGTGGTGGGAGAGTCGGGGGAGCCGAGCTTTCTGAACTCCTGGGCAAACCTGCCGACACCTCTTGCTGAAAGCGTCGCGTTCTACAAGGACCACGAGGGAATCGTTCACCTTCGGGGTATCGCTGCCGAGGGTAAAGGCGAAGCGATCTTTCAACTGCCTCCCGGCTTTCGCCCCGCCAGCGGCAAGGTAACCTCGATCGGTGACTTTTGCCTAGGGTCGGTGGGCGAATGCGGCAGCCATGGGATCGGGCTCATGGACATCTACGGTCCCGGCGTCGTCCCCAACGATGACGGGATCGTCCTACCTCCCTTCGGAGCAATGACGGTCTACCTCAACGGCATCACCTTCCGGGCCGAATCCTGACTCGACCTGTACGCAACGGGAAAAGCGTTCTGATGACGGCCCTGTGGTCGCCTGGCCCCTCCCTTTGCCAACTTTACGGTTCTCGTTCCCCCGCCTGCTCGCGCTCCCGTTGGAGCGTAAGGCGTCGTCTCTTTTACCCAGCGTGCCTTCCCCAATTTCATCTCTCTCCTCCTTTAACTTTAACCAACCACAGCCACGCGCCAGCGCTACGCTGATTGCACGGTTCCGGGAGCATCGACCGGAGAAGGGGACCCCTCTCTCCTTACTGTTTGTTCAGGGTGCCGACCCGCACCGCGGTGATCACGCGGTTGCGCGTTTGGGCGCCTTCTTCGGGTTCGCAGGCGAGCGTCACCGTACCGCCGCCAGAGGCGCCGGTCAGCGCCGTCTCCTGGCTGAAGACCGCCAACGGGGCGAGGTTGGCCGAGCCGCCGGCGAGGAGCGTGCCTTCGTCGCGCAGCTGGCAACCGACCAAGTTGGCCGTGGCGGCGTTGTTGCCGAGATCGGCGGAGGCGACGATGACGTAGTTGCCGCCCGCCGGCAGGTTTAGCGAGGCGATCGTCGTGTTCGTCCCAGCAGCCAGGGCGATCTGCGCCCCCTGGGAGGTGACGAAGCCTTCGGAGCGCTCGCCCGGGGTGAGTTTCTGCGTACTCACAGCCCCTTCTGCCAGCTTGCCGCTGGTGACCGCGCCTTCCGCCAGCTTGGCCGTGCTCACCGAGCCTTCGGCGAGCTTCGCTCCGGTCACCGCGCGGTTCTTGAGTTTCTTCGTGGTGATCGCGCCGTTCTTCAGGGACTTGGTCCCGATCTTCACCGCGGCGAAGGCGGTGCCGGCCAGGGAGAGGATCAGCGCCACGAGCGCCACCACCATCGCCGGTGAGGGCCTGCGCACCTTCGGTCGTTTCATTTCGGCCTCCTGAGGCGAGTCCTTCATGGCCGGCGCAGGGCGTGAGCGCCGCGCCGCTTGGCTGCGCAGCCTCTCACGCGCCCTGGCATCGGTCAACGTCGGCGATCTGGTCTGGTCGGGGGCGGGCGACGACTGTCGAGCACGAAGTGCTCGGAAGCATCAGCTGTCGCTCCGGACGCGCTCTGAGCCAGGCCAGGACGTTCACGGAGACGTTGGGCTACCCCCGAAAAGATGGAGCCGGCGTTCTGGAGTCAGGCGGCCTGGGTTCCGCTATGGGTCGTGACGAGCGACGAGGACTCTGCATGAAAGAAGAAGCAAGATGCAC
The DNA here is from genome assembly GCA_963753245.1 of uncultured Solirubrobacterales bacterium. Lineage (GTDB taxonomy): Bacteria > Actinomycetota > Thermoleophilia > Solirubrobacterales > 70-9 > VRUE01. The sequence continues at coordinate 320,282 of CAVWBK010000005.1, forward strand.
AAGAGAGCAGGATCGGTCCGGAATTGAAGTCAGACGGATCACAGACCTGGGTCAGTGACCGACGAATGATTATCAAGTCCTCGACCATCCAAGGAGACAAGCAGCACTAACAGCCAACAGCAACCCCCTCACGCCCTACGGATGAAAGTCAAGTCCGCGACCACAAACGATGTCTCTGTCCAGCTGCTCCGCCCAGTCTTTCGGGCCTCCTTTCAGTCGCTCTTTAACTGCAACCGCATTACCCCTCACGCCACATCACCTGCCCTGGTGAGGGGATCGCGGGATCAGTCCCGCTTGCCGGCCGGATGCCAGTCGGCGACGAGCCGCCGGTAGGCAACCTCGGCCTGTGCCGCCAACTCCTTCTCGAGCTCCTTGCGCTCGGTGGCGGAGACCAGCGAGCGCTCGCCGGAGCGCTTTCCACGCCGCCGCTTCGCCCCGGTGGCCAGCTCGGCCGCCCTGATCTTCGCCTGCACCCTGCTCGGGCGGACGAAGGCGTAGTCCTCGCCCTTGGTGAGCATGTTCCAGGCGATCACGACCAGCTTGCGGGCGACCGCTACGTTGGCGACGTTGGCCCCGCCGCGCTTTCTGACCCGCTCGGCGAAGGCGCGCATCGGGCCGGCGGCGCGATGCGCGTGCCAGGCGGCCTCGATCAACATGTGACGGGCATAGCCGGGCCCGCGCTTGGAGATCCGCCCGTGACGGGCGGGTTCGGAGCCCGACTGCACCACCTTGGGGTCCAGGCCCAAATAGCCGACCAGGTGGCGGGCCGTGGGGAAGCGCGAGACGTCGCCGATCGCCGCCATCAACGCCGTCGCGCTGACAACGCCGAAGCCCGGCAGGGTCATCAGGCGTTTGATCTCCTCCGAGCCGAGCGCCTGCTCGCAGATGCGCTTCTCGATCAGCTCGATCTCAGCGTCGAGGAAGTCGACCTGGCGCAGGCAGGCATCGACCGTCTCGGCCTCATCTGGGGGCAGCTGCTGAGCGGCGAGCCATTTGCGCCCGGCCACCCCGAAGGCGTCGGTCATCGGCGGCTTGCCCTTCAGGTTGCCGACCAAGACCGCGTGGACCTGGTTCTTCTCACGGGTGCGGTGGCGGACCAGGTTGGCGCGGCGGGAGATCAGCCGCCTTCTTACCCGCGTCTTCTCATCTGGCACCCAGACCGCGGCGAGGAAGCCGCCGGCCAGGAGCTTGGCCAGCACCCTGGCATCGAGGCGGTCGGTCTTGGGGCCTTGGCCGATCCGTTCGCGCACTGCTTTGGGGTCGGCAAGGATGACCGCGGCCACGTGGGGCTCGATGATCCGGGCGATCGCGGCCGCATTGCCGCTCGACCTCCATCGCCACCTGGTCTTCGGCGCCGAGGCTCTGGGCAAAGAGCGCCAGCTCCTCCTCTTCGCTAGATATGCGCCCGGCGGAGCGCACCTGCCCGCTCTCGGCGATCGCGACCTCGCAGAAGTCGCGGTGAACGTCCATCCCAATGCATCGCATCGAACTGCTCCCTTCGGTTGACGGTGAGGAAGCGAGGCGGGCAAGAACGGCAACCACGGATTCGGGCTCGCAGCCCATCCGGGCACTCGCAGGGGCGGCCATCCATCAACTGCGGGCTCGCGGCCCATAAGGCGTACGGCCTGCCCGTCCTGCGTTCTTCCAGAAGCCCCCGGACCCGGAACACCCGCGCGACGCTAGGCGGCGCTGCGGATGTCTCGGCAGGGGCTCCACGGGGGCAGTTTCATGCCCCCATCACTGAGTGAGATCGTGCCCTTCGAGCGCGGTGGCGTTGACGTCCGGCCACCGGGCTGGCATCTTCAGCGCTCAGAGCTACCGAGCGGTTGACAAATTTCGCGCCCGGTCGGCCGGCTCCGACGCGGCTTAACGAGATCCTCGTCGTGCCCCTACCCGCTCCTCGACCGCGGCACCCGGCGGTTAGGCCGAAGTTCCCCCAGCCGACACGAAGCGATCCCGCCTGCCGACTGGGTTTGCGGTCCCAACGAGCTGTCTGGGTGGTGACTACGCGACGACCGGCGCCTGCTCAGCGAGCTCAAGCGCCCGCGCTTGGATCGGGGTCGGCTCGGCGAGCTTCTCGAAGCTCGCGTCGCTGCCGGCGAGGCGGACCGTATTGCGGGTCAGCGTGCCAAGCTCAGCGATCAGGCTGCGGTAGCTGTGGCAGGGCTCGCCGGCAGCGGTGCGCTTGCTCTGCGCCTTGCGCTTCGCTGCGGCCGAGCGGCTCGCCTTGGCGACCGGGTCGGCGGCGATCGGCGGCGCCTCGTCCTTGAACAGCAGCGGCGCCCAGGCCTCGCGCAGATGCCAGGTCAGGTAGTAGGCGAGCATGCAGAGGAAGACGTGGGCGCGGACGCGGCCTTCGAGGTGGTGGTGGATCGGGCGGATCTCGAGCTCGGGGCCCTTGAGGGTGCCGAAGGCGCGCTCGACCTGCTCCAGCCCCTTATAGGAGCGGACGACCTCGACGGCGGCCAGCTCGCCCTCGGGGGCGCTCGTGCGCAAAACGTAGAAGCCGTCGAGGTCGGCCTCGGCCTCGATCTGCTCGCTCTTGCGGGAGAAGCTGAAGCTGGCATCGGTGATCGCGATCTCGAAGTGCTTCTTCATGCGGTAGCGCTTGAGCGCGGGCCCGACCGCGAGGCCGACCTCCGCGGCGCCTTTCAGGGTGCCCGCCTCCACGCGCTCTGCGATTGCCTCCAGCTCCGCCTCGGTGGCGGCGAGCAGCTCCTCGCGCTTTCTCGTCCGCTCGGAGCCCAGCAGCGGGTTGCGGCAGACGATCAGCCGCTCGCCCGGGTAATCCTCGGGGGCGGAGATCTCGGCCAGGTTCGCCTCGTCAAACAGCGAGAGCTGCAGGTGGCCGTCTTTGATCAGCCGCTTGATCTGCGGCGCCTTGAGCGCGGTGATCCAGCCCACCCCCTCGGCACTTGCAAGCGCCTCGATGTTGGCCTTGGTGACCATGCCGCGGTCGGCGACCACGATCACCGTCTTCAAGCCGAAGCGCTGCTTCAGCTTCTCGACCTGAGCGGGCAGCGTCTTGTCGTCGTGAAGCTCGCCCGAGAAGACCTCGACCGAGAGCGCTCGCCCGGGCTTGTCGCAGAGCAGCCCGTAGATGATCTGCGGCGTGCCGCGCTTGCGATCGCGCGAGTAGCCGAGCTTGGCCAGCGGGCACTTGCGCCCCTCGAAGTAGGAGGAGGAGACGTCGTAGAGGACGAGCTCGCCGTCCTTTAAGTGGCGGGCGGCGAGGCGGTCCTCGATTCGCTCCTGGCGCGCCACGAGCCAGTCGAGCGCCGCGTAGAGCTCGTCCTCGTCGGCGCCCTCGATGCCGAGTTCGCCCGCCAGCGTCGACTGACCCAGGGCGCGCACGGTCTGCAGCTTGGAGCCCGGCGCAAGCACCCGCTGGCAGACCATCGCCAGGCAGAGATCGCGCTGGCGCGAGGACTTTCGGTCCAGCAGCCGCGCCAGCTCGAGCCGCCGCGCCATCGTCAGCGCCGCCGCGACGTGCCCGGCTGGCAAAGAGCGCTCGATCTCAAACGCCTCGCCGGCCGCGATCAAGACCTCGCCGCGCAGCGTCGCCCGGATCGCCTCGATCGCCTCCGCCGGCAGGTGCGAGAGATTGGCCAAGGTCTCGTTCTTGACCTTGCCGCCCTCGCGGTAGGAGCGCCGCAGCAGGTGGGTGACGTACTCGCGATGCTTGCCCTGGCGTCGATTGGTGACGACGTGCATCGCGCCTGAGGGCCGGGGACGACGGCTCATATTCGCACACTATCGCACCGTTCGGACAGTAATTGCTGACGACACGAGAACACCAAGAAAGAGCCGCAATTTCGCACAAACAAAGGGATCACGGCCTATCTCAGCGGTGACGACCGCGGGAACTTCGGGTTAGGGAAGCCGCTGATCTATTTGGGTTTGAGGGTGTAGCTCACCGAGATGAAGCCACCGATGGCGCCGCCGGGGCCATCGGTGATGCGGCCGATCAGCAGTTCGCCGGCTGCGATCGCCGCGGTCTGCGGGCTGGTGCACGTGCTCGTGCCCGCATCAACCGTGCACGAGAAGCGTGCCGGTCGCCCCCAGCGACGGGGACGCCTCGATTCAGGCCTGAACGGCCTGCCCTCCCTGCTGCGGCGTAAGGACGTGAAAGTCGGCGATTTCCATCGCAACCGGTGCCACCATGACGATCGGGTCCGCTGCCACCGACACGCCGGAGGGAGCGAACGCCTGAGTCGCGTTCGCGCCGCTGGGCCCTTCTTTGAAGACGGCCATCTGGACCGACTTGCCGCTGCCAGGAGCTGGGCGCCAGCCGGCCCCGTGGGTCCGGCTGGCCCAGGTCGCCGCTGGGAAGCTGGCCCGCGCCGAAGTCGGCCTTCTTCAGCGATCCGTCCTTCACTTTCGCCCCGGTAACCGCGTCTTTCCTCAGCTGCTTCGCGCCGACCGAGTCCTTCGGCAGTTGGGTCGCCGCGTAGCTGACGCCCCCAAGGGCGATGAAGACGGCGACGGTCGCCATCACGTTGGCGTAGCTCAACTTGCTGCGGAATCGATCCACCGTGCCGTCTCCGTCCGAGTTTCACGGCCAGTCTATGTGCTGTAGCGGCAGGACCGCTATTCGCGATTGCCGCGACCTTCACCGGATGATCTCCGGGGGCGCTGGCGCTCCCCGTCTGACGTAGGGAGGCGATACCTCGCCTTCGAATTGACCGACGCAAAGTCCTCCCGAATTTGACATTAGGGGTATGGCAGAAAACTGCGACGAATTCCGCCCCGGCCGAGGACAGGTCG
>CAVWBK010000006.1:0-151257 GCA_963753245.1 uncultured Solirubrobacterales bacterium
TAGAAGGTCCATTTCGACCCCGTTTCATCCCCACGCCGAAGGCGCATGGGGAACTTCGCTCCGAGCGATGCGCGACACTTCATTGGATGTCGCCTAAAGCAAAATATGTGCTTGCTCGCGACCATCTGGACCTTGCCCAAGAGGAGATCGAGCACGGTCACCTCGGCATCGCAGCGACGCTTCTGCTTCACGCGGCTGAGGCGGCGATCGATGCGCTCGCAGACAAGAACGGGATCGAAACCAATCCGATCCACTGGCGACGAGAGGAGATCGTTGCCGAACTGAACGAGCATGGCATCGGATCTAGCAGCGACGGCGCTCTGATCCGGCTGCTCAACGAGGAACGCAAAGGCTATGCGTATGACGGAGACGAGCCGGAGTTCAGCGGGGACGCCGTTGAGGACATAGCCGAGCGGGTCGAAGCGCTGGTTGTTGCTGCGGAGAAGGCGTGGTCCAATGCTTGAAGTTGATCGAGAGCTTCGTTGGGAGGACCGCCTGCGCGACGATCGTGAGCGTGCATTCCTCTTTCAGTCCCCTCCCTTGCAGGCGATTACCGCGGAGGTGCTTAAGCGCGCGACACATATAGGAGCGCTGGCCCTGGCTCTTACTGGCTCCACGGCCCGCGGGCATCGCACCGCAATCAGCGACCTCGACTATCACCTAGTCGGACCTCGTCCGGATCTCAGTGGACTTCCCGGCGAAGTAGACCTCGTTGCTGACTCTTTCGACCGCTTCCAGCGACGCCTTGGTGAAGGCGATGACTTCATCCACTGGACTTTGCGTTGTGGCTGCATCCTTCACGATCCCGATGGAATTTTCAGAGAGGCCTATTCCCGAATTCTTCGCCAAGAAATTTGGCCCGATCCCAACCGCAAGCTTGAGCGAGCCGACGCGATTGCTTCGCTTGCCGAGCGAGTTATCGCGATCGAAGATCGCGATGCCGCTCAAGAGCATGTGCGTGCGGGGCTGACCTCGCTTGCCCGCGGGTTTTTGCTTGCCGCTGGGGTGTTCCCTCTTTCTCGCGATGAGTTGGCCAAGCAACTGAGCGAGATCGGACAATCGGACGCCGGCGAATTGCTATGCCGCAGCACCCACGAGACACTTAGCTTGAGCGAACTAGGTGAAGCTCTGGAGTTCTTGGGCCAAGCCCTCGCTGCTACACCGCACTGATGTCACGTTCTTGACAGCTGTGCCTCCCAGGCGGGTCACGACTCAGGATCGATCTCTTCAGCAGACGACCCATGGCCTTGTGATCTCCTCGGGATCGGGACCGCCGCGTTCGCTGGTGTCAAGCGCATCGATCGCGGCAATCTCCTCGTCGGAGAGCTCGAAGCCGAAGAGGTTGAAGTTCTCGGCGATTCGTGCCGGTTTCGTCGATTTGGGAATCGCCCAGCGGCCCTCCTGAAGGTGCCAGCCGAGCATCACCTGCGCGGTTGACTTATCGTGGGCGCCGGCGATCTCCAGCAGGGTGGGGTCCTCGAACGCCGATCTTCTCGCGTCGCGGTAGGAGGTAATGCCGCCGATCGGCGACCAGGCTGGGTTGCGATCCCTTGCTTCCGGTGGACCTGCTCCAGTTCGGTCTGCTGGAAGTAGGGATGGACCTCGATCTGGTTCACCGCGGGCACGATCGAGGTCTCGGCAAGAAGACGCTCGAGGTGCTCGGGAATGAAGTTGCTGACTCCGATCGCCCGCACCTTTCCCTTCTCGAGGAGCATCTCGAGCCCCTTGTAGGCGGTAAGGGTGCGATCGAATTCGGTCGGCACCGGCTGGTGCAGGATCAGGAGGTCGAGTTCCTCGACTCCCAGCTTGCCGGCGCCCTTATCGAAAGCGTGCTGAGTCTCCTTGAGGCCGTAGTCGTTGATCCAGACCTTGGTCTCGATGAGGACCTCCTCGCGCTCCACTCCTGAACGCCGGATGCCCTTGCCGACCTCGCGCCGTTTCCGTAGGCGGCCGCTGTGTCGATCAGGCGATAGCCGACTCGTAGCGCTTCCTCGACCGCGGTGGTTGTCTCTTCGGGCGGCGTTTGGAAAACACCGAAACCAAGAGCGGGCAGCTCCACATCGTCGTTCAGCTTCAGGCTCGGGATCATGCTCGTTCTCCTTCGTACCGCTCGTCGGTGACCTGCTCACCCCAGGTGACCGGGCTGCCGGACTCGTCGGCCTCCTGAATCGCCAGGTGGGTCATGAATCGGTCGGGGGCGGCACCGTGCCAGTGGTTCTCGTCGGGCTCGAAATAGACGCGGTCGCCGGGCCGGATCTCCTCGACTTGACCACCCTCGCGCTGGCAGAGGCCGGCGCCCTCGGTGACGAAGATCGTCTGGCCGAACGGGTGGGTATGCCAGGCATTTGCCGGCGCCGGCCTTCGCGGCTTCAATCGCCAGTGGCGATAGCTAGGCTCTTGCCAGATGAGCCTCTTCAGCTACACGCTTCGTGTCCACGAGAAGCTGTACAAGGCGACCGATGGGCGGATCGGGCATCGCCTGCTCGGCGTACCGACCCTGCTGCTATCGACCACCGGCCGCCGCTCTGGAGTGACGCGGACGAACGGCCTCGTTTACGCGCCCGACGGGGCCGACTACCTCGTTGTCGCCTCCAACGGTGGCCGCGACCAACCTCCGGCCTGGCTGTTGAACCTTAAGGCAAAGCCGGAGGTCGAGATCCAGATCAGACGCGAGCGGCAGACGGGCGCCAGCAGGGTAGTCGAGCCGTCGGACCCCGACTACGGCAGGCTCTGGAAGATCGTCAACGAGAGCAACGGCGATCGGTATACCGCCTACCAGAAGGAAACCTCCCGCCCGATCCCGGTTGTCGTGCTCACGCCGCTCTGAGCAGGTCCGCGCCGCGCGCGGCCAACTCCCCGCCGTGTTTGGCTGGACCGGGTGCCGTTTGCGACAATTCGCGTGAGATGAGCGCAACCAACGTGCAGCTCGCTCGCAGGGGCTATGAGGCAGCGGCGCGAGGAGACCTCGAAGCGCTCAGGGAGTTCCTCGACCCTGAAGTCAAGTGGCATGGCGGTGACCCCTCAGCGCCAGGGGCATGCCGCAACCGCGAGCAGGCCCTGGAAGTCATGCGCCAGGCGCGGGGCCGTGGTGGGATCGGTGAGTTGGTGGACATCATCGATGCCGGCGACCGAGTCGTCGTGATCATGCGCCCAGTGTCCAAAGACGGGGAGCAGACGGCTCTAAGCGCTAACGTCACCACCTTCCTTGACGGCAAAGCCGTCGAGATGGTGCACTTTCCCAATCCCGAGGATGCCCTCGCGGCCGCCGGCCTCTGAGCCGCTATGGCCGGCCCAGCCAGACTCGGCGGCTCGCTAAACGAGACGTGGGCGATCCGCGCCTACACCGCACGGCGCGGAGGGCTCACTTCCAACCCGACACGCGGCCGGCCTGCCCGATCCACTCCTGCATCGCCGGTCCCTGCGCCTCCTGCAGAGATTTCACCTTCACGTAGCGCTCCCGTCCGTTACGTAGCGCTCCAGTCCGTTGCTTCCCGGTGGAGGCGGAGGATCGAAGTCCGCGCCGCCATGGAAGACAACGTTTACCGAAACGTCGTACGCAACGATCTCGATAACCCAGCCGAGTTGCGGCAACCCGTAGTACGCCTTCTTCCACTTGACGGCGTACTGAAGCCCGTCGATCGTCTCGCGGATCAATTCGTCCAGCCGCTTGACGATAGGATGCAGGTCCGGCATCACGCGCCGTTTCCCAATCCTCGATCTCGGCGTGGCTCTCCGAAGGCACAGGCGGATTTCGGGCTGAATTTGATTTGCGTGACATCGCCATGATGTCCTCCTTCGTGGCCTGAGGTCCGCGACGTGACCCGGCGACGCCGACGCTGAGCATCGGGTCTAATCGCGAGTTGATAGGACCTCAATACCAAAACGTTGTGGCACCACACCCTGAGGCATGCGGAGGGCTTCGGTCGCCGCCCGGGCCCTCAGGTCAGTGCCGGACTACGAAACCGCAGGCCTCAGGTTCGAATCTGTCGGGCGCGTTTCAGCAGCGGCGCCAACCCCGTGAGATTGGGTTCTCCCCAGGTTGACCTCCCGCAGCGCTCCAAAGCCCTCGCGCAGGTCGTGCAGGCAGATGGTCAATGCAGGTGCGGTCGATAGACGAGCGCTTGAATGTGACCGTCGAGCGTCTGGTGCTCGAGCAGCTCCAGATCAAAGTCGGCAGCACCATGGAAGATCGGATTCGCGCCGGTCTGCCCGGTGATAACAGGGAAGACCGTCACTTCCAGGCGGTCGACCAGGCCGGCCCTCATCAGCGCTCGATTCATCGACAGGCTGCCGTGCGAACGCAACGGCACATCTGACTCCTCCTTGAGCCGGGAGACGACGTCGACCGCGTCGCCGCTCGCGAGGATTGCGTCAGGCCAGTCAAGCGTCCCTTCCAGGGTGGTCGACACCACCGTCGCCGGCAAGTTCCTCATCTGGGTGACCCACGGGTCGTGCACCTCGGAGTCCTCGCGGCTCGAAGCCAGCATGCGCGCGAACACTCGATACGTGTTGGCCCCGAACACCATCCGCTGCTCCTCGCCGTACAGGGCCAGTCGGTGGTCGAGCAGCTCTGGGCCCTGCTTACCCCAGTAGCCGCCCCAGTCGGAGCTGGCGGTGCCGTAACCATCCAGGCTCGAAAAGACGTCGAAGACGTAGCCGGCCGTCATATCTCTCTCCTTGATAGAAGTGGTCCTGGGATCACCGCACCTCCGAAGAAGGCTCGCGCCGGGGCAACGCTGACTGTAGTGGCAGCTCACCAGTGGCGCCTTCGCGGCGCTGGACACCAACGGCAAGGTGATCCGCTCCCTGCACGACCGCCACCGGGCGATCGAGTTCAAGAAGTTTCTGGTCAAGATCGACAAGAGCGTCGCCGCCGAGCTCGCAGTGCACCTGATCCTCGACAACTACGCCACCCACAAGACCCCGGCCATCAAGCGCTGGTTGGCCGCCCATCCTCGCTTTCACCTGCACTTCACCCCGACCGGGGCGAGCTGGATCAACCTCCTCGAGCGCTGGTTCGCGGAGCTGACCGCGCGCAAGCTGCGGCGCGGCACCCACCGCTCGGTCGCCGAGCTGAACGCCGACATCGAGGACTGGGTCGAGCACTGGAACGAGGACCCCAAGCCCTACGTCTGGACCAAGAGCGCCGAGGAGATTCTCGACGCGCTCGCCGGGTACTGCAACGCAATTAATAACTCAGGACACTAGATAGGCTAGTGACCCAGCTGTGGGTCCTCATCGGTGATCTCCTCCGCGTACCCCTCGAAGTCAAAATCGCGCACGGCGCCGTTGGAGGGTTCGCCGCTGGGCCTGCGGCCAGTGGAGGCGCTGCGATACGCGGCCCCGACTGGGCCATCAACAAGGAGAAAGTGGCGGGTCGCCCAACCGCGCATCAGGCGTCGAACCAGAGCCCGGCTCGGTGGGATCAGAAAGACGGCGCCGAGGATATCGGTGAGGAACCCGGGGGTCAGCAGAAGGGTGGCACCGATTGCGATCAGCAGGCCGTCGGCAACCTCCTTGCCGGGGAAGCGCCGGGCGGCGAGCGCCGCGTTGAAGCGTCGCCATGCCCCGCGGCCCTGGTGGCGCAGAAGCAAAGCGCCGAGCAGCGCGTCGGCGAGCAGCAGGGCGATCGTCGGCCAGAGACCGATCAGTTCGCCGATCTGGATGATCACGTAGAGCTCGGCAATCGGCACGAGGATGAAGAGGACGATGAGGATGCCCATCGGAGAAGCCTAGAGAGGTGGCGCTGTCAGGCCGCCGTCGCCGCCGCCGCGGCCTCGAGCTCCGCCAGCGAGGTCTCGATCCCGGCCGCAATCACGTCGGCGTCCTTGACCGTGTCGTAGTCGGCGAGCAGGCCGAAGCAGATACGACCGTTGTAGCTCATGATCGCGACCGCGAGAACGTGGTTTTGGGGCAGGAATGCGACCGGAAAGATCTCTTCCAGCTCACGTCCCAAGACATAGAGGGGAAGCTGGGGGCCGGGAACGTTGGTGACGATCATGTTGAATAGGCGGGTGGAGAAGTTGACCCGTGAGGCCTGGGCGAGCAGTGTCGGCGGGGCGAAGTCGTTGAAGCGGGAGATCACCTCCGCCCCGAGCGCCTGTTTGGAGCGCTTCAGGCCCTCCATCCCTTCGGTCACCACGCGCAGGCGGCGCACCGGGTCCTCAACGTAGACCGGCAGCGGCCCGCGCATCGCCGCGATTCGGTTGCCGAGGTTGCCGCGCTCGTCCTCGCTGCGGATCGAGACCGGGACCAGGGCCCGCAGCTCGAGTCCCTCGGTGCGAATCCCGCGCCCATGCAACCAGTCGCGCAGGGCGCCGGTCACGACCGCGAGCACGACATCGTTGACCGTGCCCCCCAGCGCGTCCTTGATCCGTTTGAAGGTCGCTAGCTCCGAACGCGCCCAGACGAAGCGTCGGTGGGGGCCGATCGGCTGGTTGAGCGGCACGTCGGGTGCGGGGTCGGCGAAAGCGCCGACCACCTCACCAAGCCCCTCCAGGGCCTCGACGACCTTGCGGGCCGTGGTCTCGGGGCTCCGCACTGCCTCCACAGCGCGCTCGGCGAGCTTCAACGGCGCCGCCGCCACGTCGGTGGCAGCCCGCGTCACCAACGCCGAGGTGCTCGGCTCCGGTCGCGGCGCCCAGTTGTCGATGACCGGTGCCGGGGTCGGGACCGGCTCGAGATCAAAGAGCACGGTGCCGATATCGACCCCGGAGATACCGTCGACCATCGCGTGATGGGTCTTGGTCAGGATCGCGAAGCGGTCGCGCTCAAGGCCCTGGACCAACCACAGCTCCCAGAGGGGCTTTGAGCGATCAAGCTGTTGGGAGAAGACGCGCCCAGCGAGGCGCTTCAGCTCCTCCTCACCGCCTGGTTCTGGCAGCCCGGTGTGGCGCAGGTGATAGGTCAGATTGAAATTCACGTCATCGACCCAAAGTGGTCGACCCGCCTCCAGCGGGGGCACCGCGAGGCGCTGGCGGAAGCGTGGCACCTGATTGAGGCGACCGCGCACGTGCTCGACCAGGTCGACGTAGAGCGGCGGCGGCCCCTCGAAGATCAAGATTGCGCCGACGTGCATATGGCTCGACGCGGTCTCGTTGCTCAGAAACGAGGCGTCCACGGCGGTCAGCCGGTCGAGATGGTTGCCTTCGGTTGCCATCGGTATGGCTAGGCTAGCTGCGCCGCTACTCTGCTGCCATGGGGCCAAGCGCGACAATCACACCAAGGCGGGTCTTGCTCGCCGCCCCGCGCGGCTATTGCGCGGGCGTTGACCGGGCCGTACAGACGGTCGAGCGCGCCCTCGATCTCCACGGCGCGCCGGTTTACGTGCGCAAGGAGATCGTCCACAACAAGCACGTGGTCGAGGAACTCTCCGAGCGCGGTGCGATTTTCGTCGAGCAGGAGAACGAGGTGCCCGAGGGCGAGATGGTCGTCTTCTCGGCCCACGGCGTCGCCCCCGCGGTGCACGAGAACGCGGCGGCCCGCCATCTGCGCACGGTCGATGCCACCTGTCCGCTGGTCACCAAGGTTCACGTTTCGGCGCGACGCTTCGCCGCCGAGGGCTACACGATCGTGATGATCGGTCACGAGGGCCACGAGGAGGTCGAAGGTACGACGGGCGAGGCGCCGCAGAGCATTGTCCTCGTGCAGACCGTCGAGGAGGTCGCGACCCTCGAGGTGCCCGATCCCGAGCGGGTTGCCTTCATCACCCAGACCACCCTCTCGGTAGATGAGACCGCCGAGATCATCGCCGCTCTGCGGGCCAGGTACCCGTCGATAGTCAGCTCGAAGTCCGACGACATCTGTTATGCGACGACCAATCGCCAGATCGCGGTCAAGCAGCTGGCCAGCGAGTGTGAGCTGGTCCTGGTGATTGGCTCGACCAACTCCTCCAACTCCAACCGTCTGGTCGAGGTCGCACGCGAACACGGCGCCGCCTCGCATCTGATCGACAACCACTCCCAGGTTCGCGAGGAGTGGCTCGAGGGGGTCGAGACCGTCGGCATCACCTCCGGGGCCAGCGCCCCCGAGGAGCTGGTCGAGGCGCTGGTCGAGTCCTTCCGCGAGCGCGGCGCCGAGGAGGTCTCCGAGCTGCGCACGGTCCACGAGGACGTCCGCTTCATGTTGCCCAAGGAAATCCGCGATCAGCTCTCAAAGGGCGCGCCCTCGGTCCTTTGGCATCCTCGTCTCGCCCAACGGCGTCTGGAAGGTGCTCTGCCGCCACGGCCTCAACACCCGCGCCAAGCGCCTCGGGCTGATCGCCGGCTATGCCGCTCCCTATGAGCCGCCCCGAGATCCCGGCCCAGAACAACACATCGAGGTCTCCCGGCCAGGTGAGCTGGTCGGGATCGACTGCTTCTACGTCGGGCGCTTGCGGGGCACCGAGGGCTCGATCTGGCAGCTCACCGCGATTGACGTCGCCTCCTCTTACGCCTGGGCGGAGCTGGTCGTCGCCAAGCAGGGCAATCCCAATGCCAAGCAGACCTCCAAGCTGGCCCGGCGGGTGGCTTCAGATCTGCGCGAGGCTGGCTGGCGAGCGGAGCGCTTTCTCTCCGATAACGGCAACGAGTTCAAGGGCGAGTTCACCAAGACAGTCGAGCGGCTGAAGGCAAAGCACACCCGCATCCACGCTGGGCGTCCACAGACCAACGGCAACGTTGAGGCGCTGCATCGCACGATCCTCGACGAGTGCTGGCGCCCCTCCTTTGCCCGCTACTTGCATCCGCGCCTCTCGAGCCTGCGCCGCGACCTCGATGAGTACCTGCGCTTCTACAACTTCGACCGTGTCCACCACGGCCGCCTCACCGGCGGCCAGATCCCGGCGGACATCGTTTACGGTGCCCGCAAGATGGAGGTCAGAAGATGAGCCTGAAGTGTCGGAATGGAGGTGACGTAGGGCATGCCGGCGGCAAAGCTGACCGACCAGATCCGCAGACCGGGGGAGGGGCGCAAGGTCAGGCTGTGTGACTCATGGCGCGGGTGCTCGGCCAGCGGCAAGAGCGCCGGTTGCTCGACGCTCACCCCCTCGGTCTCGGCGCCATCGAGCTCGAGTGCGATCTCGCCCTCGCCATCGACCGTCGCCCAGGCGCCGCCCGCTGAGTAGCTGAGTGACAACTCCTCGTCACCGTTGAGCGCGATCCAGGGTCGCTCCCATGAGCCACCGGGGAAGAGCTCGGGGCTGGGTGCCATCACCCGCGCTCCGCGGGCGTCGGTCGGGCGCAGTGGCGCGAGCGGCGCAGGCAGCTCGCGCAGGGCATCGAGCGCCCGCAGCTCGGCCTGGATCGCCTCCTCGGTGGCGGCGTATTCGCCCTCACCGAAGTGAAACCAGCTGAGGGCGCCACCCATGCTCCAGACAAACAGACTGGGCCAGCCCTCGCAGCCGTAGGAATGCCAAAGGACCCGATCGACATCGATCGCGACCGGGTACTGGATCCCGAGACGCTGCAATCCAGCGGCGACGGGCTTGGGGTCGGCGCCGAAGGGGAAACGGGGCGCCTGTACGCCGATCGTGCGCAGCCCGGCGTCGCGGTAGCGGCGGTCCCACTCGATCAGATACGGCAGGGTCCTGACGCTATTGAGCTGGGCGAAGTCGAAAAAGTGAACGAGGGCCGGGCCCGAGGCCGTGAGCGTGGGCATCGAGGCGGGCTTCTCGCCGATCCAGGGGATTCCCGGCGGCAGGTCGGGGGCCGCGATGTTTTCTCGTTCGGGACGCATGAGCGGACGTTATCCTGGGCTCCCCAGTTCAGCGAAGCCGAGGAGGACGAGACCGTGAGCAACGACGTCTGGCAGAAGATCGAGGCGGTCAGAGACCGCTGGAACGTGCTCGAGCACCCCTTCTATCAGCGCTGGTCCGCCGGCGAGTTGAGCGTCACCGAGCTGAGCCGCTATGCGGGCCAGTACCGTCACGCGACCGCCGCGATCGCCCGCCTCAGTGCCGCCGTCGCCGCCTCAGCGCCCGATTCTCAGCGTGGCGAGCTGCGCCGCCACGCTGATGAGGAGCAGTCCCACATCGCGCTCTGGGACGGCTTCCTCGAGGCGCTCGGCGGCGAGGTGGCCGCCGAGCCGACGGACCAGACGCGGGAATGCGTCGAGGTTTGGACCGCGGCAGATGAGCGGATCTGTCAACTGGTCCGTCTCTATGCGATCGAGAGCGGCCAACCGGCGATCTCGAAGACCAAGCGCCTGGGCTTGGCCGCTCACTACGGGATCGGCGACGGGCCCGGCAACGAGTATTTCCGGGTTCACGAGAAGGCCGACGTCGAGCATGCCGCCGAGGGGCGCTCGCTGATCGAGGCCCACCTCGACGGCGCCGATCCCGAGGCGCTCGTGGCCGCCGCGGAGTCGGCCTTCAAAGCGAACTGGCGCCTGCTCGACGGCCTCACCGGCGCCTAACAGCCTTGCGCGGCTACTACCCCGGCGAAGCGCCGCGCGGCGAGCGGCCGCTGACCTGCGTCGCCCCGGCGCCGGCAACCACGGGCCGGGCGGCCGCGCCCGGCGTCGGGGCAAGGTCATCGCGTCGGACCCAGCGGGTTCCCGGTGCTCTCCTCGGTGGGGTCTTCGGCGTGGCCTTCCTGCTCACCTTTGCGTTCCCTGGTAGCGCAGGCGGGCCCATGCACCCGGGCCCGCGCGCGGTTCGCGGCGCCAGGCCCCCAGCCCAGGCGAGGGCCGCTCGCGGCGGCCGGGAATCGCGCTAGCGTTTCAACGCGATGCTTGAGATCGCACTGGCTCTAGTTCCGCTTCTGGCGCTGGTCGGATCACTCTTGCTCGGGATCTACCCGGGCTGCGATGCGATCGTGCGCCTCGCCGAGCGCCTCTCCGCTCCCTCGCTGGGCCGATCGGTCCTGTCGCGCCGCCCACAGCGACCGCTGGCGCCGAGATCCTTTGCCGCCAGCGGCGGCCTGCTGCTCGCCTTCGGCCATGCGCAGCGCCCCCCGCCCCTCGCTTCCTAGCCAGATCGAAAGTTGCCGCGGCCCTCGGGTCGCGGTCGATTCAGCCGGGGGCCGCTGCCCCGCCCTGAGCAAAGGAGTCGGGATTGAGCTCGAATATGATCCGCGCCGTCGGTGGCGCCGCCGTCATAGTTGTGGCGGTGGTGTTGCTGATCGCGCTGAAAGGAAACGTCAGCGCCAGCCACACCGATGGGGGCAAGTTGCAGACGATCGTCATCAAGAACGCGGAACCGGTCGGAGGGATCCGCCAGCTCACCTACAACAAGGGTGAACGGGTGCTCTTCAGGGTGCAATCCGAGGTCGCCGACGAGATCCACATGCACGGCTACAACATCATGAAGGACGTCAAGGCCGGTGGCTCGGTGACCTTCAGCTTCCCGGCGACGATGGAAGGTGTTTTTGAGGCTGAGCTCGAGGGCCGCGAAGAGCAGATCCTGGAACTGACGGTCAACCAATGACCCTGCTCCACGCCCTACCGCTGGCCCACGCCCTGGTCACGCGCAAAGATCTGCCGATCCCCGCGTGGCTCTTTGCCTGGGGAGCCTCAATCGTCCTGATCATCTCCTTCTTCGCGCTCTCGGCAGCCTGGCGCGAGCCCCGCTTTGAGGACGAACACTGGCGCCCGCTGCCAGCGGGCGCCTCGCGGGCGCTGCTCGGCCTCCCGACGCAGATCCTCTGTGGGGTAATTGGCATCTTCCTGCTCGGCCTCTCGATCTACGCTGGCATCCATGGGACCGAAGCGCCCGATCGCAACTTCGCGATCACCTTTCTCTTCGTCACCGCCTGGCTCGGTTTTCCGCTCTTCAGCGTGCTGTTCGGCAACGTGTTCAAGTTGTTCAACCCGTGGCGCGCGCTCGGCCGCCTGATCGGCGGGTCCTTTAGGGCGCTGGCGGGCCAACCCGCGGCCCGCCTCTCCTATCCCGAACGACTCGGTCGTTGGCCGGCGGCGATCGGTCTGATGGCCTTCGTCTGGCTGGAGATCGTCTACGGAGCCAGCGGCGGGGTCGCAGTCGGCCTCGAGCCGCACGCGGCCGGGGTCGCCGCGCTTTTCTACAGCGCCTACACGATGGTCATGATGGGACTGTTCGGCGTTGAGGAGTGGTGTGAGCGGGGCGAGATCTTCTCGGTCTTCTTCGGAATGTTCTCCCGACTGGGCAGCTTCGGAGTCAGCGGCGGCAAGCTCGGCCGGCGCCGACCATTTTCGGCGGCGACCAAGTGGGCGACCATCCCGGGCTCAGCCGCGGTGGTGATCGCCTCGATCGCCACCACCAGCTTCGATGGTGCCCAGGAGGGGGCCTTCAAGAGCGCGATCGAAAGCGTCTTTCATTGGCTCGCCGAACGCGGCCTCAGCCTGGCCGCGGCACTGCACATAACCGACACCCTCTTCATGGCCCTCACCTTCCTCGGCGTCAGTCTCGTCTATCTGCTCGGAGTGCGCGGGATGTCGACCGTGCCGGGCGCCCCCCCGGTGGCGAAATTGCGATCGGGCTTCGCCCACACGCTAATCCCGATCGCATTCGCCTACCTGGTTGCCCATTACTTCAGCCTCTTCGTCTTCCAGGAGCAGGCCCAGTTCACCTACCTAGTCTCCGACCCGCTGGGGACGGCCACCACCAATATCTTCGGCAACGCGTCCACTGAAATCGACTTTCGTGTGGTCAGCTCCAACGCGATCTGGTACGTGCAGGTCGGCGCTCTCGTTGTCGGTCACGTGATCGGCCTGACCCTCGCCCATGACCGGGCGACGTCCTACTGGGGCGATTACCGCCAGGCGGCTCGCTCCCAGTACTGGATGCTGGCCGTAATGGTCGGCTTCACCTGTTTTGGTCTCTATCTGCTCTCGGCGGGCAACGGCTAGGCGGCGGCCCCCAGCGATGATCTTTGCCGGCGACCTTCCCCAGGTTGGCAACTGGCTCTGGGCTGACTAACTCTCCCCGAGGGCGATCGTCAGCGGCCAGATGTTGCGAAGCCGTACCTGGGAGGGCAGGATCGCGCTGAGTGGCCGGTTCAAACCCCGCCGAGCACCAAATCTCCACGGGCTTTGCTGGGCGCTTAGAGAATCTCGCTGAGCCGGCGCTCGAGTGCCGCTGAGACCTCGTCTCTGACCGGCCCCTGGGCGAGCCGCTCGACCAGCGACTCGAGGAAGCCCTCGATGATCACGCCCTTGGCCGCTGCCGGGTCGAGGCCACGCGAGGTCAGGTAGAAGAGCTGCTCGCGGTCGATTTGGGCGATCGCCGCGGCGTGGGTGCAGCGCACGTCGTCTGCTTCGATCTCGAGTCCGGGGATCGCGTCGGCATGGGCATCGGTGGAGAGCAGCAGGTTGCGGCACTCCTGGAAGGCATCGGTCTGTTGGGCGCCGGGATCGACACGGATCATGCCGCGCCAGACTGCGGTCGAGCCGGCCGCGAGGACTCCGCGAAAGGCGAGATCGGAAAAGGTGTTGGGCGCGGCGTGCTCCTGGGTGGTGTCGTAGTCGAGGTGCTGGCCCGTGGCGCTCGCATATCCACCAGTGACCCGCGCCTCCGATCCGGGTCCGGCGAGCTTGGTCTCCATCCGCACCTTGCCGTTCGCCGAGCCGAAGCCGAGCGCCGCCCAATCAAGGCGCCCGTCGCGCTCGACCTGGGCGCGCTGGGTGGCGAAGATCCAGGCCCGCTCAGAGATGTCCTGGGTGCTGACGTAGCGCAGGGTCGCGGACTGGCCGACCTGCAGCTCGACAACTGAGTTGATCAGCGCCTCGGTCTGGTCACGATCTGAGAAGCAGTGCTCCCAGACCTCGGCCTCGGCGCCCTCCTCAAGCACGATCAGGGTGCGCCAGGCGATCGCCGCGCCGTCCTCATCGAGCGGCAGCTCGACCCGGACCGGCTCACTCAGCCTGACGCCGCGGGGCACGTGAATCAGCACCCCGTCGCTCCAGTCCGCCTCATTGCGGGCGACGAAGGGATCCTCGGCCGGCACCAGGGAGCCGAGTCGCTCACGCAGCAGCTCCTCGTGGCTCTCCAGAGCGCTGGCAAGTGGGAGCACGGTCGCTCCCTCGCCACCCTGGATTGAGGCCATCGGTGCGGTTGGGGTGAAGGAGTCGAAGTTAAGTGCCGAGAGGTCGGTGAATTCCCAGCCCTTGGCCTTGTGGTCGGGTAGCTCCAGCTCCCGCGCCAGAGAGGCGCCCTTGTGGCGCCTCTCGGAAAGCCAAGCGGGTTCGGTCACGAGCTCAGCCAATGCTTCCCTCCATCTGCAGCTCGATCAGGCGGTTGAGCTCGACCGCGTACTCCATCGGCAGCTCTTTGGTGACCGGCTCGATGAAGCCATTGACGATCATCTTCGAGGCCTCCTCCTCATCAAGCCCGCGACTCTCGAGGTAGAAGAGCTGCTCATCGCCGATCTTCGAGACGGTCGCCTCGTGGCCGACGTCGGCGTCGTTCTCATCGATACGGATCGTCGGATATGTGTCAGAGCGCGAGTCCTCATCGAGGAGCAGGGCATCGCAGACAACCTTGGAGCGCGATTCAGTGGCGCCGTTGGCGACCTCGAGCAGGCCGCGGTAGGTGGCGCGGCCGCCGTCCTTGGAGATCGACTTGGAGAAGATCGAGGAGGAGGTGCGGGGCGCTGCGTGGATGATCTTGCCACCGGCGTCCTGGTGTTGACCCTCGCCGGCGAAGGCGATTGAGAGGATCTCGCCGTGGGCTTCGGGGCCGAGCAGATAGATCGACGGGTACTTCATCGTCAGCTTCGAGCCGAGGTTGCAGTCAACCCACTCCATGGTCGCCTTCTCGTGGGCGACGGCGCGCTTGGTGACCAGGTTAAAGACGTTCTGTGACCAGTTTTGGACGGTCGTGTAGCGCACCCGCGAGCTCTTCTTGGCGACGATCTCGACCACCGCGGAATGCAGCGAGTCGGTCGAGTAAACCGGCGCCGTGCAGCCCTCGATGTAGTGCACATCGGCACCCTCCTCGCAGATGATCAAGGTCCGCTCGAACTGGCCCATGTTCTCGGTATTGATCCGGAAGTAGGCCTGCAGCGGCATCTCGACCTTGACCCCAGCCGGCACGTAGACAAAGGACCCGCCCGACCAGACGGCCGAGTTGAGCGCCGCAAGTTTGTTGTCATTGGGGGGGATGATCGTCGCCCAGTGCTCGCGGACTAGGTCCTCATGCTCGCGCAGTGCGGTGTCCATGTCGGTGAAGATCACGCCCTGGGCCTCGAGCTTCTCATTGACCTGGTGGTAGACGACCTCGGACTCATACTGGGCGCCGACCCCGGAGAGGAATTTGCGCTCAGCCTCGGGGATCCCGAGACGATCAAAAGTGTTCTTGATGTCCTCGGGGACCTCGCTCCAGTCGCGGCTGTTTTTTTCGGAGGCGCGCACGAAGTAATGGATGTCGTCGAAGTCGATCTGGCCGAGGTTGCCGCCCCAGGTCGGAGTCGGGCGCGCGTAGAAGTGTTCGAGAGCCTTGAGGCGGAAGTCGCGCATCCATTGCGGCTCGTCCTTGTACTCGGAGATCGATTCGACGACCTCGCGGCTGAGGCCCTTTGGGGCCTTGTAGGCATAGCCGGTCTCGGAGTCGTGGAAGCCGAACTTCTCCTTGTAGTCGGCGTTGATGCCGGCGAGCTCTCTCTTCTCAGCTACAGCCTCAGGTGTGGCCATGTTCAGTCGACCTCCAGGGTGATCGTGTCGTCCTCGATGGACACCGGGAACGTTCGCACCGGAGCATAGGCGGGGAGTGTCTTGGGCCTGCCGGTGGTCAGGTCAAAAAGCGAGCCGTGACGCGGGCACTCGATGGTGCAGGTCGAGGGGTCGAACTCCCCCTCGGCGAGTGGTCCGTCGTCGTGCGAGCAGCGATCCTCGATTGCGTAGAGCGCGCCGTCGCAGTTGAAGATGCCGATCTTGGCGCCCCCGTGCTCGACCAGGCGCATCGAGCCGGGCGCCAGCGCCGCGGCTGGGCAGACAACAACTGATGTTTTTTCGGCGTCGGTCAAGGTCGATCACTGGAACCGCGGCGAGCGCGATCATGCGGGTTGAGACTTAATCCTACTGTTACGGTCGGATTTTAGCGCCCGCCTCCTCCCGGGACCTGTCCGCCTGCCCCGGGTTGGCGATTTCCATGCGATCAGGCAGCCACCGCAAACCTCGCGGTAACAGTCGCTTGACCAAAGCGATTACAGGAGTGGGAGGATCGGGGGTAAGAGCGAACTTCGATGAAAGGACGCAGCGATGCCTGAGATCACCACTTACAAGCCAGGGACCCCGTCGTGGATCGACCTCGGGTCCCCGGACATCGACGCTTCGGTTGACTTCTACGGGGATCTGTTCGGCTGGGAGGTGCCGGTGGCCGAGAACGCCGAGCAGACTGGCGGATACCGCCAGGCGATGAGGAACGGTAAGCCAGCCGGCGGGATGATGCCGCTGATGCAGGAGGGCCAGCCGCCGGCTTGGACCACCTATATCTCGGTCGAGAATGCCGAGGCCACCGCGGCCGCCGTCACCGAGGGGGGTGGCAGGGTGATCGCCGAGCCGATGGCGGTCATGGACCTCGGCACGATGGCGATCTTCGCCGATCCGACGGGTGCCGTTTTTGGGATCTGGCAACCCGGGACCTTCCAGGGCGCCGGTGTCGTTAACGAGGCCGGGGCATTCGCTTGGAACGAGCTCAATACCCGCGATCTAGATGCGGCCAAGGCGTTTTACGGCGCAGTCTTCGGCTGGGATTTCCACGATGAGGAGATGGGCGAGGCCGGTACCTATACGACGATCCAGCTCGGCGGCAGCCCCGTGGGCGGTGTGTTTGACATGAGCGCCCGTCCCGATATACCGGCGGTGGTCCCGGCCCATTGGCAGGTCTACTTCGGCGTCGAGGACACCGACGCGACGATCGCGGCGGCAACGAAGAGCGGCGGCGCGACCATTGTGGAGCCGATCGATATCCCGGCCGGCCGCTTCGCGGTCCTCAAAGACCCCCACGGGGCCACCTTTGCGGTGATCGCGCTCAGCGAGGAGGCGCAGGAGGGCGCCTGAGGCTCAGGGGGAGTTGAGGTCGGCGGCCGCCTCGGCGGGGTCGCCGATCGCTCCCTCGTCCTCCCAATCTGCCGGCTCGCCGAGGCTCGCGCTCTTGACGATCTTCAGCCCTAACATCGCGCACTTCATCCGAGTCGCGGAGATATCGATTCCGAGTAGCTCGAGAACGAACTCTTTGGGCAGGCGCAGCAACTCCTCGCGGGTCTTGCCGCCGAGCTCGTCGGTGAGCAGCGAGGTGGCCGCAGTGGAGATCGCGCAGCCCTTGCCCTCGAAAGCGACCTCCGCTACGCGGCCGCTCTGGTCGAGGCGGATTGTCACGTGCTGCTCGTCGCCACAGAGCGGGTTGGTGTCCTCGAACTCGAGGTCGGGCTGCTCAAGTCGCCCGAAGTTGTGCGGGCGCTTGTAGTGATCGAGGATCTGGTCGCGGTAAAGCTCGTCCACACATCGAGGCTAGCGGACCGCTCTCAACAGCTCGCCAGCGCTCTGGCGTAGAACCCCAGGTAGGCGTACCAATGCCGGTCCCATTAATGAGCTGGCGTGCTGACCGGGCCAGGTGTCGCCCGGCACCACTGTCGACACGCCGGGAATGGCTGGCAAACCATCCCGATCTCCGGCGACGACGGCCGCCTCAGCTGGGGCCCGCCGCCCTGCCGCGCATCCCACCCGGCGGGTCCCTGGCAAGTTGCGACTTACCAGTGCCATAGCCCCTTGGGGGTCGCCAGACGAGCTAGGAGTCGAGCCCGAAAACACGCCGTGCGTCATGCAGGCCGTCGACCAAGCGGTCGATCTCAACCTCGGTCGTGTAGACGCCGAAGCTGGCGCGGGCCGTGGCGGCGATGCCGAAAAGATCCATCAACGGCTGCGCACAGTGGTGGCCGGCACGCACGGCGACGCCGTGGCGGTCGAGGATCTCGGACACGTCGTGAGCATGGATGCCCTGGAGCTCGAAGGAGACCGGGCCCAGCCGCTCGGGACCGCGCGGTGGGCCAAAGACGCGCAGTCCAGGCACCTCGGCGACCCGAGCCAGCGTGTAGTCGGCGATCGAGAGCTCGTGGGCGCGGATCGCCTCCATGCCGAGGCCGTCGAGCCAGCGCAGCGCCGAAGCCATGCCGATCGCCTGGGCAATGGCCGGCGTCCCTGCCTCGAAGCGGGCCGGGGGGTCGGCAAAGGTCACACCCGCTTTGGTCACCTTGCGGATCATCGAGCCGCCGCCGAGGAAGGGCGGCATCGCGCGCAGCAGATCGAGTCGCGCCCAGAGCGCTCCGATCCCGGTTGGCGCGTAAAGCTTGTGGCCGGTGAGCGCGTAGAAGTCGACACCGAGTGCGGCGACGTCGAGCGGCAGCTTGGGTGCCGCCTGGGCGCCGTCGGCGAGCACCAGTGCGCCAGCGTCGTGGGCAAGCCTGGAGATCTCGGCGAGCGGGTTCTCGGTGCCCAGCACGTTAGAGACGTGGGCCACCGCGACCAGCTTCGGCCCCCGTTCGAGCAGCCTCGCCAAGGCGTCCATCTCGAGCAGGCCGCAGTCGTTGACCGGTACCCAGTCGATCTCCGCGCCAACCCGCTCGGCGAGCTGCTGCCAGGGCACCACGTTTGAGTGGTGCTCCATTTCGGTCAACAGGACGCGGTCCCCGGCACCGACGTTGGCGTCGCCCCAGGCCCGGGCGATGAGGTTGATCGCCTCGGTCGCGTTGCGGACGAAGATCACCTCGCGGCGATCGGCGGCGCCGAGGTGGTCGGCGACAGTGGCCCGCGCGCCCTCATAGGCCGCGGTCGCCTCCGCCGAGAGCGTGTGTGAGCCGCGGTGGACGTTGGAGTGATGGGCACGCTCGTAGCGGTCGACCGCCTGGATCGAGGCCAGCACCCGCTGGGCGCTGGCGCCGCTGTCAAGGTAGGCGACCTGCTGGCCGTTGACCTCGCGCTCAAGCGCCGGGAATGCGGCGCGGACCTTCTCGATCGGCAAGGCCGAGGGCGGGGCCGAGCTCTGCGTCGTCGGCTCCATTCTCCCGCGGCTAGGCGGAGGCCCCAGCCTCGACCTCCTCACGGATCCAACCGTAGCCCTTATCCTCGAGCACGCCGACCAGCTCCGGGCCACCCTGCTTGACGATCCGGCCCTCGAACATGACGTGGACGAAGTCGGGTTTGACCATGTGCAGGATGCGCTGGTAGTGGGTGATGATCAGGACGCCCATCTCGGGTCCGGCGAATTTGTTGACGCCCTCGGCGACGGTACGCAGGGCGTCGATATCCAGCCCGGAGTCGGTCTCGTCGAGGATCGCGATCTCGGGCCGCAGTAGCGCCAGCTGCAGCAGCTCCATTCGCTTCTTCTCGCCGCCCGAGAAGCCGTCGTTGAGGTAGCGGCTCGAGAATTCTTTGGGGATATTCGCCAGGCTCATCGCCTCCTGCGCGAGCTTGGCGAAGTCCTTGATCTTGATCTCGACTTCCCCTCGTGCCTCGCGATGGGCGTTGAGGATCATCCGCAGGTACTTGCTGACCGAGACGCCGGGGATTGCGACCGGATACTGAAAGGCCATGAACATCCCCGCCCGCGAGCGCACGTCGGGATCGGCCTCGGTCACATCCTCACCCTTGAAGGTGATCGTGCCCTCGGTCACCTCGAGCGCAGGGTGGCCCATAATCGCGTTGGCCAGGGTCGACTTGCCCGAGCCATTGGGCCCCATCAGGGCGTGGATCTTGCCCTTCTCGACGTCGAGATCGAGGCCGCGCAGGATTTGCTTGTCGTCGACGCTCACGTGCAGGTTGCGAATTTCCAGCTCAGCCAATTCAGATGCTCCGTTCCTGGTCTTGAAGGTTTACGCGGGGCTGCCGACCGCCGCGGCCAGCGGCGCAGGGGCGTTGCTCTCGGTCGGGTTTGAGAACTCGACCAGCTCGGCGAGGGTCGTTCCGGCCAGCGCCTTGGTGACTCCGCCCTGGACCCGAGTCCAGAGCAGCTTCGTCGCGCAGGCGTGATCCCCGTCCTCCTCGTGGGAGCAGAGGACCTTGCCCTCGGGGGTTTCATGGAAGCACTCCATCGGCGCGATCTGACCTTCCAGCGCCTCGACGACCGCGTCCATCCTAATCTCCGCCGCGGGCTTGGCGAGGCGATAGCCGCCATGGGCACCGCGCGTGGATGCCACCAGGCCCGCCTTGCGCAGCTTGGCGACCAGGTGCTCGAGGTAGGAGAGCGGCAGGCGCTCCGCCTCGGCCACGGTGCTCAGGGAGATCGGGGTCGAATCGGGTTGGCGGCCCAACTCGACCATCAGTCGCACTCCGTACTCGGCTTTGGTCGAGAACAACATCGGGACTAAATCCTACTGAAGCGGTCGGTTATGCGGACTCCGCGGCGGTTTTGCCGAGCTCGACGTGGGCGCGGCTGTCGGCGCTGCGGATCAGGACGAGGGTGAGCACGAAGCCGACCAGAGCGATCACGGCGCCGCCGATAAAGGCCGCCTGGTAGCCGCTGTCGAGCGCTTGTTTTAGGCCAGATCCCGAACCGAGCAGGTTTTCAATGTGGGAAGTTGCGATCGAGGAGAGCACCGCCAGGCCGAGAGCGCCGCCGACCTGCTGAGAGGTGTTGATCAGACCACTGGCGAGCCCGGCCTCATCTTCCTCGACTCCCGATACCGCAGCGATCGTCGTCGTTACGAAGGAAAAGCCCAGCCCGGCGGCGGCGAGCAGCGAGGGGCCGAGGATGTCGGTGGTGAATCCGCCACCCACCGAGATGCGGCTAAACCAGGCGAGACCGGCGAAGATGAAGAGCAGCCCGGCGGCGAGCACCGGCTTGTAGCCGACCCTGGTGACCAGGGTCGAGCCAATCCCGGCCGAGGCCATGATCGTCAGCGCCAGCGGCAGGTAGGAGAGACCGGCGTGGATCGCGCTGTAGCCGAGTACCTGCTGCATGTAGAGCGAGATGAAGAAGAACATCGAGAAGAGCGAGGCGCCGACCAGGATTCCGACCACGTTGGCGCCAGTCAGCGTGCGGATGCGGAAGATCGAGAACGGGACCAGCGGCTTCGCCGCCCGCAGCTCGATCACGATGAAGGCGGCAAAGAGGGCGAGGGCGAGGGCGATCAGGGTCAGGGTTTCGGTCGACCCCCAGCCCGCACTCGAGGTGTTGACGACCGCGTAGACGAGGATCGAGAGCGCGGCTGTGATCGAGACGGCGCCGGCTACGTCGAAGTTCCGCGACTCACCCGCGACCCGGCTTTCGGCGATCAGCCCCGGGCAGAGTGCGAAGGCGATCAGGCTGACCGGCACGTTCACCCACAGCACCCATTCCCAACCCAGGGTTTCGGTCAGAATGCCGCCGAGCAGGACGCCCGCGGCTCCAGCCGAGCCGGCGACCGCACCCCACACGCCG
Organism: uncultured Solirubrobacterales bacterium; assembly: GCA_963753245.1. GTDB lineage: Bacteria > Actinomycetota > Thermoleophilia > Solirubrobacterales > 70-9 > VRUE01. The sequence goes on from CAVWBK010000006.1 coordinate 21,308, forward strand.
AGCGCTTTGTTGCGCTCGGAGCCATCGCTGAAGATCGTCGTGACGATCGAGAGCGCCGCGGGGGAGATGATCGCGGCACCCAGGCCCTGCGCCGCGCGGGCGACGATCAGCTGCCCCTCGGTCGCGGAGAAGCCGGCGGCCAGCGAGGCAACGGCGACCAGCATCAGCCCGGCCATGAAGACGCGGCGGCGTCCGAGCAAATCGGCGGTGCGGCCGCCCAGCAATAGAAAGCCGCCGAAGGTCAGCACGTAGGCGTTGACGACCCAGGGCAGATTCTCTTTGGAGAAGTGCAACGACCTGCCGATCGTCGGCAGGGCGACGTTGACGATCGAGGCATCGAGGACGACCACGAACTGGGCGGCGCTGAGCAGGATCAGCGCCAGCCAACGCTTCTCGCGGAAATCCTCGCCGGCGGGCATGCGTCGGTCACTAAATCAAATCGCCGCGGTCGGCCTCAGGGCTCGATCAGGCCACGACGGATCGCGTAGCGGACGAGCTCGACCCGGTCGCGCATGCCGAGCTTTCGCATCGCGTTGGCGCGGTGGTTCTCGACCGTCTTCTCAGAGAGGTGAAGGAGGGCGGCGATCTCCTTGCTGGTGTGCGCCTCGGCGACCAGCTTGACGATCTCCTCCTCGCGCGGGGTCAACTCCTCTTCTCCGGTCGATCCGCGCTCGAGCACGTCTCTGATCAAGGTCCGCACCGCCGCGGGCGTCAGGAACGGCTCGCCGCGCTCGACCGCCCGAATCGCCGCCAGCAGATCGGTGTCGGCTTGGGCCTTCAGCACGTAGCCCGAGGCACCGGCCTTTAGTGCCTCAAAGAGATAGCGCTCGTCGTCGTGCATGGAGAGGATCAGCACCGACACCTCCGGCGCCTGGCGCTTGATCTCGCGGGTCGCCTGCAGGCCGGTGAGTTTCGGCATCTTGACGTCGAGGATTGCCAGGTCGGGTCGTTCGCGAACGGCGAGCTCGCGCGCCGCAGCGCCATCGGCCGCCTCGCCGATCACCTCGATGTCGGCCTGGCGCTCGAGCAACAACCTGATTCCCGATCGGACGATGCCGTGGTCATCTGCGATCAGCACGCGCATCGGACTCAGTCTTTCAGTCCGCTCGAGCGCTCAGGAACCGAGAGCCGCACCGTCGTCCCCTGCCCGGGTCGTGACTCGATCCGAAGCTCCCCGCCGATCAGAAGCGCTCGCTCCCGCATGCCGGCGAGACCGAGACCGCGCTCGGATTGCTCAAAGGCGAATCCGCGGCCGTCATCGGCGACCTCGAGCTCGACCGAGTGCTGATCGCGACGTAGCGCCACGGTGATTCGATCGGCATCGGAGTGACGAGATGCGTTGGCGAGCGCCTCCTGGGCGACGCGGTAGAGGACCAGCTGCACATCGCCATCGAGATCTGCGAGATCCCCTTGCTGGCTTAGCTCCGCGGTGATGCTCGAGTCCCCGATGCGGTCGACCTGCCCGGCGATCGCGGCCGCCAGGCCGAGATCATCGAGCGCCGTCGGGCGCAGCTGGCGCGCCAGGGAGAGCAACTCGCGCATCGCCTGATTGGCAAGCGTCTTGATCTCGGCGAGCTCGGACTCGAACTCCGGCGGTGCCGCCTCGCGCATCGCCTCCAGCCGCAACAGCAGGCCGGTGAGCGACTGGTTTACCTCGTCGTGCAGATCGCGGGCGACCCTGGTGCGCTCCTCCTCCTGGGCGCGCAGGGCGGCTGATCCCGCCCGCCGTCGCTCGGCCTCCAGACGTCGCATCATGCGCAGAAAGGCGAGCTCGATCCGCTCGACCTCCTCGGTCTCACCGACGCCATCGATCGAAGGCGGAAGGACTGGCCCGGGCCGGCTCAGGTCGACCTTCTCCATTTCCTCGATCAGCGACTCAAGCGGGGCGAAGCGGCGCCGCAGCCGCACGAGGCTGGCGCCGAGCAGGGCCGCGAGGGCGAGAAGAGCGATCAGCCCGAGGCTGGCGGCGGTACTCATCTGGGGCTCCCTCTTGCCACGTCGCTGAGGTTTGTACAGCGTTTTGGCAGGCTCGCGCTCGGGACCTGGGGGCTGCAGGCAGGCGAATAGGGGGCTCCCCCTATGGTCAAGATCGGCCGCACAGGGAATACTTCGACGATGGCAATCGAGAAGGAGCGGCGAAACCGATGAAGACGACCAAGGAATCGACCTGGGGCGCGACCCTGCGCACGACGATCCTGATGGCCTCGCTCTCCGGCCTTCTGGTCGCGATCGGCTTTTTCATCAGTGGCGGCAACCCGAGCACGATGCTGCTCTTCCTCGGCATGGCGCTGGCGATCAACTTCTTCTCCTACTTCTTCAGTGACAAATTGGCGCTCGGAATGAGCCGGGCCAAACCGATCGATGAGTCCGAAGCGCCGCGGCTCTACCAGATCGTGCGCGAACTGACGACCCGGGCCCAGCTGCCGATGCCGCGCCTGTACATGATCCCCCAGGAACAGCCCAACGCATTTGCCACCGGGCGCAATGCCAAGCACTCCGCTGTCGCGGTCACCCAGGGGATCACCAAACTGCTCTCCGAGGATGAGCTGCGTGGCGTCCTCGCCCATGAGCTCACCCACATACGCAATCACGACATCCTGATCCAGTCGGTCGCCTCAGCGATCGGCGCCGCGATTACCTACATCGCCTACATGCTGCTCTGGTTCGGCAGCGATGACAACTCACCGCTGGCCCTGGTCGGCCAGCTCGCCACCTTCCTCTTGGCCCCACTGGCAGCATCGATCATCCAGATGGCGATCTCGCGCCAGCGTGAGTTCGCCGCCGACGCCGGCGGCGCGGAAATCTGCGGCAACCCCGAGTCGCTGGCCAGCGCACTTTTGCGCCTCGATCAGGGAGCGACGGCGATGCCGATGAAGGTCAACCAGGCGGCTGAGCCGCTGTTCATAGTCAAGCCCTTCTCGAGCAAGGGCGTCGCCGGTCTCTTCTCGACCCATCCGCCGATCGAGGAGCGGGTCAAAAGGTTGCGCCAGATGCGTCCCTCGCTCTAGGCGGTCGAACTAGCGTCCGGCGGCTCGGGCGCGCAGGCGCTCGATCTCGGTGGCGATCGGGTCCCGCGCCCGCTGGCCGGAGCGGTAGACGCTGAAACCGTGGATCGCCACCCCGATCCCCCAGACGACGATCGGCACCAGCGGCCAGAATTCGCCGCCCCCGGCAAATGACCAGATCGCGACCAACAGCACGCTGACCGCGAGGTAGGCGGCGAGGCCGATAGCAAAGTCCTGGCGACGGTTGAGCTGGGCCTCCGCCTGGCGTCGCAGGCGGTGATCTGGGTCGCGGGTGAGCTCCACCGACACTTTCTACCACCTCGCTATACTTTTTGAAGTAAAAGCTGATCCGGATTTAGGAGATTCGCTAAATGGCGCAAGGGTTGGATACGCAGGTCAAGGCCCAGGTCGAGGAGATCGAGCCCTTCGAGGCCAGTGAGGAGATCGGGGCTGGCGGGGTCGTGTTGATCGACACCCGTGAGCCACACGAGTACCAGGAGGCCCATCTCGAGAACGGCAAGCTGGTCCCGCCGGGTCTGCTCGGCGATGAGATCGGCGCCGCGGCGCCCGACAAGTCGGCGCGCGCGATCCTCTACTGCCGCAGCGGCACTCGCTCCTACAAGGCGGCTGAGCAAATGCAGGCGCTGGGCTATGAGGACGTGGCCTCGATGGCCGGCGGGATCCTCGCCTGGCAGGAGCAGGGCCTGCCGGTTGTCGCGACCGCCGCAATGAGTGTCGAGCAGCGCGAGCGCTACTCCCGCCACACGCTGCTGCCCGAGGTCGGCGTCGACGGCCAACTCAAGCTGCTGGACGCCAAGGTCCTGCTGCTCGGGGCCGGCGGGCTGGGCGCGCCGACCGCGCTCTACCTGGCGGCGGCCGGGATCGGCACCCTCGGGCTGCTCGACGACGACGTCGTCGATGCCTCCAATCTGCAGCGCCAGGTGATCCACAACACCGAGCGGATCGGCGAGCCGAAGACCACCTCGGCGCGCAAGACGATCGAGGCGCTGAATCCCGACGTCAAGGTGATCGAGCACAACCTGCGCCTTGACTCGGCCAACATCCTCGAGCTGATCAAGGACTACGACGTGATCGTTGACGGTGCCGACAATTTCCCCACCCGCTACCTGCTCAACGATGCCTCGGTGCGGCTGCGCAAGCCCGTGGTCTCCGCCTCGATCCTCAGCTTCGACGGGCAGATCTCGACCTTTGTCCCCTTCGAGGGACCCTGCTACCGATGCCTTTATCCGACCCCGCCGCCGCCCGAGCTGGCTCCGAGCTGCTCGGCCAACGGCGTGCTCGGCGTGATGGCCGGAACGATGGGGACGCTGCAGGCCAACGAGGTGATCAAGCTGGTACTCGGCGTCGGCGAGCCGCTGATCGGTCGCCTCTTGCTCTATGAGGCGCTCGGTACCCGCTTCACTGAGCTCAAGGTTCGCCGTGACCCCGAGTGTCCGATCTGCGGTGAGAACGCCGCCGAGATCCCCGAGTCGGAGCTCGGCCAGTTCCCCGACTACGAGCTCTTCTGCGCCGGCTAGTCGGTAGGTTTCGAGAGCAGATGGCGACGATTCGCATCCCACCGGTGCTGCGCCCCCAGACGGGCGGGCAAGCAGAGGTCCAGGCCGGCGGTTCAACCGTGGGCGAGGTACTGCGCACACTGACCGCCGATCATCCCGCCACGGGGGCCCAGCTCTTCGGCGAGGAGGGCGATCTCAACCGCTACGTCAACGTCTATCTAAACGACGAGGACGTGCGCGTCCTCGATGGCCTCGACACCGCCGTCGCCGAGGACGACACGGTGGTCATCTTGCCGGCGATGGCCGGTGGTATCGGCTAGCCCGCGGTCTCTCCAGCTCAGCGGTCGAGGACCAGGCCGAGGAACCTCTGCGTGCGCTCCTGCTGGGGATTGTCGAGCACCGCGGCGGGCTTGCCCTGCTCGACGATCACACCGCCGTCCATGAAGACGACCTGGTCGCCGACCTCTTTGGCAAAGCCCATCTCATGGGTGACGACCAACATCGTCATCCCCTCCTCGGCCAGCTCGCGCATTGTGTCGAGAACCTCCTTGACGAGCTCGGGGTCCAGGGCGCTCGTCACCTCGTCGAAGAGCATCACATGCGGTTCCATCGCCAGAGCGCGGGCGATTGCAACCCGCTGTTGCTGACCCCCGGAGAGCCTTTCGGGGTACTGGTCAAGTTTGTCCGCGAGGCCGACCCGTTCCAGTAGCGAGCGGGCCTTTTCATCGGTCTCTGCCTTGTCGTTGCCAAGCACCCTTCTCGGGGCGAGGGTCACGTTCTCCATTACGGTCTTGTGCGGGAAGAGGTTGAACTGCTGGAACACCATTCCGACTCGTTGGCGGACGAAATCGAGGTTCCAACTCGACTCGCCGGTTCCCGACCCGGGTCCCCTGCAGATGTCCTTACCCTCGAGGAAGATCTCGCCCTCCTCTGGGGGCTCGAGCAGGTTGACGCAGCGCAGTAGCGTGCTCTTGCCTGAACCGCTGGGGCCGAGAATGCAGACAACCTCGCCTTTTTGGACCTGCAGGTCGACACCTTTGAGCACTTCGAGGTCCCCGAAGCGCTTGCGAACTCCCTCCAGTCTGAGCATTACCTCGTCCATGGTTCAGGCGACCTCGATGTGGGACCCGCGGGCGATCTTGGCCCGGTTGCGGGCGATCAGTTTGTCGGTCAGGCGGGCCATCGGCAGGATCACGACGAGGAACATCAGGGCGCCCAGGGTCAGCGCCGAGCTGTTGTAGGTGTGGGACTGGATGTCGCTGGCAACCTGCAGGGTCTCATTGAGAGCGACAACGCTGACCAGGGTTGTGTCCTTCATCAGGGAGATCAATTCGTTCAACATCGGGGCCGGAATCTTGGTTACCGCCTGGGGAACAACCACATGGCGCATCGCCTGGCCGTGGCTCATTCCCAGTGAGCGCGCCGCCTCGAGCTGTCCGGCTGGGATCGCTTCGATCCCAGCCCGGTAGACCTCGGCCATGTAGGCGCCATAGGTGATGGTTAGCGCCAGGACGCCGTACCAGAAGGGATCTGGCTTGCCGAGCCACTCGGGGATCCGGATGGATTTCGGCAGGAAGGTGAGCGAGGGAAGGCCGGTTGCGATGAGCACGATAAGCAACAGCAACGGGATGGCCCTGAAGACGTCGATGTAGCCGATCGTCAGTCCCCGCACCGGAAGGAGTTTCTTCCCTGGTAGCTGGCGAAGTAGCGCCAGGATCAAGCCCCAGACAAGGGCCAAGATGGCAGCCACAAACCAGATTTGGATCGTCAGCCAAAACCCTTCCAGCACTTCGTTGAAGTGTTCGACCATGAACCCAACGTCGAAGAACTGGTGGAGGAATACCTGCATTGCATTGTCCCTGGTCTTTGGTCGAAAGCGCACAAGGGGGCGCCGTCATCGGCGCCCCCTTGTGCGGCGACGTTAGGTCAAGCCGACCCTCGTCATTCGGCTTTGTGCGTGGCTGTGAAGATCGCCTTCGGCGGTTCGCGGTGGAACCACTTCTTGTAGATCTTCGTGTAGGTGCCGTCTTCCATAACTTCCTTCAGGCCTTCGTTGATTTCTTCGAGGAGTTGGGTTTCTCCCTGGGCGACCGCGATTCCGTACTGTTCTTCGGTCGGGATTGCCGCCGAGATTTCAAGGCCACTGGATTCCTTGACCGCGTTTTCAGCAACCGGGATATCGATCACAACCGCTTCGACCGTCCCGGCGTTCAGGGCGTTGACGGCGTCGGGGCCGGTCGGGTAGGCCCTAAGTTCGCCGGCTTCGCCTTTTTCTTCGACAAATTCTTCCCCGGTTGTGCCCTTCTGAACTCCGATCGTGGCGCCCTTGAGCGCCGCAACGGCGGCGATTTTTCCGCCTTCTTTGACCAGGATCGCCTGTTCGGAGAGGTAATAGGGGTTGCTGAAATCGACGGTCTTCTCGCGTTCGGGAGTGATCGTCGCTGCCGAGGCGACCGCTTCGAACTTCCCCTGCGCGAGGAAGGCGAAGATCGTTTCGAAGGAGGTGTCTTCGAATTCAGCGGTCCTGCCCATCTTTTCGGCGATCGCTTCCACCAGTTCGACGTCAAAGCCAGTGTATTCCCCGGGTTTGCCCTGCTCAAAGGGGGGATAGGGAATGTCGGAGCCGACCGTGAGCGGTTCGCCGCCGCTGCTGGTGGTGCTGGTGGAGCTGCTAGAGCTGCTGCCGCAGCCGGCTGCGAAGATGGCCACGGCGCAGACGGCCAGGGCGAGAAGAAGTGCTAGGACGCGAGCGCTACGACTCATGGGGCGATGCCTCCGATCGATGGGGGAAATGCTGAAGAGACCGTCGAAGTTACTCGTTCACAAGGGCCTCACGCAAGGGCAGCCGTTGGTCGGGGCCCAGCTATACTTTTTGAAGTACCGGGATCGACATGCCCCACGACGAGCTACTAAACCGGCCCTGCGGAGGGCGCTTCGGCAACGTCGTCGAGTCGATCGGCAACACGCCCCTGGTCGAGCTTCCCCGTCTCACGCCTAAGCCCGAGGTGCGGATCTACGCCAAGCTCGAGGGCCGCAATCCGACCGGCTCGGTCAAGGACCGGGTCGCCAAATCGATGATCGAGTTGGCCGAGGCCGAAGGGGCGATCGAACCCGGCCAGACGATCCTCGAGCCGACCTCGGGCAATACCGGGATCTCGCTGGCGATGATCTGTCGCCGCAAGGGCTACACGCTGAAGGTCGTGATGCCAGACAACGTGACCGCCGAGCGCACCCAGCTCCTGCGCATGTACGGGGCCGAGATCGTCTACTCCGAGGGCGCCAAGGGCTCCAACGGCGCGGTCGAGGTGGCGCTGGAGATGGCCCAGGACTCCAGCTATTACATGCCGTACCAGTACGGCAACGAGGCCAACCCGCTGGCCCACTACAACGGAACCGCGGTCGAGATCCTCGACGAGCTCGATTCGGTCGCCGCCTTCGTCGGTGGACTTGGCACCGGCGGGACCCTGATGGGCAACGGTCGCCGCCTCAAGGAGGCCGACCCCGAGACGCTGATCGTCGCCGCCGAGCCGATGCAGGGCGAGTTGGTCCAGGGACTGCGCTCTCTTGATGACGGCTTCATCCCGCCGATCATCGACATCTCGCTCTTTGACCGCAAGATCATGGTCTCCAACCGCGACGCGATCCTCTGGACCCGCAAGCTGCTTGACGAGGAGGGCGTCTTCGCTGGCGTTTCGGCGGGCGCGATCGCTGCGATCGCCGTACGGATCGCCGGCGAGTTGCCGAGCGGCAACGTCGTCTTCCTGATCCCCGACGACGGCTGGAAGTACCTCTCCTCGGGCGTCTATACGCTGCCGATCGACGAGATCGAAAACCTGGACTCCACCGTTTGGTGGTAGGCCACCAGCTCGCCGCCCCTGATGCGCATCGCCCAGAGCCTGATCGAGGAAATCGTCGCCCACGCCCGGGAGGATTTGCCCAATGAGTGCTGCGGGTTGGTCGGCGGGCGCGATGGCGAGGCCAGCGAGGTGATCCGGGTCGCGAACGCAGCGGCCAGCCCGTTGCGCTATGAGATGGACCCCCAGGGCCAATACAACGCCCTGAAGGCGATCGAGGGGGGCGGCGGTGAGCTGCTCGCGATCTACCATTCCCACACCAAGAGCGCCGCCTATCCCTCTCAGACCGATCTCAACCAGGCCGTCGCCTGGCCCGAGCAGATCTATCTGATCGTCTCGCTCGCTGAGCCAGACGCGCCCGAGGTAAAGGGCTACCTTCTCAAGGACCTGAGGATCGCCGATGCCGAAGTCGATATCTCCTAGCCGCGGTCGTGATTCCGACGTCGAGGGTGGCGGCGGTGGCTCGCGCGGCGATCAGGGCGGTGGTGGTGGCGGCGGCGGGGGCGGCGGTAAGTTGGTCAAAGTCGCCTTTGCCGCGAGCCAGATGGAGGCGGAAATGATCCAAGGCCTGCTCAACGAGCACGGCATCCCCAGCCTGGTCAAGCGCGGGCCCGGCTTCGATGTGCCCGAGTTCATGGCGGTCGGCCCACGGCAGGTGTTCGTGGTCGAGTCTGCGGCCGCGCGCGCCCGCGAAGTGCTCGCCGGGACGCCCGGCGGTAACTAGTCGGCGCTCGGGTGGGTGATCGCCCGCAGGTGATCGCGCCAGACGCTCTCGACTTCGCCGAGCGGCGCCTCGAAGGCAGCCTCGATCGCCGCGGTGGTGCCGCTCGGCAGCTGTTGCAGCGAGAGCCTCAGGCAGGCCTCCGGTCCGCGCTCGGTCTCGAGCAAATCGAAAATTGTGCCGCCGAGGATCACCGCGTCGCGCCGTGAGGGCGGGAAGGAGGGACGGGCGCTCTCGCGCAGGCGGCGGATCACCGCCGCGCGGTAAAGACCGACCTGGCGCGAGAAATACTGGGCTCCGCCCTCCACCAGCCAGGCCCAGCCCAGATAGCGGGCGAAGCGGCGCGGCGTCCAGGAGGGCGGGAGGTCTCGGTTGTTGGCGGCGATCACGAGCTGGGCATAGAGGCGCTCGGCGGTGCCGCGCAGGGCCTCGCGGGAATCATCGCCGGCGGCGCGGCGCTCGATGTGGGGGTCGTTGAGGACGTGCAGCTCGGTCGCCATAGCCCAGCCGGCCATGTAGCGGCGGCCCGCCGGCGCCGCCGACCAGCGTGCCGCGGGCAGAAATGGATGTGCCATCGAGAGCAATGCTGGGTTGGTGTGGACGACGACGGTGACCTCGCCGGGGACCTCCTCGAAGCGATCCTCAAGGCGCAGGCGCAGCTCCTCGAGGCGATCCAGGGTGCGCTCGGCGTAGGTCGCATCGCCGCTGTCATGGCGGGCGGTGAAGCTCAGTGATTCAGTTTCGACCCACGGCACGGATCGAGGCTACCTAGAGCAGATGAAGCTCAGACCAGGGCCGGCTCTTGGGCCGGGGTGCAGACCGAGCGGATCTCGGCGCGGGCGCGGTCGAACTCTTCGTCGGCCATCACCGGGGTGCCCTCGAAGGGCAAGTCGCGATCGATTTCCACCCAGGAACGGCAGCCGTGGTACTCGTCACGGACCTTGACCGTGACCGGGCGGGGGATGCGGTGGACCCGCAGCAGCAGGATGTGCAGCGGGTGGCGCCGCTTCCAGTTGAGTCGCTTCTCGGCGTAATCGGGCGTCCAGATGTAGAAGGGAGAGAGGCTGTCGACGACCCGCGGGTCGGTGATCGTGATGTGATCGGTGACTTCGGCCCAGGCGCGCAGGCGGACGCGGTCGGGCTGGGTGATCCCACCGTCTTGGATCAGCGCCCGCGGCGGCGGCTCCTCGTCGGGCCAAACGCCCTCCTCGAGCGCCCGGCGCAGCTCGGGATGGTGGGACTCGCGGACCAGGTTGTTCTGTTGGTGATCGAAGGTCGGGTAGAGGAAAAAGCGCTCGTGCTCGACCTCGAAGTGCTTGTTGTCCTCGCGGATTCCGCCCTTGCGCAGGGTCAGCAGTTGCTCGCCCTCGGCGAGCGCGCGGACCGTTACGGCCCATTCCTTGAAAGCGATCGGCATTTAGTTACCTGGTGAAGGTTGTGTGACTCTGAATCGACTGGAAGGCGGTGCCTCAGCCTGTTCAAAACGGAGAGGGAACCCCGCCGGCGAAGCATTTTAGACGAGCCGGTCCAAATAGCCAAATAAACTCTCTTTTAAGGAATCATTGACCGATCGCCCCACCGCCTGGGGTCTCGATTCTGAGCCGGTCGCCGTGACGCATCTCACCCTCTGCCCTGCCCGCCAGCTGCTCGCCGTTTAAGAGGTTTCGTCCCAGGGCACCGTCGCCGCCTCCCTCGCGCCCGCGTGGCGGGAGGCGACGGCGTTCGCCGATCAGGCTGAAGCGCAGCGGCGCCAGCGCTTCGATCTCGCGCACCAGGCCATCGCCGCCCGGCCTCTTTCCCGTTCCGCCGCTGCCGTGGCGCAGGGCGAGCTCGCGCACGCGCAGTGGGAACTCGGTCTCCAGCGCCTCGATCGGGGTGTTGAGCGTGTTCGACATCGCCACGTGGATCGCGCTCGGGCCCTCGGCATCAGGGCAGGCACCCTGGCCCCCACCCAGGGTCTCGTAGTAGGTGAAGCCCTCCCCGGCGAGGGTCAGGTTGTTCATCGTGCCCTGACCCTGGGCCGGGACCGCCCGGGCGCCTCCGAGCGCCGCGATCACCAGGTCGGCGACCCGGCTGGAGGTCTCGGTGTTGCCGGCGACCACAGCTGCAGGGGCTCGGGCGTTCAGCAGGCAGCCGCGGGGCGCGATGACCTCGATCGGGCGAAAGGCCCCGGCGCAAGCCGGGGCGTCGGGGTCGGTCAGGACCCGCACCGCGAAGAAGGCCGCGGACTTGGTCACCGAGAGCGGGCAGTTGAGGTTGCCCTGCGACTGGGCGTCGGTGCCGGTGAAGTCGAGCACGAGATTCTCGCCGCTGATCCTCGCCTCGACCCGCAGGCGCAGGTCGCACGAGCTTGCGCCGTAGTCGTCCTCGAGCAGCTCCTCGCCCGGGTAGGTGCCATCGGGGAGCTCGGCGAGCGATGCCCGGGTGCGGCGCTCGGCGTAGTCGAGGATCTCCGCCATCGCGGCCCGCAGGCGCGCGAGCCCGTGGCGCTCGGCGAGCTCGACAAAGCGCCGCGAGCCGATCCGGTTGGCGGCCTGCTGGGCGCGCAGATCGGCGAGCCGCTGTTGGGGGAAGCGCATCTGGGCGACGAGTCGGCGCAGCTCTGCCGGTCGGGCCGGGGTGGGCGCTATCACCACTCCCTCCTCATTGAGGCTGCGTGAGCGGGCCGGCATCGAGCCCGGCGTCGGGCCGCCGACATCGGCGTGGTGGGCGCGACAGGCGGCGTAGCCGATCAGCTCAGCGCCGAGGAAGATTGGCTCGATCAGGGTGATATCGGGGAGATGGGTGCCGCCGCGGAATGGGTCGTTGAGAATCCAGCCCTCTCTGGGACGCTGCTCCTCGCCGATCACCGCGGCGACCGCGTCCGGCATCGAGCCGAGGTGAACGGGTATGTGCTCGGCCTGCATGACCAGCTCGCCGGCCTCGTCAAAGAGCGCAGTTGAGCAGTCGCGGCGCTCCTTGATATTCGCCGAGTAGGCCGAGTGAACAAGGGCCGCGCCCATCTCCTCACAGGCCGAGCGCAGGGCGCCGGCGAGCACCTGCAGGGTGACCGGGTCGACGGCGCTCATCGAAGTGCCTGGGCGATGATCGAACCGGCCCGATCGACGCGCGCCGACCAGTCAGGCGGTAGCACGAGGGTGGCCTCGGGCAGCTCGAAGATCACCGGCCCCCGAAGCGAGAAGCCGGCTTCGGGCTCGCCGCGGATCACCGGCGTTGGGATCCAAGCGCCATCGAAGCGAACCGGGCGAGAGATGGTGCTGAACTCGGCCTTGGCCCGGGCGCTCAGGTGGGGGTCCGGCCCTGGCGCGATCAGCGCCAGGGAGATGTTGACGAGGAGGATCTCGCCCGCGGGGTCGAGGTGTCCGTAGCGCTGCAGGTGGGCCCGCTCGAAGCTCTGAATTAGTTCGGCGGGATCCGGTCTGGCCGGCCCTGGCACCCCCAGCTCAAATGCCTGCCCGGCATAGCGCATCTCATAGACAAGCTCCGGTTCGCAGTCGGGGGGGCTTCCGGCAGCGCTGATCAGCGCCTCGACCTCGGCCGCGATTCGCGCCGCGCTGAGCCGGTCGGCGCCGAGCATCACGGTGCGTGCGGTGTCACGGCGACGCTCGGAGGAGCAGAGACCCAGCGCCGAGAGTACGCCGCCCGCTCGCGGGCAGATCAGGCGCTCGATGCCGAGCTCGGCGGCGATCGCCGCGGCGTGCATCGGCCCGGCACCGCCGAAGGGCAGTAGCGCGAACCCTCGCGGGTCGAGGCCACGCTCGACTGTAACCACGCGCAGCGCGCGGACCATCTCCTGGTTGGCGATCGCGACGATCCCTTCCGCCGTCTCCAGCTCGCCCAGCCCCAGCGAGGCGGCGAGCGCACCGATCGCCCTGCGAGCTGCGCCGGAGTCGAGCTCGAGATCGCCCGCCAGTCGCGAATCGACGGCAAGCTTGCCGAGCAGGAGATTGGCGTCGGTGACCGTCGGTTCCTCGCCGCCACGCCGATAGCAGGCCGGGCCGGGCTCGGCGCCCGCCGAGTGCGGCCCGACCGCCAGCGCCCCCCCGCGATCACGCCAGGCGATCGAACCGCCACCGGCGCCGACCGTGTGGACATCGACCATCGGCAGCTGCAGCGGGCGCCCGTCGATGATCCGTGAGTCGGTGCGCCGCACCTTTCCCGCCTCGACCACGCAGACCTCGCAGGAGGTGCCGCCCATGTCGAGGCCGATCGCGCTGCCCGATGCTGATACCCGCGCCACAAGTCCGGCGCCGACCGCGCCACCCGCCGGCCCGGAGAGAACGCTGGCGGCGCCGCCGCCCTCGGTGATAGCCGCGACCCCGCCCGAGGACTGCATCACCACGGGCTCGGGCAGACCGGCCTCGGTCGCCGCGCGGGCCAGTCGATGCAGGTAGCGGCCGAGCAGGGGCGACAGATAGGCATCGATCGCCGTCGTCGAGCAGCGCTCGTACTCGCGAAAGCGGGGCAGGACTGCGTGGGAAGCAGAAACGTGGACCTCGGGAAGCTCTCGCCGCAGGTGTTCGGCCAATCGCCGCTCGTGGCTAGGGTCCAGATAGGAGAAGAGGAGGCAGATCGCAACCGACTCAACCTCGGCGGCGCGGATTGCCTCTGCGAGGCGCGCCGGCTCACTCTGGGCGAGCGGCTCGAGCACCCCCGCCGGGCCGATCCGCTCGGCAGCCTCAAAGCGCAGCTCGGCAGCGATCAGTGGGGTCGGCTTTGGAGTGCACAGCCGGTAGAGATCAGGGCGGTTCTGGCGGCCAATCTCAAGCAGATCGGCGAAACCGCGGGTTGTGATCAGCGCTGTGCGCGCGCCCCGTTCCTCGAGCAGCGCGTTGGTGGCGACCGTCATGCCGTGAGCGAAGACGTCGACGTCGGCGCTGCGCGCACCGGCCTGGCGGAGCACCTGATCGATCGCGGCGAGCACCCCGATCGATTGGTCGGCGGCGGTCGTCGACGTCTTGGCGCTGTGGATGCGGCCCTCGTCGACCAGGACAGCGTCAGTGAAGGTTCCGCCCACGTCGACGCCGAGGAGCATCGAGGCAAGCTAGCCGACTGTCGATTCGCGCGTTCGGTGCCTTGGGACGTGGAGGCGCGCTGCCCAGCCGAGCTCGATGCCAGGCCCGAGCCATCCGTCAGCGCCGAGCTGATTTGGCGACCGTGACCGGGCCCGCTTCGTTGCCCGCCAGATCGCTGGTTCGTCCGCGAGCCTGGGCGGCGGCCACAGCGATCAGCTATGGCGGCGTCATCGCCGGTTACCCGCCGCCCGCCCGCGAGAGCCCCTTCAGCTCCGACAGCCAGATCTAGGCTGAGGATCTGATCGAGCGCTTCGCTTCTTTCTCCTGATCGCGCTGGGCGAGACCGCTCTCGCGGTTGCCAACCTGGCGACCCTAGGTCCAGCTCTCGCGGCGGACCTCACCCGCGGGGCTTAGGACGAGGTGGATTGAGTCCAACCGATCATCGCCTGAGGGGAAGTCGGTGCGCAGGTGACCGCCGCGCGACTCGCGGCGCTCGCCGGCCGATCTGGCGATCGCCGCGGCGAGCGGGTAATCATCGCCCCCCAAGGCGGCAAGCCCGGCCGCGTCTCGCAACGGGCCGGCGAGGCGCCAGACCGCATCGCGGGTGGCCTGGGTCGGTGGCCTGAACCGCCAGGCGCAAGGCTCGCGGAGATCGGCGCTCGCTGTCTCCCCGAGGGCAGCCGCGGCGGCGCGAGCGCCAAAGACGAAGCACTCGCTGAGTGAGTTGGAGGCGAGGCGGTTGGCACCGTGCAGGCCTGTGCACGAGCACTCACCGACCGCGTAGAGACCGGGCAGTGAGGAGCGCCCGTCGAGGTCAACGGCGATCCCACCCATCATGTAGTGGGCGGCGGGAGTGACCGGGATCGTCTCGCGCCTGGGTTCAAGGCCCGCCCTTGCCAGCGAGGCGAAGACGTTGGGAAAGCGGGCCGGATCGATCGCCCGCAGGTCGAGCATCACCGCGGCGCTGCCATCGGCCTCAAGTCGCCCAAGGATCGCTGCGGTGACGGCGTCGCGGGGGGCGAGCTCATCGGTGAAGCGCGAGCCCGCAGAATCGAGGAGGGTCGCGCCCTCGCCGCGGATTGCCTCGGTGATCAGGAGACCGTCTTCGGGAGCGCCCGGCAAGGCTAGGGCGGTCGGGTGAAACTGGCAGAACTCGAGGTCAGCTAGGTCGGCTCCAGCGGCGCTGGCGAGAACGGGCCCGGCGCCGATCGCACCACGCGGGTTGGTGGTCCGCCGCCAGAGGGCGGCCGCCCCCCCGGTGGCCAGCACGGTCGCCGCGGCGGCGATTGGGCCCGTGTCGGCGATCACACCGTGGCAGCGCTCGCCATCGCTCCAAAGGCAGAGGGCCGAGGTTCTCTCTATCACCTTGATCCTGCCCTCCGCGGCCACCATCGCGGCCAGCTTTGAGGTGATCTCATGCCCGGTCTGGCTGCCGCCCGAGTGGACGATGCGGCGGCTGGCGTGGCCTCCCTCGAGTCCGAGCGCCAGCCGTCCCTCGTGGTCGAGATCGAAGTTGACACCCCGCGCCTGCAGGTCGCGCACCGCCGCGGGGGCCTCCTCAACCAGCACCTCGACCGCCGAGGCTCGGCAAAGGCCGCGGCCGGCGGTGATCGTGTCAGCGGCGTGGCGGGCGGGGGTATCGCCGGGTTCCAGGGCCGCGGCGAGGCCGCCCTGCGCCCAGTAGCTGGCGCTCTGGGTGAGCGGGGTGCGGGAGACCAGAGCGACACGGCCACCGCCCTCGGCGGCGCGCAACGCTGTCCACAGGCCGGCGGAGCCGCCGCCGACGACGACGACGTCGTACTCGGCTCTTACTGCTATTGCCCGGCCGCCTCTCGGCGGATCATCTTGACCTGCCCGCGCAGCCAGGCCGCTGCCGCCTCGCGGGCACCGGCTTCGGCCGCGGAGACCTTCGTCTCGGCCTCAGCGGCGCGTCGCTCGGCGGCCTTGACCCGCTCCTCGGCGGCCGCGGCGTGGGCTTCGATCTCGGTCAGGCGCTCCTCCGCCGCGGCGATCGCGCGCTCCTTGGCCTCGCGCTCGAACCGCAGGTCCTGCTCCTGACTTTGGCGCAACTGCTCGAGGGCCTCCTCGGTATGAAGTTTCTCCTTTTCGAGGTCGGCTTCCAGCGCCCTGATCTCCGCGGTTGCGCGTTTTTCCGCGGTTTCGGCCGACTCAGCCGCCTCGCGAAGCCGATCCTGCGCCTCTGCGATCCGCCCGCTTAGGGCTTCTGAGTCCGTCTCAGAGTTCATGGCTTGCTCAATCTATTACGAGGCGGCCAGAAGATCTCGGTAGGCCTCAATCGTGCGCTCGGCCGTGCGCCCCGAGGAGAGCGCGCCAGCGCGGGCGGCGCCGGCCACTCGCGGGTCTCGCGCTTGCAGGTGAGCTCGCGCCACGGCGGTCCAAGTGGTGAGCTCAAACGGCGCGCACAGCGAACCGGCGATCCCCGCCAGCGCGAAGGGGGCGATTCCTACTGGAGTCGAGAGAACCGGCACCTCGCAGGCCAGCGACTCGAGGCAGACCATCCCGAAGCCCTCATAGTCGGAGGTGATGATGACCGCATTGGCAGCGTTGATCCAGAGCCTCATCCGCTCGGGCTCGATCGAACCGCCGCTGAGCAGCTCGGCATCACAGGCGCCCGCCAGCTCAGCGGCGCGGTCGGCACGCTTCTCGGGCCGCGCCGGGTTGGCGGCGAAGAACAGGTAGCGCCCGTCGGGGTCGAGGCCGAGCTCAGCTCGCGCCCGCTCGCGGGGCAAGGGGCCGAAGTGCTCGAGGTCGGGTCCGCATGGCAGGACCGCGGAGCCGTGCAGGAGCGGCAGCCCGGGCCGGCCGTCCTCCTCGAGGAAGAGACCACTGGAGACGACGGCGACCAGCTCTATTCGGTGAACGAGACGGCGAGAGAGCGCGCCCACGATCCGGTGGCGGACGTCGGTGCCGTGGAAGCTGACCACCAGCGGATGGGCACCGGCAATTCGCGCGCACCAGCCGGGCAGGCCGTAGTGGGCGTGAATCAGATCAAACGGTCGGCTTTGGCGCAGCAGACGCCGTAGATGGACGGTCGCCGGGATGTATTGGCGTGCCCCCGGTGGGAAGCTGAAAACCTCGACCTCGACCTCGCGCTTGCGCAGCTCCTCGATTTGGTCGCGCACCCAGCGGCCTCGCTGTGGCGCGCCCGTGTCGGGAACGAAGTTGGTGATGACCAGGACGCGCATAGCGCTGAGCGTATCCGTGGCGGGACCCCCAAGAGCCAGAGCGCCGCCGCCCCCGATCCGTCGCCCGGCGACCAGCGGCCACTTTGGCTGAGTAGCGGCGCCGAGCCGGCCTCCGATCGCTGTCCAAGCGCCCTGCCGAGGAGGCCCGCGCGCGCTGCTCGCAGCGGGGGGGAGATGAGCTATTTGCGAAGCCCGCAGGGGCGTTTGGGAGGAGGGGGACCGAGCGGCGCTCGGCCGCGCACTGGCAAGCGGCTTTGCAGCAGCGTTTGGGCGGCGGGCGCCCAGCTGGAGGGGTGCCCGACAAGGCGGGGTTCAAATGGAACCTGAGAGACTCGGTGGATGCCCGACTCCCGCAGCTATGACCGCGCCCCGGCCGACCTCAGACCGGTCACGATCGAGCCTGAATTCGTTGCCACCGCGGACGGCTCGGCACTGATCTCAATCGGGCGAACGAGGGTGATCTGTACCGCCTCGGTCAACGACTCGGTACCCCGCTGGATGCAGGGTCGCGGCAAGGGTTGGGTGACAGCCGAGTACTCGATGCTGCCCGCCTCAACTGGTGACCGCAAGCCGCGCGATATCGTCAAGGGGCGCCAGGACGGGCGCGGGGTGGAGATCCAGCGTCTGATCGGCCGCTCGCTGCGGGTCGTCGTCGACTTCGGGGCCCTTGGAGAGCGCAGCGTCTATGTCGACTGCGACGTGCTTCAGGCCGACGGCGGCACCCGCTGTGCGGCGATCACCGGCGGCTATGTCGCGCTGCGCCTGGCGCTCGCCAAGTTGGTCAAGGCCGGCGCGATCGAGGCGCTGCCCTTGACTGGCTCGGTCGCCGCGATCAGCGTCGGAATGGTAGCCAAGCGCGCCCTCTGTGATCTCGACTACGTCGAGGACTCAAGCGCTGAGGTCGACGCCAACGTCGTGATGACCGGCGAGGGTGGCCTGGTCGAGGTGCAGGCGACGGCCGAGCGGACACCGCTCTCGCGGGCCTCCCTCGATGAGCTGCTCGGCCTCGCCGAGGGCGGCATCGCGCGCCTGAGGCAGGTGCAGGAGCAGGTAGCCGGAGTTTGATCTTCGCGACCGGCAATAAGCACAAGCTGCGCGAGCTCCAGGCGCTGCTGCCGGGGGTCGAGTTGGAGCCGCTGCCGGCGGGCGTAGTACTACCCCCTGAGGACGGCGAATCCTATGCCGAGATCGCGCTCGAGAAGGCGCGGGTTGCCCACCGGGCCAGCGGCCAGGCGGTGGTCGCCGATGACTCGGGGATCGGCGCGGAGGCGCTCGGCGGGCGTCCCGGGATTCACTCGGCTCGCTACGGGGGCGAGGGGGCAAGCGATGAGGAGAACCTCGAGAAGCTGCTGGGCGAGGTCGCCGCAGCGGGCGGTGAGCGCCGTGCTGAATACACCTGCGCCCTGGCTTTGATCGAAGCCGACGGTTCCGAGCACGTCTTTGAAGGTCGTTGCGCCGGGGTTTTGATCGAGGAGCCGCGCGGCGCGGGCGGCTTTGGTTATGACCCCGCCTTCGTTCCCGAGGACACAGGGACCGGTGACAGGCGCACGATGTCGGAGCTCTCTGAGGTTGAGAAGAACGCGATCAGCCACCGGGGTCGCGCCGCGCGGATGCTCGCTGCGCATCTCGCGGCTGCGCGCGAGGCGACGTAGAGCGGCTGATGATCCGTACCAAGAGCGCCGCCGCGGCGCTCTCGATCGCATCAAACGCGACGCTGATCGCGATCAAGCTCGCGGCCGGGGCGATCACCGGCTCGATCGCGATCGTCACCGAGGCGATTCACTCGCTGATCGACCTGGTCGCCTCGGTGGTCGCCTTCGTCTCAGTTCGAAAAGCCGACGAGCCCGCCGACGCAGAGCATCCCTACGGTCACGAGAAGGTCGAGAACCTGGCCGCGACAATCGAGGGAATGCTGATCCTGGTCGGTGCCGGGATTATCGTCTACGAGGCGACCCATCGGCTTGTGGTGGGTTCGACAGTGCAAAGGCTAGGGATCGGCATCGCCGTGATGGGTCTCTCGGTATTGGCCAACCTCGGGGTCTCGACCGTGCTCGGCCGCCAGGCGCGGGCCCACGACTCGGCCGCACTGGCCGGAGACGCGGCTCACCTTCGCGCCGATGCGCTGACCTCGGCCGGGGTCGCCGGCGGGTTGTTGCTCGTCCAGATAACCGGCATCGTCGCCTTCGACTCGATCACGGCATTGATCGTCTCGGCCGCGATCGTCGTCGCCGGCCTGCGGATCATCCGCCGCTCATCGGGTGTTTTGGTCGACGAAGCCCTGCCGGATGTCGAGATGGATGAGATCGAGGCGGCGATCGGAGCCGCCCGCACCGACGAGGTCGCCGGCTACCACAAGCTGCGTGCACGGCGCGCCGGCGCGCGCCGCTATGTCGACCTGCATGTCCAGTACCGCTCCGGCACCAGTCTCGAGCGCGCCCACGAGCTCGCCCATACGATGCGCGACGCGATCGAGGCGACCCTTCCCCGGGCCGAAGTCCTGATCCATGTTGAGCCCGAGACATCGCTGCGTCACACCGACGACAGTGCCGGCGGTCCCTACCGCTCGGGCTAGGATCGCGGCACGGTGGGCACGATTGGCCGCACCGCCAGCGGCACCACGGTCGCCGCCAGGGGGAAATCGGCGCGGCGTAGGCTGGTCAGCAGTGAGCCGAAGGTTGCCTATCGAGAGGGCAGGAGATTGACCGCGGCGGCGAGGCCGACGGCGCTGACCGTCGCGGTGTAGCCGGTGTAGCCGCTGATCGCGAAGAGGACCGCAGCGATCGCGCAAATGACGACGACGACGATCCAGGATGCGCGGGCGAGCGTCACGGGCGCTATTTTGGCTGATCGGATGGCGGACAGCGCGAAAACGATCACGGTTGGCCCCAGCGAGCCGGCCGAGCAGGCGCTCGCGTTCCTCGAGGAGATGTCGCCGGACCTGCGTGGAGCCGCGATTCTTGACTCCGATTGCAGGGTGCTCGCCGCCAGTGCCGGGGCCGATCGTTGGAGCGATGACTCTGAGGCGCTGCTCGCGGTGGCCGATCGTGCGAGCGGTGAGCCAGTCGAGCAGGTCCACATCGCCACCGAGCAGGGTGAGGTCTTCGCCCTTCGCCACGCTGGCTTCCTCGCGGTTGCGGTGACCGAGCGCTTCGCCCTCGCCTCGCTGCTCTTCTTTGACATGCGATCGGTGTTGCGAGACCTCGCTGGCGGCTCGCGATGACGCCGCCCAAGCCCCACCGCGTCCTGCTCGATCGGGTCTCTGGATATGCCGATGAGGCCGCCGCATACATGCGCCGGCGGCGGATTTCCCGTCGCCCCTTTGCCCGCCTCTATTACGCGGGCGGTCGCGCCGCAGACCACGCCGCCGACTCCGATCTGGGCGCCGAGCTCTTCGTCGCCGCCGGGCGTCTGATCGAGGTCGCTGGCAAGAGGAAAAAGCAGTGAGCGAGCTGATCGAAGCTGCCCTCGCCGAGCGCGTCCTGGCCCGGGCTCTGCGCTCGGGCGGGGATTTCGCCGAGCTCTTTGCCGAAAGGCGCGCCGGACTCGGGATGGCGATCGATGAGTCGCGGATCGAATCGGTGCAGTCCGGCACCGAGCAGGGGGCCGGAGTGCGAGTGATCGTGGGCGCCACCACCTACTTTGCCCACGTCGACGGCCTCGATCCAGTCGACCTTGAACGCGCCGCCGATGAGGCTGCCTCGGCGCTGCGCGGCGAGCGTAGCGAGGCGCGGGCACTGCGCGCGGTGAAGAGCACCCCGCAGCCGATCGAGCTGCCACCCGGGAACGTCCCACTGGCGCGCAAGGCGGCACTTCTGCGTGAGCTCGACGAGCGGGGCCGAGCAGCCGGGCCCGAGGTCGCGCAGCTGCTCGCCTCCTACGCCGAGGCGCGGCGCGAGGTCGCCGTCGCCAACTCCGAGGGACTGTTCACCGGCGATGATCGGACCCGCACAAGGATCGGAGTCCAGGCCGTGGCCCGCCGCTCTGATGTCGTCGAGACCGGCGCTGAGACACTCGGCGGTCATCGTGGCTTTGAGCTGCTTGAAGACGATCCCGGCGCGATCGCTGCCCAGGCGGCCGGCAAGGCGCTGACCCTGCTCGAGGCCGGTCCGGCACCGGCGGGATCGATGCCGGTCGTCGTTGGCGGAGGTTTCGGCGGGGTGCTCTTCCATGAGATGACCGGGCACGGCCTGGAGGCCGATCACATACAGAAGGGGGCGAGCGTCTACGCGGGCAAGCTCGGCGAGCAGGTTGCCGAGTCGCTGCTGAGCGCCTATGACGATGGCCGTCTGCCGGGCGAGTGGGGAAGCGATGCGATCGATGATGAGGGCACCCCGACCCAGAAGACGCTTGTGGTCGAGGAGGGACGGATCGCCTCCTTTCTCTATGACCGGGTGCGGGCCCAGCGCGACGGAGTGGCCTCGACCGGCAACGGCCGTCGTGAGAGCTTCCGGCATCTGCCGATCCCACGGATGACCAACACCTACATCGACCGAGGGCAGGCAAAGCCCGAGGAGATGATCGCCGAGGTGAAAAGCGGCTTCTATGCCGCCTCCTTCGGTGGTGGCCAGGTCGACCCGGCCACCGGTGACTTTGTCTTCGGCGTCTCGGAGGGCTACCTGATCGAGGCGGGCAAGGTAACCAGGCCCTGCCGCGGGGCGACCCTGATCGGCAACTGCCTGCAGGCGCTCGCCGCGATCGACGCGGTTGGCGATGATTTCGAGATGAAGACCGGCATCTGCGGAAAGGGCGGACAAAAAGCACCGGTGGGAACCGGCCAGGGCCACGTTCGGATCGCGGCGATGACCGTCGGGGGGACCGAGGTTTGATCGATCTGAGCCGGCGAGCTCTCGATGCGGCGCTGGCCGCGGGCGCCTCTGATGCGGAGGCCTACGCAAGCGAGGCGAGCGAGCGCGAGGTTCGCGTCCATGCTGGTGAGGTCGAGAGTCTGACCGCCGCGACCCAGCGTGGGCTCGGGATCCGCGCCTGGATCGGCGAGCGGGTCGGCTACGCATTTGGCACCGATCTCGGCCCGGCAGGGATCACGGCGCTCGCCGCCCGCGCCGCCGGGGCCGCTGGCGCCGCAGATGAGGACCGCTTCGCCCGCCCGCCCGCCCCCGGCCAGCCCGCGGGCGGGGAGCTCGAGCTCAGCGACACCTCGATCGGTGAGTGGTCGATGGCTCAGCTCGCCGATCTGGCACTCGCCGTCGAGCGCGCCGCCCTGGACGCCGACCAGCGGGTCACCGGGGTCGAGCAGGCCGTCTACGGTGATTCCGCTGAGCGCACGGCGATCGCCTCCTCGACCGGCATCCTCGGCGAATACGAATCCTCGACCTGCTTCGCCTACACCCAGGCCCTGGTCGCCGCCGAGGACGGTGCCGAGACCGGGCTCGGTTTCGATCTTGCCCGTGGGCCGGCCGGCCTCGATCCCGCCGCGGTCGGTCGCGAGGCCGCCGCGCGAGCGACGGCAATGATCGGCGCCGGCAAGCCCGAGTCGCGCACCTGCCCGGTCATCCTTGACCCGACCGTTGCCGCCAGCTTTGTCGGGCTGATCGGCGGTGTGCTGGGGGCCGATGCGGTGCAGCGCGGCCGCTCGCCGTTTGCCGAGCGACTCGACACCGAGATCGCCGGCGTCGCCCTGGCTCTGCGCGACGACGGCCTTGACCCCGATGGGCCCGCCTCCTCGCCCTTTGACGCCGAGGGCGTCGCGCGCGCCCGCACGGACCTGATCGAGGGTGGCCGGCTGCGCAGCTACCTCTTCGACACCTACACCGCCAACCGCGGCGGGGTCGTCTCAACCGGCAACGCCGGCCGCGCCGGCTATCGCGGCCTGCCGCGAGTCTCGGCTTCCAATCTGATCGTCGAGGTTGGCGAGCTCGACCTCGCCGGGTTACTCGGCGCCGCCGGGGAGGGGGTGCTGGTCACCGACATCGCTGGTTTGCACTCAGGCGTGAACCCGGTAAGCGGGGTCTTCTCCGTCGGCGCCTCGGGGCAGGAGATCCGTGCGGGGGAGCTGGCCGGGCCCCTGCGCGAGTTCACGATCGCCAGCGATTTGGTCTCGATGCTCGGTGCGGTGCGGGCCGCAGGTGCGCAGGCGCGCTGGGTTCCCTTTGGCGGCTCGGTCAGCACGCCGCCGCTGCTGATCGACGAGATGACGATCGCCGGCGCCTGAGCCGTGCCCCGCTGTCACCTCAGCACCCTTACGGCCGTGGCCGCTGTTAGATTGCGGCCGACTTTCAACCCACTGGAGACGGAGGAGCTTCGACGTGACAAAGGCTGAGTTTCTGGATCAACTGGCAGGCGACGAGCGCATCGGCAGCAAGAAGGCAGCCGGTGACGCGGTCGACGCTGTGCTCGAAGCGATCACCGACACGCTGAGCGGCGGCGGCGAGGTCAGCTTCACCGGCTTCGGCAAGTTCCACGTTGCCGAGCGTGGCCCGCGCCAGGGCGTCAACCCGCGGACCGGTGAGCGGATCACGATTCCGGGCGGCAAGGTGCCCCGTTTCTCGGCCGGCTCGGCGCTCAAGGCCAAGGTCAAGGGTTGAGCTGACCCCGGTTCCCTTTGCGGACCGGCTCGCGGCGCTCGTTGAAGAGCGCCGCAGTCAGGTCTGCCTCGGCCTCGACCCCGATCCAGCTCAGTTGACAGGGGCCGACCTGGGGCCGACCGTCGAGGGCACGCCGGCCGAGGTCGCCGCGCGCGCCGTCCTTGCCAACTGCCGCTCATTGATCGAGCGTGCAGGTCCAGCCTGTGTAGCGGTCAAGCCGCAGCTCGCCTGCTTTGAGCGCCTCGGCGCGCCCGGATGGACGGCGCTGGTCGAGGTCGGCGAGACGGCAGCCGAAGCCGGCTTGCTTACCGTCGCCGACGGTAAGCGCGGCGACGTGCCGCTCAGTGCCCATGCCTACGGGCAGGCGCTGGTCGGCGAGACACCGACCCCCTGGGGCCTGGTTCCCGGCCTGGGAGCCGACGCCTTCACCGCCAACCCGCTGCTCGGTGCCGATGCGCTTGAGCCCTTGGTGCAGGCCGCCGCGGAGGCCGGGGCGGGCGTCTTCGCCCTGGTCCGCACGAGTAATCCTGGCGCCGCCGAACTGCAGGACCTCGAGACTGAGGGCGCCCCGCTGCACGAGCATCTCGCGGCCCTCGTGGAGCGCTTCGCCGAGCAGCTTGCGGGCGCCGATCCGGGCGGCCTCAGCGGGATGGGTGCTGTCGTTGGCGCCACCGAGCCCGCTCACCTGGCTCGCTTGCGCGAGCTGATGCCGCGTGCGGTTTTCCTGATCCCCGGCGTCGGCGCCCAGGGTGGGCGGCCCGAGCAGCTCGGGGACGCATTCTCCGCCAATCCCGCATCGGCCCTGGTCGCCGCGTCGCGCAGCATCGCCAATGTTCCCGATCCTGCCGCCGCTGCGGAGCGCCTGCGCGCCGTGGTTTGGGACGTTTCGACCGCCTAGAGGGACCCAGAGCGGCTATACGATCATCGGCGCTTATCGGACTCCCGTCCCCGGCCAATGAAAAAGAGCTCCTCAGCGACAGCCCGGATCCTCGCCGTGATCGCCCTGATCGGCAGTGTCGTGGTCATCCTCGTCCTCGTCGCAAGCGCCCTCTCGGGCGGCGAATCCGGCGGCTCGCGCGCTTCGCACGCCCAAGCGGTCAAACATCACGAAGAAGTCACCAGGAAGACGCCCGCGACCTACGTGATCAAGAGCGGCGACACGCTGACCGCGATCGCCCACTCGACCGGGGTCGGGGTGGCGAAGATCGAACGCCTCAACCCCGAAGTCGATCCGCAGATCCTGATCGCCGGCGAAAAGCTGAAACTGCGCTAGGCGCGAGCAGCATTGCCCGGGTGCGCGGCTTCGCTCGCGAACATGCGATTCTCTGCGCCGCGCTGCTCTGCGTGATACTGATTGGCACAGGCGTTCTCTGGCGCGCCCTTTGGCGCCGGAGCGCATCGGGGAGAAGGAGTTGACGAGATGGTCGGAGGTTTCGCCGAGTGATCCTCACAGTCACCCTCAACGCAGCGATCGACCGCACTGTCGCGGTCCCGAACTTCCGGCTCGGCCGTCGCCATCGTGCAGTCGAGAGCCGCACCGTCGCCGGCGGTAAGGGGGTCAATGTCGCCCGCGCTCTGAGCCTGCTCGGCCAGCCGGTGATCGCTACTGGCTTTGTCGGTGGGCCGACCGGGATTCGCGTTCTCGAACAGCTCCGCGAAGAGTCGGTGCTGACCGACTTCACGCGGATCGCGGGAGAGACCCGAATCAACCTCGCGGTGATCGATCCGACCTCCGGCGAGCAGTCGGAGATCGCCGAGCGCGGTCCCGCAGTGAGCCCCGAGGAGGTGCTCGCCTTCGTCGAGCGACTCGATTACCTGGCCAGCGGCGCAAAGCTCTGCGTGCTGGCGGGCTCGCTGCCCCCCGGCGCCGGGGATGATCTATACGCGCGCCTGGTCAAGGATTTGCGCGAGCGCGGCCTGATCGTCGTCCTCGACGCCGAGGGCGAGGCGATGGTCGAGGGCCTGCGCGCCGGAGCCTCCGTCGTCACCCCCAACGAGCGGGAGGCCGAGGAGCTGGTCGGGCAGGAGTTCACCGACCCCGGTGATCTCGCCCAGGGTCTCTCCGAGCTGGTCCGCCTCGGCGCCGGGGAGGCAGCGATCACCCGACCCGATGGCTGCGTGGCGGTGGTCGGTGAGGGGTCTCAGCGCCGCCTCTTGGAGATCCGCACTGAGCCACTTGAGCCGGTCTCAACCGTTGGCTCGGGGGATGCCTTCGTCGCCGGCTATGCCGCCGCCCGCTATGAGGGACGCAGCTCGGAGGAGTGTCTCGCCTACGGTGTCGCCTGCGGTGCGGAGTCGACCCAGCACTTCGGCGCCGGTACCGTGGACCGGGGCCAGGTCGAGCGCCTGCTCGGCGCGGTCCAGGTGCACGATCTGGAGGTCCCCGCCGAAGTGTAGGCTGACTGTTCAACGCCACCCTGGAGGACCAATTGGAGATCGACATCGGTCGAGGCAAGAAGGGGCGGCGCGCCTACGGATTCGACGACATCGCGATCGTTCCGTCGCGCCGCACCCGCGATCCCGACGACATTGACATCAGCTGGACGCTCGGCCCCTACCACTTCGACTTGCCCCTGGTCGCCTCGGCGATGGATGGCGTGGTCAGCCCCGATACCGCCGTTCTCGTCAACCAGCTGGGCGGACTCGGCGTCCTCAACCTCGAGGGCATCTGGACCCGTTTTGAGAATGCCGAGGAGAAACTCGAGATGGTCGCTGCGGCGCCCAAGCACGAGGCGACTCGGATCATGCAGGAGATCTACGCCGAGCCTGTCAAGCCCGAGCTGATCGGGCAGCGGATCGCCGAGATCAAGGAGCGCGGCGCCGTCGCCTGCGGCTCGCTCACCCCCCAGAAGGTGCGCGAGTACTATGAGATCGCGGTCGAGGCGGGAATCGACATTCTCGTCATCCAGGGCACGGTGATCTCCGCCGAACACGTCTCGACCACGGTCGAGCCGCTCAATCTGAAGGAGTTCATCTCTGATGTTCCGGTGCCGACGGTGGTTGGTGGTTGCGCCTCCTACTCGACCGGCCTGCACCTGATGCGCACCGGCGCCGTCGGTGTTCTGGTCGGGGTCGGCCCAGGCGCGGCCTGCACGACGAGAGGCGTGCTCGGGATCGGTGTTCCCCAGGCCACCGCGATCGCCGATGTCGCGGCCGCCCGCTCCCAGCACATGCTGGAGACAGGTGAGTATGTGAATGTGATCGCCGATGGCGGCATGCGAACCGGTGGGGACGTCTCCAAGGCGATCGCATGCGGTGCCGATGCGGTGATGGTTGGTTCACCTCTGGCCCGCGCCAAGGAGGCGCCCGGACGGGGCTTTCACTGGGGGATGGCGACCTTCCACCCCTCACTGCCGCGAGGCACGCGCGTCTCGACCAAGCAGGACGGGACCATGGAGGAGATCCTGCTCGGTCCAGCTCAGGAGAACGACGGAACCTTCAACCTGATGGGGGCGCTCAAAACATCGATGGCCACCACAGGCTATGAGGACATCCGTTCCTTTCAGCGGGCCGAGGTGATGGTCGCCCCCGCCCTGATGAGCGAGGGCAAGAAGCTCCAAAACGAGCAGTCGGTGGGCATGGGCTCCAATGGGCGCGCGGCGGTGTCGGCGGGCGTTGGAGTCGCCGACGATTGAGTGAGGTAGTCGAGCAAGCGGCGCAGCCCTCCGTGCAGGCGGAGACGACTCAGCGGGGGGCGACCGAGGAGGTCCTCGTGCTCGATTTCGGCGGCCAGTACTCGCAGCTGATCGCGCGCCGGATCCGCGAATGCGGTGTCTTCTCCGAGTTGGCGCCGGTCACCGCCTCGGTGGATTCGATCCGCGCCCGCAAGCCCAAGGCGCTGGTTCTCTCCGGCGGGCCGGCATCGGTCTATGAGCCCGGAGCGCCCGCCTTCCCGACCGAGCTGCTCGAGCTCGGCATCCCGATGCTCGGCATCTGTTACGGAATGCAGGCGATGGTTGGCGCCCTGGGCGGCAGGGTGGAGGCGGCCGAGGCGGGGGAGTTCGGCCGCACTGAGATCATCTTGCGCGATGGCGGCGGTCGCCTGCTCGGTGGCTTGCCCGCAGAGCAGAGCTGTTGGATGAGCCACCGTGACGCGGTCTTTGAGCCGCCGCCTGGGTTCAGCGCCCTGGCCTCAAGCCCGGGCTCGCCGGTCGCCGCCTGCGAGGCGCCTGAGCGCGGGCTCTACGGCATCCAGTTTCACCCCGAGGTCGTCCACACACCCTACGGGACCGAGATCCTCACCCGTTTCCTACGCGAGATCGCGGGTTGTGAGCAGGAGTGGTCGCCGCGCTCGGTAATCGCCGAGCAGGTGGCTGGGATCCAGGCGCAGGTCGGCGAGGGCCGGGTGATCTGCGGGCTCTCCGGGGGGGTTGACTCCTCGGTCGCCGCGCTGCTGGTCCACAAGGCACTCGGTGAGCAGCTGACCTGTGTTTTCGTCGACCACGGACTGATGCGGCTAAACGAGGCCGAGCAAGTGGTCGAGGCCTTCGAGCAATTCGGGATCCCGTTGGTCCACGTCGGGGCCGAGGCGCGCTTCCTTGCGCGGCTCGCCGGAGTCGATGATCCCGAGACCAAGCGCAAGATCATCGGCGAGGAGTTCATCCGGGTCTTCGAGGAGGAGGCCGAGAAGCTCCAGGATGTGCGCTACTTGGTCCAGGGGACCCTCTACTCCGACGTGATCGAGTCGGGGGGAAGTGAGGGCGCCGAGACGATCAAGTCCCATCACAACGTCGGCGGTTTGCCCGAGGACCTCGAATTCGATTTGGTCGAGCCACTGCGGATGCTGTTCAAGGACGAGGTGCGGGCGGTCGGCGCCGAGCTCGGTCTGCCCGAGCGGCTCGTCTGGCGCCAGCCCTTCCCCGGTCCGGGGCTGGCGATTCGCATCGTCGGCGGCGAGGTCAACCGGGAGCGGCTCGACATCCTGCGCGCCGCCGACTCGATCCTGCAGGAAGAGATCCGCGCCGCCGAGCTCTACCGCCAGCTCTGGCAATCCTTCTGCGTATTGCCCGTCGTTCGCTCGGTCGGCGTCCAAGGCGACGGGCGCACCTACGCCTATCCGATCGTGATCCGCGCGGTCACATCCGATGATGCGATGACCGCTGACTGGGCGCGGCTGCCTTATGACCTGCTCGAGCGGGCATCCAACCGGATTATCAACGAGGTTCGCGGGGTCAATCGTGTGGCCCTCGATATCTCCTCCAAGCCGCCGGCCACGATCGAGTGGGAGTAGCCGCGGGGTCGTAGGCTCGGGCGGCGATGCTCCCCTTCGCCGCCTCGATAGCGCTGCTCGGCCTCTACCAGGCCGCTCTCGTTGCCCTGCCGGGGCCGGCCCCGCAGCTGCCTGCCCCGCTGCGCCTGAGGAGCCGCTGGTGGGCGCTGGTGCCGGCCGGCTCGATCATCGTCGTGATCGTCGTGATCGAACTCGACTCCGCCTCGGCGACCGCGCTCTCCTATCTCGCGCTGGTCGCGGTGCCGCCTTTGGCAGCGCTGGCACTGGCGCGGCTGGTGCGCGCGGCGCGACCGCCCTGGGCACTCGCCGTGGCGCCGCTTTTCGTCCTCGCCTGGGCCGCGCCGGGGTCCTTGGCGGGGGAGGCGGCGGCGAGCGCGCTCTCGGGCCTGGCCTGCATCTCACTCGGCTGGCTCTTGGTTTCAGTCGTGCCCGGCTTCTGGCTGCGGCTCGGCATCTACGCGATGGCCGCACTCGATACCTACGTGGTCGCCTCGGATCTGCTTCAGGGCCCAAATGCGGTCCTCGACACCGCCCATCCGCCGGCCCAGCTGCCGCGCTTGCAGGCGGTTCACTTCGGCTCTGCCGCGATGGGCTTTGGCGACCTCTTCATCGCCGCCCTGTTCGGCTGCCTGCTGGCCCCCGCCGCTGTCTCGGCGATGCAATCAGGCCGCGAGGCTGGCGCGGAGCGCCAGCTGTGGGCCGCGGGCTTGGTTGCGTTACTGGCGCTCGGCTTCGATCTCCTGTTCTTCTGGGTCAACGAGCTGCCGGCCACGGTGCCGGTCGCCCTCGCTTTGGCCCTGGTCCAGCGCCGCGCGGTTAGCGGCCACCGAGGAACGTCGCGATCGCCGTCGCGAGCGCATCGGGGCGATCCTCGGGAGTGAGGCTGTAGGCGTCGGTGATACTTCGCAGCTCGGCCTCGCGCAGGGCTGCCGCGTAGCGCTCGGCGTGCTCGATCGGAAAGACCCGATCCTGCTCGGACCAGACCAAAAGCGTCGGGATCTCGCTCTCTGCGATCAGGCGCTCGCCGGCCTTGCGCACGGGCGCCGTCGAGGTTGAGGCGATCACCTTGGCGATGTCGCGCAGGAGCTGCGGATCGCGAGATGCCGGCAGGGCGTAGGAGTCATAGACCCGCGCCTCGGGCGGGCGTTTTAGCAGCAGCCCGTAGGCGGGAGGGGTGGCGCGGACCTCGGGGTCGGCAAGCGCGCCGAGCAGCTGGCCGAGCACAGTCGGGTCCGCGGCGGCCGCCGGAAGGTTCTCAAAGGGCGGCGGAGGCCACTCGTCATAGGGGGTCTCGCAGGAGGTGAGGACCAGGCGCGAGACCCGGCCGCCTAGTCGCTCGCCGTGGCCGGCCAGTGCGATCTGCGCGTAGGCGCCACCGGAATCGTTGCCGACCAGGGTCGCGTCGGCGAGTTCAAGCGCCTCGCTCGCGGCGACGATCAGCTCGGCGACACCGTCGGGTTCCAGTTTGGCCGCTGCGCTCATCGGCATGCGGTGGGAGCCGAGCGGCAGGTCGAGGACCAGGCAGCGATATTCGGTGTGTAGCCGGTCGACGACCCCCCGCCAGAGGTTGGCATTAGTGAGCCAGCCGTGGCAGAAGAGGAGCGCCGGACCCGTGCCGCGCTCAAAGCACTCGATCACCCCGCCGCCGAGTTTGAGCTGGCGGCCTGCGCCGAGTAGCTGCGAGCGGCACTGATGCTCGCCGCCGGGCTCGCTCATCGGGGCGCGCCAAGGGTCGCGTCGGCAAACGGGATCAGCATCGCGGCAAAGCCCTCTGGGTCGCTGACCTGCGGTGCGTGGCCGCTATCAAAGAGCACCAGCTCCGCCGCCGGGATCATCGCCGTCGCGCGGCGGCCAACTCGGGCTGGGATCACCGGGTCGCGTCGACCCCAGGCAATCATCGCCGGGGCTGAGATCGAGGCCGCTTCCGGGCGCAGGTCGTGTTCGGCTGAGCTGAAGCTTCCCCACAGCTCGCTGATCGCACGCAGGCCAGGGTCACGCCGAGTATTCGCCACGGCGACATCGCGCACCCGTCGGTCGGCCCCGTTCTGAGGGCGCATGTAGTGCTGGGCAAAACGGGGATAGATGCGTCGCAGGAACCGCGGCCGCGACATCAGCGCGCAGAAGGCCCTGACCCCGGGCGAGCGAGTGCCGAAACCGCCGCTGTCGATCAGAACCAGGCCCCGGACAAGCTCCGGACGGCGGATCGCGAGACGCCCAGCCGCGAAGCCGCCGACCGAGTTGCCGAGCAAAAGCGCACCGTCGGGAGTCAGGCCCTCGACCAATTCCTCGGCGATGTCGGCAAAGCCCATCGCGCTCGCCGGGCCCTGGCCCGGCGGCGAGTCGCCGTGCGCGGGCCAGTCCGGCGCGATCGTGCGAAATCGGGCGGGAAGGAGGTCGCGCAGGTCGTCGAAGTCGTGATGATCGTGGGCGCCACTGCTGAGCATCACGATCGGAGCGCCGTGGGGATTTCGCTCGTCATAGGCGATCGGCCCAGAGCTGGTGTCAAGCAGCGCCACGCGGCGGACCCTAACAGGTGACTGACCGGTCGGTCATTAAAGGTGACCGAATGGTCAGGTAGGCTCGGTTTGTGCCCCAGTCAGTCACCACCCCCGGATCCCAGACCCGCGAGGCGCTGCTCGATGCGGGGGTCGCCGTGGCCGAGAGCCATGGTCTGGTCGGGCTCAGCGTCAACCGAGTCGTGGTCGGGGCCGGAGTCGCGAAGGGCACCTTCTATGTTCACTTCGAGGACCGCGAGAGCTTCGTCGATGCATTGCATGCACGCTTCCACGACCGGGTCGAGCGCGCGGTCAGCGCTGCGATCGCCGGTCTCGAGCCGGGGGCCGAGCGCCTGGTCGCCGGGGTCGATGCCTATCTCGATACCTGCCTTGCCGATCGTGCCGTCAAGGCGCTGGCGCTGGAGGCGCGTTCGGATCCCGCGCTCGCGGCGCCGATGGCGGCTCGCCACGAGCGCTTCGCCGCTTCGGCGGCACCGAGCTTTAGGGCGATGGGTTGGCCCGACCCGACCGCTGCCTCACATCTGCTGGCGGCGATGACCTCCGAGATCGCGATCCGCGAGCTCGAGGCCGGCCGTCGCCTGCCCGCCTCGCGTCGCTCACTGCGACACTACCTCGGTCTCCGAGCCGGCGATCAGCTGTAGCTGTCCCACTTCTTCAGATAGGGAAGCGGGTCAATCGGGTGCCCGCCGAGGAACCAGCCCGGCGCGGTCCAGAGCTCGAAATGCAGGTGGCAGGCGGTGGCATCGCCGGTATCACCGACGATCCCAATCGGCTCTCCGGTGCGGACCGGTTCGCCGGTTTTCAGCGGTGACGGTTCGGCAAGGTGCATGTGGACGGTGTCATCGGAGGTGCCCTTGCCGTTGATCACGATGTAGTTGCCGGCCGCGGCTTCAAAGCCTGCGTAGCGGACGGTGCCTCCGCGGGCGGCGACCAGCGGCAGGCCACAGGCTGTGAGCACATCCTGGCCCTCGTGGGTGTGGCCGGCGCGCGGCGCCCCGAAGCGATCCTCGGGACCGCCGTAGTTGTGCGGTCCAAGAATTGGGAACTCGTAGACATAGAGTTCAAAACCGAGGCTCAGCGGTTCACTCGAGGGCGTCGCTCGGCCCGCGAGGGCGCTACCGGACTGGGGTCCGACCTGAAAGTTGTAGTGGCCGTTGGGCGCGGGATGCCCTTCGGCGCTCATCCCGTCCCAGTGGATGTTGATCGGCACTCGCGGTTCAACATCATTTCGGTAGAAGCTGCGAACGGCCTCCCCGGCTTCATCGACGACGTCGACCCGGATATCGCTCTGAGGCTGGGTGCTTTCGATTTCAAAATGGAGACTCGGGTTGTGGGTGCTGTCGAAGAACGACTTGCGTGGCGTGGTCCTGGCTGAGAGAGGCTCAGAGTTTCGGCGCTGGGAGTCCCGCTCGCGGGGGCGCCGGTGGCGCTCGCCGGTGCCGGCGTGGCGCTCGAGGGAGTCGGAGCACCGCCGGTCTCATCGCCGAAGCGCCCCCGACCAAGCTCAGGAAAACGCTCGCCACCGCGATTGTGAACAGCCTGCCGGCCGATTTGGGCGGGATTCCCGACCTGCGGATCACGGTTCCCTCTCCTTCTGTCGCCTGCGGTCGGGCTCGCGCTGAAAGAGGGCGCTACGCACGCACGGATTCGTCCGATTCGCCCCCGGGACCTGCAAATCGCCCCCCGGCGGTTCCCCCGCTCCCGCACGGTGCTCGGCACGGGACTCGGCGTTGTTGGCCGCGAGTATGGGGGCGCCAGACGGACGTTCATCGGTGGCGAGATCAGGCGGCGAGGCGGATGCGAAATAGGCTCGCCCCGATCCGACCCTTAGCGACCGCGATCCGCTCAGGTGACCGGCTGAGGGGCTCTTCGCCTATCATCCCGTGGCCGCGCGTGAGGCCTCCGCGCGGTTTTTCCACGATGAAGACCTATGTCGCGAAAGCCACCGAACGCCAGCGAGACTGGTACGTCGTCGATGCCGAGGGTCAGACTCTGGGTCGGATGGCGACGCGGATTGCCGACGCACTGCGCGGCAAGCGCAAGCCCGAGTACACACCGCACGTCGATACCGGCGACTTCATCGTGGTCATCAACGCCGAGAAGATCCGGGTCACCGGGGACAAGCTCGCACAGAAGACCTACTGGCGCCACAGCGGCTACCCCGGCGGGATCAAGTCCCGGACCCTGGGGGAGATGCTCGAGCGCCGCCCCGAGGAGGTCATCCGCAAGGCCGTGAAGGGGATGCTGCCTCGCAACCGCCTTGCCCGCCAACAGCTGACCAAGCTCAAGGTCTACGCCGGCCCCGAGCACCCCCATGCCGCCCAGCAGCCCAAGCCGATGGAGATCGAGAAATGAACGAGGACGAGAACAAAGAGGAGACTTCAGAGGTTCCGGTGCCAGAGGAGGCCGGGACAGTGGAGGATGCTGCTCCACCCGACGCCGAGGGTGCGGAAGCGGGCGGCTCTGGGCAGCCAACCGCTGAGGAGCAGCCAGCCGCGGAGCAGCCCGATGAGAAGGAGCAGCCCGATGAGCCCGCCGCCGCTGGCGAGAACGAGGGTGAAAGCGCGGGGCATGAGTCGAGCGCGGGGCCCAAGGATCCTGCTGAGCAGGCGGAGGGTGGTGTGCAGGGCGATCGCGCTCCTGCCCAGAGCGGCGATCGCGAGCCGGCTTCAAGCGAGAAGGAGAAAGACTTGATTCCGGGCGCCGACCTTGAGCCGATCGCGGTCGAGACCGACGAGCGGCCGCTGAGCGCCGAGGAGAGGGCCCGGCTCGAGGCCGAGGAGGAGGAGCGCGCCAGCCGCGAGGCGGAACTTGCCGGCGAGGGCGCCGAGGAGGAGTCGGAGGTGGCGAGCCGCGCGCCGGCAAAGATGGAGAGCGGGTCCCGCTACATGGCGACCGGCAAGCGCAAGCGCTCGATCGCCCGAGTCACCTTGCTGCCTGGCGGCGGCGAGATCCAGATCAACGGTCGCGAGCTCGAGGAGTTCTTTCCCCGACCGCTGCACCAAACCATGGCGCGCCAGCCTCTGACGACGACGGGTTATGAGGCCAGCGTCGACGTTCGCGTTCGCGTCCACGGCGGTGGCGTCGGCGGCCAGGCCGGTGCCGTGCGCCACGGGATCGCGAGAGCTCTGACCGAGATCGATCCGGAGCTTCGTGGCGAGCTCAAGCGCCGCGGCTTTTTGACCCGTGACGCACGAGTCAAGGAGCGTCGCAAGGCGGGGCTCAAGAAGGCGCGCAAGCGGCCGCAGTTCAGCAAGCGCTGAGCGGTCCCTGATGGTGACGGAGCGCAGGCTCTTCGGAACCGATGGGGTCCGTGGAGCGGCCGGAACGTTCCTCAGCGCCGAGCTGGCGACCGCCCTCGGCCGTGCTGCGACCGCAACCCTGGACCCCTCAAACCCGCAGGTCCTCATCGTCCGCGACACACGTGAGTCGGGCCCGATGATCGAGGCGGCGCTGGCCGCCGGGGTCGCGGCGGCCGGCGGTGACGCGCTGCTGGGCGGAGTCTTGCCGACGCCGGCCGCCGCGATCCTGGTCAAACAGCTGGGCTTCGATCTGGCCGCGGTCGTCTCGGCATCTCACAATCCCTATCAAGACAACGGCATCAAGTTCTTCTCAGCCTCGGGCACCAAGCTCGACGACGAGAGCGAGGCGCGGATCGAGGCCCGACTCAGGGCCGATTCGCCGGTCGCGCGGCCGGGCGCAGTCCGCGAGCTAAATGGCGGCCTTGAGGATTATCTGCGGGCGCTGCAGAGCGCTTTCCCGCTCGACCTCTCGGGCCTGACCGTGGCTTTGGATTGCGCCAACGGCGCCACCCATCGCGCCGCCCCGGCCATCTTCGAGCGGCTTGGAGCAAGGGTCGAGCCGATCGCCACCGAGCCCGACGGGCGCAACATCAACGACGGCTGTGGCTCGACCCACCTCGATCTCCTCTGTGCTCGGCTCGCCGCTGGCGAGGCGACGATCGGCTTTGCCTTTGACGGAGACGGAGACCGGGTGCTCGCCGTAGATAGCTCCGGGCGTTCTCACGACGGCGACGAGCTGATCGCGCTAGCGGCGCGGGGCATGGCCGCGCGCGGCGAGCTCGGTGGTGGGGTGGCGGTCACCGTGATGAGCAATTTCGGATTTCACCAGGCGATGCAGGAGAGTGGGATAGAGGTGGCCATCACCCCGGTCGGCGACCGCTACGTCCTCGATGAGTTGCGCGAGCGCGGCTGGGCGCTGGGCGGCGAGCAGTCGGGCCACATCATCGACACTCGCTTCGTCGCCACCGGCGACGGAATCGCCGCCGCGCTGGCGACCGTGAGGGAGCTCGGCGGCCGCGAACTCGACGACGCGGTGCCGATGGAAAAGCTGCCACAGATCCTGGTCAACGTCGAGATCGCCGAGCGGGAGGCGATCGGGGGCGCCACCGCGGTCTGGGAGGCAGTTGAGCGCGAGGAGTCGACGCTTGCCGGCCGCGGCCGGGTCCTGTTGCGGGCATCCGGCACCGAGCCGCTTGTGCGCGTGATGGCTGAGGCGCCGAGCGCAGAGGAGGCTGAAGCCGTCTGCGGTCGACTGGTCAGCATCGTTCGCCAAGAGCTGAGCTGAGCGCAGGCGTCTACCCTTAGTCGCTCATGTGCGGAATCATCGGATACGTGGGAGGTCGTCCCTGTCGCGACCTCCTGGTCGCCGGACTCGAGAAGCTCGAGTACCGCGGCTATGACTCGGCCGGCGTTTCGGTGATCGAGGACGGCCACGTCGACAGCGTACGTGCGGTCGGCAACCTGGCCAACCTGCGAGCCGCGATGAAGGAGCACGACGAGCGCGGTGGGGGCGTCGCGGTGGCCGCGCCACCGGCAACCACCGGCGTTGCCCACACGCGATGGGCGACGCACGGTCGGGTCACCGAGGAGAACGCCCACCCCCACAGCGACGGCTCCGACCGCGTCCACATCGTCCTCAACGGGATCGTCGAGAACCACGCCAAGCTGCGTCGCGGTCTGGAAGTCGAGGGCAAGGAATTCAGCTCAGAAACAGACGCCGAGGTAGTTGCTCACCTGATCGCCAGCCACTATGAGGGAGATTTGGCCGATGCGGTCAGAGCGGCCTTCGCCGACCTGCAGGGCCACTACGCCTTCGTCGCGATGCACGCTGACCTTCCTGGCCTCCTGGTTGGGGCTCGCCGCGAGTGCCCACTCGTCGCTGGGGTCGGCGAGGGCGAGAGCTTTCTCGCTTCAGCGATTCCGGCATTTCTGGCCGAGACCCGTGAGGCGATTCTGATTGAAAACGACGAGGTGGTGGCGATCGATTCCTCGGGGGTGAGGATCACCGACGCCGATGGCAACCCGGTCGAACGCGCCCCAGAAGAGATCGTCTGGGACACCGCCGCCGCCGAGAAGGGTGGCTATGAGACCTTCATGCTCAAGGAGATCCACGAACAGGGCGATGCGGTCGCCGAAACGATTGCCGGCCGCCTGCCCGGCGAGGACGGCGTCGATTTCTCCGAGGTCGAGATCGAGGACGACTACCTGCGGGGATTGCGGCGGGTCGTGATCGTCGCCTGCGGCACCTCCTACCACGCCGGCCTTGTCGGTCGTTACGCGATCGAGGAGTGGGCACGGGTGCCGGTCGAAATGGACATCGCCTCGGAGTACCGCTACCGCAACCCGGTCGTGGGACCAGGCGACTTGGTGATCGGAATGACCCAATCGGGCGAGACCGCCGATACGCTTGCCGCGATGCGCCTTGCCCGCGAGAAGGGCGCCAAGGTGCTGGCGGTGACCAACGTGATGGGCAGCCAGGCGACCCGTGATGCAGACGCAGTCCTCTATACCCGAGCGGGGTTGGAGGTGAGCGTCGCCGCGACCAAGACCTTCGTTGCCCAGGTTGCCGCTATGTATCTGATCGGGCTGCGGCTCTCCGAGCTCCGCGAGACGATCGCTCCCGAGCGGCTCGCCGAGCTCGTCGCCGAGCTCAAGCAATTGCCCTCGAAGGTCGAATCGACCCTGGCTGAGTGTGAGGAGCGCGTGCGGGAGGTCGCCACCACCCACAGCGAGCAGCGGTTCTTCCTCTACCTCGGTCGCCACATCGGTCTTCCGGTCTGCCTCGAGGGGGCGTTGAAGCTGAAGGAGATCTCCTACATACCGACCGACGCCTACGCGGCGGGGGAGATGAAGCACGGCCCGATCGCCCTGCTCGATGAGTCCACGCCGGTTGTCTGCGTCGCCACCGAGAGCCCGGTCCTCGACAAGATTCTCTCCAACGTCGAAGAGGTCCGCGCGCGAGGCGCTCAGACGATCGCGATCGCGACAGCCGGAGACGAACTCGTCTCCGAGGTTGCCGAGCAGACGATCGAGGTCGCCCGAACCGACTGGATCATGCAGCCGATCGTCGCGATCCTGCCACTCCAACTGCTCGCCTATGACATCGCCCGCGCGCGCGGGCTCAACGTCGACCAGCCGCGCAACCTGGCCAAGACGGTCACCGTCGAGTAGCGGCCCGCGGGCGCCGTCGCTAGTCTGGCGGGCCATGATCAAGACACGACTCATCCTTCCAGTCCTCGCGACCGCCGTGGCGCTCGTCCCACTCAGCGGCTGTGGCGGGGGGGGCTCGAGCTCAAGCTCAGACCCGGCCACGGTTGTACCGCCCAAATCGGCGCTGTACCTGGAAGGCACGCTGCGCCCGAGTGGTGCGCTGAAGGCCAACGTTGAAGGTCTAGCCAAGAACGTGTTCGGGATCGAAAACCTCGGTCAGACGATCATCTCCAAACTCGAAGAATCTGCATCTAGCGGCCAGTTCAACTATTCCGAACAGGTCGAACCCTGGCTCGGTGAAAAGGCCGGATTTGCCTTCGAGGAATACGACGGGAACAACTTCTCCAACTACGTGATCGCGGTGCAGAGCACCGACACTGGGGCCACCCAGGAATTCATCGAAACGGTCGCAAAGAAGAGCGACGAACCAATAAAAAACGGCTCCTATGAAGGGGTCGACTACAAGGTCGAAAGCGGCAATGGCACGACGCTCGGTGTGGTCGGGGATTTCCTCGTCTTCGCCCAGGATGAACAGTCCTTCAAAGATGCCGTCGACGCCTCCCAGGGCGAAGCCCTATCCGATGTCGGGGCGTACTCATCGATCGTCTCCAATGTGCCCAGCGGCAGCCTGCTCGATGCCTACGTCGACATCTCTGGGCTGATCGAACAAGCGGGCAATAAGGTCGACCCACAGACCGAAGAAGTGCTGAAGACCGCCGGGATCAACCTCAACGAAGCGACCGCGCTGGCCAGCCTCATACCTGGCTCAGACCAGCTCGAGGTCGATATCGCCAGCCACCTCGGTAGCGAAGTGGTATCGCCGCCGGCCACCAAGCTGCTCGAATCGATGCCCGCTGACTCCTTCGCCGCGGTCGGGGCCTCTGAATACGGCAAGCGCGTGCGGGAAAGCATCGACAACCTCGACGCTAGCGGCATTCCGGGCCAGGTCCCCCCGCACCAGTTGAAGTCGGCCCTACAACGGGTCGGGATCAACCTCGACGAAATCGCCAGCTCGCTGGAAGAAGCGGCGGTGTTTGCGGTTGGCGCCAGCAAGAGCACGCTCGGCGGCGCACTCGTACTCACCACCAAGAACGCAACCGAGGCAAAGAACACGGTGGCCAACATCGGCCTGCTGCTGCGCGCCAACCACACCCCCGGCGTCACCGCGCTCAGCGGCAAGGCGGCCGGCTTCTCGATTCACAGTGCTGAACTGGGCAACCGGCCGCTGGTTGTGGCAGCCAAGGGCGAACGAATCGCGATCGGCTACGGCCTGGCCGAGACCCTTGAAGGGCTCGGCGCGGTGAGCGCCCCACTCTCTGAAAACCCGGCCTTCACCGAAGCCAAAAAGGCACTCGGGGCCACCCCGATCAGCGGCTTCATCGATGGCCATGCCGCGCTGCACCTGGTCGAAGCGATGGTCTCGCCGACCAACGCGGGCTTCGGTCAAGCGCGGCGCTACCTAGACAAGATCAACTATGTCGGCTTTGGCGCCGGAAGCGAAGGCGAACTGGCGACTCTGAAGCTGATCGCCGGTCTCGGTCAGTAGCAGGGCACACTTGTCCGGCGCCGGCATCGGCATCGACCTGCTTGAGATCGACCGGCTGGAGCGGGCACTGAGGCGTCATCCGCGCCTGGCCAATCGGATTTTCACCGAGGCCGAGCGCCACTATGCCGCCGAGCGCGCCCGGCCCGCTCGGCATCTGGCTGCGCGATTCGCGGCGAAGGAGGCCGTGATCAAGGCCCTCGGCCTGCCCGGCTTCGGGCTGCGCGAGATCGAGGTGCTTGCCGGCGAGCCGCCGACGGTACGACTTTCCGAAGCGCTGCTGAGGGCGGCGGGCGCTGATCTGCGGATCGAGATCTCGATGACCCACTCGCGCGAGTACGCGGCCGCGGTCGCCCGGGCTGCCTGAGGCCTATTGCAGCGGTTTAGGCTGCAACGCATGGAGCCGTGGCTGAATCCGCTCTTCAACGCCGAGGAGATCCGCGCGGTCGATCGCTGGGCGATCGAGGAGCGGGGGGTGCCCGAGGCAGATCTGATGGAGGCCGCCGGCAGTGCTCTGGCCGATGCGATCCTCGAGCTGCAACCCAGCGGCCCGCTGCGAATCATCTGCGGCAAGGGCAACAACGGTGGCGATGGGTTGATCGCCGCAGAGAAGTTGCGCCAGAGTGGGTATGAGGTCGAGGTGCACGAGCTCTTCGGCGCCCAACCGCCCGCCGATCTCGACGCCTGGCTACAGGGCGCCGGCGCGGTTATCGACGCGATCTTCGGCACCGGCTTTGCCGGCGCCCCGCGCCAGCCGGCCCTAGCGGCGATCGAGGCAATCAACCGCTGCGAGGCCCCGGTGGTGGCCTGCGATATCGCCTCGGGAGTTGACGCTTCTAGCGGTGAGATCGTCGGTGAGGCGGTTGAGGCAACGCTCACGGTCAGCTTCCACGCGGCCAAGGTCGGCCATTTCGTCGCCCCGGGCAAGTGGCACACCGGTGAGCTAAAGGTGGCCCAGATCGGGATTCCCGACGGCGCCCCGGCCGAGACGGCCGCGGGGCGGATCGAGGCAACCGTGCTGGACCTGGCGCCACGCCGCGGCCAGCGCTCGACCAAGTTCAGCTCGGGACGGGTCGTGATCGCCGGCGGCTCGCGGGGTCTGACCGGTGCCGTGCAGATGTCCTCACGAGCCGCGATCCGGGCCGGTGCGGGCTATGCGACGGTCGCGGTTCCAGGCGACCTTGAGCCGATCTTCGCGGCGGCACAGCCCGAGGTGATGTCGGTCGCTTGCCCCGGCGGTGAAGGTTCCTTTGCGGCGGGATCGGCGAAGGCGCTACTGCGCACCTTTGAGGGCGCCGCCGCCGGTGTGCTCGGACCCGGTCTCGGTCGAGACCCCGGTGCGGTTGAGCTGGCGCAGGAGGTGATTGGGGTGATCGAGGCGCCAATAGTGCTCGATGCCGACGGCCTCAACGCTTTCGCCGGGCGGCTCGAGTCGATCGCGGCGCGTGAGGCCGCAACGATCCTCACGCCCCATGCCGGAGAGCTGGGCCGCTTGCTCGACCGTGACTCAGGGCAAATCTCCGCCCATCGGCTCGCCGCCGCGCGCGAGGCGGCGCTCACCAGCGACGCGATCGTCGTGTTGAAGGGCGATGACACGATCATCACCGACGGTCAGCGGTTCGCCCTCAACGCGCTTTCCGCACCTGCTCTGGCGACCGCCGGCACCGGTGACGTTCTCTCAGGGATCGTCGCGGCGCACCTCGCTCGCGGCCTGCAACCGTTCGCGGCGGCCTGCGCCGCTGTCTTCACCCACGCGCGCGCCGGTCGCGCGGCAGCGGCTCGGATCGGTGTGCCTGAGTCGGTGATCGCCAGCGATGTGATCGAGTCGATACCGGCGGGGATGGCCCCCGCGGTTCGGGTCCAATAACCTCGCCTTCGCCGATGAAGACCGCTGCTCAGATCATGGACGCACAGGTGCCCACGGTGACCCGCGAGGAGGACGCTCGCCGTGCGATTGAGCTACTGGCGAAGACCGACAAGGGGGCGATCGCAGTCGTCGATTCCGACGCCAAGGTGGTTGGGATCATCAGCGAGTCCGACCTGATCATCGGCGATGAGCAGTCTGATTTGCATCTCCCCCATTACCTCAACATCATGGGCGGCGTCGTTTTCATCGGTTCGATGAAGGGCTTTGAGGAGCGCCTCAACAAGGCGTTTGCGACCAACGTCCGTGATCTGATGAGCGCCGATCCTGTGGTCGTCTCGACCAGCGATGATGCCGAGCTCGTTGCCAAGACGATCGCCGATGAGCACCACAACCACCTGCCCGTTATCGATGCCGACGGTCACTTCGCCGGCATGGTGACGCGGGCCGACGCGCTGGCCGCGCTCGTCGCCGAGTAGCCATGGAGCGGGCGCTCGCCCGGATCGATGTGGGGGCCGTGGAGCGAAATTGTGCCCGGCTGAAGTCGACCCTGCGGGCGGGTGCCGAGCTCTGCGCGGTGGTCAAGGCCGATGGCTACGGCCACGGCGCCGACGTCTGTGCCAGCGCCGCGCTGGCCGGCGGCGCAACACGGCTCGCGGTGGCCACCGGGGCGGAGGCCGCAGCGGTCGGCCGCCGCTTCCCACATGTGTCGCTGTTGACAATGGGCGCCCTGGGCGAGGAGGATCTCGACACGGCGCTCGCCGCCGGTTCAGAAATCGCGCTCTGGCATGCGGAGTTCCGGGCGCTGGCGGCGGCCCGGGCACGCGCCCAGGGTCGCCCGGCGCGGGTCCACATCAAGTACGACAGCGGTATGGGTCGGCTCGGCAACCGGGATCCGGCGGCGGTGCTCGCCCTGATCCGTTCCTGCAGCGAAGATCCAGACCTCGAGCCGGCTGGGGTCTGGACTCATTTCGCGACTGCTGATGAACTCGATTCTGAGTACTTTGACGAGCAGCTTGGCCGCTTCACCGAGCTAGTCGCCGCGGTGCGCGCGGAGTTTCCCAGCCTCACCGTGCACGCGGCCAACAGCGCCGCGGTTTTCCGTGATCGAAACGCCCACTTCGACATGGCTCGCTGCGGGGTCGCGGTTTATGGTCTCGATCCCTTCCAGGGAGATCCGGCCGAGCGCGGCCTGGCGCCGGCGATGTCGCTGTGCTCCTACGTCGCCGACGTGAAGCGCTTCGGACCCGGGGATTCGGCCGGATATGGGCGAACCTGGCGAGCTACTTCTGAGACCCAGGTCGGGGTAGTGCCGCTCGGTTACGGTGACGGTGTACGCCGGGGTCTCTCCAACAACGCCGAGGTGCTGGTGCGTGGGAGCCGCCACCCGCTGGTCGGGACCGTCTCGATGGACAACCTGACGATCGACCTCGGTCGCGAGACCGACGTCGCGCCTGGTGATGAGGCGATCCTGATCGGGGTTCAGGGAGAGGAGAGGATCCTCGCCGAGGACCTCGCCCGGCGTCTGGGCACGATCAACTACGAGGTCACCTGCGGAATCTCGGCCCGCGTCCCCCGCGAGGCTGCGTGAGCAAGTGGCCGACGTGAGCATCGGCGAGCGCTTGGGGGCGGCGCCGGCTGTCGAGATTGCCGCGGCTGCTCTCGCCGGGGGATCCGCCGCCTGGATCGTCGGCGGCGCCGTTCGCGACGCCGCGATCGGGCGTCAGGTGACCGACCTCGACCTCGCCGTTGCCGGTGACCCGCGGGCCTCTGCACGGGCGATCGCTGCCCTCGCTGACGCCCATGTCTTCGAGCTCTCAGCCGAGTTCGCCACCTGGCGGGTCGTTGAGCGCGGCGGCGCCTG
The DNA here is from genome assembly GCA_963753245.1 of uncultured Solirubrobacterales bacterium. Classification (GTDB taxonomy): domain Bacteria; phylum Actinomycetota; class Thermoleophilia; order Solirubrobacterales; family 70-9; genus VRUE01. The sequence continues at coordinate 64,697 of CAVWBK010000006.1, forward strand.
GCAGGTCGATGTAGCGGCGCTGCGCGGCGTCCAGATCGAGACCGACCTGGGCGAGCGCGACTTTACCGTCGGGGCGCTCGCCGTGCCGCTTGACGGAGGCGAGCCAATCGACCCCTATGGCGGTCTCCAGGACCTCGAGCGGGGTATCTTGCGGACCGTCGGAGCGCAGAGTTTTGCCGCCGATCCCCTGCGGCTGCTGCGCGCCGCCCGGCTAGGGGCCGAGCTCGGGCTCAAGCTTGACCCGGCGACCCAGGCCCTGGCCCGCAGCGAAGCCGAGCGCGCGGGCGATCCCGCCGGGGAGCGCCAGCTGGCCGAGCTGCGCCGTCTGATTGGTGGCGAGCGACCCCTGCGGGGCCTCGAGCTGCTCGACGAACTCGACCTCACCCCGGTCCTTCTGCCCGAGCTGGCGGACCTGCGGGGTGTGGAGCAGGGCCCCAATCATCACCTCGACGTCCACGGCCACACCCTGGCCGTGCTCGAGCGAGTCCTCGAGGTCGAGGCCGACCTCGATCGCTTCGCCGGCGAGCGGGCTGAGGAGACGCGGGCGCTGCTCGCCGAGCCGCTTGCCGATGAGATGACCCGAGGCACGGCGCTGCGACTCGGCGCCCTTTTTCACGACATTGGCAAGCCTGCGACCCGCGGTGAAAGGGGGGGCCATGTCACCTTCATCGGCCACGATCGGGTCGGCGCCGAGTTGGTCGGCCAGCTCGGCGCCAGGCTGCGTGCGAGTCGCGCCTTGAGCCGCCATCTGCAGGCGCTGACCCTCAATCACCTCCGGCTCGGCTTCCTCGTCCATGAGGCTCCGTTGCCGGCGCGCCGGGTGCACGAGTACCTGCGGGCGACCGAGCCGGTTGGGGCCGACGTGACCCTGCTCACCGTCGCCGATCGACTCTCGGCCCGTGGCAGTGGACCCTTCGCCACACCGGAGGCGGTGCAAGCCCACCTTGATCTTGCCCGCGAAATGCTCGCCGCGGCACTGGTTTGGCGCGATCACGGGCCGCCCGCTCCGCTGGTCCGCGGTGACGAGCTGGCGGCTGAGCTCGGGATCACGGAGGGACCGGAGCTCGGTGAGTTGCTCGACGAGCTGGAGGCGGCCCGCTATGCGGGGGAGGTGGGCTCGCGCGAAGAGGCCGTAGCCTGGGCGCGAAAGCTGCGCGGATAGTCTCAGCCCTCCAGCGAACGAGACAGGAGGCTGAGATGGCTGATCCGGTGCGGTTGGAGCGCGAAGGGGCGATTGCGGTGCTGGTGCTCGACGATCCGCCGCTCAACCTCTTCGGTCGCGATGCTTTCGAGGCGCTCGAGGCCCGGGTCGCCGAGGTCGAGGGCTCCGACGCGCGGGCACTAGTCTGGCGTGCCCAGGGTGAGCTTTTCAGCGGCGGTGCCGACGTCAACGTCTTCGCCGGGACCGACCCTGAGGAGGGCGCCGAGATGTTCGCCGCGCTGGTCGCCGGCGTGCGCCGTCTTGAGGCGCTGCCGATCCCGACCCTCGCCCTCGTTCACGGCCTCTGCCTCACCGCGGGACTTGAGGTTTCGCTCGGATGCGATTTGATCTGGGCGAGTGAGTCGGCCCGCTTTGGTCTGGTCGAGGCGGTTGTCGGCCTGACGCCGGGCGCCGGCGGCACCCAGCGGATGGCCGAGCGTGCCGGGCCGGGCCGGGCGCGGGAGTTCGTGATGACCGGCGGCCTCTACGATGCCACGACCCTCGAGCGTTGGGGGGTCATCAACCGAGTGCTCGAGGATGAACAGCTGCTCGAAAAGGGCATGCGCTTTGCCGAGCGTCTGGCCGCCGGTCCAACCAAGGCTCACGCGGCCACCAAGCGCCTGATCCGCGCCTATCTTGAAGGTGGCGTCGACAAGGCCGATGCCGAAACGCCTGCGGTTTCAGGCTCGCTCTTTGGGACCGATGACCTCCAGCAAGCGGTCCGCTCGTTTCTGGCCGAGGGTCCCGGCAGGGCGACCTTCAACGGTCGCTGAGGGGCCGATCCCTGAAGCAGAACCACCGGCCCCGGTCAAGCAAGGGCGGTTCACCAGCTGCCCGGCGGCGGCTCGAGTCAGGGCAGCAAAGCGCCCGGAGCGGACGGGTTCTTGGCGCCTGGTCAGGTACGCTCCCCGTCGCGATGGGCAAAGAGGAGAAGATCGAGATGGAGGGCGAGATCACCGAAGCCCTTCCGAATACGATGTTTAGGGTGAAACTCGACAACGGCCACGATGTGCTGGGCCACATCTCGGGCAAGATGCGCCGTCACTACATTCGCATCCTGCCAGGCGATCGGGTCAAGATCGAGCTTTCTCCCTACGACCTCGACCGCGGCCGGATCACCTACCGCTACAAATAGCTGTTCTGAGCCGGGGCGACCGGATCTGCCAGCTCGCAGATCAGAGTTGACCAGGCGAAGTCCTTGGCGCCGAGGCCCGTCCCGTCGCGAGGGTCGTAGTACTCGCGCAGGCCCTCGCGCTCGACTGCGCCGATCAGTGCCTCCGCGAGCCGAGTCGCCTCCTGTTCGTAGGCGAGCCGGCGCAGGCCGAGCCAGACCATCCAGGCCGAGTTGACCCAGGTCGGCCCGCGCCAGTAGCGGCGAATCGGGCCGTGGCCACCGTCGGGCTCATAGCTCGGCTGATCGCGGGCGACCGAGGGCGGTGCGACCGGGGTGAGGAACTCGTTGGGGTCAAGCAGATGCTCCTCGATCATGCGCCGCGCGAGTTCCTCGGGCAGGTCCGGCAGGGCCAGGGGGGCGAGCGCGGCCCAGGTGAGGATCGCCGGCCCTCGGGCGCCGGGCTTGACCTCATCCAGGAACAGCCCGCGCCGCTCGTCCCAGAGCCTGGCGATCAGCGCCGATGTCGCGGAGGGGCGACCGTGTGCTTGCAGGGAGAGCGACCACATCGTGTTGACGAGCACCTCGCAGAGGAGCGGGCCGCCGGCGCCCGCGATTCGCCGGGCGTCGAAGCCCAGGCGACGGTTGTGGTGGACGAGCAGTGGGAAGCCGAGGTGGCCGTTGGCCCGCCGGCCCCAGACCGGGTCGAACTTGGGCGAGGCGTCAAGCCCCGACTCATCGGGCTGCACGATCCACAGCAGACCATCGCCCTCCAGATCGCGGTGCGCCGCCAGCCAGTCCATCTGACGGGCGATGCGCGGTTCCTCGGCCGGGTCGCCGACGGCGATCCGCCAGGCCCAGGCCAGCAGTGGAGGCTGGATCGTCTCGGTCTGCAGGACCGCGCGCGAGGCGACGTTATAGAAGGGCAGTCGTGTCCAGGAAACGCGCCGGTCCCAAAAAATCGTGTGGCCGATGAAACCGTCGGGCCGCTGCGCGGCGAGCAGGCTCTCGAGCTCGGCTCGTGAGCGACCCGGGTCAAAGCGCCGCCAGACGATCGCCGCAAAGCAGGAGTCCCAATACCACTGCCACGGGTAGCGACCAGGGCTGGGGCGGGTGTAGCGGTAGGGCTCGCCCTGGCGCTCACCCTCGAGCCAGTTCTGCCTCAGCACCCGCTCGGCAATTTCGATCGCGGCGCTCACATCAGACGGCCGTGCGCCGCATTTCGCGCAGCGCCAGTGCCCCGACCAGGGTGAGCATCGCCGCGGCGGCGAGCAGCCCGGGCCAGGTGTTGGCCCACGAGACGGTGCCGATGAAGCCCTGGCGAGCGGCTTCGATCACCTGGGTCATCGGATTGACGCGGGCCACGGCGTGCAGCCAACCCTGCATCAGGGCCAGCGGCGCGTAGGCCGGCGTCATGAAGACAAGCGCCAGCATCCCGGCCTGCATCAGCGGGGCCGCCGATTGGCTCTTGAAGTGAAGGGCCAGCATCGCTCCCCAGCAGGCGGCAAATGCGGCCATCAAGACGACCATCGCGTAGGCGATCAGAAGGCCCTCGATGCCGGGGAAGCCGGCGCCGATCACCAGCGCGATGGCGAATACAAAGGTGGCGGGAATCAGCGCCCGGGCGCCGGCCGCGATCACCGTGCTGGCGAGTAGTACCCAGCGCGGTGCCGGTGAGACCAGGAGTCGGTCAAGCCAACCCTGTTCGATGTCGCGGGCCAGATTGACGCCAGCCGCGGCGCCGGTGAAGCCGGCGCCCTGCAGCATGCTGACCGGAATCGTAAAGGCCGCGTAGCTACTGGCGTCAAAGCCGGTGAGGTTGGTGAGCGAGCCGAAGACGCCATTGATCCCGAGGAAGAAGATCGTCGGCGCCAGCACTCCGGGGATCGCCGCCGCCGGCACCCGGACCAGCTCGTTCTTGGCCCGAGCCATCAGCGCTGCGATCGTCGCCAGGTTCGCCCGCCAGCCAAGGCCGGCTGTCGCGGTGGCGTTCATCCGCCGGTTCTCAAGCGGTAGCGCAGCGCCCGCGCGCTGAGGAAGATGCTGAGCACCGCGATCCCGGCGATCGCCAGCACGGCATCGCGGATATCCGCGGCCGAGATCCCGGCGATGATCGGCTCGCGGATCCCTTCGACGATGTAGCTCAGCGGGTTGTAGGTCGCGATCGACTTGGCCGGCTCGACCATCAGTCCCTGGGGAAAGAAGGCGGTCGAGAGGAAGAGGACGACGAAGACGAGCGGAAAGAGCCCCTGGACGACGCTGGTGTTTCCGGTGCGCAGGGCGATCGCGGCGACGATGCCGCCGAGCGCCAACGCCGCCGCAATCGCAATCGCAATCGCAATCGCTGCGCCCGCCACCCCGCCTTCGATCCTGGCACCGAAGATCAGGCCGATGGCGAAGAACCACAGAGTCCCAAAGAGAGCCAGTGCAGCGGTCCCGGTGAGGCGGCCGAGGACGATCGTGAAGCGCGCTATCGGCGCGGCCAGCAGGCGGTCGGTGAAGCCGGTTTCGATTTCGATCGCGAGAGCGATCGCGCCGCTGTTCCCGGCCAGGATCAGCGATTGCATCATCGCCCCGGCGAGCATGAACTGGAGGAAACTCTGCACCGGCGGGAAGCCGGGGAGGTTGATCGCAGCGCCCGCGCCACCGGTCTGAACGGCGAGCAGCAGGGTCGGGAAGACGATGATCGGCGCCAGCAGCTGCGGACGTCGAAAGGTCTGTTTGACCGAGCGCCAACCGAGGGCGCGGATCACCCGCAGGTTCATCGAGACCCGGCTCATGACTCGACCGGCTCGGGCTCGGCCGGCTCCTCTCCATCCTCCTCGAGGTGGTAGCCGGTGGTCGCGACGAAGACGTCGTCGAGGGTGGGGTGGACCAGCTCCAGCGAGCCGACCCCGATGCCGGCGTCATCGAGGCCGCGCACGACACGGGGAATGTCGGCGGCGCCATTTTCGACCTCAACCAGAACGGTTTTGCCGTCGGTTGGCGGCAGCAAGCGCCCGAACCCAGCACAGACCCGCTCCGCCTCGGTGATCGCGCCCTCGGCCAGGGTCAGGCGGATGTGGGGGTGCCCGATCGATGCCTTGAGCGAGTCGGGGGTGCCCTCGGCCACCATGCGGCCCTTGTCGATGATGCCGACGTTGTCGGCGAGCTGGTCGGCCTCCTCGAGGTACTGGGTGGTCAGGAAGACCGTCGTGCCGTCGGCATTCAGGGTGCGCACCTCCTCCCAGATCGTCTTGCGGCTGACCGGGTCAAGGCCGGTCGTCGGCTCGTCGAGGAAGAGGACCCGGGGCTCGTGAACCAGGGCCGCGGCGAGGTCGAGGCGGCGCTGCATCCCGCCGGAGTAACCGCCCACGCGACGATCGGCGGCGTCGGCGAGGTCGACCCGCTCCAGCAAATCATCGGCTCGGCGCCGTCCCTCAGCGCCCGGAATTCCCTGTAGGGTCGCCTGCAGGCGGATCAGCTCCCGACCGGTCATCAGTGGATCCAGCGCTGCCTCCTGCAGGGCGACGCCGATTGTGCGACGCACCGAGCGCGCCTCCTTCATCACATCGTGGCCACCGACGCTCGCCCGTCCTCCGGTCGGCAATAGCAGGGTCGTCAGCATCCGGACCGTGGTTGTCTTACCGGCGCCGTTGGGTCCGAGAAAGCCGTAGATTTCGCCCTCGGCGACCTCGAGGTCGATGCCCTGCACGGCGAGCACCTCTCCAAAGGCGCGCTCGAGCCTCTCGACCACGATCGCCGGCATCCGCTCAGGGCTCCGTCGGCCGCGGGGTGGCATGCGGTGCTCGCTGCGCGACCCAGTGCCGACCGTTGGCGCGCTCGAGCGCCTCGGCCGCATCGAGGAGCAGCTCATCGGCTCCCCAGGCGGCCTGGAGTTGCAGGCCGATCGGCATCCCGTCCTCGCTGAGGCCGACCGGCACCGAGATCGCCGGGATCCCGGTCAGGTTTGCGAGCCCGGCGCCGCGCACGTTTGCCTGGTCTGCGCTCAACGTCCCCGAGGGCAGCTCGACCAGAGGAGCCTCCAGGGGCGGGGCGACGGCGGGCACGGTGGGCCAGGCGATCACATCAACCTCCTTGAAGAGGGTGCTCAGTCGGCGGCGCATCAGCGTGCGGATGCGGGCGGCCTTGGCGGCGGCGACGGCAGGCAGCAGCATTCGATACTTGTTGAAGCCGCGGTAGATCGGGCTGAGGTCGGGGTGCAGGCGGTTGAGCCGCTGCGGTGAGAGGGTCCCGATGCCCTCGGTGTTGGCGACCAGGACCGCCGAGAGGGCCGAGGCGGGAAGGTCATCGATCGCAACCTCGCGGATCTCACCCCCCGTCTGCTCGCGCAGCGCCTTGATCGCCGCCTCGCAGCCCGCGCGCACCCCAGGTGCGACGTCCTCGGCAACGGCATCGCGGACAACGCCGATCCGCAGGCCGGCCGCCTCGCCGGCAATCAGATTCTCGCCGCAGAGCACCGAGGCCAACAGGCGCGTATCGGCGGCGTCGGCGCAGAGCGGCCCGGAGACGATCATCGTGGTCAGGGTCGCCATGTGGTGGCCGTCCATGGTCGAGCGAGCGAAGGTCGGCTTTAGCCCGGTCAAACCGCAGTAGGCGGCGGGAAAGCGGATCGATCCGATCCCATCGGCGCCGACCGAGCCGGCAACCATGCCGCCGGCGACCGCGGCTGCCGGCCCGCTCGAGGACCCTCCGGGACAGCGATCAGGGTTCCAGGGATTGTGGGCGGCCCCGTAGACCGATGCATTACCGGTGCTGCTGGCACCGGCCTCGTGCATGTTGCCGACCCCAACGATCGTCGCACCCGCATCGCGCAGAGCTCGAAATGGGCCGGATTCACCCGCCTGGACCGGTGTCAACATCTCTGCGGAGCCGAAACGCTGCGCTCTCCACGGCAGCGGCCACTCATCCTTGATCACCACCGGAACGCCGTGAAGTGGTCCCGGCGGTGCGGTTTTGAGCATCTCCCGGGAATGCTCGGGGAAGGTCGCGACAATCGCGTTCAGCGCCGGGTTGCGCTCCTGGATGCGGTCAAGAGCCGCGCCGAGCAGCTCCTCACCGCTCACCTCGCCGGCGGCAACCGCGGCCGCCTGCGCGCGGAGGGAGAGGTCGAGGGTGCTCAATTTCTCGGTGCCCTGGAGAGGTCGAGATCGGACTCGGGGAGGAGATCGCCGATCTCGAGGTCGAGCAGTTCGAGGATCTCAGGCCAAAACATCGCGTGCGCGGCTCCGATCACCGCGAGCTCCACCTCGTCGGCCTCGATTCCCAGCGACGCCAGGCTCGCGGCTATGAAATCGTCTGCGCTCGCCGCCGGGTCGGCCATCTGGCTGGCAACCCTACAGAGGCGCCGTGGCCGGGATCGTGCAATCCGCCAGGCAGGGTGCAATCCGGCGCTGGCGAAGGCAGAATCCCTGCCGCAACCCGCGAGCGCGCCCGGGGTTGCAGATTGAGATCGTGATTGATCAAGCCAAAAACCGACTGCTCGCAACGCGTCTTGGGGCCGCGCTGGGACTCTGCGGCCTGCTCCTCGCCTTGCTCGCCGTCAGTTGGCCTGGCAGCGCGGACTCGGCTCCGGTGCGGGTTCTCGTCCTCGGGCAGACCGCGAGCACTCCGCCGCCCTCCTGTCCGGGCAAGATCGTCAACGGGACTCCGTTGACCCCCTGCCGTGTGGAGGGTCATGTGAGTGGTTTCCAGGCGATGGCGAGCGGGGTCGAACAGCCCTACGAGGCTCCCTATGACGGCAAGATCGTCGCCTGGTCGATCACCCTCTCGCAACCCTCTCGCAAGGAAACCTCCACCACCGCCAACGAGGTCGGCTTCTTCAACGAACTGCTGGGCACTCCCTCCGAGGCCAGGATCGGCATCCTGCGCCCGGTCGAAGGCAGCAAGCCCCCGCAGTACACACTGGTCCGCCAGAGTCCGCTGGAGATCCTCAACTCCTACTTTGGTGGCCGGGTCGTTTTTGCCCTCGACCATCCACTCTCGATTCTGCGCGGTCAGGTCGTCGCCCTGACCGTGCCGACCTGGGCACCGATGTTTGCCTACAACGTCTCTGGCGAAAACACCTGGCGCGGCAGCCGCAAGCCCAAACATTGTTCGAGCCGTCCCGATATCCAGGGCGGACACCCCCAGCAGGTCGTCGGGAAGACGAAGACCTATGGCTGCTACTACTCCAACGCGCGCCTGCTCTACACGGCGACGCTGGTCAAACAGCCCTAGGCCGCGTCAGCGCAGCGCCGGGAAAGCCGCGACTCAGAGCGCCGACTGGCGCAGTCCGCAGTAGGGGCAATCGCTGACATCGAGGCCGATCAGCTGGTCGCAGCGACGGCAGGCCCGAAGGTTGTCGGGCCGACGGGTGAGCGCTGAGGCCGACGGAGCTAGCGGCAAGACCATCGAGACCGGCTCCATCTCCTCACCGGTCTCGCGGTCGACATAGGTTGTTCCCGGCTCGGCGTGGGCGAGTGCCTCGCGGCCGGAGGCTGGCGCCCGCATTCTGAATAGCTGTCGCTGGTTCATCGCCGCGAAGACTATTAGCTTGGGCGGCAGCGATGCGCGTCCTCATCTTTCACGGCTACATGCTGCGCGGCACCGGCAGCAACATCTATAACGCCAGCCTGGCGCCGGCGCTGGCTCGCCTCGGCCATGAGGTCCACCTGCTCTGCCAGGACCGTGAGGTCCGAATCCAGGGTGTCGAGATCCACAACCCCGATATCGACGGGCTGCTGCCGGTCTACGTCAAGGATCCCTACGAGGGATTTGAGGTGAAAACCTTCCCGCAACTGGACGAGGCCGAGCTCGACCGCTACATCGCGGCCAATGTCGATGCGGTACGCGCGGTCGCCGAGCGGGCCGGGGGCATCGACCTCGCCCTCGCCAACCACCTGGTGATGGGCCCGCTCATCCTCGCCCGCGCCCAGGTCGCCCCCTTCGCTGCCAAGGTCCACGGTTCTGCCCTGGAGTACACGGTCAAGCCAAATCCGCGCTTCTTGCCCCACGCACGCGAGGGCATGCAGGCGGCCGCCGGCGTTCTGGTCGGTTCCCACCACACCGCCGAGTCGCTTTGGGCGACGCTCGCTGATCTACGGGGACTGCGGGAGAAGACGCGGCTGGGACCGCCCGGCGTCGACCTCGGCGCCTTTCACCCGCGAGGGTCTGAATCGGGCGCTCGGGACGGCCGCTCCGCAGGCCCGCCCCTGGTCGTCTTCGTCGGCAAGCTGATCGTCTCCAAGGGGGTTGACCTACTGATCGCGGCCTGGCCGCTGGTCAGGGCCCAAAACCCCGATGCCGAGCTCAGGCTGGCCGGATACGGAGAGTATGAGGGCGGGCTTCGCCGCCTGCTGGGAGCGCTTGACCGCGGTGACATCGAGGACGCGCGAGCGGTGGCGAGTCGGGGCTGGGCGCTGGAGGGCGGCGCGCAGAAGCCGTTGAGGATCCTCTCGGCCTTTCTCGAGCAACCGCCGCCGGGCTACCTCGAGGCAGCCAGCGGGATGGCGTCCTCGGTAGAGATGATCGGCCGCCTCGAGCACGACCAGGTCGCCGAGCTGTTGCCCAGCGCCGAGGCGCTGGTGATGCCGAGCACCTTTCCCGAGGCCTTTGGCATGGTCGCCGTCGAGGCGGCGGCCTGCGGTGCCCTGCCGGTCTCCGCCGATCACTCGGGGATGCGCGAGGTCTCGCGCCAGCTCGCCGACTCGCTTCCCGCCGAGGTCGCTCCGCTGAGCTCCTTCGCGGTCGAGGAGGGCGCTGTGGAGGCGATCGCCGAGCGGCTGAACCTCTGGCTGGCCCTGCCGGAGGCCGCTCGGGCAGAGGCCCGCGGGGCCCTCACCGCCACAGTCGGGCGGCTTTGGAGCTGGGAGGGCGTGGCCCGCGGCGTGCTCGCGGCCGCGCGGGGCGAGCTTGACCGTCTGCCGCTTGCATAGAATGCGCGGCCGATGAGCCCGGGGCTCATATTCGACCGATGATTGGACGCCTCCCGATAGCGAAGATGATGGCCGCGACCGTCGCGATGGCGGCGGCCATCTCGGCGGTTATGGTCTCGATCAACTGGGATGGCGAAGAGGCCTCCACCGCGGCTCCCAAGATTGACGGCCTGCTCAATGTGCTGATCGTCCTCTCCTCCTTGGTCTTCTCGCTTGTCGTGGTGATGCTCTTCTACGCGCTCTATAAATTCAGAGCCAAACCGGGCGATGAATCCGACGGCGAGCCGATCCATGGCAACACGCAGCTCGAGATCGCCTGGACCCTGATCCCGACGATCATCGTCCTCTTCTGCGCCGGCTACAGCTGGGTGGTCCTCAACGAAATCGAAGCGAAGGCCGCCGACTCAATGCGGGTCGATGTCTTCTCCCAGCAGTACGCCTGGAGCTTTGGCTACCCGGGTTTTAACAACGTCTACTCTGAGGGCGACCTGCACGTGCCGCTCAACCGTCAGATCGAATTCAAAATGCACTCGCTGGACGTCATTCACTCCTTCTGGGTGCCGCAGTGGCGGATCAAGAAAGACAACGTCCCGGGGATCACGACGACGGCCGTGGTCACCCCCGACAAGCTCGGCACCTATCAGCTGATCTGCACCGAGCTCTGTGGATTCGGGCACGCGACGATGCGTGCCAAGGTCGTCGTCGAACGGCCCCACGAATTCCGCAAATGGGTCGCCGGACTGAAGAAAAAAGTCCCCCAGGCTGAGCTCAACTCGATCACTGAGGACTCCGCAGAACCCAGCCCCGAACCGCTCGGGGCGGGAGGGGCATAATGGTGGCGCTCTGATGGTGGCGGCAATCAAGCGACCCGGCTGGATCCGCGGCGCGCTCGGCGCGCTCTTGGCCGCTGCATTCGGCGTCGCGCTGGTCGTCGTCCTGCGCAAGTCCTATGGCCTGCCCGCTTTCCAATCCAAACAGACCGGCTATCCGCAGGTGGTCGTGCCGCTGATCACCGCCCCGTTGGGCTTCCTGGCCGGCTTCGGTTGCTTTGACTACTGGCTGCGTTGGGCGGTCGGGATGCCGACGATCCCCGACGACCACTCCCAGCACGGCGCCAAGAGCTGGAAGGACTACTTCCACTTCAACACCGATCACAAGGTGATCGGCATTCAGTACATCTGCACCACCTTCTTCTTCTTCTTCGTGGGCGGCCTGATGGCGATGCTGATTCGCGCCGAGCTGGCTCAGCCCGGCACCCAGATCGTCGACGCCGGTACCTACAACAGCCTTTTCTCAACCCACGCGGTGCTGATGATCTTCGTCTTCGTGATTCCGGTCTTCGCCGGGATCGCCAACTACGTCTTGCCGCTGATGATCGGCGCCCCCGACATGGCCTTCCCGCGGCTCAACGCGCTCAGCTTCTGGATGCTGCCGCTCGCCGGGCTGCTCTTCATCGGCAGCTTCCTGGCGCCGGGGGGCGCCTTTGACGCCGGCTGGACTGGCTACGCGCCGCTCTCGACCGGGGCGCCGCTCGGCCAGTCGTTTTTCAACCTCGGTGTGCAGTTCGCCGGTGCCTCCTCGATCGCCACCGCCCTCAACTTCTTGGTCACGATCATCACCATGCGGGCGCCGGGGATGACCTTCTGGCGCATGCCTCTGTTGGTCTGGGCCAACCTCTCGACCTCGTTGCTGGTCGTCGCCGCGACCCCGTTCATCGCCGGTGCCCAGTTCATGGTCCTCTTCGATCGCGCCCTCGGTACCAATTTCTTCCAGTTCGCCGGCGGCGGCGACGTGATCAGCTACCAGCACATATTCTGGTTCTACTCCCACCCGGCTGTCTACATCATGATGCTGCCCGGATTCGGGATCATCTCCGAGGTCATCTCGACACACGCCCGTAAACCGATCTTCGGCTACCGCTTGATGGCGTTGGCGCTGATCGGGATCGTCGTGCTCAGCTACTCGGTCTGGGCCCACCACATGTTCGTCGCCGGGATGTTCAGCTGGCTGCGGGTGCCGATGATGATCACCACGCTTCTGATCGCGGTGCCGACTGGGATCAAGATCTTCTCCTGGTTAGGCACGCTCTACTTCGGCAAGATCCACACCAAATCGACGGCGATGCTCTTCGCCCTGGCCTTCATCGTCACCTTCACGATCGGCGGTATCAGTGGAGTGATGCTCGGCATGGTGCCGATCGACATCCACGTCTCCGATACCTACTTCATCGTCGCCCACATCCATTTCGTCCTCTTCGGCGGCTCGGTCTTCACGATTTTCGCCGGCATCTATCACTGGTTCCCGAAGATCACCGGTCGGATGTATGACGAGAAACTCGGCCGCATCCATTTTTGGGGAACGCTGATCGGAACCTGGGGCACCTTCATCCCGATGCACTGGATCGGGATGGACGGGATGCCGCGCCGAGTTGCTGACTATGCGACCCAGTTCGGGAACTGGAACCTGGTGATCAGCTGTTTCGCCTTCATGCTCGGCGCGATCCAGCTTGTCTTCCTCTACAACATGATCGTCAGCTGGCGCTTCGGACCGCGCGCGGTCGCCAACCCATGGCGCGCCAACTCGATCGAGTGGCAGGTCTCCTCGCCGCCGCCGATCTTCAATTTCGACGAGATCCCGCGCGTCGTCGGCGGACCCTATGAGTACGGGGTGCCCGGTGCTCGCCATGCGATCATGGCCGGCGAAGGCGCCGAGGTCAAAGCGCCCGAGCCCGCCGTGGCGGGCACATCATGAGCGCCGCGCCGGCCGGCCGGCCGCTGCTTGTCTTCCTCAACGAGGTCGCCGGGGGCCGCAAACTGCTGGCGGCAATTCGTGAGCGTGCCGGGCGCAGCTCTACGATCGCCGTGGTCGCCCCCCAGAACCAGCCTGCGGTTGGCCAGCTGATCGACGCCGGCGAGCTCCGCGACGCAGCCCGGGCTCGGGTCGAGGTGACGATGGCGATTCTCGCCGAGTACGGAATCGAATCGGTCGGCGAGGTGATGGACCCCGATCCGGCCCTCGCGCTCGATGACGCGGTCCGCGCTCACGAGCCCGCCGAGCTGCTGCTCTCCTGCCTGGCGCAGACCCGCTTTGGCTTTACCCGCAAGGACCTCGTCGCCTGGGCGGAAGCTCGCTTTGAGCCTGAGGTCGCCGTCACCCATATCCCGGTGCGGATCGCCGATGATTCGGTCAGTCTCGAGGTCAGCCACACCCTGGTCGTCGCGACCCAGACGGTCGCCGCGCCGGACCTGGTCAACCGCCTCAAAGAGCGTGCCGCTGGACATCCGCACCGCTTCACGATCATCTGCCCGCGCAACGAGGAGGTTGCCGAGGCCGAGATCGTCGCCGACCTGGCCTCGACCCTAGCCGAGCTCTACCGCGGCGACTTCGATGCAACCGGCCAGCCGATGAGCCCCGACCCGCTGCACGCCGTGCAGAATGCGATCGAGCACTACCGGATCGACGATGTCCTGATCTCGACCTTCGCCGGGGAGAGCTCTCGCTGGCTCGAGGAGGACCTGATCGGCAAGGTCCGCGAGATCACCGACAAGCCGGTCGAGCACCTCGAGGTCGGCCGGCCGGCGGCCGCGGTCGCTGCCGCGGTGGCCGAGGGAGGTGGGGACTGATGGAGAGTGCCACGATCGCTCTTGAGCATTCTCCCGATGAGCACCACGGGCCGCCCGAGGCAAACCGCAGTTCGCGGATCGACCGCCAGACGCTCGGGATCCTGCTCTTCATCGTCTCCGAGGTGATGCTCTTCGGTGCCTTCTTTGCCTCCTACTTCTTCCTGCGTGTCGTCGTCAACCCGCCCATTTGGCCACCGCATCCCTACGTGCTGCCGGTCTACGTGGCGCTGGTCAATACCTGCATCCTGGTCTCCTCCTCATTCACGATTCACTTCGCCCTGGAGTCGATCCGGCGGGGTAACAAGCGCGGCCTCAAATTGGGTCTGGCGCTGACCTGGATGCTCGGCGCGACCTTCCTCTTCATCCAGCTCAATGAGTACTCGCATCTGGGCTTCAGCGCCAGGGACCTCTCCTTCGGCTCGATTTTTTACTGCCTGACCGGGCTGCACGGCGCCCACGTCTTCATCGGCCTGATGCTGCTCAGCTTCGCCACGATCCGTGCATTCCGTGGGCATTTCGGTCCCGAGGAGAAGGATCATCTGGGCGTCGAGGTACCGGGCATCTACTGGCATTTCGTCGACGCCATGTGGATCGTCGTTTTCCTCACCGTCTACGTTCTCTAGGCCAGTTGACTTCCCGCATTTGCGGGTAAACACTGTTGCTATGCACAACCCGGTCCGATCTGAGGCTGATGCCTTCCGCTGGCTGCTGGTGATCCTCTGCGGGGGCATCTCGGTCGGACTGCTGACGGCGCTGACCCGACCGGCGATCGGCGTCGCCTGGGGAGCGCTGCTGATCGGCTTTGGCGCCGGGGTCGCCTACCGTTCCTCGCGTGGCTCGCTGCGCGGAAGCGTCCGCGTCACGCATGGGGGGGACGGTCGCTACCGGCTCCTGGTCGTGGCCAACGAGACCGTCGGCGGCGATGCCCTGCGCGCAGAGATCCGCAATCGCTGCCGCGGGCGCAAGACTGAGATCCTCGTCCTCACCCCGGCGCTCGCCGCCTCCCGTAGCGCACACTGGGCCTCCGATATCGATGAAGCGATCGAGCTCGCAAGGCAGCGTATGGAGCTCTCGTTGATCGAGATCGATCGCCTCGGGCTGAGGGCAAAGGGAGAGGTCGGGGACTCTGACCCAAATGTCGCGATCGAGGATGCGCTGCGGGTCTTTCCGGCTGATGAGATTCTGATCTCCACCCATCCCGCCGAGCGCTCCCGCTGGCTGGAGGGGGGGGTTGTGGACCGAGCGCAAGCCGAGGTCGAGCTGCCGGTCACCCACGTGGTCGTCGACCTAGCGGCCGAGGGTATGACCAGCGCCTGAGGCGCCTTGCCCAGGGCAAGAGGGCGGCGAGCCAGGGGCCGATGCCCGACCAGAGACCCGCCCTGCCGGGGCCGCTCAGCGCTGGCCCGAGAGTGCTGGGGCGCCCCGGCGCTCGCCGCGCAGCGGTTCGCTGCCACCGGGTTCAAGTGCAGTCCCGCGCGGCTCGAGGCGCCCCGCGGTGGCCACCGTCCAGAGCATCGCCAGCCAGGTCGCGGTGGCGAGGGCGACGTGGATCCAGACCAGCTCCCCGGGTAGCTTCAGCGCCCACTGGACGCCCCCTACGACGCCCTGCAGGACGAGCAGGCCGAGGACCAGCCCGAGCGGCTTCTGGGCGCGCCTATCGCCGCCTGGGCGGCGCAGCAGGAACCAGACCCCGATTGCCGCCAGGCCGAAGACCGTCGCAATCACGGCGTGGCGTTGAACGACCCATTCCAGGGTCTGGGAGCCCTTGAAGTCAAAACGGTGCACCAACTGCCCCGCGTGGGCGCCGGCGTGGGGGCCAGATGCGGTCGCAACAGTGCCGGCGGCGATCGTCAGTTGGCCGAGTGGGATCAGACACCGGACGGCCCAGACGCCGAGGCGATCGGCCGAGCGTCGCCGGTCCCAGGGCTCATATCGAGAGCACCAGGCGAGCGCGAAGGAGGCATCTAGAAGCAGCATCGAGAGCAGAAAGTGACTCATCACCAGACCCGGAGCGAGGTGGTACTCGACCACCAGAGCGCCGAGGATCGCCTGTCCCATCACCCCCAGGGGCAGCAGAACTCCGAACATCGCCAGGTGGGAGCGGTAGGGGCGGCGGAAGAAGGCGAGAACGGCGGCCGCGATCACCGCGAGGCCGACGAAGCCGGTCAGCACCCGGTTGCTGTACTCGATCACCGCGTGGTTGTTGAGCGGTGGCACCGCTTGCCCGTAGCACTTGGGCCAGTCCGGGCAGCCCAGGCCCGATCCGGTCAAGCGCACGGCGGCCCCGGTGAGGACGATCAGTGAGAGTCCAGCGAGGGCGACGAGTGCCACCTTGGCGTAGAGCTGTGGCGTGATTTGCAGTCGCTCGCGCATCGCGAGGTTGATGATGCCAGCGCTTCGCGCCGGGGGCCGCCAGGAGCGGATCAGCCGCCCTTGTTCTGGGCCCCGCCCGAAGCCGGCTTGCCCTGACCGCCGGCCCCGGTGCTTTCGGCGAGGTATTCGACCAGCTGTTCGATTTCCTTGGGGCTGAGTTTTTCGGCAAATTCCTGAGGCATGACGTTGGCCGGGTAGCCCTTGGCGATCGAGGCGTTGGGGTCTTCGATTGATTCCTGGATCATTGCGGTGCTCTGGCCGGGCAGGACTTCGTCGAGATCGGGGCCGGTCGTGCCCCCCGATTTGGCTGCTTTCAGGGTGTGGCAGCCACCGCAGCCGTTGTTGGCGAAGACCTGCGCGCCCGGGCCGCCGGGCACCTTGGGCGGAGCCGCGCCAGGGACGCCGGCGTACATGCCGACGTAGGCGGCGACGTCATCGAGATCCTGACCTTCGACGACATGAGGGGGCATCGAGACCGCGGCATCTTCGGTGACCGGCCGCGGCGAATCGACCTGCGCTTCGACCACTCCTTCGACCGTATCGCCGCCCTCCCCCGCGGCCCGCGCCGCGGCGAAGGCGTCATCGAGATTGGGGCCGACCTGAGCCGAGGTGCCGGCCTCCGCGAGTTCGTGACAGACCCCGCATTTTTGGATGAACAGCACCCGGCCGCGGGCGACATCGGCGGTGCTGGTACCGCAGCCTGATCCGAGCAGCGCGAGAGCACCCAGGGCGAGCAGGGCGAGCAGCGGTCGGGTGGGGGTCGAGAGCTTGGTCATCTGGCGCGAAGCGCGCCTGAGTCTATATGTCGAGACGCCCCGAAAAGGGATTGGCGGGGCCGCGTGTCGGGTAGGCTTGCGGCGATCATCACGAACTCGTAGGCGACCTGAGACGAGGTGGCGAATGCTTGTCGGAGAAGGCATGTCGGAGGTGGTCCTGACGATGGGCCCCGATCACACTCTGCGCGAGGCGGCCGAACAGATGTCGGCCAAGAAGATCGGCGCGGCGCTGGTCGCAACCGATGAGAGCCCGGTGTCCTGCATCATCACCGAGCGCGACATCCTGCTCTCCCTGGGCGCTGGGGAGGACCCCGATCAAGAGCAGATCGGCGACCACATGAGCGCTGCCGTGATCGCGGCCTCTCCGCAGTGGAGTCTCGAGCGCGCGGCGGCAGAGATGTCGCGGCGCGGTATTCGCCACCTGGTCGTCTACGACGGTTCCGAGCTGGTCGGGGTTCTCTCGATGCGTGACATCGTTCGTGTCTGGACCACCGACGGGGCGACCTCGGGCATGACCCCCGAGTAGGGCTGCGCTGCTGCCTGGGAGCTGCTCGCGCTCAGCGCTTCGGAGGGTGAATCTTCTCGACCGGGAGCACCGCACCACGAATGCGCTGCTTGCGTCGCAGGCTGAAGAAGTCGCGAACCGAGTCGCGGGTCAGCGCTCGCAGGGTGAAGAGGGCGACGATCACGCCGATCACCGCGTAGATCCAGCCGCGGACCAACAGGTGCTCAGCGTAGATTCCGCAGACGGCAAGGGCTAGGGAGAAGGCGAGGAGGGCCGGTAGCCAGGAGGAGCGAGGCGCGTAAATTAGCTCACCGGGCTCTGGGATCTCTCGATGCTCACTCATCAGGCGATGTAGATATAGGCGGCGATGAAGCAGAGGGCGAAGATGGCGGTCGCGAACCCGGCGGCCAAAAGGCCGACGCTCAGATTCCGTCTCGCTGTCTCGCGATCCACGGTCGAATTTCTACTAGAAGAGCCGGTCGAGGGGCATCGAGGTGAAGAGCAGCGCCAGATAGGCGAGCGAGAAGAGGTAGGTGCGCAGAGCCCAGCGCCGTTCGGCACTGCGCAGCAGGCGCACCGCGCAATAGATGAATCCTGCCCCCAGGGTCATCGAGACGATCAGGTACTCGACGTGAAAGCCCCCGGCGCAGAAGGGGAGCTGGGTGACCACGTAGAGGAGCAACGTGTAGAGGAGGATCTGGCGGCGGGTCTCCGCCTCGCCACGAACGACGGGCAGCATCGGCACGCCGACCTTGGCGTACTCGTCCTTCATCAGCAGGGATAGCGCCCAAAAATGCGGGGGGGTCCAAAAGAAGACGATCGCGAAGAGAAACAGCGCGGTGCCGTCGAGGCCGCCGGTCACGGCCGCCCAGGCGACCAACGGCGGCACCGCACCGGCGGCACCGCCGATCACGATGTTCTGCGGCGTGGTGCGCTTCAGCCAAAGCGTGTAGACGAACACGTAGCCGAGAAGACCGCTGAGCGAAAGGGCCGCAGCGAGCGGATTGACGGTCAGCGCGAGCAGGGCGAAGGAGAGTGCCCCGAGCAGGGTGCCGAAAGCAATCGCGGCGCCGGGGCGGATGCGGCCCGCAGCGACGGGACGATCGGCGGTGCGCGCCATGAGGCGATCGATATCGCGATCGACCGCGTGGTTGATTGCGCCGGCTCCGCCGGCCGATAGCGCCCCACCCAGACAGGTGAGGAAGACGAGGCCGATCGAGGGATCGCCGGCTACATACATCGTCGTTACCGTGGTCAGCAGGAGGAGCGACTGGACCCGCGGCTTGGTCAGGGTCAGGTAATCACGAAGGAGCGAGTGCGCCAGCGGGCGATCGATCGCAGCGGTTTGTGCGCCGCTCATAAGCGAATCAGCCTACCGGCTGCGATTCGCGCGCCGACTCGTGTTCGGCGCGCTGGGTGCTGTGCGCGATCGCCTCGCGGATGTCGCGCAAGGGGCGGGGACTGCGCACGTCGGGCAGGACGTCGAAGTTGTGCGGGTCAGGCGGCGAGAGCGCGAACCACTCAAGCGTCTCTCCGCCCCAGGGATCATGGCCGGCCTCGGCGCCCCCGGTGCGGCTCACCACCGCGTTGACCAGGGTCATGATGATTCCGGCGGCGAGGACGAAGGTGCCGATCGAGGCGATCAGGTTGTAGGTCGAGACTCCGGTCCCGGCGAAGTACTTGTAGGCATCGGCTACCTCGCCCTGCTCGGTGCCGGCGAGGAACAGCGGAACGAAGGCAAGAAGGATGCCGACCACCATCGTCCAGAAAGAGATCCGAGCGAGGTTTTCTCCCATCGTGCGACCGGTCATCTTCGGGAACCAGTAGTGCAGCGCGGCGAAGCCGCCGAAGACCGAACCGCCGACCAGCGCAAAGTGGGTCGCCGCGGTCGCATCGACAGTGTTCGCGAGCCGCCAGGCGACGGCGACCAGCGAGTGCGAGATCTCGGCACCGAGCCCGATCGAGATCATCGAGATAGCTCCTGCGGCGAAGAGCAGTGGTGCTCGCATCCGGATCGTGCCCCCGATCAGAGTCGCGATCAGGTTGAAGAGGATCAGACCGAAGGGCACGATCAAGGCCAGCGACATGATCATCGCGAAGTACATCCAGCCGATCCCGATCGGTGCGGTCAGCATGTTCTGCATCCAGGCGAGAGTCCCGAGAACCGCAATCGCGACCAGCGAGCCGATCGTAACCTCCCGGTTGAACAGCGGTTTGCGCGCGAAGGCGGGCACGATTTCGGCGATCGCGCCGAGCGCCGTGATCAGGATCAGCATGTAGGTGCCGGTGAAGAAGATCCAGCTCAGATGCTGCCAGAGCAGCGGCGCACCGCCGGAACCGTCGGCGAAGAAGATGCCGTCGAAGTTGCGGTCGATGAACAACATCGTGATCGCGGCGAGCATCACCGGCCCGATGACGAGCAAAAGCCAGGAGCAGATGGCCCCGGCCCAGGAAAAGATCGGCAATCGACGCCAGGCCATCCCCGGCGCCCGCAGGTTGCGCATCGTCGTCGTCAGGTCGATCGCCAAGAGGACGAAGCCGAGGGTGGCGAGGCCGGTCGCCGAGGCCCAGGCGTCGACCCCGTCATTGGGCAGAAAGGCCAGCTCTGAGAGCGGCGGGAGCGGGTTGACCCCGGCCTCGGAGGGGGTGAAGAGAAAACCCGAGTAGAGCACCGTTGCACCCGCGATCACCAGCCAAGCTCCGATCTGGCCGAGCCGCGGTAGGGCCGTCCCGCGAGCGCCGATCTGCAGCGGCAGCAGGTAATAGAAGAGACCGAGCGCCAGCGGGATCGCGAAGAAGAAGATCGCCGTCGCCCCATACAGCGAGAGCATGCGGTTGAAGCCGACCGGCGTCAGGAAGGTGTTCTCGGGGATCGCGAGCTGCAGCCGCATCAGCAGCAGCTCGACCAGGGCGATGAAGAGGAAGCCGAGCGCCGCGCAGATCAGGATGCGACCGACGTCCTTATGGCCGGCGCTGGTCGCGATCTTGACCCAACCCACCTGCTGCTTTGGATAGCCGTCTACGACCAGCTCAGGAGCAGTGCTCATGGCACCTTATTTTCCTTGATCAGACCGACCACCCTGTCCTGGGCAGATTGGATCTCGGACTTCTGCTTCTTGATGAAGGCTTCGTATTCTTCGGCGGAGACGACGTCCACTTCGGTGCGCATCGCAGCGTAGCCCTGGCCCGAGAAGGTTGAGGCCTGGCCGTCATAGGCACCTTCCCGATCGGCGCGGAAGAAGATTTGGGTGTGCTTCCCGGGGACGGCGTCGCGCTTGGCTGCCAGTTCGGGCACGTCCCAGGTGTGGATCACGTCGGTGGAAACGAGGTCGAGGTCAACCGTGGTGTCGACCGGAACGACGAGTTTGTAATACGAGAAGGCTTTGTTGGGGTAGGCATATCGCCACAACCACTGCTGGCCGGTGACTTCGATCTTAAGCGGTTCGGAATGGGCCACCTGCAGACCGTCGGGTCCGGTCGCCGGCACTTCGCGTGCCTTGTTGGTGAAGACGATGCCGAGCACGAGAATCACCGCGGCGAACAGTGTGAGCGCCCCCCCGACGCGGAACTGGATTCGTCGCCCGCCCTTGATCTGCCTCGGCGTTGCGCCCCGCTCGCTGCGGTAGCGGCGCAGGGCGTAGAAGAGCGCCAGGTTGACCGCGATGATCACGATCGCGGCGGCGAGGACACCGATCCACATCAGAGTGTTGATTTCGTGCGTGGCAGGAGAATGGGGCGCCAAAGCGCGGCCATCCTATACTCGCGCGCTGATGCGGAGTCCCCTGCGGTCATCTCCGGCGCTTCGGGTGGCGTTGCGGGCCGGCGCGGCCGGCGCGCTCGCCTCCGCGGTGACCGTTCCCCTGCTGCGCCGCCGTGCCCGGATCCCGGCGCCGTTGACGATCGCTGCCTGCGCCATGGGGCCGCTATCGATCGCCGTACTGCAGCCGCGCTCGCGGCGCCGTGACGTGGCCCTCTTCGCGATGCAGATGTGGGCTTTCATCATGGTCCATGAGCTCCCCTACGACAATCCCGAGCGCCTGCGCAGCCGCCTGCGCAGCCACTACCCGATCGTTCTTGATCGGGCGATCGGGCTCGGTCGCCTTCCCAACGTGCGCCTGCAGCGCCGCCTCGCCCGCCTGCCGCGGGTGGGCGTCCTGAACCGCGCTTTGACCTGGGTCCACTGGCTCTGGTTTTTTGAGCCCTACTGCGCACTGCTTTTCATCCTCCTGCGCCATCCCGAGCACTTCCCGCGCGCGGCGCGACGACTCGCGGCGGTTTTTGACGTCGGCTGCATCGCATACTTCGCCGTGCCCACCTCGCCGCCCTGGTGGGCCTCAGAGCAGGAGCTGACCAGCGAAGAGGTGCGGCGGATCATGGTCGAGGTCGGCGAGCAGACCTGGGGCGGCGCCTGGCCGCGCATGTACTCCGCTCTCGGCGGCAACCCGTGGGCGGCGATGCCCTCTCTTCATTTCGCCACCTCGGTGGTCGCCGCCCGGGCCCTGGCCGGGACCGGCCGTGGACCGGGAGCCGCCGGTTGGGCCTACGCGCTCACCCTCGGCTTCGCCCTCGTCTACCTCGGTGAGCACTACGTCACCGACCTGGTCGCGGGCGCGGCTTTGGTCGAGGTCATCCAGCGCGCCGAGCCGTTAGCCGAACCGCTGGTTCTGGGTGCCAACCGCGGCCTACTTCGCTTGGAGCGGGTCGCGAACGGGTAGCTTTCTGGTGGTGCCCGAGGAGAGCTCGGTCAAACTCGAGGACGCCGCGGTCTCGTTCGAGGAGGACACCGACGAATCGAATCGCGCCGAACTTCCCCTGTTCACGCCGAGGCGCGTGATCCAAACGGCCCTGGTCGTCCTCCTCCTCCTGGTTTGCATCTACTTCCTCTTTCCCAAGCTGGTCGGGTTGAAGGGCGCGTTGAGCCAACTCGACGATGCCGACCCGGTTTGGATCGCAGTGGCGATCGGCTTTTGCATCGCCTCCTTCGTCACCTACATCGCTCTGTTCAAGGCTGTCGTCGGCGGCGACGCCCTGCGGCTGACCTGGGGCGAGACCTACGAGATCAACATGGCCGGTGTCGCCGCGACCCTGCTTTTTTCCGCCGGCGGCGCCGGCGGCATCGTCCTCACCTACTGGGCCCTGCGAAAGGCGGGCATGCGTCGCCACGATGTAGCGCGTCGCATGGTCGCCTTCATCACCCTTCACTACGCCTTTTACCCGATCGCCCTGATCGTCTTCGGTGTTCTGCTGCGGACGGGGGTGATGCATGGCAAGGGCTCGATCGAGCTGACGATCGTGCCCGCCGGGGTAGCTGGGGCGCTGCTCATACTCGGCGTGCTGATCGCGCTGATCCCGCCCGACCTCGGCCCGCGCCTGGCGCCCTTTGCCCATGGCGCCCGGGCCCGAGCCCTGGTCGACCGCATCGCCAAAATCCCGGCCACCGTGGGGGAGGGTTTCCGCTTCGCCGTCGGTCTCTTCGCTCACCCCTCCCGCGGCGGCCTCGCCGTGCTCGGCGCGGCTGGCTTTTGGGCGACCAGCATCGGCGTCCTCTGGGCCTCATTTCACGCGTTCGGCGTGCACGTGCCGCTCGCCGTTGTTGTCCAGGGCTTCTTCCTCGGCATGGTGGCCAATCTCTTCCCCCTCGCCCCAGCGGGGGTCGGCGCCGTCGACGCTGGCCTGATCGCTGCCTTCGTCCTATTTGGGCTACCGGCCCACACGGTCTTCCCCGCGATTCTGATCTATCGCCTCATCGCGTTCTGGTTGCCGATCCCACCCGGGATTATCGCCTTCCTCCAACTTCGCAAGACTGTGGGGCGCTGGGAACTGGAGGGGCGCCCAATCGACCGCGGCGGTGGCCGGGGGGCGTTGACCGGCCCGGTACTATAAAAAGTAAAGTATTAGACTTTGAGGCGATCGAATATGACTGAGAAGAAGGTCGAGAACGTGATCATCGTCGGTGGTGGCCCGGCCGGCTATACCGCTGCCCTCTACACCGCGCGGGCCAACCTCGAGCCCCTGGTCTTCGAGGGCTTCCACTGGGGTGGGCAGCTGCAGAACACGACCGACGTGGAGAACTACCCCGGCTATCCCGAGGGGATCATGGGACCGGAGATGATGACCCAATTCCGCGCCCAGGCCGAGCGCTTCGGCACCCGCTTTGAGAGCGACGACGTCGACCGCGTTGAGCTCTCTGATGACGGCGGCGTCCACCGCGTCTATCTAGGCGATGAGGAGCACCTGGCAAAGACCGTGATCCTGGCGATGGGCGCTGAGCCGCGTCGCCTCGGGATTCCGGGCGAGCTCGAGCTGGGCGGCTGTGGCGTCTCCACCTGCGGTGTTTGCGATGGCGCCTTCTTTAAAGGTCGCAAGGTGATCGTGATCGGTGGCGGTGACTCCGCAATGGAGGATGCAATCTTCGTCTCCAAGTACGCGAGTGAGCTGACGATCGTCAACCGCCGAGACGAGTTCCGCGCTTCAAAGATCATGCGCGAGCGCGCCGCCGAGCGACCCAATATTGAGTTCAAGACGCCGTTTGTCGCCGAGGAGTTTGTCGGCGGCGATGCCGGCAAACTCGAGTACGTGCGCCTGCGCAACGCTGAGACCGCAGAGACCGAGGACTTCGCCACCGAGGGCGCTTTCGTCGCGATCGGCCATATTCCCCGCTCGGAGGTCGTCGCAGGCCAGGTCCAGACCGATGAGGATGGCTACATCCTCACCCAGTCGGGATCGACGAAGACCAACCTGCCCGGCGTCTTCGCGGTCGGCGACGTCGTCGACCACACCTACCGCCAGGCGGTCACCGCTGCCGGCACTGGCTGCATGGGGGCTCTTGACGCCGAGTGGTATCTACGTGACACGCCGCCCTCGCCTGAGGCCCACTGGCAGCACGGCGGCGAGCCGGTCGAGGTCGCACCGACACCCGGTTCCTAGGTCACCCAGCACCGAGCGGTCGAGCGGCCACGGTTGGGTTGGCGGCGATCCGGTGCCCAGCTGGCCATCGGTCTTCGGCTTGCTGGCCCGAGCTACCTCTGCAGAGCGTTCGTGCCTTGCGGACTCGTCTCTTTGGCTCCGACAAGAGCAGTTCTGCTCAGCCGACCAGCTTCTGCACGACAAAGGTGCGAGCCCCGCGCGGAGTGAGGACCTCGACAGGCTTTCCGATCGCCGCATTCATCAGTGCCTGGCCAATCGGCGACTCCGCCGAAAGTCGGCCCTCGGCGAGGTTGGCCTCGGTCGAACCGACCAGGGTCCAGGTGTTGATCTCGCCGTTTGATTCGTCGAGCACCTCCGCGCTGCGGCCGAAGGCAAAGGTGTCGGCGGTGGCGTCATCGACTTCCACAACGACCGCGTTTTGCAGTCGTTCCCGCAGTCGTTTTATTCGCGTCTCCAGGTGTGCTTGGTCCTCTTTGGCGATGTGGTACTCGGCGTTCTCCTTGAGATCACCTTCCTCACGGGCAACCTTGATCCGCGCCGCCATCGCGACCCGGCGCGGCCCTTCGAGGTTGGCGATCTCCTCCCGCAGCGCCTCAATGCCCGCGGCGGTGATCGGCTCTCCGGAGCTGGTCTCGTTGCTCATTGAGAGCAGGCTAGAGGACCGGACGGAGGGGCCGATGCTAGGCTCACCCGGTGGCTGCAGAATGCACCCATCTCGGCACTATTGAGCGGCTCGAGGTTCCCAACGAGGTCGCCGGTTGCGAGGAGTGCCTGGCCCTCGGAATGACCTGGGTCCATCTGCGGATGTGCCAAGAGTGCGGTCACATCGGGTGCTGTGACAACTCGCAGGGCAAACACGCGACCGCCCACTTCACCCAGACCGGCCACCCGATCATTCGCTCAGCTGAGCCGGGCGAAGATTGGAGTTGGTGCTATCTGGACGAGATCACCTTCCGACTCGAGCACTGAGCTGCGCTCAAGCCTCGGCGGCCCTGGCGATCAGGCCCGGCGCTGGTGCGTAGGCGTCCCCGTGGGACTGACCTAGTTCCTCGAGTAGCTCCAGGGCGCGACGCGCACCGATCAGTTCGGTGAACTCGACCGGGCCGACGGGCCAGTTGAAGCCAAGCCGCATCGCCGTGTCCATGTCCGCCGGCGAGCCCACCCCCTCGTCCAGAGCGAAGGCGGTCTCGTTTGCTATCTGGGCGAGCATACGAGGGACGATCTCGGTTCCCGCGGGGTCGATCCTGGTCAGTTCGTCAGGATCCAGGGTCGGTGCATCAATTCCCAGATCACGGTCCTGCTCGCGATGGGGGCCGGGGCTCTCGTAGGAGTAAAAGCCCTTGCCGTTCTTGCGCCCTCGAAGTCCTTCGCCGACCATCCGCTCCTGGATCGAGCTCGGACGCCAGCGCTCTGGCTCGCCGCCCTGGGCGTAGAAGGAGCGGGCCACGCTGAGATTGACGTCGAGGCCGATCAGGTCGATCAGCTCGAACGGCCCCATTTTGAAGCCGCCGCCAAGGCGCAGGACGCGGTCGATCGTGGGTGCGTCGGCCACCCCGTCGGCCAGCATCCGCAGCGCCTCGAGTGAGTAGGGGCGGGCGAGCCGATTGGCGATGAAGCCGGGGCTGTCCTTAGCGCGGATCGGGGTGCGTCCCATCCGCCTGCCGACCGCGGCGGTTGCCTCCAGCGCCCGCGTGGAGGACGCGGCGGTCGCGACCACCTCGACCAGTTTCATCAGCGCCGGAGGATTGAAGAAATGCATGCCGACCACCCGCTCAGGGCCCGGAGTCTTGGCCCCGATCGCGCTGACCGCCAGCGAGGAGGTGTTGCTCGCGAGGATCGCCTCGGGGGCGCAGACTCGGGCCAGCTCGCCGAAGAGCCCACGCTTTAGGTCGAGGTCCTCTGGGGCCGCCTCGATCACGAGTTCGCAACCGGCCAAATCGCTCAGCTCCGGGACCCCCTTCAGGCGAGCGCCAGCCGCCTCGGCCTCCTCGGTGCTCCACATCTCGCGGCGCACGCCCTTGCCCAGAGACTCCAGAACCCGCTTGGTACCGGCCTGCAATGCGGTTGGGTCAGGGTCCTGGATCAGTGTCTCGTAGCCGCCGAGGCAGGCGAGTTGAGCAATCCCGGCCCCCATGGTCCCCGCGCCGAGAACCCCGACCCGGGCCACCGCTCGATCGGAGGAAGAGCCCATCTCGGCTTTGCTCTCAGTTCGCTCAGCGCTCATTTGCCCTCGAACCTCGGTTTGCGCTTCTCGAGGAAGGCCCGCATGCCCTCGACCCGGTCCTCGGTCGCCATCGCCAGCTCATAGAGACGACGCTCCTCCTCGAGGCCGGCGCTGATCGTCGTCTCATCGGCGGCGATCACGGCCTGTTTGGCGAGGCGCGCCGCGATCGGCGGTTGCTCTGCGACATCACTTGCCAGCGCCAGGGCGGCCTCCAGCCAACCCTCGCCGTCGACCACCCGGTTGACGAAGCCCAGCTCACGCCCCTCGGCGGCATCGACGCGGCGGCCGGTGAGGATCAACTCCATCGCCCGTTGCTTGCCGAGCACCCGTGCCAGACGCTGGCTGCCGCCGCCGCCGGGAATGATTCCCAGGTTGATCTCGGGCTGGCCGAAGACGGCCGTCTCCGAGGCGACGATCATGTCGCAGGCCAGCGCCAGCTCGCAGCCACCGCCGAGGGCCCAGCCGGAGACCGCGGCCACCAGCGGCGTCCTTACCGCCGCAAGCTTTTTCCAAAAGCCCGCCGCCGGGTGGTAGAGAGCCTCGGCGAAGCTGCGCTCGCTCATTGCCTTGATATCCGCACCGGCGGCGAAGACCTTCTTCGAGCCGGCGATCACGATACAGCGCACCGCGGGGTCGGGATCGAGCCGCTCCAGCTCGCCGGCGAGCTTTGTCATCAGCTCCGGCGAGAGCGCGTTGCGCGCCTCGGGTCGGTTGAGGCGCAGGAGCGCGACGTGCCCGTCAAGGCTGGTTTCGACCAGGTCGCCCATCGCTACAGCGGCGTCATCGCGTTGATCCCGGTCGCCGCCCGTCCGATGATCAGCTTCTGGATCTGGGAGGTGCCCTCGTAGAGGGTCGTGACCCGGGCGTCGCGCAGGTAGCGCTCGACCGGGTAATCGTCGACGTAGCCGGCGCCGCCGTGGACCTGGATCGCCAGATTGGCGCACTCGACCGCCGACTCGGTCGCGTAGAGCTTGGCGACCGAGGTCTCGGTGGTGTTCGGCTTCTTTTCGTCCTTAAGGACGCCCGCCCGGTAGACCAGCATTCGACTGGCGTCGCGCTTCAGAATCATGTCGGCGATCATCTCCTGGACGAGCTGAAAGCGGGCCAGGGGAACGCCGAACTGTTGGCGCTCCTTGGCATAGGCGACCGAGGCTTCCACGCAGCCTTCGCAGATCCCGACACAGCCGGCGGCGACGCTGTAGCGGCCATTGTCGAGGGCGCTCATCGCGACCTTGAAGCCGTCGCCGATCTCACCGAGCATCGCGTCATCCCCGACCTCGACCGAGTCGAGCGCGAGCTCCGCCGTGTCGGAGGAGCGCAGTCCGAGCTTGCCGTGGATCTCCTGGGTCGTGAAGCCCTCGCTCGCCGTTGGCACCAGGAAGCAGGCGAGACCCTTGTGTTTCCTCTCTGGGTCGGTCTGAGCGAAGATCAAGGCTACCTCGGAGAAGTTGCCGAGGCTGATCCACATCTTCTGGCCGGTGATCGACCAGCCGGAGTCGGTCTTCGTCGCCCTGGTACGTAGGTTTGCGGCGTCGGAGCCGGTGTCGGGCTCAGTTAGTCCGAAGCAGCCCAGCGACTCGCCCGAGCAGAGTTTTGGCAGCCACTTGTGTCTTTGCTCCTCGCTGCCCCAGCGCTCGATCGAGCCGGCGACCAGCGAGGTCTGCACGGAGACGACCGTGCGCGCCGAGGAGTCGGCACGGCCGACCTGTTCGACGATCAGCCCGTAGCCGAGGTAGTCGAGGCCGCGGCCGCCGTACTCTTCGGCAACCGGCGCCCCCAGGTAGCCAACCTCGCCAAGCTTGCTGGCCAGCTCGCGGTCAAAGCGTGCCGCCCGGTCGTTCTCTTTGACCCGCGGCACGATCTCCTTATCGGCGAATTCCCGCGCCGCCTCGGAGATCAGCTTCTGCTCGTCGCTCAACTGGAAGTCCATCTCGCCCTTCTTTCTCTGTTCCTTTATTCAAGTCAAAGCTCGCGGCTGAGCACCTGGGCGAAGGCCGCCTTGGCCTCGCGGGTGCGCGGGCCGGGAGCCTCGGCCAGCGCGCGGTCGTCGATCGCGACGACGGCCTGGATCTCGCGCGTGGTGGAAGCGAGGAAGGCCTCGCCGGCGCCCTGCAGGTCGGCGATCGGCCACTCGCCCTCCTCGACGACGAGTTCCCTGATCAGCCGGTCGCGGGTGATCGACTCGAGCACAGGGGCGCCGAGCGCGGTCGTGCGCAGGGCACTGCTCTGTGGCGAGACCCAGAAGATCGAAGAGGTCGGCGGCTCGAGCACCGTGCCGTCGGGGCGGACCAGCACCGCCTCATCGGCGCCGCGCGATTTGGCGATCCGGGTCGCCTGCATGTTGGCGGCATAGGAGAGCGACTTGACCCCATTGAGGATGACGCTCGGCGAGTAGGTGACGGTCGCGAGCCTGACGCTCTCGGTGTGGGCGGGGATCGGCTCGGTGGCCGCGATCCGGCGTCCGCCGCGGGTGACGATCAGCCGCAGCTGCCCGTCGCCATCGCCGAACTCGGTGATCAGGGCCTCGATCTCGGCCTCCAGCACCGCGCGGTCGAACTCGAGCTCGATCATCGCGGCGGAGCGCTGCAGGCGGCTGAGGTGATCGCTAAGCGCGAACGGCTTCCCGGCGTAGAGGCGGATCACCTCGAAGGCGCCGTCACCGCGGTAGAGACCGTCGTCGTTGAGCGGCACCGTCGCCGCGCTCGTCGGCGACACCGTTCCGTCGACGCTCGCCAACTCTCTGAATTCACTCATCATCCGCGCGGCGAGGCTATCTAAGACCGCTCCGACGGCCCCTCGCCGGACTCCTCTTGCCAGGCCTGCCTGAGCTTCTTGGGAGTCTTGGTCTTGCCGGTCCAGCCGCGGGTTTCGCCACTTTGCCAGTAGTTCATTCGATCGGGCGAGGCGGGGTCGATGTACCAACCCTTGGGTCGCTCCGCGTCGGTGTAATTCCGCGGGTCGAGCGAGTGCTCGGTCTCCGGCCTCGCGCCCTCGGAGAGGCCCGGCGTCACGTCGACCGCCGGTCGCCGCTCCTCGCGGGCGCGGAGCTCGAAGTAGAGCTGCGCCGTCGCCAGAGCCGCGAAGGACGAGGCGAGGACGCGGACGGCCACGCCGACCAGGAAGGAGGCAGCAGTGGTGGTTGTGTGGCTGAAGCCGAGGCTGATCGCGAGACTGGGGATGGTGACGATGAGACCCAGATAGAGGGCGAAGACGATCAGCTTGCCGTAGTTGCCTCTGGTCAACTCAGCGCTGCGGCGAAGCGCCGGCAACCAGCCCTCGTCCTCGATCGCAGCGGCCTGGGCGACGACGATCCAGCGCAGCGTGAGAAGGATTCCGGGGACGATCAGGGCGAGGAAGCCGATCGCGGTCCCGAGCGCCGAAATGATCGAGGCGGCGACAACAACGGGCAGCACGCGCAACCCCCGGATCGCGACGGACAAGAGCTGCGGGACTCGGTCCTCCCTGGTATCGGCCACAGCGTGCACGTGCAGCGCCGAGACCAGCGGGCCGACTACAAGCCAGTCGATCCCGGTCAGTAGGGACGAAGAGCCGACGCCGAGTGAAGATTGTGCGAACGGACCCGTGCCCGTAATCAGCAGGACGACGGTCTCGTAGGGAACGATGACCGCGGCGGCGAGGGCGAGAAAGAGCAGCGGGTAGCGCCGGTAGAGAGCAAACGCGCTGGACACCGGCAGGCGCGCGGAGAGGGACTCGGTGCTCACGCAGCTTCAAAGACGGTGGCGAGGCCCTGGCCGACGCCGACACACATCGACGCGATCCCGTACTTGCCGCCGCGGCGGCGCAACTCGCGGACCAGCGTGGTCGCAAGGCGGGCGCCGGAGCAACCTAGGGGGTGGCCGAGGGCGATCGCGCCGCCATTGACGTTTAGCTTCTCCTCCTCGATACCCAACTCGCGGGCGCAGGCCAATACCTGGGAGGCGAAGGCCTCGTTTAGCTCGATCAGGTCGATCTGCTCGAGCGAGAGGCCGGCGGCGGCAAGGGCACGGGGGATAGCGAGCGCTGGTCCGATTCCCATGAAGGCGGGGTCGACGCCTGCCACACCGAAAGCGAGGACGCGCGCCAGCGGCTCGGCGCCGATCTGCTCGGCTCCGGCTTCGGAGGCGATCAGCGTGCAGGCGGCGCCGTCATTGAGGGTCGAGGCATTGCCGGCGGTGACCGTGCCGCCCTCGCGGAAGGCTGGGCGCAGTCTGGCCATTTTCTGCATAGAGGCGTCAGCGCGAGGTCCCTCGTCGGCCTCAACGAGCATTGTCTCCCGTCCCCTGGGGGCCTCGATCGGGGCGATCTCCTCGGCGAATACGCCTCGCTCGGTGGCGGCGACCGCGCGCTGGTGGCTGCGCAGGCCAAAGGCGTCCTGGTCCTCGCGACTGATCCGATAGCGCTCGGCGACGTTCTCACCGGTCTCGCCCATCGCTTCGGTGGAGACGCCGAGCTCGGCCATGCGCGGGTTGACGAAGCGCCAGCCGAGGGTGGTGTCGTGCATCGTCTGCGGGCCGCGCGGGAGGCCTTGCTCGGGCTTGCCTACGACCCAGGGTGCGCGACTCATCGACTCGACCCCACCGCCGAGATAGAAGTCGCCCTCGCCGAGCTTGACCGCGCGCGCGGCGCAATTGATCGCCTCCAGCCCCGAGGCACAGAGCCGGTTGACGGTGGCGCCGGGAACGCTGGCGGGGAGGCCGGCAAGCAGGGCCGCCATGCGGGCCACGTCGCGGTTGTCCTCGCCCGATTGGTTCGCGGCGCCGAGGTAGACATCGGTGACCCGCTCCGGATCCACCCCGGTGCGCTCGATGAGCGCGGCGATCGTGTGGGCGGCCAGATCGTCGGGGCGAACGCCGGCCAGGGCACCTCGATAGGAGCCCATCGGCGTGCGGATCGCGTCTACCAGGTAAGCGTCGGCCACGGCCCGGGATTAAACATGCCAGGGTTGCCGAACGCTGCCTTCCGCGCATATCCTTGATCTGTGCTCTTCGTCCTCGGCACTATCGCGATCGTTTTCTTTCTCATCGGCGTGCTCACGGTCGTCGGCCACTTCTACGGGACAACCGACGCCGAACTCGTCGATTGGTACCCAACCCGCTCACCTGAAGTCGAAGCGCAGAATGAGATCGATGACGTGCGCCAGATGGTCGAGGCGCAGAATGAAATGCGCCGCCGCCGCGGCGCTCCCGAGCTCGACGAGAACGCACTGCGGGACGAGGTCGCAGCCCAGGAACTCGGCAGCCTGCACCTCGGTAGTCCGTTCGGCACCTCATAGGCCCCACCACTAAGCGGCGCCCTGCGCCACGGCTAGCTCGGCGGGTTCGCTGCGCGCCGAGCCTGTGCTCGCTGGTCCAAACGCCAAGGCCAGACCCATCGTCACCACTCCGGTGCCCAGCGAGAAGGCCCAGCCGGATCGCAGCCCGCCGAGCAGGTCACCGCCACTTGCCGAGAGCAGCGCGACAAGCACAGCGACGCCGATCGCCGAGCCGAGCTGACGCGCCATCCCGAACACCGCGGTGCCGGTCGCGAAGCGCTCCGCCGGTAGCCCGGCGGTGACCGCCGCGGGCAGCGTCCCCAACACCATGCCGATGCCGGCGCCCCCGAGCATGAATCCGGGCAGAAAACTGCTGAGGTACGCGGGCATGGCGCTGACGCTGGCGAGGATGTAGGCGAAGCCAGCGGCGAAGACCAGGCCCCCTAGCGCGGTGACGGGCCGTTGGCCGATCCGACCGCCGAGCCTGCCCGCGGGCATCGCGAAGGTAGCCGCCATCAGCGGGCCAGGGGAAAGGGCAAAGCCCGCCTCAAGCGCCGAGTACCCCCAGACTTCGGTCAAGAGCAGGACCCCAGAGAGGAGCATTGCCCCGAAACCGGCAAAAAAGATCATTGCCGCCAGGTTGGCTAGGGCGAATGAGCGCACCCGCAGGAGGGGCAGCTCGATCACCGGCGAGTGGTGGCGAGCGGACCGCGAGACAAAGGCGAGCACCAGCGCCAGGGAGGCGAGGAAGGAGGACACGGTGCGCAGGTCTGCCCATCCCCAGTCGGTCCCCTTGACTATGCCCAGGGTCAAGAGCGCAATGCCGAGCGCCAGTTGGGCGGCCCCGAGCAGGTCGGGCCTCCCGTCCTCCGGCGCTCGGACCTCGTTGAGGGTGCGAGCCGCGACGATTGCGGTGAGGACCCCGATCGGCACGTTGACGACGAAAATCCAGCGCCAGCTGAGCTGGACAAGGAGACCGCCAATCGGGGGCCCGAGGGCGGCGGCCACGCCTCCGACGGCTGACCAAATGCCGATCGCCGTCGCGCGCTCACCGACAGGGAAGGCGGGGAGGATCAGGCCCAGGGTGGTGGGCAGCATCATCGCCCCGCCAGCGGCCTGCAGTGTGCGAGCGCCGACCAGGACCGGGATCGACGGCGCCGCAGCGCTGAGCGCCGACGCCGCCGAGAAGGTCAGCAGGCCGGTGATGAAGACTCGCTTGCGGCCGATTCGGTCGGCGATCCGACCGGCCGGAACGAGTAGCGCCGCGAAGACGATCGCGTAGGCATTCAGCACCCAGGAGAGGCTGGAGAGCGAGGCTCCGCCGAAGTTACTGGCCATGTCCGGGAAGGCAATATTCACTATGAAGAGGTCGAGGCTGGCCATAAAGAGCCCGACCGAGGTGATAGCGAGAACCTTCCAACGTCGCTCCATTTGGCCGCTCCAATCCTGTGGCTTGCAATTTACAAGTGACCGTAGCACGTTTGACTTGTAAAAGAAAAGCGACGAGCTAAACTAGCCGCTATGGCAATTCAGGCGTTCGCCGATCTCAACTGCTCAATCGCTCGTCCGCTCTCCGTATTGGGCGAGCGTTGGGCAATCCTGGTGCTGCGCGATCTCTTTCTCGGTCGACGCCGGTTCGACCAAATTCAGGATTCGCTCGGGATCGCGACCAATGTGCTCAGCCAGCGGCTGGCGACCCTCACCGAAGAGGGGATCGTCGAGCGCCGCCGCTACAGCGAGCACCCCGAGCGCTTTGAGTACCGCTTGACGCAGAAGGGCCGCGACCTGCAGCCGGTTTTGCTCGCCCTGCTCACCTGGGGCGATCGCTACACGACCGGGCCCAACGGAGCCCCGCTGGAGGTGATCCACGAGGATTGTGGTCACCCCTTCGAGATGGTTGCGACCTGTTCTGAGTGCGGTGGCGAGGTCCACTCGGGCAACATCCATTCCCGCCTTGGCCCCGGCGCGAACGACGTCCAGCGCCGCCGCGCCGCCGAGCGCGACGCAGCCTAGGGCGGCCCCCGATGGCGCGCCTGCTGATCGTCGGCTGCGGCTGCCGCGGCCGCGCATTGGGCGGCCGACTGGCGGCGGATGGCTGGGCGGTGCGGGGCACCAGCCGCGGCGATCCGGGGTTGGCGAAAATCGAGGCCGCCGCGATCGAGCCCGCGCTCGCCGACCCTCTGCGCCCCGCGACGCTGCTCAGCCTGATCGACGACGTCTCGGTCGTGGTCTGGCTGCTCGGATCGGCTCGGGGCCAGGAGGAGTCCCTGGCGGCGCTCCATGGCGAGCGCCTGGAGAGCCTGCTCCAGAAACTGGTTGACACTCCGGTCAGGGGCTTCGTCTATGAGGCGGTGGGGTCGGTTCCCGCGAGCTGCCTGGAGGCGGGCGCTCGGGCGGTGTCGATGGCGGGTTCGAGCTGGCGGATTCGGACCGCGGTCCTCGCCGCCGCGCCGAGCGATCACGGTCCCTGGCTGCGCGCCGCTTCGTGCGCTGTGCAGGACGCGCTGGTCGGAGTGGGGGCCGGGGGCTCGATATAGCTAAACTCCGATAGGAATTTAGGTAAATGCCTTTCCCATTTGCACCCGAGAGGAGCGGCGCATGAGTTTGCAGCTTGGAGACACAGCACCTGACTTCGAGGCCAACACGACCGAGGGCCCGATCAAGTTCCATGACTGGATTGGTGACTCCTGGGCCGTCTTGTTTTCCCACCCGAAAGACTTCACGCCGGTCTGCACCACCGAGCTCGGCTACATGGCGAGTATCGAGCCCGAGTTCGCCGAGCGGGGCGTGAAGATAATCGGCCTCTCGATCGACCCGCTCGACAAGCACGAGGAGTGGGCCAGCGACATCGAGGAGACGCAGGGCACGGCACCCAACTACCCGATCATCAGCGACGTCGATTTCAACGTCGCCAAGCTCTACGGGATGCTGCCCGCGGATGTCTCGGGGGACCCTGCCGATCGCACGCCGGCCGACAATCAGACCGTGCGCAATGTGTTTGTGATCGGTCCCGACAAGAAGATCAAACTGATCCTCATCTATCCGATGACCACCGGACGCAACTTCGATGAGGTCCTGCGCGTGATCGATTCGCTGCAGCTCACCGCGCGGCACAAAGTCGCGACGCCGGCCCAGTGGCAGCAGGGCGATGATGTGATCATCGCTGGCTCGGTCTCCAACGATCAGGCAAAGGAAATTTACCCCGAGGGCTGGGAAGAGCCGCGTCCCTACATCCGCATCGTGCCCCAGCCCGAGAAGCAGAAGGTCTAGGGGAGGCGGTCCAGCAGCTCGCCGAGGATGCGGGCCGTTGCTCCCCAGATCAGCTGCCCTTCGACCTCATAGGTTGGGGCGTGCAGGGCGACGCCACGGCGCACCAGGCGCCGCATCGCGAAGCTCTCCCGCAACGCCTCGAGGGTGAAGGCCAGCACGGTCTCGACCTCATCGGGGCTGGGCTCGAGTCGGAGCTCATGCGGATCTTCGATCAGACCGACAAAGGGGTGGATGCGGTAGCCGGTGGCGAAGGTCGCGGTCGGCGGCAGCGCTCCGGCGACCTCGACCGCGCCGCGATCGAGGCCGATCTCCTCCTCGGCCTCGCGCAGCGCCGTCTCGACAAAGTCGGCGTCGCCCTGATCCCGGCGGCCGCCGGGGAAGGAGACCTCGCCGGCGTGGCGACGTAGGTCCGCGCGCCGCTCGGTGAAGATCAGGCCGGGGCGTTGGGGCCAACCGAAGAGGGGCAATAGCACCGCGGCGTCGGTATCGCCCCGTGCCTCGATCTGGACCGCCTCCTCGGGGCTCAGGAGCAGATCGGCGAGCCGGCGCCGACGTTCCTCTGTCATGCGTGTCCGCGGACCGCCGCGCAGCTCAGATGATCACCGGCACCGTGCCGCCGTCGACTGACCAAGCGGCGCCACTCACGTAGGAGGCGCGCTCAGAGCAGAGGAATACGATCGCCGCGGCGACCTCTCCGACCTCCGCGAGGCGGCCGATCGGGCGCTTGGATCCGGCGGCGGCCAGCGCCTCCTCACGACTGGCGGCGCCCGACATCTCCTGGGATTGATCAAGCAGTCCGCCCGGCTCCATCCAGAGCTCGGCTTCGACCGGACCGGGGCAGATCGCGTTGACGAGGACTCCCTGCCTCGCGTGGCGGTCAGCGAAGAGGCGGGAGAGCGAGAGCTCGGCCGCCTTAGCGACCGAGTACTCGGGCATCGCCGCGGAGGGGCGCTTGGCCGCGGTCGAGCAGACGTTGACAATCCGGCCCCAGCCACGCTCCTGCATGCTCGGTATCGCGGCGCGCATCGTGCGCAGCGGCGCGATCACATTGAGCTCATATGCGGCACGCCAGTCGGCCTCAGGGACCTGATCGAGGTCGCGCCAGCGGGCGGCGCCGGCATTGTTGACGAGGACGTCGAGGGTGCCGAAGTCCTGCTCGGCGGCGGCGAGGATGTGATCACCGGCCGACTCATCGGTGACGTCAAGGGTCAGGTGCTCGGCGCGACCGCCGGCATCGGCGCCGGCCGCCGCGACCTCCGCGGTCGTCTTCTCAAGTCGGTCCTCGTTGCGCGCGACGAGCAGCACCTTCGCCCCCTCGGCGCAGAGCAGGCGAGCTGTCTCTCGGCCGATACCGCGGCTGGCGCCAGTCACCACGCAGGTTCGACCGCTCAGTCCGAGGTCCATCTAGAGGGCCTCGACCCGCTCGGTGATCGAGACCTGGGTCTCACCGCTCAGGATCCGGTGTACCGGGCACTTGGAGGCGACCGTCGAAAGTCGCTCCTTTTCGGCGTCGCTGAGTGCATCCGGTAGGCGCAGGACGACCTCAAAGGCGCTCGGGGCCGAGTCCTCATAGTCGACCTCAACCTCGACCTCCATTGACCCCACATCCCAGCCCTTGCGGCCGGCATACATCTCGACCGTGACCGCGGTGCAGGCAGCAAGGCTGGCTGCCAGCAGTCGGGTCGGGGCGGGACCGGTGCCGGTGCCGCCTGCGGCGAGCGGCTCGTCGACCAAGAGCTTGTGGCCGCCCTCGATCTCGACCTCGTGGGCATAGCCGCTTTGGCGGCGAGCGATGACCCTCATGCCCGCTCGCGCCGTCGGCCCTCAAAGAGGGCGGGCTTCTCGACGTCGGCAAAACGGGCGAAGGCGTAGGCGAGGTCGGAGGCGCGGTTGACGAAATGAATCACGGTCTGGTCGGCCAGTTCGCCGGCCTCATTGAGCGCACTGATCCGGCGCTCGGCCCGGCGGATCGTGGTGCGAGCGACGTCGAGCTGCGCGGAGAGCTGCGTGCCCCCGGGGATCACGAACTGTGGCGGCAGTTCGACCTGCTCCATGTAGTGGTCGATCCGCTCCTCGAGCTCGGCGACCATTGCCTCTGTGGTGCGGCTGATCCCGTCCTCGAGGCGCTCGGTGGCCTGCGGCGCGGTGGCCAGCTCAGCACCGGCGATGAAGAGGTCATCCTGGAGGCGAAGGACATCGGCGGCCAGCCCGCCCTGCCGGGGCTCGCATAGCGCCCGTGCGACGCCGAGCTGCGAGCAGGCTTCATCGAGCGCGCCGTAGGCCTCGGTGCGGAGGTGGTGCTTGGGCACGCGACCGCCGTACCACAGCGAGGTCGTCCCGTCGTCGCCCTTCCTGGTGTAGATCTTCACCACGCGCTGATCCTACGCTCGCACGCTCTCAGGTTCTCCCCGCCGGGTGGGGAGGAGCAAGCCGGCGCTCAGCCGACCGGGTTGAATACCAATCCGGTCAGCACCTTGGGGAAGAAATAGGTCGACTTTGGCGGCATGTTCTCATCGCTTTCACAGATCGCCCGGACCTGCTCGACCGGGATCGGGCGCAGAATGAAGGCGACGTCATAGGAGCGATCGGCGATCAGCGCCAGGGAGTCGGACGCGCTCTTTGAGTAGCCAATTCCGCGCTTGGCGAGGATCTCGTCTTCGCTCATTCCCACGATTCCCTTCAATACAAGCGTCTCGAGGATCGCGGCGTCAAGGCGGCGGTAAGCCTCGGGCTTGCCGCTCAACTGGCGGTCCAGTGCGGCGATCGCAGAGCTCTTGAGCTGCAGTCGAAAGGCGCGCTTATGAAAGGAGTCATAGAGGCCAAAGACGCCGGTTCCCTCCTCGCCGAGTGGGTCGAGCTGCTCCTCGGGGACCTCGGTCACCTCAAAGATCTCCCGCAGACCCTCGCCGAGGCGCTGCTGGCGCTCGGGGTTAGCGGCGAAGCCGGAGAGCAGACGGTGGGTGGGGAAGACGGTCAGACCCGGGTCGTCCAAACCGGTCAGCGCCATCAGGGTGAAGTTGTGGTCGCCCTCGCCGCCGATCTCATCGCGGTAGGCGATCGCCGTCTCGTAGCGGTGGTGACCATCTGCGATCAACAGCTGCGCGTCGGCCAGCAGCTCGGTGACGGCCTCCAGCACCGCGGGATCGCCGACCCGCCAGAGGCGCGTCAGGGTGCCGCCTTCATCGCTGGCCTCACCCCAAGGCCTGGCGGGGTCAAGCGCCGGCTCGACCAGGGGCCAGGGGTCCTTGGTGGCGAGTGAAAAGATCGGTGAGAGGTTGTGACGGGTGGCGCGGGTGAGGTCGAGGCGATCCTTCTTTGGTCCGGGCAGGGTGCGCTCGTGGGGCAGGACCTGCCCCGCCTCGAAGTCCTCGACCCGGACCCGACAGAGAATTCCGTGTCGGGTGCGACTCTCGCCGTCGGGACCGCTGTAGTCCTGGGTCATCGCCCAGATCGCCGGCTCGGGGTCCTCGATCAGCGCCCCGGCCTCGCGCCATGCGGCGATCGTCTCGGCGGCGGTTTCATAGGGGTCTCCCTCGCCGCCCTCAGGGCCGCTGTGGCCGTAGGGTTTCGGTAGGTCGATCGCCACCGCGTTGTAAGGCGAGCGCGCGAGCAGTTCGGTGCGCAGCGCAGTATCGATCACGTCATAGGGCGGCGCCGCCACATCGCCGAGCTTGCCGACGATGTCGAGGTCATAATGAAGGGCTCGTATGGGGCGGACGTCGGCCACCGCCGAAACCTAGCGGTTGCCTTCGTCAGAGCCGTGGCCCACCTGCCCGGCCGGGCTCTAGACTGGGCGCAGCGGGGCGTGGCGCAGCCTGGTAGCGCGCGGCCTTTGGGTGGCCGAGGTCCCCGGTTCGAATCCGGGCGCCCCGATGATTTTCCCCCGCCGCAGCGCGGCTTAAGCTGATCTTCGAATTCAGGCGTGGACACGCACATCCGGTGCGGATAAGTTGCCCGGGCTAGGTTTGTCCACAGTGGACAAAGGAAGGGGCCGACTAGGCAGATGGAGATGGGAGATCACATCGAGCGCCGCGTTGAACGCGTCCAGTTCGAGACCGACCGGCACATCATCGTCGGCAACGTGACCCTTCCCCCGGAGGGGTACCAGAGTCGCTTTTCGGACTCCCTGAACCGTCCGGACATTTCCTTCATCCCCGTGGTCAGCGTCGAGATCACGCCGCTTGAGGGAGGCGAGACGATCAGGCGCGATTTCATCGTGGTCGGCAAAGAGCACGTCAGGATCGCTTTCCCGATTGAAGAGCTGGCCTAGTCGCGGTGGTCTAGAACTAGTTCCGGGCGGCTTGCAGGCGGCCGCTGCGCGCGTAGGAGCCGAGGTCAAAGAAGAAGAAGAGGACGACGATGAACCACTCAAAGCCGTGGACCCCGTCGCTGCCCGTGTCCCACATCACCGCGTAGGCGAGGGTGGTCCAGGGCAATAAAAAGAAGCCTAGGAAGGGCAGGAGCCAGGCGTCGAAGGCGCGGCTGAGCAGGTCGCTGAACAGCCACAACGCGAAGAGCGCCAGGCGCGGTGAGATCAGAGCGAAGAGGACTACGAGGCAGCCGATGCCCGCACGTTACCCCCAAACATTCACTCGGGGCACCGACTTGGGGGAGGGAGCGCGATGAGGGAGAGGTGGACGGCTGCCGACATTCCCGATCAGGCGGGCAGGACGGCGGTGGTCACCGGCGCGAATAGCGGTCTCGGTCTGGTAGCGGCTCGTGAGCTGGCGCGCGCCGGGGCCGGTGTCGTGCTCGCCTGTCGCGATACCGCCAAGGGCGGGCGGGCGGCGGCGGCGATCGCCACCGCGATACCGGGCGCGAAGCTCGAGGTCGCGGCGCTTGACCTCGCCGACCTCGAATCGGTGCGCAGCTTCGCCGAGCGGATCTCGGCGCGCCGCGAAGGGCTTGACCTTCTGATCAACAACGCCGGGCTGATGGCGCCGCCTCGAGGGGAGACCAACCAGGGCTTTGAGCTGCAGTTCGGGACCAATCACCTCGGCCACTTCGCCCTCACCGGTCTGTTGCTCGGCAAGCTGGAGGGCCGCCGGGATGCGCGGGTGGTGACCGTGACCAGCACCGCTCACAAATTCGGGCGAATCAATTTCGATGATCTACAGACCGAGCGCCATTACTGGCGCTGGCGAGCCTATGGTCAATCGAAGATGGCCAATGTCCTCTTCGCGCTCGAGCTCGATCGTCGCCTGCGCACCGCGGGATCGAAGATCAAGAGCCTCGCGGCGCATCCCGGCTACGCGGCTACAAATTTACAATCGGCCGCTCCTCCCCTCGTTGACCGGGCCGTGCTCGCGGTCGCCAACCGGCTGTTCGCGCAGAGCCCGGCGATGGGCGCTCTGCCCGAGCTCTACGCTGCCACCCGCCCCAATCTCGATGGTGGCCTCTTCATTGGACCCGACGGCTTTGAGGAGCAACGCGGGCATCCCAGGGTTGTGGCCCCGGTGCGGGCCGGTCGGGATCAGCGGATTGCGGCCCGACTCTGGCGGGTCTCCGAAGACTTGACTGGGATCAGCTATCTGGCGCCGGGCGATTGAGCCAAGGGGCGATCGGCGAGGGGGCGCGGTGCTGCAGCCTCAGCAGGAGCTCAACGGCGCCGCTGGGTCTTTCGGAGCCGCTGCGGGCTCGATTTAGGCTCGGATCGAGGGTCGGTGAGTTGCCCCACTCTGTAACGTCAGTGCGGAGCGAAGACTGGAGACAAGATGAGCAGAATGGGCAAGCTGATGACGATGATTAATCCCGACAAGACACGGATGCCAACCGCCCAGGAGGCGTTGCCGGGGCGCAGCGAGCCGGCCTTCGAGGTCCCCGACACCAACGCCGTGCTCGGTAACCCGATCAAACCCCCATTCCCCGAGGGCATCGAGGTCGCCTACTTCGGGCTCGGCTGCTTCTGGGGGGCCGAGCGGCTCTTCTGGACCCTCGCCGGCGTCTACACGACGGCGGTGGGCTACATGAACGGGACGACCCCCAATCCGACCTATGAGGAGGTCTGCAGCGGCCACACCGGCCACACTGAGGCCGTCATGGTCGCCTTCGATCCGGCGAAGGTCTCCTACGCTGATCTGCTCAAGGTGTTCTTTGAGGAGCACGACCCGACCCAGGGGATGCGCCAGGGCAATGACGTCGGGACCCAGTATCGGTCGGGAATTTACTTCAGCACTGACGCGCAGAAGGCGACTGCCGAGATGGCGCTGCGCGCCTACGATGACGCCCTGCGCGCTGCCGGCAAGGAGCCGGTCACGACCGAGGTTGAGCCCGCCGCGCCCTTCTATTACGCCGAGGATTATCACCAGCAGTACCTGCATAAGGTGCCCAACGGCTACTGCGGTCTGGCGGGCACCGGGATCTCCTGCAGAATTCCCGCAGCCGCCTCTTAGGTCAGATCCGGCGCGCGCCGGGGGATCAACGTCTAGCATCCCGCGCCGGTGACCCCCTCCCTCGGCTCCTATATCGGCGGCTGCTTTGCCGTGATCGGCGTAATCGCTGCGGTTGGCCTCGGTGGCTACTGGCTGCGACGCTGGATCGTCCCCGAGTTCTCGGGTGCCCTCGCCCGTCTCGCCGATGTGACGATCGCGGTCGGCTTGCTTGTTATTTCGCTCGAGCTGCTCGGGTCGCTCAGCATCCTGCGTCTGGGCTGGATCGTCGTTGTCAGCATCGCGATCGGGCTTTTGGCCGCCTGGATCGGCCGCCATTATGCGCCCCGCGAGGGGCGCGAGGTGAGCGCCCCCAAAGTTCAGACAATCGCGCTTCTGCTGGCGCTCGGCGTCGCCTCCTTCACAGTGGCCGAGTGGACCTTTCCCTCCCAGCTAGCCCTCGACCAGGGCATGTTTGGCGGTGATACCACCTGGTACCACATGCCCTTCGCCGCGCGGATGGCGCAGGAACACTCGACCGTCCACCTGCACTACACCGACCCGCTGCGCCTTGCCGCCTGGTTTTACCCGCAGACCTCCGAACTGATCCACGGGGCCGCGATTGTCATCTTCAAGACCGACTGGCTCTCGCCGCTGATCAATCTGATCTGGGTCTCGATCGCGTTGCTCGCCGCCTGGTGTGTCGGTCGCCCCTACAAGGTTGGCCCCGCGACGCTGGTCGCCGGAGCGATCATCCTCGACTCCGGGGTGATGATCGAAACCCAGCCCGGCGAGGGGCGCAACGACATCATGGGCCTCGCCTTCCTGATCGCCTTCGCTGCCTTCCTGATCAATGGCCATCAGCGCAGAGCCCCACGGGAGGGGGCGGTCCAAGATACGCCCGAGCGCGACGCGCCGCTGCTCGATAAGGGTCCGTTGGTGATCGCCGGAATCGCCGCTGGGCTCGCGGCCTCGGTCAAGCTCACCTTCCTGATCCCGGTCGCGGCGATCACGATCGGGGTCATTCTCTTCAGCGGCAGGGGAAGGCGTTTGACAACGACCTGGGTAATGGGGCTCTCGGCCCTGGTCGTTGGCGGCTACTGGTACCTGAAGGCGGCGATTAAGACGGGAGGCAACCCGATCCCCTACTCGAGCTGGGGGCCGCTGCATCTACCGACGCCAAACCAGATGCCGCTCGATCCCCGGCCGCGTTTCGCCGTCGCGCATTACTTGACCCAGCCGACGATCTACCGCAAGTGGTTCTTTCCGCAGCTTGAAAATGCCTTTGGCCCGCTCTGGCCTCTGATCTTGATCGTCGCGGTCGCAGCAGCGGTGTTCATCGCTGTGCGCTCGCGTAACCGGATCCTGCGCGTCGTCGCGGCCGCCGCCCTGGTGACAGCGCTCGTCTACATATTCACGCCCTTGACCGCGGCCGGTCAGGAGGGCTCCCCGACCGGGTTCTTCACCAATACGCGCTACCTGGTTCCCGGCCTTGTCCTGGCAATGATCCTGCTTCCGGTCGCGCGGCCCCTGCGCTCGCCCGACAAGCGAGCTTGGCGCACGCTCCTCTTTTTGGTCGGGGTCTATGCGATCACGGTCTTGACCACGCCGCGCTGGTATCCGAGCTACATCTTTGGCACGTTCTTCATCACACTAGTCTTGGTCTGGATGCCGTCGGCGTTCGGCTTGGAGCGAATCCGGAAACGAGCGCGCCGCGGGGTGCTTGTCGGGGTCGCCGCCGGGATCATGCTGCTCGCGGTGATCCTCGGTCGAGCTCAGGAGACCCAGTACTACCACCACCACTACACCGAAGTCGACCACTTCCTCCAGGACGGTGGTCCAAAGAAGGCCTACACCTTTGCCCGCAAGCAGCATGACAAGCGGATCGGGCTCGCCGGCTCGGGTGAGATCTTCTTCGGCCAGTACGGCTTTTACGGAGCCAATCTCGACAATTACGTCCAGTACATCGGCGTCGGTGGACCGGCCGGAACCTGGCGCCTGCCGTCGAGCTGTCCGCAGTTCCGCCGCCTGATCAACGCCGGGAACTACGACTTTCTGATCATGAGCCAATACACGATGGACCAGCCCGGCCCCTACCAGCACCCCGTCTATGCCTGGGTCAAGAACGACCCAGCGCTGGAACAGATCATCGCCGAGACCGACGTGACTCCCGAGCCCGACTACGTCTTCAAGGTGAAGGGCCGGCTCAATCCAGCCGGCTGTGCCGCAAAGACCTGACGCTCGCTCTATCTGCTCAGAGCGCGGCGAGTGCGTGCCCGCGGATCAGCTCAGCCGAGCGCTGCGGTTGCTCCCACCAGAACATATGGCCGACGTCCTCGAGCAGCTCGATCGGGCAGGGCACCAGCGAGGCGATTTGTTCCCCGTTGGAGACGGCGAT
Source organism: uncultured Solirubrobacterales bacterium (assembly GCA_963753245.1). GTDB lineage: Bacteria > Actinomycetota > Thermoleophilia > Solirubrobacterales > 70-9 > VRUE01. The sequence continues at coordinate 108,640 of CAVWBK010000006.1, forward strand.
CAGCCGGTCCGCGGTGCCGTGGATGACAAGGGTCGGCATCTCGAGTTGGCTCAGCCGCTGATGGGTGTCGTGCTCAGCGCAGGCGCGCATCTGCTGCATGACGACAGGCCGCGGGGCGGGCAGCTTGGAACCCATCGCGCGAAAGTCGTCAAACCGCGATTCCTGGGCGCGGAAGCCGGGGGAGATATTGATCTCCCACATGGCCCGAAAGACCTGCTCGGGCTCCCCGGAGGCATAGGCGACGCCCAGCATCTGCAGATCCTCTGGGGCCATCAGCGTGCTCTGCGGTCCGCCGCAGAAGGTGGCACCGAGGGTGAGGGTGAGCACCCGCTCGGAATTGGCGAGGGCGAGCTCCTGGGCGATCGTGCCACCCATCGAGATGCCGACGACATGAGCGCGCTCGACTTCCAGGACATCGAGCAGGGCCAGGGAGTCAGCCGCCATGTCGGGAATCGAGAAGGGCAGCTCGGCCTGCCCCGACTTGCCCATGCCGCGGTTGTCAAAGACGATCGTTTCAAAGCTCGGCTCGAGGGCCCCGAGGAACTCCTCACCCCAGGCCAGGTGGGTGGCACTCATCCCTTGGATCAGGAGCATCGGATCGCCTGAACCGCCGCGCTCGTAGTAGAGCTCGGTTCCGCCTGCGTTAATGCTGGCCATCATCTCTTCAACTCGCATCTCGCTCAGTCGGAATTTAGGCGTCCTCGAAGACCCTAATCCAGAGTCAGAATCAACGGTCGCCGATCAATGCGGGCCCGCACTCTCGATGATCGCCAGGCCACCGGAGGCCCTTACCCGCCCGTCCGGAGATAAGGGGCCGGGTTCAGCTGCTCAGCCAAAGACGAGTACACGAAACCGAGCCGAGTCGATCGTCGAATCAGAGGTGCAGTCCAGATGTCCTAACCCGACACGTCATGAACGCGGCTGATCGGCGGCCGGTCCCCGATTGAGCTGTGGGGTCTTTGCTCGTTGTAGTAGTCGAGCCAGTGTGGCAGGGCCCTGGCGCGGTCGTCTGAGGTGCGGTAGGTGAGCCCGTAGGCCCACTCCCCGGCCATCGTCTGCTGAAAGCGCTCCACCTTCCCGTTTGTCTGCGGTCGCCTGGGCCGGATCCTCAGGTGGCGGATCTGGCGCTCGGCGAGGAGCTGGGCGAGCTCCCTGTTCTTGACGTAGGCCCAGGCGTTGCCGCTGATCAGCCGCCTGGGCCCGATCCCCCTGGCTTCAAAGAAGGCAAGCGCGCGGCGCATGAAGCCGGTGACTGTCGCCGCCCGCTCGTCGGGGTGCAGCTCCGCGTAGGCCAGCCGGGCGTGGTCCTCGACGATCGAGTGGGCGAACTCCCAGCCCCAGCCGGCCCGCTCCTCGGCGGCGTCTTGTCGCGGATGCCGGTCACCCGGTGCCCGGGGCGCTCAAAGCGCCCGTAGCGCTTGGTGTCGACGTGGAGGAGGTCTCCGGGGCAGGGCCACTCATAGCGGACCGAGCGCTCTCGGTGCGCCCTGGGCGGGCGGGAGATCCCGTGGCGGGCGAGGGTTCGGTGAACTGTCGAGTGGGGATGGCCGGTGACCCCGGCGATCAGCCTCGGGCCCCAGCCGGTGTGGCGGCGGACCTCGCAGATCCTCTCCTGTTGGGCGTCGGGGAGTGTGCGGGGGCTGCGGCGGGGGCGGCTGGAGCGGTCCGCCAGGCCCTCCCCCGAACGATGGCGGTGCCACCACCTGTGGGCGGTCGCCGGGGAGACCGAGAAGGCCTGTGCGGCTCCTCGCATCGACATCCCAGTGGCTATTAGCTGGCAGAGCTCATGACGGGCCGCCGGTCCGAGCTTGGCCCTGGGGTGAAGGTCCATCCGGGTTCTCCTTTGACTTGAGATCTCGCAAGACCCCAAGCCTCGGAATGGGTCCGGATGCTCTTTCGGGGCTATCTCAGGCGTTCATGACGTCTTTGGGCGGGACAGCCAGGCCCGATCGTTCACGGGCTTAATCTCTCGGCAACGCAGGTCGACATTGGCCTATCTGCGCTCCGCGCTCCAGTGGAGCAGGCCGCTGTGGCAATTTCCCCAGTTTTCCTCTTCGCCCTCGAATTCGCCTTCCATCTCCCCGACGTGCTCGGAGACAGTCAGGGTCCCGCTCGCGGGGCCGTGCTTCGGCAGGGTCCCCTTGAACGTGAATGGATTGACCTCCTGCCAGATACCGGACGCCTTGAAGGAGCGATGCTCGACCTTGATGTCCACCAGGGGGAGCTCCTGCGCGTTGCCGCTTGGGTTGAACCCCGCGGCTATGCGGTGCCCGTTCAGGCAATCCATATAGACGTTGAAGATGTTGACCGCCGGGATCTTGACCGTGACGCTGCCGTCGCGGTGGTGCTGGGTGTGGACGTAGAGTTCGATTTTCTCTTCCTGGGGAAAGCCTTTCACCGGCGGCTGTTCGACTTCACCTAAATAGAGGTCGTTGCGGCCGCCGGCGAGAGCCGGGACGTTGAGCGCCAGAACGGCCAGAGCGCAGATCGCGACGAGGGCAGGCAAGCGGCTCGCTGTCCCAATCCACGCTTTCAGCACCTTGCGCTCCTCATTGCAGGCTGGCCCTCCAGCGCACGCGGCCGGTCGAGCAGCCTTCTACGTCCACGGTGAACCAGCCGCGCGCGAGCTGCCCTGCGTGGACGAAGCGGCCGCCGAAGGAGATGTCTTCTCCGTAGAAGCCCGTCTCGCTTGCTTCGAAGCTGCCGTTCTTGCCGACGACGACCGCCTTCTTGGATTCGAAATACCCTTCGAGCACCTGGGGGCAGTTGGGGAATGACGTGTTCACCGCGTCGAATTTCAGAACTCGGGGCCTGTTCTCGAAGCATTCCGCGTCTTCGGGGCAGCCCTTCCCATGCAGTTGGAAGCCGACCAGCACGCGATTGTTGCCGATCGCGTTTCCCTCGTAGTCGAGGCCGGCCGAACTGGCGCTTGCGACCAGGGCCAGGTGCCCGCCAGCGCTTTGCTTCGGCTTCACCCGCCAGTGGTAGCCGGCCGGCGTGGTGTCGGTCCCGGCTGCATCGATTGCCCGCACCGCGAAGCTGTGCTTGCGCTTTTTCAACTTGACCTTCCGAGGTGAGGTACAGGGCGAGAACCGGGCGCGGTCGAGACTGCATTCGAAGCTGGCGCCGGGAGCGTTGGAGGCAAAGACGAACGCCGCTGTCACCCGGGACTTCCCGCTCCTTACGATCGTGTGCGGGCCCCTGGTGATCGAGGTATCCGGCGGCCCTGTCACCCCGCCGCTCCCGGTACCCGGCGGCGGCGGGGTGACCGTGACGGGAGGGCTGAACTCGTCGGCGCCGATGTCGATCGCGACGCCCTGGGTCCGTGCTTCGGCGTCGATGTCAGCCGTGCCGTTGGAGGCGTCGGCGACGCCGGCGTCGATCGTCACCGAGCCCGCAGCCTCGTGGTAGTCGCCCAGCGCCGGGTTGACGAAGGTGGGCGCTTCGGTTTGGTTTGAGCTTGTGGTCGGGGCGGTTACCGTGGCGACGCCGCCGGCCTGGGCGAATTCAAAGCGTTTGGCGAAGTTGGAGTGATCCAGCGTCACCGTGGACGTCGAAGTGCTGTCGGCGAAGGCATGCACGTCGTCGGTCGTGCCCCGGGCGATCACGTTCTTGGCGTCGATCGAGACGGTTGCGCCGCCGGAGCCTTCGGCGAGGATGCCGTGCGAGTTGGTGGCACCGCTCGCGATCGCGGTCACGTTGCGCAGGGTGATTGCGTGAGTTCCACCGCTGAAGTTGATGAAGACGCCCGCGGCAGCGCTGGCGGTCGAGACGCAGAGCGAGTCGCGGATCGTCGTATTGCTGACGCTGCAGGCCGAGCCCACGCTGCTTCTCGCGATGACCTCATCGACGGTTCCCGCCGATGCGAACAGGGCCTCGATCAGGCCGCTGCTGTCGATCTCGAGATTGCCCAACTTCGCGTTTGAGTTTTCGAGGACGACGCCGAAAAGCCCGCTCGTGACTATCTTGGTCGCAGCCGGTACGCCCAGCCCGTGCAGGTCGACTCCCTTTCTGATTTCGATCGGATTGGTCTCGATGTATTCACCGGCGGCGAGGACGACTTCGTCCCCGTTGCCAAGGCTCGAGTTCATCGCCGCGGTCTGCAGATCGCAGGCGTTCGCCGGTGATGAGCAGTCGGCGGCGCCGGTCGGCGTCGGCGCCGCATAGCGGGTCGTTGCGGCCGCGGCGAGGGGCGGTCCGAGCAGCGCCAAGGCCGCAAGCAAAGACCCAATGAGGATCGTCCTCACCATCGGCGGACACGCGAATCGATCAATCGTCGGCTTCATGGTTCGTATCTCTTTACCACGCCCGATCGCGCCGCGCTAGGGGTCGTGACTCGATGGGGCCGCCGCGATCGGCGACGTTTCCTGCGTGGAATAAGCCTCTGCGTTCTGGCCGACAGTGGCAGCGGCATCGCCGTCTCGGGCGAACCGACCGGCGGCGAAGGCGCCTGGGTGCTGACAGAACTGGACAGTTGGCGAAAACTCGCCCCAGGGCGTTCTCCTGCGCCTCGGCTCATCTAGCTCGGCACCCCGCTCGCTCAACGACACCTGCGTTGGACGAGAAAGCAGGCGCGTTGGCGAGTCGGCATTGGACTACTTCATTGATGCGTATCCGGTTCACTCCGGCTCGCGTTCTGTGAGCCCGCTGGACAGGCGCCGCCGTCGTAGCCGTCTATGAGGCTCATCGTGGTGCGAGAGAGTCGGCTGAATCGATCTTCGCGACTCTGAGCCGGCAGTGAGGATCCCGGCCTCAAGCACCCAGCCTGAGCCAACCGGATACGCATCACTTCATTAGAAAAATTAGTTGCCTGCTGTTGAATGGCACGCTTCGGTTTCTGCAGCCCGTGGCGGGTTGATACCTAGCTGATCTAGATCGCTCGGATGCGCCAAGGGGGCATACAAGCGCGTTCGTCAAGCTCTTCCTTCTCGTTCAGAGCGGGCACGCCGACGCTGACCGTCGAGACGCCTGCTTGGATGAAAAGCAGAAGCACCCCGGACGCTGCCAGCTCATGGTGTGCACTCGTTGGACGTTCGGGCACCCGTTCTCCAGCTTTGTTTGTTTGCCCCCGAGCATGGTTCTTTCTGTCAGGCACTCGTCTGAGCGCCCCTGGAGGTCTCTAGCGCTGGCCGCTGGGTGGTTGCTTCGATCTGCTTCGCGTGGAGGGATGTGGAGGGGAAGGTCACTTCGACAGTCAGCCCGCCGCCTGGGCGTGGTTGGGCGGTTAGCGTGGCGCGATGGGCGGCGGCGATCGCGTTGACGATCGCGAGGCCGAGCCCGTTCCCACTGGCGTGGGTGGTGCGGGTTCCGTGAAGGCGCTGGAACGGTTGCAGCAGGCGCTGCACCTCCTCCGGAGGGATCATCGGGCCGCTGTTTGTGACGGCCAGGAATGCGCGCTGGTGACGGGTGCCGGTGTTGATCTCGACATGCCCCTGGGGGATGTTGTGGCGGATGGCGTTGTCGAGGAGGTTGGCGATCAGGCGCTCCACCAGCCGCGGATCGCCAGCCGTTGGTGCCGAAGCGAGCGTCGCGCGGACGTCGAGGCCGAGGTTTGTGGTCTCCGAGTCCCGCATCCGTAGGACTTGGGCCGCAAGGGTCGCGAGGTCGAGGCGCTCGCAGCGCTCCAATCCCGCTTGGCCGCGCGTGAGCGCCAGCAGCCCATCGATCATCTGCTCCAGGTGCTGCTCGGATGCGAGCACGCGCTCGTGGGCGGTGCGCAACGAGGCGAGGTTCGCGTCCGGGTCGGCGAGCGCGACCTGGATCAGGGCTCGCTGGCGGGTCAGCGGCGCGCGCAGCTCGTGCGAGGCGTTGGCGACGAACTGACGTTGCGCTTCGAACGCGGCGTCGAGTCGCCCAAACAGGTCATCGAGGGTGTCCCCGAGTTCCTTGAGCTCGTCCTGCGGGCCATCGAGGGCCAGGCGCTCGTGCAGGCTGGTAGAGGAGATCCGTCGGGCCGTACGGGTGATGGTCCTGATGGGTCGCAGCATCCTGCCGGCGACGAGCCAGCCGGCGAGGAGGGCGAGTACGGCCACGATCGACAGGGCGATTCCCGAGTTGACCAGAAGCTGGTGCGAGTCGGCGGCGCGTTGGGCGGCTTGGACGGGCCCCACCTGCGCCAGCTGATGCACAGCGTCTGCCAGCTGATGCTGACCCTGGGCCAGCTGATGTTGGGCATGTGTCAGCTGACGTTGGATCCGTGCCAGCGGAGTGGGGCCAGCCAACAACAGCCGAGGCCCAGCCTTTTCCAGTTCCTGCTGAGCCTGTCCGAGTTCGTACTGAGCCTGTGACAGCGGATGCGGACGCTGGAAAACGAAGGACTGGCCCACAGGTGTGTGCCCAGCAGGCTTAAGCGGAAGCTGGAGATGCTGGATCGCGGTCGTGTGAGGGATCGTCGGTAGGTGAGGCGTTCTGTATTCGGTCGCCCGCTCAAAAAGGACGTAGGTGGTGGCGACCAACGCGACGCCGGAGAGGAGGAAGAGGCCGCCGTAGAGAGCCGTGAGCCGCAGCCGGGCGGTGCGGCGAGGCAATCGCAGCCAAGAGGGTGGTGCGAGCTGGTGGTGCGCGACGCCCATCACTGGCCTCCGATCCGGTAGCCGGCCTTCGCGACGGTCTCGATTACGGGGGGATCACCGAGCTTGGCACGCAGCCGGCTCATGGTGATCCTCACGGCGCCTGTGAACGGGTCGGCGTTCTCGTCCCACACACGCGCGAGCAGCTCCTCTGCCGAGACGACCCGGCCCTGGGCGGCCAGCAGCAGCTCCAGCGCCCCGAACTCCTTGGGCGTCAGCTCGAGATCACGGTCAGCCCGCTGCGCGCGGCGCTGCGTCGCATCGAGCACGACATCGCCGTGCTCCAGCACCGGCGGGATGCTCGGCTGCGCGCGGCGGGCAAGGGCGCCGATGCGCGCCACCAACACAGGGAAGTCGAACGGCTTGGGCAGGTAGTCGTCGGCGCCGAGCCCGAGCCCGTCGACCAAATCCCGATTCTCGGCCGCGCCGGTGAGCATCAGCACCCGGCTGTGTCCACCCGCGGCAACCAGCTTGGCGCACACCTCATCGCCGTGGAGGGCGGGAAGGTCGCGGTCGAGCACGATCACGTCATAGTCATTGACCAGCGCGCGCGTCAAACCAGCCTGGCCGTCGAGCGCGACATCGACCGCCATCCTCGCGTGGCGCAGCCCGGCGGCGACCGTCCCGGCCAGCTCCTCGTCGTCCTCGATCACAAGCACCCGCATCTGTAGCTCCTTGTGGTGAAGGTAGCGCCGCAGTGTTTCAACGCTGTTTCGCCGGCTCCGTCAAACAAGACCGCTGCCGGTCTCGGAGAGCGAAACAAGGACGAAACAGCCCACCGCGTAGAACCGGTCCAGGACGAGGACGCAAACCCCCGGAAGCAGACACCGAGGAGACCAGATGCCGCACAGCATCCATACCAAGAGGCTCACCCCGCTGCGAGCCCGGCTACTCGCCGCCGCAGCCCTCCTGAGCGGGGTGCTGGTGGCAGGATGCGGGGGAAGCTCTCCCAGCCCGACCGTGGCACGGCTGGGGACCACGACCACCTCGGGACCGACTGCCGCGGCCGGGGGCGGCGCGGCCAGCTCAGGCCCGTCCTCGCCGAGCGCCCTCGGCTCGGATGCGCTCGCCTACGCCAAGTGCATGCGCTCCAACGGCGTGCCCAACTTCCCAGACCCGAGCCCCGGCGGGGGCTTCCTCTTCCACACGGGCGCTGGAATGAATCCCTCATCGCCCGCGTTAAAGGCGGCGCAAGCGAAGTGCCGACACTTCATGCCCCCCGGCCCCGGCTCGGGGCCTGCACCTTCCCCGCAGACGCTGGCGAAGTTTCTAGGCATCGCGCGGTGCATGCGCCGGCACGGCGTCTACGACTTCCCCGACCCTCGAACCTCGGTCCCGTCCAATCTGCCAGCCGGCACCCGCGTGATCAGCGATATCGAAGGAGTGATCCTCATATTCCCGAGCACGATCGATCAGCAGTCGCCCGTGTTCACGCGGGCGGCGGCCGCGTGCGCGTTCCCGCTGCACAACCACTGAAGGAAACGATGAGCGATCCCGTGTCCGGTGAGGTGGCGTCCGTGCCCCAAGTGGGCGGCGCGGCCGGATCCTCTGGCGAGCGCTCGGGGGTTGACCCGCCGCGAGGTCGCGATCGCCGGAGGGTACTCGCGGGGGTGGGGCTGGGGCTCATCGCGGCTGTTGTTGTCCTGATCGTGACCGATCCCTTTGGTGGCTCGAGCGAGTCAGGCGGTGGTGTTGGCGATAACGCGAGTGCGACCTCGCTGGCGACGGTGACCCGCCAGTCGCTGTCTTCGCAGACGCCGGTGAGCGGGACGCTCGGCTATGCGGGCTCCTCGAGCATCCGCGTGCCGTCTGGCACGGCGCCGTCTGCGGTGTCAGCGGCGCAGCAGTCGGTCACGAACGCGCAAGGAATGCTGAGAATGGCGAGAGCGTCGCTGATGGCTGACGACGAAACGCTCGCGGGTGACCAAGCGACCCTCTCGGCCGCCCGCGCGAAGGAGGCGGTCGACTGCGCTGGTGATGGCGCCGCGGAAAGCGCGTCAAGCGGCTCTCCCTCGGAAAACGGGGGCCCCGGCCCGTGCGGCAGCGACCTGCAGGCGGTCTCGGCCGCTCAGCAGAGCTCATCAGGTGCCGCGATGAAGGTCAAGGGCGACCGAGCGCAGGTCTCCGCGGCCGAAAGGTCGCTGTCGAGGGCCGAGGCGAGCTTGGCGACGGCGCGGTCATCGGCCGCGGTGTACGGGCAGAGCTCGACGTTCACGAGGCTGCCGCGGGTCGGTCAGATCCTCAGGCGCGGGCAGAGCCTGTATGAGATCAGTGGTCAGCCGGTCCTGCTGCTGTATGGCTCGGTGCTCCCGACGCGCGCGTTCATCGCGGGGATGTCCGCGGGGCCAGACGTCGCCGAGCTGAATGCCAACCTCGACGCGCTCGGCTGCGGGCAGGGACTCGCGGGCGACACGTTCAGTGCTGCGAGCGCCGCGGCGATACGCGCATTTCAATCAGCGCACGGGCTGCGCGTGACCGGCGAGCTGCCGCTCGGCTCGGTGGTGTTCGAGCCCGGGCCGGTGCGCGTGACGAGCGTGACGCCGACGCTCGGCGCGACGGTCATGCCTGGTCCGGTGCTCGGGATCTCTTCGACCGCTCGCCAGGTCAAGGTCGCGCTCGACGCGGCCCAGCAGGCCAGCGTCAAGGTCGGCGACGCGGTCACGATCACCCTGCCGGACAACCAGACCACGCCTGGGCGGATCACCTATGTGTCAAGCGTCGCGACGTTGCCGTCGAGCAGATCTGGTGGTGAAGAAGAAGCCGCGCCGACGATCGAAGTCGATGTCACACCGACCGATCCCGCAGCGACGGGACACCTGGACCAGGCGCCCGTGAACGTGTCGATCACCACCGAAAGCGTCAAGAGCGCGCTCGCGGTGCCGATTGACGCCCTGCTCGCGCTCGCCGGTGGCGGCTACGCGGTGGAGGTCGCCGAAGGCCGCGTGCACCGTCTGGAGGCGGTCAGCCTTGGCCTCTTCGACGACGCCGACGGCCTCGTGCAGGTGAGCGGTCGGGGTGTGTCCGCCGGCCAGCGCGTGGTGGTGCCAAAGACATGAGAGAGCAGCCGGTGCTCGAGCTTGACGGGGTTAGCAAGGTCTACGGCGCCGAACCGCCGGTCTACGCGCTGCGGGAAGTGAGCTTCGCGGTGGCAGGGGGTGAGCTCGTGGCGATCGTCGGCCCCTCGGGTTCGGGCAAGACGACGTTGCTGCACGTGATGGGCACGCTCGAGCGTCCGAGCTCGGGGATCGTTTCGATCACGGGCCTCGACGCGGCGGGGCTCGCTGATCGTGAGCTCGCCACGTTGCGCGCCACGCGCATCGGGTTCGTCTTTCAGCAGTTCTTTCTGGCGGAGCATTCCACCGCCCTGGAGAACGTCGCCGAAGGACTTCTTTACGCCGGCATCGCTGTCTCCGAGCGCCGTGAGCGGGCGGCCCAGACGCTCGCCCGGGTGGGGCTCGCCGATCGTGCCCACTTCCGTCCGAGCAAGCTCTCCGGTGGCGAGCGCCAGCGCGTCGCGATCGCCCGTGCGCTGGTTGGCCGCCCCGCGATCGTGCTGGCCGACGAGCCCACTGGCAATCTCGACAGTACCGCGGGCGCCGCGCTGTTGGAGCTGCTGGAAGAGCTGAATGCCGATGGCGCCACGATCCTCGTGATCACCCACGACCACGACCTCGCCGGCCGCCTGCCACGACAGGTGCAGGTGCTCGACGGGCGCATCGTGAACGACACCACCAAGGCAGGAGCAGAGCGCTGATGGCAGCGATGACATGGTTGCCCCGGCGTGTTCGCTGGGTGGCGCTCGGGCTGATCATGGTCGCCGGCTTGGCCACCGCTCTCGCCGGCACGCTGGCAGGGGCTCCGGCGTTCGCCTCGGGTGCAACCGGGGGATCGGAAGGCGAAACGGGAACATCGCCCACCGCCACATCGGGGTGTCCATCGTCCAATCCGCCGAACCAGATGACGCTCGTCGCGGGCACACCGCAGACGGCGATACTCGGGACGGCGTTTGCGAGCGGCTTGCAGGTGGCGCTCGGCAACAGCGATGGCTGCCCCGTCACGAGCGCCGCCGCGGGGATTCCCGTCACGTTCAGCGCACCCGGCAGTGGCGCGAGCGGGGTGTTCTCCACCAGCGGGTCTAACACCGTCATCGTCGGCGCCGATGCCTCGGGTACGGTCGCCGCCCCGCCGTTCACCGCCAACACCGCCGCGGGCAGCTACACCGTCACTGCCAGCTCGCAGTACGGCTCGGTCTCGTTCTCGCTGACCAACACCGCCGCGGGCATACCGGCGAGGATCGTCGCGATCTCGCCGAAGCGCAGATCGGCGAGCGTCATGCGCCGCTACCCCAAGCCGCTGCAGGTCAGGGTGCTGGATACCGCCGGCAACCCGGTCGCGGGGACCGCGGTCACGTTCACGCTCGGCGCGGGCAGCTCCAGCGCGTGCGGCACGACCGCCTCCTCGAGCGCCGGCGCGAGCTTCACCGGCGCAGGCGCCCAAGCGAGCGCGACGACAGGCGCCACCGGCGTAGCGAGCTCGCCGCTCCTCACCGCGAACAGCACGGCGGGGTCGTTCACCGCGACGGCCGCCGTCTCGGGCAAAGAAGCCACCGGAGGGTCGGGCAAGGAAAGCTCTGGGGCATCTGAAAGCTCTGGGGCATCTGGTAGCGACACGGCGAGGCCGGTGAGCTTCTACCTTTCAAACCTCGCCGGCAAGCCCGCCAAGCTCACCCCCGGGGTCGGCTCCACGCAATCCACCCCCGCGGGAGCCCCCTTCCCGATCCGGCTCGCCGTCACCGTCACCGACGCCCAGAAGAACCCCGTCCCGGGCGCGCTCATCACCTTCTCAGCGCCTCGCGCCGGCGCGAGCGGGCGCTTCACGGTCCATTCTCGCGACCACCACCGCCATCGCGCCCGCGTCTCTCACCCCCACACGGTCAAGGTCGAGACCAACGCCTGCGGGATCGCCGTTGCGCCGGCCTTCAGCGCCAACGACACGCAGGGCGGCTACATCGTCAAGGCGACCGTCAAGCACGCAAGACCGGCGGCGTTCGCGCTCGTCAACAAAGCACGCGGGCACTCGATATGACCGCGGCCGGGAACCTTGCTCCCAACCCTGTAAGCCTGGCCCCCCAGAAGCTGCGCCCGACCGATCTCGCCCGTGTCGCGAGCGTCGGGCTTCGCACCAGGCGCATGCGTGCTGGGCTCTCCGCGCTGGGGATCGCGATCGGCGTAGCGGCGATCGTAGCCGTGCTCGGCCTGTCCTCCTCGAGCCAAGCCGGGCTGCTGTCAGAGATCGAACGCCTCGGGACGAACCTCCTGACCGTCACCAACGGCCAGAGCTTCGCCGGCAAGACCGCCGAGCTGCCCCTCGTTGCACCCGCGATGATCGCCCGTATCGGCCCGGTCGAAACCGTCGCTGAGACGGGGAACGTCAGCGGCAATGTCTACCGCTCTCCACTGATCCCCACTGTCGAAACCAATGCCCTGAGCGTCCAAGCGGTGAGCCTCGGCCTGCTGCACACGCTGGGTATCGACGTCGTGCAGGGCCGCTACCTGAACGCCGCCACCGCCCAGGAGCCGGCCGCGGTGCTCGGCTCCGCGGCCGCACAACGACTCGGGATCGACCACATCTACCCCGGTGAGCGGATCTGGGTCTCAAACCAGTGGCTCTACCTCGTCGGGATCCTCGGCCCTTCGGTGCTCGCACCCGAAATCGAAAGCTCGGTGCTCGTCGGCTTCAAGGCCGCGGAACGCTACCTGCAGTTCAACGGGCACCCCAACACCGTCTACCTGCGCGCCCAGAACAGCCAGGTCCCGGCCGTCCAGTCAGTGCTCGCCGCGACCGCGGACCCGGAAGCGCCCAACGAAGTCAACGTCAGCCAACCCTCGGATACGCTCACAGCGCGCGCCGACGCCCAGGGCGCCTTCAACGGCCTGTTCCTCGCACTCGGCGCCGTCGCGCTGCTGGTTGGTGCCGTCGGCGTCGCGAACATCATGGTCATCTCCGTGCTGGAACGCCGCTCGGAGATCGGGCTGCGCCGCGCGCTCGGCGCAACCAAGGGACAGATCCGCACCCAGTTTCTCTCCGAGGCGATCCTGCTCGCGCTCGGCGGCGGCGCGGTTGGTGTCGCCACCGGAGCGCTTGCGACCGCGATCTACGCCCAGACCAAGGGCTGGGCGATCGTCATTCCCACCCTCGCCTGGGCGGGCGGGTTCGGCGCGGCCATGCTGATCGGCGGCCTCGCCGGCCTTCTCCCCGCGCTGCGCGCCGCGCGGCTCTCACCCACCGAAGCGCTACGGACCGTGTGATCACCCCTGACACGACGACAACAGCAGCCGTGTCGCCGCGTTGCGGCCTGCGCCCTCTCGAAGCGGTGCAGACTGCCGCATTGACCCGGAAGCAGGCACAACCACACTCACGAGCGAGACTGCTGGAATGGACGAGCTGCACGAGGGCGGCTCGCCGCTCCTGCTAACGACAGCACTCGGCACGAAGCGAAAGCCACGACTGTCGCTTAGTTCCGCTTCAGAGACCTGTAACGGAACGGCAACAGCAGCAGCACCACACCGCTTCAGCTGCTCGTCCCACCTCTGGAGGCGTAGGATTGGCAGCTTGAGGAGGAACGGCTGGCCTTCGGGGGAATACGGGCCGATCACGGCGCGGCGATTGTTCGTGTCGCTGTGGTTGAGCGCGCTGTTTCTTGGCGCCCAGGCCGCACCGGGGCGAGCAGCGACGTTCACGCCCACCTGCAGCGGGACGACGGGAAACGTCGGCTCGCTGATCTCGGCCATCAACTCCGCCAACAGCGCTCCAGGAGCGGACACGGTCCAAATGGGGACAGGCTGTACCTACGCGCTGACCGCAGTCAACAACTACTGGTACGGGCCGAACGGCCTGCCACCGATCGCAAGCGACATCGCGATCGAAGGAGACGGCTCAACGATCACGCGCCTCTCCTCGGCACCAAGCTTCCGTCTGTTTTTCGTTGGTGCAAGCCCGAGCATCCCGAGCACCGCCGGCTACGTGTCACCGGGCCCCGGTGCCTTGACGCTGCGCGACGTGACGCTGTCGGGCGGACTTGCCAAGGGTGGCGCTGGCAGAGAAGGTGGGGGCGGTGCCGGCATGGGCGGCGCCGTCTTTAGCCAGGGAACGGTGAACATCGACGCAAGCACGCTCACGGCCAACGAGGCCGAGGGCGGCCCTACTGCGGGCATGAGCACGGGGACGTATGGCGGTGGTGGCATGGGAGAAAGCTCGGGCTTCTCGGGCGGCGGATTCGGCGGCGGCCCACTCGGCGGGCCAAGCGGTGGTGAAGGCGGACCGAACGGCGGCGGGGGAGGTGGCGGCGCCGGGTTCGCGGAAGGCGAGAACGGCCTGCCGGCCGGCTCGGGCATAAGCGGACCGGGTCCCGGAGGCGGCCCACCCACCGGCCTTGGAGGTAGCGGCGGAAACGGCGAGACCGGCGGCGACGGGAGCGGCGGAGGCGGCTGCCCGGGCGCACCGTCCAGCACCACCACCGGCGGCCACGGCGGCCGCTTCGGCGGCGGCGGCGAATTCGTCTCCGAAGGCGGCGTTGAGCCGGGCGGCGGTGGTGGCGGCGTCGGTGGCGGCGGCAGCACTGGCGAGTGCGGTGGCGGCGGCGGTTTTGGTGGCGGTGGGGGCGACGGCTACGTCGGAGGGGACGGCGGTTTCGGCGGTGGCGCCGGCGCCGGCACGGGTGGTGTCGGCGCGGCGGGCTTCGGTGGCGGTACGGCGGCCGGATTCTATGGTGGTGGCGGCGGCGGGATGGGTGGCGCGATCTTCAACATGCAGGGTCAGCTCACGATCGAGCACTCGACGCTCGCGGACAACACGGCGCTGGGCGGCGAAGCCAACCCCGGAGACGAAGGCAAGGGGATCGGCGGCGCCGTGTTCAACCTGAGCGGCAGCTTCACCAGCACCGACTCGACCTTCGCCGCGAATGCTGGTGCCTCGTACGCGTCACAGATCTACAACCTCGTCTACGACGGCCACACCGAACGCACTGCGAAAACGACGCTGCGTGGCACCATTGTCGCCGGGGGGGTGGGCGCGGTTGACGTCGCCTCCGCCAAAACGGCATTGATCACGCCTCCGGATCTCGGTAGTGCCAGCGCCGACGTCTCCCGGTTCGACCTCGTCCGGACCATGACGGCGCAGGAACAGGGAACGATCACCGGCTCGCCGCTCACGGCCGACCCGCTGCTGGGGCCCTTGCAGGCCAACGGCGGACCGACACCCTCGATGGCACTGAGGTCTGGAAGTCCCGCGATCGACGCCGGCAACTCCTTCGGTCTCGCGACCGACCAGCGCGGCGACCCGCTCCCGGTCGATTTCCCTGGCATCGCCGACGCCATCGGTGGCGACGGCGCCGACATCGGCGCCTTCGAGGTGCAGCAGAGTTGCCTCCTGCAGGCGCTCCCGTTCGAAGCGTGCCACCTGCTCACGGTGTCCCACGCGGGAAGCGGCGCCGGCACGGTCAGCGGCAGGGGGATCTCCTGCCCCGGCAACTGCTCCGACAGCTACGGAGCATCAACGACCATCATGCTGACTGCAACACCGGCGGCCGGTTCGAGGTTTGCCGGTTGGAGCGGGGCCTGCAGCGGCACGGGCACGTGTACGGTCGCTATGAGCGCCGACCGGTCCGTCACGGCGCGCTTCGCTGCCAAGTCGCCGCGGCCCTCGATCACCGCATTGACTCAGTCGGCCTCGAAGTGGCGGGAGGGCAAGAAGCTGGCACAGATCAGCAGAAAGAGAAGGAAGCCTCCCATCGGCACGACCTTCTCGTTCAGGCTCAATGAGCAGGCCACGGTGAGCTTCACCTTTGAACAGCGTCTCCCGGGCAGAAAGATCGGCCACAGGTGCGTTGCCCGCACGAAGAAGAATGGTCACAGGAAGGCGTGCAAGCGCACCGTGACAGCGGGCACGCTCTCCTTCACCGGCCACCGCGGCACCGACAAGGTCGTCTTTCAGGGACGTATCTCACACTCTAAGAAGCTCAAGCCAGGGCGCTACAGGCTCAGTATCACTGCCACCAGCGCTACCGGAGTGCACTCGGCACCGGTGTCGCTGAGCTTTAGGATCGTCAGCTAGCGCCCGGGGGATCGGAAGGGCCATTGACAGCATCGCCACCGCCTCCAGCTTGCGATGCTTCGATCGAGGTGATCAGACATCTCCCACGACCGCCGATGGCATGTTGCGGCCCTTCGCCCACGCAAGACCCCCGCGATCGGTGGCAAGCAGGCGTCGAGAGCACGCAGTCGCTATCTCGCCACACTTCTCAGTTGGACGATTAGCAGAAGCGACGGGGCGTACTGAGCTTGACGCGTCCTTCCGCTGACTGCGATAGCTCTGGAGCCAAAGACTCTGACCAGAGACGTCCGGCGTAATCTCCGCCCGTCGCTTGACCGTTCCTCCACGGCTTGATCTGGGTAGTCCAGACTGGCAGGTAGGTCGGCAGGCTGGGCTGTGCCAACGCCTGCCGACCACGGCAAATTGTGGGCCGGGCCGCCGTCAACCCACTCGCTGCGCTCGGGGTCGCTATCGCGCCCTGCGGGTGACTGCGGCCCGGCTTGACGGCGAGGGTTTGGAGGGTGGTTGCCCCCGACAAGTTGGCGCTTGATCGCCCGCCGCCCCGCCGAATACGATGCAGGGGCGAACTCGAAACACCCCGGGCTGGACTCGAACCAGCGACCTGTCGCTTAGAAGGCGACTGCTCTTTCCAGCTGAGCTACCGGGGCAGGATCGTCGAGATTATCCCTCAATCGAGGCTCGCTGGGTAGGAACACCGGTAGGAACAAAATTGGGCGATTCGTGTCCAGTCTCGTCTCCTTCTGTCCCCTCTAGAAAGTCTGATTTGCAGGCAGATCGCATTCTCGGGCGGCTTGCGCCGATGGCCCACGCCCGCCTTCTAATCCTAATCCGAGGGTCGCTGGTTCGAATCCAGCCGGGGTGTAGAAGGAATGGCAGTTGCAGCGCTAAATTCTCCCTCTGTAGAGCGGTTTGGGCGGTCTAACGCGGTAGGAGTCTTTCCCTTCAAGTTCCTGCCCATGTATTCCCGTTCCGCGAGATCGTGGTCGCATAATTGTCGCTTCTGACTACCTGACAGCATGGCCCGAACGTTCGCCACCGCGTGGGTCTTCGCCCTGGCCGTCGCCACGGTGATCAACGGGGCGATCTTTCTGCCGGGGGTGCTGGCGCTGTTCGCGTTGTGGGTAGTGGCGCCGCGATCACAGAGAGCTAGCCGGCGTGGGGCTAAAATCGCCCCGTAGATGGGCTTGCTCGATGTCATCGCGGATGTCATGCTGGAATTGGGTCTTCAGGGCCTCATAAATTGGGTTGAAGACCACAAGCTGCTTGCCGCCATCATCGGCGCCCTAATGGTCGTCGCCGCGCTTCTCATCCTCCTGGTGTAAGACGAATCGAAAGGGCGAGGCCGCCGCGCTCTTGCGCTGATCGACGCGATTGAGGATCGCCCGCACCGGCGCCGGATACTAGCGAGCGTCGCCCTGAGCGGCCAGTCGTCGGGCCCGCGCTTATGCAGCGGTCAAAAATCCTTCGACCCTGCCGATACAAACGGGCGATGATCGCAGTTGGTGCTCTCAATGTAGGCATCAGGTTCCTGCCACTGCTTGGCTATGGAGCGCTGTTGTTCCTCAACCGACCGAGGGCCGCCGGGCGAGCATTTCCCTTCATCCTTGCGCTCGGCTTGACCCTTTTAGGCGCATGGCAGCTGTTGTTCGCCCGGGCGGAAAGACTGACCTGCGAGGACGGCACTTGTGGCCGCCCCGCTTGGCGGGAAGAACCCCACGCTTGGCAGCACATGGCCCAGTACCACGTGGCAGCCATCGGCTTTTTGGCCATCTTGTGTGCGCTTGTGTTCATCATCCTGGAGAAGCGCCGAGCGGCATTCTTTTCGACGGTTGTCGCAACTGTGGCTTGGGCAGTCTGGTACGGGATCTGGTCCCAGGGATGAGTGCCGGGTCGATCTCCGCCAGTAGCTAGCCGACCCGCCCACATACCTTGTGAACGTCTGAAAGGCGATCCGGGCCCTCCCAGAAGCTTGGTGATCTGACGCCCTAAGCAAGGAGGACCCGGATGAAGGTTCACGGTAGCGCTGCTCTCGGACCGGCGGCAAGGCTGGCGCTGGTGGAAACGTTCGAGTCGGGAATGACGTTGAGAGCGGCAGCTGCCGCTCTCAACGTCGCGCCCGCCACCGCCCATCGCTGGTGGCATCGGCGCCTCGATGCCAGCGAGGCTGAGCGCGCCTCTGGTTGCTGGTTGTTCGATCACCCATGCCGCCCGCATCACCTTTCGATGGGAACAAAATCTCTCTCGGAGTGGCCTGACAAGGTACTGAAGAGTGAGCATTCTCGAGAATTGGTGACGATGATCTCCTCGTCGTCTGGATTGTTAGGACTAAAAAGTCGCGGGCCGCCTCGGTTAATATTTAGGATTCGGCACGGAAGGAAATTCCATCGAGGACGCATAGTGAAACGGGACAGTCAACTCCCCCAGCTTCGGATGCCGGGATTAGCGGCGCGCCACCGTGAACAGCGATCACACCTTGTTCTCCAAATAACGGCAGAGGAAAATTCAGAGTTGGCCTGGGGCGAAATCCGGCAGGCAGTTGGAATGCAATCGCGCCTTCAGGTGAGCAGCTATTGTATGCGCCCTCCAGGTGAACAACTTCCAGTTGGTCTTTGTAGAACCTGACATTCGGGGAATCCGGAAGCCCGGCGTCATGGCAGCTGTGTTGGAACGTCGGTTCACCGGTGGCACCAACTGAATGCCAGAGTTCAGGCGACGGCAACGAGCTGGCGACCTTCGCAATGGAAGCGCTGTCGGAACTCGCGGCATGAGTCGCGTTGGGGACTGTGCCCAAGGTCGAGGCATTGACCTGCGTCCCGGTCAGCGTGCCTTTCTTGACCTTGGCCCCAGTCACGGCTTCATTCTTGATTTTCGCCGCGATGACGGCGTTCCTCTTGAGCTGCTTGGAGCCGACCGAGTTCTTGCCGAGATGAGAAGCCGCGTATGCACTGCCACCTAAGGCGACGAATAGAGCGAGGTATGCGACCACTGTCGCATGGCTCGGCCGCTTCAGCTTGAGTTCATGCCTATTCATTCTCGCTGCCTTTTTCAGCTTGTTTGGACCGATGAGGTCGACCATAAGCTCCGATGAACGCCAGCGCAAGGCCCACACCAAAAACAGATATGGGGCAGCGACAAGAGGGACCGAAGGATCCCGCTCGACTACGGGGCTCCGTCTTTTGCCGTCAACGACGTCCAATCGGATGGAAGCTGTCAAGAATTTGCAACGCCTCCGAGCGAAGGCGCGGTTCAACGGTCCGGCGGTCGAACCAAATCTGAGCCTGGAACGCGCGATCCCGCTGTTCAAAGGCGAATTGATAGCTCCAACCGGAGCACTCAAACGGCTCAAAGGAGCCATCGCGGTACGCGAAATGTGCTGGCCGAGGCGGAAGGTTAGGCACTCGTACCGATCTGCTCTCTGGCAGTCGAGGATCGTACTCAATTACCTGGACCAGCACGCCGCTATTGGGCATTTGGTTAAGTACGCTTCCTGGGTGGCAGCCTCTTGGATTGGTGGGAGCGATGAGTGGGAAGGAGGCAGCAGCGAGGACCTGCGTAGGGGATATGACTCCGGTAAGCGGTTTGCTTGTGACTCGCCATCCGGCGGGGATTTTCGCTGCGACATTGGCTTGGGAGTTGCGGTACCAACCGCCCGATGAGGGCGAATTTTCTGCTTGCTTCCCGCCGGCCGCCGCACCGCCGCAGCCCGCAAGCGCTGTCGTGACTAGAATGAGGCCGGACGCAGCTGCCACCTGGATGTGCCGGGGTATTGGGAATGATTTTGTTCGAGTTCCACACACGTGTGCCACGGGTTTCTGGTTCGCTTGGGGTCGTTCTCTGTGACCTTTGGTTTTACGGCCGCGAGAGGTCAAGAGGTCCCATCTTCGAGAGCAACCGATTGCGGGGCGGGTCAATAACCGGGGGGGTGGCGCGCGACGAAGCCCTGGGTATCGGCGAGAGCTGGGTGCCAGCGCGGTCCCGAGCCCCGCGCATCGCCGACCGTGTCGAAGCGCAGGCCGTCGATGATGGTGAAGGTGTGCACGGAATTGGCGTACACGGTCAGCCAGCGCCCGGGGCCCGGCGCGCCCCATGACTCGAGCCCGACGGAGGTAAGCGGAGTCGATAGGAAACCGCCCCCCGCAAGCGCGTAGCTGACCGCCCCCGAGCAGTCGTAGCCCGCTGCGTACCACGAGGCATGACCTCCCCCCCAGATGTAGGGGAGCCCGACGAGTTCATTGGCGGCGCTGATTGCCCGTTGAATCGCTTTAGGAGCCTGCGGCGAGGCAAGCGCGACACCGTTGAAGGCGATCGCGAGTCCGAGTCTTTCTCGGCGCTCGAGTGCCCCAACGTTGCTCGGCGTCACTTTTTTGTTGTAGGTGGGCGGGACGTAGGAACCGTTCGTGCCTTTCGATGCAGGCGGCAGCGGGGTTGACCCTGTTGAGCTCGGTGGGGAATCGGGTTTCGAAGGGGCTATCGCTGCCAGTTTCGGTTCGCTCTGCGCGGGGGGCTTAGGTTCAGGCTTCTGTTTGTGCGCCTTCACCCTAAGCGCGCGCAGGGCAAGCTCGCTCGGGCCACGCGGGTGTGGGGGTCGCTCCTGCTGGATCGGCCTCGGCTTCTCCGCGTGCATTTCAGCGCTCAGCAGTGGTCGTCCCGCCTGTCCGCAGCCGCAGATCAAGATTGCGCCCGCCCCTAGCGTGAGCCCGATCCACGGGCTTCGGCGGGTTGATACCAAGTGCCGCATGGGGCTAATTGTCCACCACTGCTCGGCCGTGGCGCTGGACCGTGCTTGCTATCCGAGCTCCAAACCGGCAAGCTAGGGCTGCTTGACCAGCCGAAAGACTCGACGCCTCGTCCTCCTGGGAGCCCTCTCGGCATTCCCCCTTGCGATCATCTTCGCCCCGGGACTCGCTTCGGCGACCTCGATCGCTGGGCCGAATGGCAAGATCGCCTTTGCCAGCGGGCGGGCGGCAAGCAATAACCCCAGCCCAACGGACGGCAACGACGAACAGTCGCGGATCTGGGTCGCCGACTATCCGGACGGCACACCGGTTCAGGTGACGACGTTGCCTGCCGAACAACAGCGCCACCCAAACTGGTCGCCCGACCACACACGGATCGTCTATGCAGCGGGCAAAGCCTTCAGCGGCGAATACGCGCTCTGGATCGTCGACCTGAGGACCGGCGAACAGACCGAATTCGTCCCCAAAGCCCCGTTACAGGACCGGCCGAGTTGGTCGCCCAACGGCAAAGAGATCGCCTACGGCTCGGGCGGCGACCTCTTCATGAAGGAAACCGAATCGCCGTTTGCCGTCGTGCAGCTCACCAACACGCCCGGCACGGTCGAGGAACGTCCGGTCTGGAGTCCGGACGGCAACACGCTCTATTACAACCGAAAAGAAACTGGGAAAACGAAGGACATCTACTCCAAGAGCCCGGTGACTCCGGCCGGCGCCGAGGTTCCAGTGGTCACCGGCGAAACCGAAGATTGGCAGCCGGCGGTTTCGCCCGACGGTAAACGACTCTGCTTCCTGCGCGGAGAACAGAACGAAAAATCGGACATCTGGACGGTCAACGTCAACGGCACCGGCGCCGCCCCCTTCGCCAACACCGCGAGTGGCGAGTTGAACTGCGTCTGGTCGCCGGATGGGACGCACATCCTCTACACGCTGGGCGCCTTCTCGGCGGGCGAACTCGCCACCCGTGACATCAACGGCGGCAGCTTCGAACTGCTCAGCACGATGAACCTCGTCGCAAAACATTTCGACGGCAACGCCGACTGGGCGACCAACTTCCCCCCGAAATGCGATCCGAAGAGCGCCGAAATCCCGGTCAACGGCTTCACGACGATCGCCTTCTTCTGTATCGACCCGGACGCCGGCTTCGGCGCCACGCCGCCGACACCGACCCCGCTCGAAGACGAAGCCTTCGAAATCGCCTCACAACCGGCGCACGGCACCCTCGGCGGCCTCTCCAACGGCAAGGTCGTCTACACGCCGAACAAAGACTTCAGCGGGACCGATACCTTCACCTACACGGGCAGCGACGGTACCTCGAATGCCCCTCCGGCAACGGTCACGATCCACGTCGTCAACAAAGCCGCCGGCGGCGGTGGTGGCGGTGGCAAGGACACGACGGCGCCCACGATCTCGGGCGTGAAGATGTCGGCCAAGCGCTGGCGGCTCGGCAGCAAGCTCGCGAGCATCTCGCGCACACCGGTGGGCACGACGATCTCCTTCAACCTCAGCGAGGCGGCCCGCGTAACGCTCACCTTCGATCGTAAGAAGGGGGGCAAGAGGGCCGGCAGCGTCTCGCTGGGCGCAAAGGCCGGCAAGAATAGGGTGCGCTTCCAGGGCCTGCTGACCAAGTCCAAGCGCCTGGCGCCCGGGACCTACAGGCTTGTCGTGGGCGCCAGCGATGCCGCCGGCAACCGGTCGATGCCGAAGAACGGCCCGACCTTCACAATCCTTGCGAAATGACTCCACCGCCTCGAAAGGACCAAAGATGCCGAAGTTCCCCAGCCACCTGACAATCCTGGCACTGAGCCTGCTCGCCGGCCTTCTAATGCTCCCCGCCGCCGGGCAGGCGGCCACGGTCTTCGGCAGCCCCCTCAGGCACAGCCCCGATTCGAGCGATTGCCAGATGATCGGCCCCTGCACGGTCGTCGCTTTCACCGAGCCGAACCTGACCGATCCGCTCGGCGAAAATTATTCCGGCGGCGCCCCGGTCGACGGCGTGATCACGAAGTTCCGGATCTACGCGGATACCCCGTCCTCGACCCAGGTGACGTTCCGCGTCGCGAACATCAACCGGCCTGACCCGATGGACCCGGACAGCGCCCTGGCAAGCGCGGTGGGCACCGGGCCGACGGTGACGATCCAGCACACCGAAGAACCGGAAATCCACGAATTCTCGGGCCGCTTGCCCGTCAAGAAGGGCGAGCAACTGGCGATCGACGCGACTGAAGTCGAAGCGAACTACAGCCAGGGTTGTGACCACTGCAGCTACGTCTTCGCGCCGCCGCTGGTCGATGGCAGCGGTGCCCGCGGCTCGCTGGAATCGACTAATCAGCTGCTCGTTCAGGCGACGATCGAGCCCGACGCCGACGGCGACGGGTTCGGCGACGAAACCCAGGACCAGTGCCCGACTCAGGCGAGCACCCAAGGCCCCTGCGACAACACCCCCCCCACCGTGAACGGCCTAGGAGTCGCCAACGGTACGGTCTCCTACTCGCTCTCGGAGGTCTCGACCGTGAGCCTCCAGCTGGAAAAAAAGGGGCCCGGCCGTAAGGTCGGCGGCAAGTGTGTCGCCCAATCCGCCAAAAATCGCAGTCACAAGAGCTGTCCCAGGTTCAAGCCGATTGGCGCCAGCTTCAGCGGTCCTGGCGCACAGGGTGCCAACCAGGTCAGCCTGCCCAACGGCAAGAAGCTGAAGCCCGGTACGTATCGATTGACGATGACGGCGAGCGATGCCGCGGGCAATGTGACGACCAAGACGACCACCTTCAAGGTCACCAAGAAGAAAAAGAAATAGTAGCCCCCCTCGTTCGGTCAGAATCGCTCCAGCAGGATGGCCTACCCGATCGAAAACGCAGTCTTCCAGTGGGAAGACGGTTGGCGCGTGCTGCAGGCGCTTGGCGCCGATCAGCCCGCCCAACGCCGCGCCGAACACGTCGTCGAAGCGATCCGGGACGGGCTGCGCCTGCGGATCGGAGCTACTTTCACCGTCGGCGACCTGGCCGACCTCTATGGCGCCGGTACCGACTGGTGCCTTGCGATCGCCGGTGAAATTTCGCCCGGTACCGATGTCCGTCCATTGGCCGATGCCGCCTTTTGGCTACATCGACGTGGTGCCTCCGACTTCGCCGGCGGCCGAGCCGCGGCCTGAATCCAGCCAGCGCTGCGGCTTCTTGTCCGGCTCAACCAGCTGATTCTGACGGTTCGATTGGCCGCGAGCCGGTGCTCGCTGCTGACCTCTGCCGCCTAGCGAAAAAGGTTTCCCGTCCCGTGGCCGTGGGTAGCCGGGCGGTCATGAGCCTATCCATACTCCTCATAGTGATCGGAATCGTCCTGGCCATCCTGGTCAATTACGCGCTTGGGATCATCGTCATCCTGATCGGCTTGGCAATGCTCCTGGTCCCCCGCCTGGGTGGGACCAGACGCGTCTGAAGAGCACTTCGCCCTAGGCCCTGCTCCGCGTCTCTGCAACGGCGCGGGGTAGCCTGGGTGAGTTGAGTTGCATCCTCGTCCTCTCACCCCTGTTCCATTGCTCCGCCACTGTCGCGTTCGCGAGGCGTGGGTCGCTTGGGAAAATCGAGCGGGGAGCGTGAGTTGATCACCGCGATCTCAGGGGTGCTGGGTTGACCCCTTGGAAGCTGCCGCTGATCGTCGCTGCGCTGATGGTGCCGATCGTCATTGGCTTTTACTTCGGAGGTGGTGGGGTCGGCGTCGCGGTTGGCGCCCTGACAGTGATCGCCGTCGTCGTGATCGCGGCCGGTCAGCGCCCGCGCGGGCCAATCGTTCCCGCCCCGACCGCAGAGGAGCACCGCCACGTCCTGCTGGTCGTCACCTGTCCGGTTGAGGAGCCCCCCGACGTGGCGCAGATTGTGCGCGCCGCAGGGCTTCTGGACAAATCGGATTCAGCCGTCGTGCTGGTTCTGGCCCCGGCGCGGATCCGCTTTCTCGACCGCTGGGCGTCCAATGTCGAGCCCGCCCGTCGGGCCGCGCAAAAAAACCTGGTTGCCACCGTGGCCGCGCTCGCCAAGGCCGGCGTTGATGCGGAGGCCCGGGTCGGTGATGAGGACGTCGTTCAAGCAGTCGAGGACCGGCTGCAGACCTTTCCCGCTGCCCAGGTGGTGCTGGTCAGCGGCGCTAATGGCGAGGGCGCAAAGGATCGCGCGGCCGCCGAGGAGCTCGAATCACGGCTCGAGGCGGGATTCCGCCATGTCGTCATCATGTCGCCCAAATGAGGTACGCCCTGCGAAGCCACAGACTCGCCCTGCTCGCACTCATCTGCTGCTTCGCCACAGTTGAGCTCGCCCCCGTCGCCGCGGCCGCGGGCGTTTCACAGACCGCAGCAATTGGCCCAGTGGTAGCGGGGAAGGTCCTCGCCTACTGGACTCCAGCGCGGATGCGGGCGGCGCGGCCGATCGAGGGCTCAGGTTCCAAAGTCGACCCCGTTGCCGCCGATGCGACCATCAGTGCGCGAGCCGTGGACACCCCGACGACCTATCCCTACAGCACCGCGGGTCGGATCTTCCTTAGAACAAGGCGCGGCAAGGGCTTCTGCTCGGGCGTCGCCGTCAACACCCCGACCAGGCGCTTGGTGTTGACCGCCGGACACTGCCTCTCGCTGCGCGAGGGCTCCGCGCGCTTTCCCGAAGCGACCCGCTATCTCGAGTTCGTACCGGCCTATTCGAATGGCGAAGCGCCCTTCGGCAGGTTCGTCATGGAAACCGGCTATGTCCTCAACGCCTGGAAGCACACCGAGAGCCCCAACTACGATTTTGGGGCCGTCCTGACCTATCCCAACGCCCTCGGCCAAAACGTCGCCGACGCGACCGGGGGAGGGGCGAACATCGCGCTCAACCTGCCCCGTGAGGAGCAATTTATGATCCTCGGCTACCCGGGCTTCAATCAACAGCGGATGAGGGTGTGCGAAGGGTCTTTTTCTGGTCACAATCCCTTCAGCAGGGGCTTGCCAGGTCCGGCCCAATCCCTCGCCGGCTGTTTTCTGATGCCCGGTTCCAGCGGTGGACCGTGGTTTGTCGGTGACCCACCTCTTCTCGACGGCCTGACCTCCGAGACGGTGCAGCTGCACCCTTATGTTCACTACCTCTCTAGCCCCTACTTTGGCTCCGCAAATCTAGGTGCCCTACTCAGGGGTCGCTAGAGGGTTTGAGGCTCCCTTACTCAGCAGACATGCGGACGCGCGGCGCTGCGCACGACCTGGAAGGCGCTGCCGGGGATTGACTTCAGTTGGTCAAGGTTTTCGTCACTCCAGCGTCGGTCACTGCTGCCGCTTATGTACCAGTTGGAGCCGTTATCGGCGACGATCAGACCGTAATCCTTGAGGGCAAGAGCGATTGCCCGCGCTTCTCCACTGAAGCCACCGAGGCGGTAACCCGCCTTCAACCGCAGTCTCGTGCCCATCGCCGGGGCGTCGGGGTTGGAGGTGTCGCCGGCGCAGTGGGAGGCGGGGTGGACCCATGCGTTTCGGGTGCTGTCGAAGGTGACCCGAAGCGCGTGTTCGATCCGCCCGCTCGAGGCTTCGTCATAACGGGCGAGACCGGGGAAGATCGGCAGCCCGGCAGCGTCTGCCGAGGTCCAGGAGTCGGGACGCAGGGCGGCGGAGCGCAGGTTCCATTCGGCGCCTGAATCTGCGTTCCAGTGAGGGTGGCGCCCGCCCACCGGGAAGGCTCGGTAGAGCTCATAGAGCACACAGCTCGCCCTATCGACAACGATCACATGGCGGTCGCCGTCACTGTGAGCGCCGCCCTCCACGGGGGCACTAGCGGGAATCGGGAAGGGCCCCGGGTCGCTTTCTTCGCCATAAGCGGTGTATTGGATTGCCAGCTTGCGCTGTCCAGGTCCAACCACCGCGTAGGGAAAGCCGTAGGCACGGGGCGAGCCGAAGTCAGGATGGATCTGACCGGCGCCGTGGGAGTCGATATACGCGATCGTCGCCGCGGAGTTGGAAGCCACCGGCGCCCTTGAGATGTTCTGGTTCCAGGCAGTCTGATCGGGCTGAGAGGGCGCGCTGGCAGGAACTGAGGCAGGGGGGTCGGGGAAGATCGGACAGGCGGAGAGGGAGGAGTAGGGCCCAACCGCCGCGCTCGGGGCGGCGTTCATTGCCATCGCTGCAATCGCGGCGGTGACGGCGGCCGATGCGGCGACGCAGATCTGGAGCCTGGCCCGCCCGGGACCGGTCACGGTCTAGACGCCCCTACCGCTCGGCTCGGTCACGAACCGAGAGGCGGCCGATCTCAAGTTCTCCGACCTCAAGGCGGCCGACCTTTGCCCGGCCGACCGAGAGGCGCCCGACGCTGAGGCGCCCGATCGCAAAGCCACCGACCGCCGCGGCGCCCACCGCAAGGGCGCCGATCGCCGCGGCACCTGTCGCCGTTGCCGGACGTGCCTCCGGGCGGAAGAATGCGATCGCTGCGAGTTTTTGCACCCGCCAACCGTAGCGCGGCTACTCTGCCCCTCCTTGCCCACCTTGCTGGTCCTCATACACGCGACCTGGGAGAGGCCGCACCGGATCCTCGACGCTTTCAACGAGCAGACCGAGGTGCGCGTCGTCGAGGCCCTGGCGGGTGAGCCGCTGCCTGCCCACGGGGAGGTTGACGGAGTAGTTGCGATGGGGGGCTCAATGAACGTCGACGACCTCGGGCGCCATCCGGCTTTGGCCGAGGAGCGCGAGTGGCTCGCCGAGGCCGTTCGGCTCCGTATACCGGTGCTCGGCATCTGCCTCGGGGCCCAGCTCCTCGCTCGTGCTCTGGGTGCGGAGGTGAAGCCGGGCAGAAGCGCGGAGATCGGTTTCGCCACGGTTATGATTCGCGACCCCAACGACCCGATCATCGGCGCCCTGGCACCGGAAACAACAGTTTTTCACTGGCATCGCGACGTCTTTGAGTTACCCGTCGGGGCACGGTCACTGGCCAGCTCGGCGAAGACCGAGCATCAGGCTTTTCGCTACGGCAATGCCTGGGGCGTGCTCTTTCACCCTGAGGCCGATGCGGCTCTCATCCAGGACTGGCTGGAGGTGCCAGAGATGGTGATGGAGGCCGGCCGCGCAGTCGGCCTCGGCGCCTCGGGTCTGCTTCCCTCGCAGGCCGAAGAGCTCGAAGACAAACTGGTGCAGCGCACCGCCCCCGGCTTCCGCGCCTTTGCCGAGCTGATCGAGTCTTCAGAATGAGGATCGATGAGCGCGATCGAGGTTGAACGTCTGACCAAATCCTTTGGCGAGATCGAGGCGGTGCGCGGGGTCAGCTTCGCGGTCGAGGCTGGCGAGGTATTCGGCTTCCTCGGTCCCAATGGGGCGGGCAAGACGACGACGATCAACATGCTCTGCACGCTGACCAGGCCCAGCGGTGGCAGTGGCAGGGTCGCCGGTCATGACGTGCTTACCGAACGCGACGATGTCCGCCGCCATATCGGCCTCGTCTTCCAGGACCCCACCCTCGATGGCTATCTGAGTGCCGAGCAGAACCTGCGCCTACACGCCGAGCTCTACGGAGTTGAGCGGTCGTTGGTCGGGCCCCGGATGCGCCAGGTGATGGAGATGGTCGGCCTCTGGGAGCGGCGGGACACCCAAGTCATGACCTTCTCGGGCGGCATGCGGCGACGCCTTGAGATCGCCCGCGGCCTGATGCATTCGCCGCGTGTCCTCTTCCTCGATGAGCCGACGATCGGGCTCGATCCGCAGACTCGTAACTCGATCTGGGGCTACATCCGCCAACTTCAGGAAAGCGAGGAGATAACGATCTTCATGACCACCCACTACATGGACGAGGCAGAGTTCTGCGCGCGGATCGCGATCATGGACCACGGCGAGATCGTTGCCCTCGACACGCCCGAGGCGCTCAAGGAGCAGGTCGGAGCCGACCGAATCCGGATCGAGACCGGTGATGACGAGGCTGCGATCGAGGCGATCCGCGGACGCTTTGGCCTTGAGGCCCAGGTCTCAGAGGGTGCTGTCACCTTCGCGGTCCCTGACGGCGAGGAGTTCGTGCCGCGTCTCTTCGCCGAGCTGAGCGTGCCGATCAGCTCGGTCTCCCTCTCGCGGCCGACACTCGATGACGTCTTCATGTCCCATACCGGTACGACGATTCGCGATGCCGAAGAGTCTGACGGCGGCGCCAAGGCGAAAAACCGAATTGCCGCTCAGATGATGGGCGGAGGGGGAAGGCGGTGAGCGCCGCTGAGGAGGGGGGGGCGGTCCTCGCCGGCCACCTGCCAGGGGACGTTGTCTCAGTCAAGGTGCCGGCTCGCAGCTGGCGTAGCGAGCTACGCGCGATCAAGGTTGTCTGGCGCCGCGAGCTGATCCGCTTTCGCAACGACCGAATGCGGATCGTCACTTCCCTCGTCCAGCCACTGCTCTTTCTCTTCGTGCTAGGCTCGGGGCTCCAGCAGCTCTCTGCTGCCAGCACCTACGGCGTCAACCTTAAGACGTTTATCTACCCCGGGATCCTTTGTCTCTCGGTGATGTTTACCGCGATGTTCTCAGCAGCCTCGATCGTTTGGGACCGCGAGTTCGGGTTCCTTCGCGAGATGATGGTGGCGCCGATCAGGCGCAGCTCGATCGTGGTCGGCAAGTGTCTAGGTGGGGCCACAGTGGCCAGCTTGCAGGGCGTGATCCTTCTCGCCCTTGCAGGCACGGTGGGCATCCCCTATGACCCGGCGCTGATCTTCGGCGTCTTCGGCCTGCAGATGCTGCTCGCCTTCAGCATCACCGCGTTCGGCGTCATGGCCGCAGCGCGGGTCACCCAGATGCAGTCCTTCATGGGTCTGATGCAGATGATCGTGATGCCAATGTTCTTCCTTTCGGGGGCGCTCTTCCCGGTGGCCAATCTGCCGGGCTGGCTAGCCTTCCTCAATCGCATTGACCCACTCACCTATGCGGTATCGCCGATGCGCAGCCTCGTCTTCAGCCACCTCGACCTCAGCTCCCAAGCGCAGGCGGCCCTCGACCCGGGGATCACATGGTTTGGCTGGACCGTCCCCGCCGCACTCGAGGTGGCAACGGTGGCTATCCTCGGCCTGATCATGCTCTCGATCGCGATCTGGGAGTTCAACGCCGGCGAGTAGTCCCGACCTGCGGCAAGGCAGGCTGAGTTTCGGCCCCGGGACCGCTAGATTGGAGCGGCGCGGTGGACGTAGCTCAGCTGGTAGAGCTCCTGGTTGTGGTCCAGGCGGTCGCCGGTTCGAATCCGGTCGTCCACCCCTCAGGAAACCCCGCTGCAGCGGGGTTTCCAGCGATTGAGACGAATGTCACGAAGCTTAGAGGGGGACAATGGGGGGACAATTTGCAGAAGTCGGATCATAATCCGTCGGTCGAAGGTTCGAGTCCTTCCCGCCCCACTAAAAACCGCTTGAAATAGCCATATTCTGATAGTGCGGATTAGGACAAACGGCTAAATTTGTCCCCAATTTGTCCCGAAACGGGCTAAGATCGAGGTGCTGATGCACCCGATCCAACCCCGCCCAATCTCCGGCCACGTCTTCAAACGCAAGGGAAAGCGCGGCTCGACTTGGTACGCGAAGTACCGCCTGCCGGACGGGAGGCAGCAGCAGAAACGGATCGGGCCGGCCTGGACGCAGCGCTCGGCGCCGCCCGAGGGCTACTTCACGAAGACGAGCGCCAAGGCTTGGCTCGACGACCTCTTGGCGCAGGCGAGACAGGGGACGCTGCCCGGGCTGGTGAAGACGGGGAAGAAGTTCCGCGACGTCTCCGCCGACTGGCTCGCCTACTGCGAGAACGTCCGCGACTGCAAGCCCTCGACGATGCGCGACTACCGCAACATGGTCCGAGTCCTCGATCGGGACTTCGGCGACCGAAAGATCGAGTCGATCACATCCGAGGAGATTGAACTCTGGGTCACTAACCGCAAAGGCTCGAACCGGACGCTTCACAAGTACGTCGTGGTGCTCGGTGGGATCTTCAAGCGGGCGATGAAGCTCTACGGCCTGCCTCGCAACCCCGTCGATATCGTCGAGCGCCCGCGGGTGCGGCGGGCGGCGAAGATCGACGTGCTGCGACCCGAGGAGGTCTTGGCGCTCGTTCGGGCGGCAGAGGAGGGGAGCCATCGACCGCCGCCGGGACAGCACCTCGGGCCGCGTGGACTGGCCGCCCTCCACCGGCAGGACGAAATGGACGCGGGAATCTTCCATGTCGCTGCGTTTGCCGGGCTGAGGATGGGGGAGATCTTGGCGTTGCGCTGGCGCGACGTTGACTTCAGCCGGCGCACGATTCACGTGCGGGAGAACTGGACCCAGGGCGAGACGACGACGCCAAAGAGCGGCAGCGAACGAGCCGTGCCGATGGCCGAC
This sequence comes from uncultured Solirubrobacterales bacterium, assembly GCA_963753245.1. Classification (GTDB taxonomy): domain Bacteria; phylum Actinomycetota; class Thermoleophilia; order Solirubrobacterales; family 70-9; genus VRUE01. Next base: position 139,364 of record CAVWBK010000006.1, read on the forward strand.
GAGGTTGCGCAGCGCCTCGCCCGGCTTGGCCAGCGCGAGCACTTCACGGGTGGCGAGGACCTGGTCTTCTGCACGACGGGCGGCCTGCACCTCGGCTACAAGTCCCTCAAGGACCGCTACAGAGGCGCCCTCCGGGCGGCGGAGCTGCGAGAGGACTTCCGCTTCCACAATCTGCGTCATACCTTCGGCAGCACCGTGATCCGCCACGCCGACTCCCGCGAGGTCATGGAGTGGATGGGCCACGCCGACCTGACGACGACACGCCGCTATTTGGCCTTCGTCGATCGTGAGGACGCCGCGAAGCGAGTGTCCGAAGCGTTCCGCCTCGAGGAACCGACGCCGTCGGTTCCTCAGCCCTGACGCCGGCGCCCGTAGGTATTCGCCGCGATCCATTCCTCAAGGCCTGGGCGCGAGAAGCGCAGCCCGCGCTCTCCGATCCGGACGTGGGGGAGGCCACGCGAACGCACGAGCTCGTAGAGCGTGCTGCGCGGCACGTGCAGGAGCTGCGCGGCCTCGTCGGCGTCGAGAAGCGGCTGGTCTAGTAGCTGCCCTGTAGCCATCATCTGACAAGACGTGCGAGCCGGTCCAATCGATCCGCTGAGGGCGGCGGCTGGCCCACCCCGCCTGCGGGTGGGTGGGTCAGTCGCCGCGTCAGGCTACGGACGGGGCTACGGACGTTGGTGCGGATCGAGAGTGGCTGCGTGGGACGAATCGGCATCGTTCGATGACTGGCGATGGACGGATGGAGGCACTTGGACAGACGGGGTGGCTTGGTGCGTGGAAAGTCTGAGGTTCTTGAGAGTGCGGGACGGTTCAGGGCGTTGGTGACGAGGGTAGTCGAGACGGTGCCAGCGACTGGGGAGCGGTGTCTGTGGCTTGCTGTTCAGGTCGAGACATCGGAGCAACGGCGGTGCTTTACGGCGTTTCCTTGCCTAGACTCGCGTCCGTGATGCGATCCGCCATGCCCCATGCAAGCTGATCTCGCCGAACTCGAGAATCGACTTTGGGACGCCGCAGACGAGCTGCGCGCGAACTCGGGCTGAAGGCGTCGGAATACGGCTCGCCGGTCCTCGGGCTGATCTTCCTGCGCTTTGCCGACACCAAGTTCGGCGGCCCGGGCGCGGATCGAAGCGAAGGCATCGATCCGTCGCAAGGTCGGGCCTTCGGACTACCAAGCCGAGCGCATGATCTACCTGCCGACGTCGGCCCGTTTCGGCTACTTGCTGAGCTTCCCGAGGGCGCTGATCTCGGCAAGGCCGTGAACGAAGCGATGCGCCTGGTCGAGGAGCACAACCCGGAGCTCGAAGGGGGTACTGCCGCGCACGCTACACGGCGATCTCCGAACGCGACGATCGTCTCGCTATTGCGGCACATCAACAGCTACACCAAAGATCTCGAAGGCGACGCCTTCGGGCTGATCTACGAGTACTTCCTGGCAAAGTTCGCGCTCGCCGAGGGGCAGGGGCGGCGAGTTCTTCACGCCGATGTCGATCGTGCGGCTGATCGTCGAGATCATCGAGCCGTTCCACGGGCGGATCTTCGACCCCGCCTGCGGCTCGGGCGGCATGTTCGTGCACTCGGCGCACTTCGTCGAGCGCCACCGCAGATCGCCAGGCGACGAGCTGTCGATCTACGGCCAGGAGAAGATCGGCGAGACCGTGCGGCTGGCGAAGATGAACCTCGCGGTCCACGGGCTGTCCGGCGAGATCCGCGAGGGCAACAGCTACTACGAGGACCTTCACGAGAGCCTCGGCCGGTTCGACTTCGTGATGGCCAATCCGCCGTTCAACGTCGACAGCGTCGACAAGGCGAAGCTCGAAGGCGACCCGCGCTTCCCGCGGACTGCCGAAGGCCGACAACGCCAACTACCTCTGGATTCAGCTGTTCGCCACCGCGCTGAACGAGACGCGGCCGCGCCGGGTTCGTGATGGCGAACTCGGCGTCCGATGCCCGCGCACAGCGAGCTCGAGATCCGCCGCAAGCTGATCGAGGAGCGGCCGTCGACGTGATGGTCGCGATCGGCCCGAACTTCTTCTACACGGTGACGCTGCCCTGTCACGCTCTGGTTCCTCGACCGCGGCAAGCGCGGACACCGACGCGAGCCGACCAGGTGCTGTTCATCGACGCTCGCCAGATCTTCCGCCAGATCGACCGCGCCCACCGCGAGTTCACCGCCGAGCAGATCGAGTTCCTCGCCAACATCGTGCGCCTCTATCGCGGCGAGAAGCCGGAGATCGACGCGCGGCTGCGAACGCGCTCTTCGCCGAGCGATTCCCCGACGGCGCCTACGCCGACGTCCCGGGCCTCTGCAAGGTCGCGACGATCGACGAGATCGAGGCGCAGGGGTGGAGCCTCAACCCCGGCCGCTACGTGGGCACCGAGGTCGAGGACCTCGACGACGAGGTCTTCGAGGAGAAGCTCGCCGCCGCGCACGCTGAGCTCCGGGAGCTTGGCCGCAACGGCCGAGACGCTGGAGCAGGGCGTGGATGCCGTGCTGAGCAACTTGCTCTCGCGGCTGACCCGACGGCTGGATCGGGAATAGCGTCCTTCGCCCGCATACGTTTGGACCGCGAGTCTGAGTCGGCGTGATTGAGGACGACTGGCGGTACTAGCCGAGTAGATGCAGGCGCAGCGATCGGAGGTCGTTGCCGGGAGCTGCGATTGGGGGCGGTAATTGAGCCAGTGGCCGCGACGGCACAGTTGCGGAGTTGTGCGCTGAGTATCGTCGAATGAGGTCCAACAAGACGTGCACCGTCCTCTCGAGGCCCCAACCCCGTGGCGCGTGAATCGAAGGACCCGTCGAGATGGGCGCATCGTCGAGCGTGACGGTGGTCGCTACGAGAAGAGGTGTCTACCGGAAATGGTGTCCGCCACGGGTCCCTCGGCAGGAGATGTCGTCCTGGCTCGGGAGGCCCCCCTTGGCGAGGTGGGAATGCTTCCCGAGGACGATTCGCGGCATCTCTCGGCCAGCGACTCGTGCTGTACCAGGGCAAGATCCCAGCGTGGTCGATGCGTCAGTTCTTAGCTTGCGGCACTTCGCGGAGCCAGCGTTCAGGAACATGATCAAGGCATGGGCGATCCGGGGCGACAGTTGAGGATCATGCGCATCCGACTGCGGAATCTCGCTGGCGACCTCCCCGCATTGCGGACGCAGCGCCGCATTGCAGCCATCCTCTCCGCCTTCGACGAGCTGATCGAGATCAACGAGCGGCGGATCGAGCTGCTGGAGGATCTCGCTCGGTCGCTGTATCGGGAGTGGTTCGTGCGCTTCCGGTTCCCGGGGCATACAGGATGTCGAGTTCGTGGACTCCGAGACTTCGGGCCGATTCCGGACGGGTGGACCGTTCGACGCGAGTATCTGATGATGTGGCTGAAACTTCAAGCTGACGGAACATACCGGCTCCTCAGATCTACGAGCTCGGAGTCGAGCCTGTGACAGGAACTTTCGGTGACGTGATTCCGCTTACGATCTCGATTGTCACGAGTCACCTCATAGCCGAGGGCGAGTCATCAATTAGTTGAACCGCGCAATGTCGGATCTGCATGGTCGGCCTCGATGGACCGATTTTGATCCGCGATCGACGACCGTATAAGTGGAGTCGATCTTCGCGATCCTGGCGATCCTGGTAGTCGCTGCTAAGCGTCTTCTCAATACTAGTTGACTCGCCACGAGCCGCTTGCCGGATGCACGCGTCGGTCGAACAGGGCGATGATGAAGGTGTCTTCGAGTGCTGGTTCCTCACCGATGTGATACCGTCCAGCAATTTGAAGCTGTTCGCCGAATGCGCTACGCTTCGCGAATGCAGCGAATGCTGGTACGAGTGCGTGAGCGTCAGCTCGCCGCGACGCGAGACCTTCTTCTCCCGCGTCTCGGTCACCGGACGGCTCGACATCTCCGACATCGACCTCGGCGGTCTGCTCCCCGCGGAAGCATGCGTGACCCCACGCGACTTCTCGGAGCGCGGAGCTCGTCGAGGAGCCGACGCTCGCGTTGCTCGGTCGGCTCGGCTACGAGACAGCCAACGGCTACACCGAGCTGTCGGCTCGCGCCGTCGCGCCGGCGGCCTCGGCCGCGACGACCAGTCGCAGGTGGTGCTCCGGCATCGGCTGGCGCCGAAGCTGGCGTCGCTGAATCCCGAGGTGCCGGCCGCAGGGATCGAGGCGGCCATCGAGGAGCTGATGCTCGATCGCTCGGCGATGGAGCGAACCCGCGCCAACCAGGTGGTCGTGGAAGCTGCTGCGCGACGGCGCCAAGGTCACGGTCGCCGACGACCGACGGCGGCCGCGAGACGGAGACGGTTCGCGTTCGTCGACTGGTCGACTCCGGCGAACAACGAGTTCCTCGCGGTGCGCAGTTCTGGGTGGTCGGCCCGCTGCACACGCGGCGCTGCGACATCGTCTGCTTCGTCAACGGCATCCCGCTGGTGCTGCTCGAGCTGAAGGCGTCGCACAAGACCGTCGAGCAGGCCTATCGACAAGAACCTGCGCGACTACCGCGACACGATCCCGCAGCTCTTCATGCCCGAACGCCTTCGTCGATGCTCTCGAACGGCTCGGAGACGAAGGTCGGCGCGACGTTCGCGCCGTGGGAGCAGTTCGCCGAGTGGAAGCGGATCGACGACGAGGCCGAGCCAGGCGTCGTCTCGCTCGAGACGGCGATCCACGGGCATGTGCGAGCCGGCCCGCCTGCTCGATATCGTCGAGAACTTCGTCGCCTATATCGAGCGACCGGGCGGGCTGATCAAGATGCTCGCCCAGAACCACCAGTTCCTCGGCGTGAACACCGCGATCCGGGCGCTCGCGCGACGAGCGCACGCGCGACGGGCGAGCTCGGGGTGTTCTGGCACACGCAGGGCTCGGGCAAGAGCCTGTCGATGCTCTTCTTCACGCAGAAGGTGCTGCGCCGCGAGCCCGGCAACTGGACGTTCGTGATGGTGACCGACCGCGCCGAGCTGGACGACCAGATCTACGGCGAGTTCAAGGACGCGGGCGTCGGTCGAGGGGCACGTGCAGGCCGACGTCCTCGGCGCACCTGCGCCAGCTGCTCGGCGAGGACCACCGCTACGTCTTCACGCTGATCCAGAAGTTCCGGCCGCGCGAGGGCGAGCCAGATGCCGGTCTCTCGGAGCGCGACGACGTCATCGTCATCACCGACGAGGCGCACCGCTGCCAGTACGACGCTCGCGCTGAACATGCGCGGGCGCTGCCGAACGCCGCGCTTCATCGGCTTCACCGGCACGCCGCTGATCGCCGGCGAGGAGGAGCGCACGCGCGAGGTCTTCGGCGACTACGTCTCGATCTACAACTTCCGCGACTCGATCGACGACGGCGCGACGGTCCCGCTCTTCTACGAGAACCGCATCCCCGAGCTGCAGATCATCAACGAGCGCTTCGACGAGGAGCTGACCGAGATCCTCGAGGAGGCCGAGCTCGACGACGCGCAGGAGCGGGCGCTCGCGCGCCGGTTCGCGACCAGTACCACCTGATCACCCGGCCGAACGGCTGCGACGATCGCCGCCGACCTCGTGCGGCACTTCGTCGGGCGCGGGTTCCTCGGCAAGGCGATGTTCGTCGCGATCGACAAGGCGACGGCGGTGCGCATGTACGACATGGTGCGAGCGAGTGGGCAGCTGCACCTCGCCGAGCTCGCGCGAGCGTGCCGACGCGACTGCCGGAGCTGGAGCGCGACCGGCGCTCGAGGCAGCAGATCGCGTTCATGGAGACGACCGACATGGCCGTCGTCGTCTCGCAGTCGCAGAACGAGATCGCCGACATGCGAGAGGGGCCTCGACATCGCGCCGCACCGCAGGCGGATGATCGACGAGGATCTGGACGAGCGGTTCAAGGATCCCGACGACCCGTTCCGGCTCGTCTTCGTCTGCGCGATGTGGATGACCGGGTTCGACGTGCCGTCGTGCTCGACGATCTACCTCGACAGGCCGATGCGGAACCACACGCTGATGCAGACGATCGCCCGCGCCAACCGCGTGTTCCCCGACAAGGAGAACGGCCTGATCGTCGACTACGTCGGCGTGTTCCGCAACCTCGAGGCGGCGCTCGCGATCTACGCCGCGGCCCGGCCGGCGAGCAGCGCGACGGACATCATCCGAGACAAGTCCGCGCTCGTCGAGGAGCTCGAGGAGGAGATCGGTGAGCTGGTCGAGTTCTGCGAGCGGTGGGACGTCGACCTCGACGCGCTCGCGCGGCGCCGAGGGATTCGAGTTCATCGCGCTGCGCGACGCGTCGGTCGAGGCGCTGCTGGTCGACGACGTGACGCGGCGCGCGCTATCTCGAGCGCTCCGATCGAGGTGCGCCGGCTGTTCGCCGCGATTCTGCCCGATCCGGCCGCGAGCGACTCACGGCGGCTCGTCGGCGTGGCACGGAACCTGGCCGAGAAGATCCGCTCGGTCGATCCGAGCCTCCCGACCTGTCGCACGTCGCGGGCGCGGTGAGCGAGCTGCTCGACCGATCAGTCGGCGCCGAGGAGTACGTCATCCGCGCTGCGGCGGACGGCTCGGACGCCGACCCGCTGATCGACCTCAGCGCGATCGACTTCGAGGCGCTCGCCGCACGGCTGGCGGGCAAGAAGCGGTCGTCGGCGCGACGACTCGAGGCAGATCTGAGACGACGAGCTCGAGGCGGCGGCGCGGCGAAACCCGACGCGGCTGGATCTCGTCGAGCGGCTGCGCGGGCTGATCGACGAGTACAACGCCGGTAGCTTCAACGTCGACGAGATGCTGCGTCGGCTGCAGGCGCTTTCGCGCCAGCTCTCCGAGGACGAGCAGCGCACCGCCCGCGAGGGGCTGTCCGAGCCCGAGCTGGCGGTGTTCGACCTGCTGACCAGGCCCGACCCGGAGCTGACCGACGAGGAGCGCAGGAGGTCAAGGGGATCGCGCGAAGCTGATGGAGCACATCGAGGAGCGGCTCGTACTCGACTGGCGCAAGAAGGCGGAGACACGCGAGGCCGCACGCGGACTGGTGAAGGAGATCCTCGACGAGCTCCCCGAGGTGTACGACCCAGAAATCTGGGAGCGCAAGACCGAGATCGTCTTCAACCACATCTTCGCCAGCTACTACGACGACGGCGACAGCGTGTACGAGGCAACTGGGCCGACCGCGGGCGGTCGGCGTGGCCGAGCCATCGCGAGCGTCGCTATCGCCAGTGGATCGATGTCGACGACGATCACCGAGGAGGTCTGGCGAGGATCAAGGCGGATTCGGCTTCGCCGAGATGGTCGCGGAACAGCTCGCGGGTAAGGGAGCGTTCTTCGCAGTTCCGAGCGAGGAACTGATCGCCGGCGACGAGACATTCGACGTCGAGTTCAAGTCGACCGCGCGCTGGAACCTGGGGAGGAGCGCAAGGACAAGCGCATCGAGGACGCCGTCGTGAAGACCGATCGCCGGCTTTCTGAACACTGACGGCGGAACCCTGTTCATCGGCGTGCGATGACGCGAGCCCGATTGGTCTCGGCGACGACCTGCCCCTCGTCAAGCCGAGCAATGCAGACGGCTTCGTCAATTGGCTAACGACGCACCTGATCAACGCCCTTACCAAACCGCTGTGATCGTACCCGAGCTCGGGTTGATGAGGTCGAGGGGCACATCATCTGTCGTATTGATATCGCGGCATCGTCACGCCGGTGATCGCGCGAATGAGCGACGACGAGGACCGTTTTGGGTGCGGATGAATAACAGCACCCGCGATCTCAACGAGCGCGAGGCGGAGGTCTACATCCGCGATCATTGGGAGGCCGGAAGGCTCATGGAGAAACCTCAAGGCAAAAAGGTAGTTTGATATACTTGCCTACCACCCTGCCCTTTCAATCATTGCGAGACCGCCTTGGCCGCCCCGTCTGACACACCCAATGCCGAGTTTTCAGCGCTCCAGGAGGTGATCGCCGCGCTGAACCGAGTCGACGGCACGGACGCCCGCCAGCGGATCTTTGACGCCGCCGCCACCTTTCTCGAACTCCGTCCTAGTGGTGGCTCCCCCCGACGTGTCACTTCCTCCGGAGACAAGAGCGACGCTACGCCCGCATATCCTTCGTTCTCGGCCGATAGCGCTCTTTCGCCCAAGGAGTTTCTCTTGGAAAAGCAGCCACGGACCGACGTAGAGCGGATCGCAACCCTAGCCTTTTACTTGACCCACTATCGAGATACTCCGCATTTTAAGACTCTGGATCTGAGCAAACTTAATACGGAGGCAGCCCAGCCAAAGTTTTCGAACGCAGCCAGCAGCGCCAACAACGCGGTGAAGCAGGGGTATCTAGTGCCTTCCACAAAAGGTCAGCGTCAACTTAGTGCGGCCGGCGAGCGATTTGTTGCAGCGCTTCCCGATAGAGAGGAGGCGCGTAAAGCAATGAGCCTTAGCGCACCCCGCCGGAGGACACGGCGAGGAAAAGCGGCACGCAAGACAAAATCTTCTGCGTGAACGATCGAAGCGCTGCGCGTCGGCTCGCAATCTTCAATCCCAAGGGGGGCGTCGGGAAGACTACGCTCACGATGAACGTTGGCGCCACCCTTGCCGGCCGGGGACACCGAGTCTTGCTGGTCGACTCGGACCCTCAGTGCAATCTGACTTCTTACCTAGTCGAGACTGAGGTCGTAGATGATCTGCTCGATCGCTCGGATGAGTCGGATGGAGCCACGATTTGGTCGGCGGTTAAGCCAATCTCGGAAGCCCTTGGATCGATCAAAGTAGTTCGCCCGATCGAGGTAGGAGTCGATGGACTATTCCTGGTTCCCGGAGATATTCGGCTGTCCGAATTTGAGGGCGATCTCAATGACTTCTGGGCTCTATGTCTACAGCGAAAGCCTCGTGGCTTCCGCGGAACAACAGCGATCAGTGAGCTCGTTGGAGAGCTATGTGCCGCATACGAGTTTGATTTCGTTTTATATGACTCCGGTCCGAACATTGGTCCCCTAAATCGCGCGCTGCTTCTTGACTGCAACGAATTCATCGTTCCAATGGCGTGTGACTTGTTTTCACTGCGTGCGTTAAAAACCCTAGGGCGCACTCTGGTGGATTGGATATCCAGCTGGGAAACAATCGGCGACCTCGCACCGGGGAACACCGAGCTCCTCCCCGGGAAACCCGAGTTTCTCGGGTACATCCCGCAGGGTTTTCGAACCTACGGCGGAGACATCGCGCAGGAGCCCTCTCACTTTGTGGCGCAAATGGACAAGGAAGTGCGGGCGCAAATTGTCTCTCTCTTGCGCGAGATTGACCGATCTCGTTGGTTCACGGGGCGCTGCCAAGTTGGGAGAGGTAAAGAACTTTGGAAGTCTCGTCCCGGCCTCGCAGCGCCGAAGGCAGGCCGCTTTTCAACGTCTTCGGCAGGTTCGCCTGAGCAGCGGGCTGCCGCTGAGGGAGCTCTTTCCTCAATCGCGGAAGCTATTCGAGGGCATTAGGGCAAGAAACGCGAACAAGTGACGGGTGCAATGTCGGAGAGCGAAGTTGAGGAGCTATTGGGAGCTTTCGATAAGCACATCGAGCAAATCAGGCTTTTTCGTGCACAGCTCGTCACGGCACTGGGGACCTCCAGCGCACTTGAAGCTCACATCCACTCAATTAGGAGCCGCATAAAGGATCGAGAGCATCTTAAGGAAAAGCTGCTTCGCAAAAAGAGTAAGTGCAAGGCGGAGGGGTTGCCTTTCGATGTAACGCCCGAGAACATGCTGGAAACAATTAACGATTTAGCTGGCGTTCGTATTCTTCACCTGCATACTCGACAGATTCGCGATATAGATCATGTCCTGAGGGAGATCTTCGCCGAGCAGCAATATGAACTGAGAGAGGGTCCATTTGCGCGGACGTGGGTGGACAAGTCCCGAGAGTTCTTTGCAGCATGTGGCATCAATACTCAGGACAGTCCGACGATGTACACAAGCGTCCACTATGTCATTGGGTCTGCTTCTCGCACCACAGTCACATGTGAGATTCAGGTTCGCACCCTAATGGAGGAGGTGTGGGGCGAGGTCGATCATGAGATCAACTATCCGGCGCCGACCCAGATCTTGCCTGTCGAGAGCAAATCAAGGTCCTCGCTCGTGCGACTTCGACTGCGACGCGGCTCCGTGGATTCCATTTTTCTCACCCACGAACAGAACGAACCTGTCTCCGCCCCGGAATCGGAGCAGGAGGAGTGGCTAGCCACTTCAGCGGGCGTGCGCTTGGACTAGGCGAGTTGTCCTCACATACTCGGGCTAGGCAGCCTCAGATTCGGCGGATCCGATGAGGTCTGCCCAAGTGCCACCTTGCTCCTCGATCTCGCGCAGCCGATCGATGCTCACCGGTTTTCCGGAGGAGCCGGCAAGCCGGTGGGCGACCATCGCCCGGGCTGATTTCTCCGGCTCCAGAATCAGGATCGTCCCCTCGTCAGGAATTACGGCAACGGCGGGGACCTTTTTGAAATCGAGGAAGCGGCGGGCCACGCTCAGCAACCTGACATCGGTCAGCGGATCTCCCGCCCCCTCGACCATCACCGCCGACCGGACTTTCGCTCTGCGGTGGAGGTCCATCGAAATGCGCCCGAGCTCCAACTCTTTTGCCAAGCGCTCGCACCACGTCTCGTCGTCAACGTAGGCGATCCGATCGTCAAAGAGTTCGGAGATGTCGGCGGGAGCCAACCCTTTCCCTCGCAGGCGCTCCAGGACCCTGACGCTCCAGTCGCCCACGAGGATCACGTCCATCTCGATTGCACGTCGGAGCACCGGCTGCCACTCGTAAATTTCGGTGCGCCAGCCGCTACTCATCGCGGCCGCCGTCAGGCCGGCGCCCAATTCCAGTGAGAAGGGGTGGAGTTGTGCCAGCGCCTCGGAGAGTGCCTGCTCGTCGATCCGGCCAAAAAAGCCAGTGCCCGGTTCTGTCCCGACGAAGGAAGTCAGCAGCGTCTTCAGGAGGCTCCGCAGCTGCTTGACCTCGAGCGCGTCGTTGACCCAAGCGGCGAACACTAAAAGCCGAGGAGCGTTTCGTAATTGGTCGCGGGCGCGGTGGGGGAGACAGCGTGTGGCGCGGGTCCGCGACGGCGGCGCACCACTTGAAGAAGAGGTTGTAGGCGCGGCGGCGGTGCCTGGCGTCCATCGACCACGGGGTGCCGGTGCCTGGCTCCCCGTCGAGGTCGCCCTCCGCGCCAACTACGAGTCGCAATGTCGGGTTGGGGGTCGCGGGAGCAGCGTCGAGCATGATCTGCAGCTCCCGCATCAGCTCGTCGACTGGGCCGGTGCCCTCACCCCCCGGTGTCAAAGGCACGTAGGACTGGCTGCGCGGGTCGAGCTGGAGTTCTTCCCGCGCGTAGCGTTCCCAGAAGTCGCTCGAATCCTCGGCCTCCGCCTCTTCTCCCGCTAGGTATCCTGGGCCCGTCTTGAAGGCGCTGGTTTCGGCGAGGTCGAAGATGAACTTGTCGTGGGCCCAGAGCGCAATCTGGATCAGCGGCGCTTCCTCCAGGCCTTCGAGCTCCGAGGGGCGAGTGTTCTGCTTCACCTTTGTTCCCAGCAACGTCTCCTCGAGTGCCACTGGGTCGTCGACGGCCACGGCGTTGGTCAGCGCCTCCCCCGCCTCGTCGACGACCCGCACCACCAAGGGCACGACTGGACTCTCGTCGACCGGATCTCCAGGGTGATGCAGTTTTCGTCGAGCTCGACTCGGGTTTCTGCCCACGAGAGGGATTCGGGGTGGGGAGGGTCTCCTCGTCGGCGAGGAGAACCGCGATGCGGCCGTCCTTGAGCCACCTCGCGCTGCGCGCGACGACAAGTCCGAGCTCGTTGGGGTCCGCGTCTTCCTCGTAGTCGATCGTCTCGATCTCATCCAGGGGAAGGTCGACGATCTCGATGCCATTGCCCAAAAAAACTTCGCGTACTTGCTCGGCGCTTCCTCTGCGCAACACCGCGGCCTC